>CAWHGA010000049.1:0-175539 GCA_963828705.1 uncultured delta proteobacterium
CAAAGCCATCAGTTCGGTCCTCCTAGGCCATACATCTTGGCTTCCATCCTGTCCTGGTGACCGGCGCGATCAGCCGAAAGCAAACCGATGAACATATCTGGCCGTAATCCCTCGACAGCCCCAGTAGTCTGAATATCAATATACATCAATATACACTCTCACGGCGGCTCTTCATGACAGCCTCTAGTCATTGTCTACTAACGGAATGTTACAAAACAAAACAGGCCAGCAAGAACTCAGAGTGTTCAAATTACTTCGTGACAGTCCCTAACCCGCTGCAAATCATATAGCAAGCACAAACCATCTGTTAGCATCCCCAAACCCCTGCCTCGGGAAAGCCATGCGGTTGCCATCCGTTTGTCCGAAGGTATCGACGAGCGAAAACATTACCAATTCCCAAGTGGGCCTTGATCATCGCGTCATTGTATTCGGAAAGTAATATACTCAGTAGGCCAGTTTTTTGCCCAATAGTCATTCACCTCCCACGCGCCAGGACACCGTTTTCCGGTGGAGGGAGGAAATGAGTGCATGAATTACTAATTCCCGGCCCTCCATTGTAAGCCACTTTACGAAGCCTCGGGGAATTGCCGAAGCGTCAATAGCTCCATCCGTTTTCTCGCAACGCTCCCCCAAGACCGGCCTGAGCCATTCCACCCTTGACATGTCGAAGCCTCATTAGGTAGCTGATCTTAAATGATTTCCGGGTGATAGAGATCGCCCCCGACATCGTCGTTGAAACGCCAGATTCTGGTTCATCATCAATAATGCTGGGATCACTGGCCAAGCTGGTGCAGATGCCACTCACCGGAGGTCAAAACATGAAGAAAACTCTGTGTTTTATGGTCGTCACAGCTTGTCTGTTGTCCGGCTTTCCAGCTTATGCTGAAGGCCCTCATAAGATGGCTGGTTTTGCTCTGGGTACCAACATCAGCCAATACCAGATGTGGTCCGAATGGATTCCGCCATTCCCATTCGCCACATGGAATACATGACGGAAGTAGAACCAATAAGATCCAGGGGTTCAAAAACGGCTACGTCGTCTATGGCACCTGCGCTGAACCCGGCCGCATTGTGAAGCTCAAATTCAAATACGAAATCCCCGAGCGCTGGTTCTTTGATGAACTGCTGGAACGCTTCAAAAAGAAGTTCGGGCAACCGTCGGAATGGAAAGGCGATCCGTTCCAGACCCTCATCGCCTGGAAGTGGTCGCTCAAGGACTCTCAACGCAATGCCATTTCGATGATCCTGCAGCATTACAGCGGCGATGATGAGGAGTTTTCCCGCGGCAATTCCTTGCGACTCACTATCAGGAGTTTCATCGACCAAGAGAGTCGCTGTTACGAACAAAAATATCCGGAACCACCAGATGAAGCCAATGCCACACCGGTCAAGCTCAGGCCTGAGGACAAGAACCGTATTGACTTCGGGCATTTCATCCCGGAATGAAACCGGGCCGCAACCAAGGCGATGGCGATGAACGTCTACCATGTCTTTCCGGCTAAGGCCCTTGCATGCGGTGATCGGTGCATCGGTACGACGAACAAAAAGGGGTTAGCTCTGCTTGAGCTAACCCCTTGCTTTCCTTGGTGGGCGGAAGAGGATTCGAACCTCAGTCTCCCACATAACACGATGAATTTGCATTGGAAACTGTCATGCCTGTGGTAACTGTAACGGAAAAGCCACAAGAAATTTCTAAGGAGATATTCCTATCTATGGCGATGTTCTGGCATCTGCAGAATCAATAAGGAAGTTGATGGGGATAAAAGGGATTCGTCTTCTGCTCTCCTATTGGGATGAACCGCAGGATGGAGATCGTGCCTGCCATAGAAGGAATCATAGCTATGAAAAAGATTCAACTGGGGGGAATCAAGATCCTCGAGGGGCTTTCTCGTATAGGGTCGTCTTGCGACAGCGGTGAGAACGAGTTGACGGGCATCTGCTATCGATTGGGCGCGGAACGAATCAATCTTGCTCTGCTGACTCACATAGCGGACGACGGAAAGGGAAAGTCCTCAACCGCCCTGTGCACTCAAAACGCCAACGCCTCTACCGGTTACTCTCTGGTCGGATTGGAGTCCGGCAGTCTTGTCCAACTCCAACATGACGTCAGTATCCTATCCATCTTTCATCACGACCGGAGGCCTCTCATAACCGGGGCGCTCCTTGAACTCCTTGCACGGGAAGGTATGAACCCTATTGGGATTGCAAGCTCTCCTGCGGCCATATCGGTCCTGACCCCATCGGCTGACACGAAGAGAATGATCGATGGCCTCTTCCGGGTCTTCGAGTTCCCCGACTATCGATCCCCTCTCGAGTGGCATGCAGCTTACATCGGTAAAGAGCAGATGTTCAGGGATGTCGTGGGCTCCTATGAAGAGCAGGATATCAAGGTGTACGCCATCCTGGACCAACCGGACCTTGACCTATGGACCCTCCTCCTGAGTCCGAAATGGATGGAGCAGATGGGGACGGCACTAAAGGAGTTGGACGATCTGGACATGAAAATGCCCTTCTTCGTCTGCCACTCCGACCAGCAGCAAGATTTGATACTGGGCCTCTGCTTTTCAGGCTCCCACCGCAAAGACATACAAAGGGTCCTCGATGAGCGTGTGCCTTATGCCACATCTTCATCGAACGACGCAGCGGCGGTTTTTCTTCACGGTCCCCATTTTGGAGACCGCCACCGGATCGCAAACGCCCTCACGAGCAGCCTGCAGGCGGCTGGAATAAAGCCTTTGGCCCTGAGCTGCACCGTTCATTCCATTTCGGTAATCCTCAAGTCTCAAGACCTTCAGCCTGGAGTGAAGGCCATTTCAACGCGATTTCACGTGCCTTAGACAACCCGGAGCAGTGGGTGCATTTGAACAGAAACATGCGCGCACTCTATCGGAAACTCCTTGTATACCGGAAGCACCTTGCAAGGACCTTACGCCTAAAATATATGTAACCGAATACGCCCTGCCATCAGAGACGGACAGGTGATCGAAGTGGACGGAACCGCCGGAAGGGTCCGGATGGTTTCACAGAATCACAACATGCGGCTTTGAAACGCCGAAAATTTTATCACAAAGGAATGCCTCATGAGAAAAACAGATGCGAACAGCCTTGCCGCTGTTGAATTTCAGCTTCACTGGAAAAGCGATCACGGAACGCACACGGACTGTTTTTTTGCCGAAAAAGTCAATTTCTGGCGGGATATTTTCCCCAAACCGCTGCTTGAGAAACTGATGGACCGATATGTCGGCGACTGTGTGGAACAGTCGTTTGGGGCCGGTGAAATCCTCCCCGGTCCCGATCCTTCAAAACGGTTTCGCATCAGGCACTCACAGTTTGAAGGAAATTTTCGGACAGGGACGATTGTTCATCCGCGTCAGGGACGGTTTTATCCCAAAGGCATCCTGAAGGACATCGCGAATGTGTTCAGAGCCAACATCGAACCCTTCCGATGCGCTGAGGTAACGGATTCCGGGATTCTCGTTGATTTCAGCCATCCGCTTTCCGGAAAAGAACTGCATGTCAAAGCCTCTGTCCGGGACATAATGACCAGGACAGCGGGAAAGGGCGGAACCAGCAACGACTGGATGGAAATCCTTACCGCGGGTCCGGGAATGCAGGTTCGGTGGAACGGGCAGCCGACGGATTTTTTTTCAGACAATCCGTTTGCGCGGGCAGACGAACAGCCTGACGGAGAGTTCTACGAAAAGCCCAGATTTGTGAACCACCTTGATGACACAGCCATTGCAGCCGTTTCCGGTCTGTATGGACGGATGCTTCACGACGGAGACCGGGTGCTGGATTTGATGAGCAGTTGGACATCCCATCTTCCTTCCCGGCTGACGCTCAAAAACGTAACCGGGCTGGGGCTGAATCCCGAAGAACTGAAAAAAAATGAACGATTGACCCATGCGGTGATTCACGACCTGAATGAAAATCCCGGTTCTGCCGTTTGATGACGCGTCCTTTGACGCCGTGATCTGCACGGTGTCTGTGGAATATCTGACGCAGCCGGTGGCGGTGTTTAAGGATGTGGGACGAATCCTCAGACCCGGCGGCTGTTTTGTCGCAACCTTTTCCAACCGGTGGTTCCCGCCCAAAGCGGTAAATGTCTGGCAGCAGATTCACGAATTTGAGCGCATGGGTCTGGTGTCCGAATATTTTCTGCTGTCCGGACAGTTTAGGGATATAGGCACGTATTCTGTCCGGGGACTGCCGAGACCCGAAGGCGACAAATATTACGGAGAACTGTCGGTTTCCGATCCGGTTTACGGGGTCTGGGCATACCGACGATGAATGAAATGAACAAAGAACATTGGTTTGATATTGTTGCAGATATCAAGTACATCCAAACGCAGATAGGCTATTCAAGCCCGATGGTGACGTTGAACGTGTATTCGCATTTGATGGAAAAGCGGAATCCGAAGGCGGCAAACCGTTTGGAAGGGGCTATTTTGGGGAACCGGTCACAAAATGGTCACACCAACGACGAAGGGGTTAACCCATTTTGAGCTAACCCCTTGATTTCCCTGGTGGGCGGAAGAGGATTCGAACCTCCGACTTCCACCGTGTGAGGATGGCACTCTCACCGCTGAGTTACCCGCCCGTGATGGTTGGCATATAGCGCAAAACCCGAAACATGGCAACAGAAAACTCATCCCAGCCAGGAGCGTGCAAGGCCCGTGGCAGCGGCACCTCTAGCCGGTTTCTGACCACCCTGGGTCGGTTTCTGGACACCCTGGGCCGGGTTTTGGCCACCGAGCATGCGGCGGCGCAGTCTCAGGTAATCGTCCTGGACCTCCTTGTTCTTCGGGTCAAGCTTGAGCAACTGATCGAGCTTCTTGACCGCCTCTGGAAACTTACTCAACTCCTCATAGAGGTTGGCCGCCTGACGCAGATGCTTCTTTTCCTTGGGCTGCAGACGGATGAGCTGCTCCAGTTCGGCCACGGCGGCCTTCTTGTTGCCAACCTTGAGCAACCCGTACAACAGGTATTGATGGACCTGGACCGAGTCCGGCCGATTCTTTGCCACCTCTTTGAACAGATCCACCATGGCCCGATAGTCCTGTTTCTTGTCGTAGACGGCGAAAAGACTCTCCAGGTGGCTGGTCTGATCCGGCTGGAGCTGTGCCAGATGTTTCAGCACGTTCACCTCACCGTTGGCGTTTTTCTGCTTCCGATAAAGGTCCAGGAGGTGCTTGCGGGATTCCAGGTCTTTGGGGTCTAGACTGGCCACCGCCTCGAACGATGCGGTGGCTTCGGGCCAGCTCTTGGCATCGTAATAAAGCACCCCAAGATTGAACTGGGCCACCTTGTTCTTGGGGTCCAGCTTCACCAGGCGCTGGTAGCAGCTCCGCAGGGCGGCTTTGTCTTGGCTCTTTTCCAGCAATGCGATCAAACGAAGCAGGACCTTCTCCTGATTGGGGTCTTCCTTGAGGATGGCTTCGTAGCTGGCCCGAGCCTGGTCCAGGGCACCCTGCTTCTCCTGGAGTTGCGCCAGCTCCAACCGGCCCTTAAGGTCCTTAGGGTTCTTCTGCACATAGAGACCCATGGCCCTGGCGGAACGGGCATAATCCTTATTCTGCTGGTGGGCCACGGCGAGGTTGTAGTAGACGTTCTGATCCTGCACACCGCGCCGGATGGCTTCTTCATAAGCGGCCGCCGCCTTGCTCCAGTCTTTTTGCTGGGTGTAGAGCTCCGCCAGCATCAACACCACGTTAGTCTGGAACTCCTTGGGAAACTGCCGCTGCTGGCGGGTGAGGAAATCGGCCACCAACTGCTTGTCACGCTGCCTGTGCAGATACTGCAGGAACTGCTTGAAGATTTCGGCATCAGTGGTGAGTTTGATCAAATCAAGGTAGGTGTTGAGCGCCGGTTCCAACTTGCTCTGTTGCTGGTAGGCCTTGAGCAGATTTTCCAGGACTTCGCGGGATTTACCTTTCTGAGCGATCTCTTCGTAGAGTTCGGCAGCCTGGGCGTATTTCTTACTCTCCAGAAAAGCTGCCGCCAGTTGAGTCTTGACCAGTACATTGCCGACGTTTTCGGCCAGAGCCTTCTGCAGGTAATTGATCCGCTGTTCGGGATCGGAAATGGCGTGAGCCTTTTGCAGCCAATCCCGTGCGTCCAACTGCACCACTCCGAACACCTTGCCCAGTGGGACATCCCGCCACAACACCTGAAGTTCGAATTCCTTCGGTGTTTCAAAGGATTCGTTGGGCCAGAGGCCCCCCACAGCAGTTGCGCGTTTCTGAATGAGCCCGAGGGGCAGGTCCTTCCCCACCACCCGTGTGCCCCAACGGATCAAGCCGTCGGTGGTCCATTCCAGTAGCTGCAGGGTATCTCGAGGGTTTAGAACCAGGCGTGCATTGTCCTCCAGGGTGATCTTCTGCCCGTTGTGTAGTAGTTGAACCGTCTGAAGCTTCTTGGGGAACGGCAGGTAGCGGGCCAGCGAGCCACCCGACAAGCATCCCAGCCCCGAAAAGCAATCCGGTCACACCGGCGATCACCACCAATACCAGCAGAAGAAGCCGCAGCCATCGGCTACCACCGCCTTTCCCCTTCTGCGGGCCGGTTGGCCGAGCATACCTGGAATAGGGGTAGCGCGAATGCCTCCCACTCGCCATGGAATCGTCATCAAAGTCTGGATTCATCTTCTCCGCTCAATCCCACGGCCTGAAACAAAAGGCCGAGCTCCCGTTTGGTCAGAGGCCGATGCGAGCCAGGTTGCAGCGGCCCAAGGCGCAAGGGCCCGTAGGCAATCCGCTTAATCTTGAGCACCGGGTGCCCTACTGCTTCACACATCCGTTTGATTTGCCGGTTCCAACCCTGTCCCAGAACCATCCGCAACCAACAAGCTCTCGGCAGGGTGCGCAGCATCTCCACCTGGGCCGGGGCGGTAATGCCCTCTTCCAGTTTCACGCCGGAGCGCAGTTGATTCAGGGCCGCTTCGTCAGGCAACCCGGAAATCTTGACTTCATAGATCTTATGAACCCCATAGCGAGGATGCTGCAGGCGATTGGCCAATTCACCATCATTGGTCAGAACCAGCAAACCCTCTGCATCGTAGTCCAGCCGCCCCACCGGGAAGACCCGGATGCCTACCTTCGCCACGAAATCAGCAACGGTCCTTCGCCCTTGGGGATCGCGCAATGTTGTAACGCATTTCTTGGGTTTGTGAAAGACCAGGTAGGCCTTCTCGCCTCCAAAACGCAGCAACTGCTGATCCACAACCACTTGATCGCGTTGCGGGTCCACCTGCACCCCAAGTGAAGTGACGAGTTCCCCGTTGACCCTCACTCGCCCCTCCAAAATCATCTGTTCGGCGGCCCGCCGAGACGCGATTCCGGCCTGAGCCATAGCCTTATGCAAACGCAGTGTCGTCATGGGGTGTTGGTGCCTTCTACCGAGGCAAACTCACCAATCCTTTTACCGGTCTCACCCAAGGGCGCATCCGCTCCGCGCGACTCCAAGTCGCTCCCATACGCCAGTTCCGCCTCTGCCAGCGCCTGCAGTTCCTCCTGGGTGGGCAAAGAACGCAGGTCCTTCAAACCAAAGACCTCCAGAAACACCGCCGTGGTTCCGTAAAGCATAGGACGCCCGGCGATGTCCTTGCGGCCGAGCATCTGAATGAGCCCTTTTTCCAGCAACTGCCGAAGCACCCCGGAGACATCCACCCCGCGGATAGCTTCGATTTCGGCGCGGATGATGGGCTGTTTGTAGGCAATGACGGCAAGGGTTTCGAGGGCCGCCTGACTGAGGCGCTGCGGACTGGCGGGACGAGTCTGCGCAATCCAGGAGGCATACTCGGAACGGGTCCGCAATTGATACGCCCCGGCAACCTCGGCCACAAACAACCCGTGGCCGCCTTGATCGTAGCGGCGGCAAAGCTCTTCCAGGGCTTCCTGCCATTCCTGCCGTGTTTGATTGGGGAAAAGCTCGGCAACCCGGCTCAACGACAGGGGTTTTTCCGCAGTCAACAGCAGACATTCAAGCACTGCTGCCAGGTGAGATAAGGGCTGCATCAGATCCTTCATCCCGGCCGACCCCCGGTGACCATGGTTCGCTCCGCCAAGGAATTCCCCCGCAACCAATGCGAGTCAGTGTCCATCCGGAGACCATTACATTCAGGGCGGAAGTCCTTACCCCTGGGAAAGATAGCTTTGGGCTGCTATGAACCATCGGCACCCACCAGCGCAATCCACAGGTGCCCCCCGTGGGGCTCCTGCCAGGCCTGTACCACACGGCTGCGGATCATTTCCAGCAGGGCCAGGAAGGTGACCACCAACAACCGCCGCTCCCCCGTCTGTCGACAGAGGTCCAGGAACCGTCGCTGGCCGGTGTTTTTCAGGGAAACCAGCAGTTCCTGAATCCGATCCGTTACCAACAACCGCTCCTCGGTGATCTGGTAACTCTGCAGTTGCGCGCTGCGCTTGCGAAGGCGCCAATAGGCACGGAGCAGTTCGTAGAGGTCGGCTTCAATCAGCCGCGGTTCGGGCGGCAGTTCACCCAGAACTTCGTTCACCAATTCCTTGGGTTGATTATAGCGAAATTGGTCCACACCCAACAGCGGGCACTTTCTCAGAAACCGAGCGGCCTGCTGGATGGCGGCGTAGATCAGGAGGGGCCGAACTACCTTCAACCGTGGGTCTTCTTCGCCATCGTCCTCGTCGTCCTCAGAGCGAGGGATAAGCAGGCGCGACTTGATATAGGCCAAGGTTGCCGCCATCTCCAGGAACTGGCCAGCGGTTTCCAGGTTGAGCGACCGCATTTGTTCCAGACTCCGAAGGTAGTCCTCGGTGATCCGGGCAATGGGAATGTCGTAAATATTGAGCCGGTTCTTTTTGATCAGGTAGAGCAACAGGTCGAGGGGCCCTTCGAAGGCGGGCAGACTGACCTGTAAGGCGCCTTCAAGGTCTCCTGTCCCCGCCGTGTTTTCAACCATTGGCCGCCAAACCTATGGCCGCGCGCACTTCCGTCATGGTCCGGCGAGCCTCCGCCCGCGCCCGGCTCGTTGCCATCCGCAATGATGGCCCGCACCTGTTTCATGTCCTGCTCCAATTCCAACCGTCGGTGGTAATAGGGCTCGATCCGGGCCAAAACGTTCTTGATCAGGATCTTCTTGCAGTCCACGCAGCCGATCTCAGCGGTCAGGCAGCCATGAGCCACCTGAGCCACTTCCTCAGCGCTGGAATAGACCTTGTGATAGGCGAAGGCCGGACATACTTCCGGATTGCCCGGATCGTTGCGGCGCACGCGCTGGGGATCGGTCATCATGCGCAGGATCTTGTCGCTGACCTCTTTGGGGGACTCGGTAATAAAGATGCAGTTACCGTAGCTCTTGCTCATCTTGCGGCCGTCGGTGCCCGGCAGCAAAGGCACTTCGGTCAGCAGCGCATCCGGGACCGGAAACACCTCCCGGTAGAGAAAATTGAAGCGCCTGGCGATCTCACGGGTCAGTTCCACGTGCGGGAGCTGGTCTTTCCCCACCGGCACGCCGTTGGCCTTGTAGATGATGATATCGGCTGCCTGCAGCACCGGGTACCCAAGGAATCCGTAGGTGGCCAGGTCCTTTTGCGTCAGCTGGTCCTGTATCTCTTTGTAGGTCGGATTACGCTCCAGCCACGGCAACGGCGTGATCATCCCGAGCAGCACGTACAGTTCGGCATGTTCCTTCACCTGGGATTGAATAAACAGAGTGCTCTGCTGCGGATCCAGCCCCACGCTCAACCAATCGAGGATCATATTCCAGGAATTCTCCTCGATGCCGGCAGGTGTGGCGTAATCAGTGGTGAGGGCGTGCCAGTCGGCTACGAAGAAAAAGCACTGATACTGCGCCTGCAATTGTACCCAGTTGTCCAATGCCCCATGAAGATTTCCCAAATGCAGTCGGCCGGTGGGGCGCATGCCGCTCAAGATCCTTTTTCGCTCAACCATCTAATGAAACTCCTTAAAAGCTATTTCATCCAATGTACCAGCATAACAGCTGATACAGCCGGACGCGCTCCGCCTACCCCAGAAACAACCGAAAAAAAACCGACAAAATGGGGTTGAGCAGGTGATTCCACAAGCGTGTCACGATGAGCAGCAACACTATCAACATCCCATAGCGTTCCAACCGGGCTAGCGCCAACGCGGGCCTCTCGGGCAGCAATCCCACCATCACCCGTCCCCCATCCAGCGGCGGGATGGGAAACAAGTTGACCACCATGAGCACCAGGTTGAATCGCACTGAGGCACGCGCCATCAAGAACACTGGTTCGGCCACATGGTCGACAATGCCCGAAGCCGGAATAAAACCATGCTGATCCAACAACAGGATGAGGTGATAGACCAAGGCACTGACAGCGGCCAGAGTCAGATTGGTGAGTGGTCCGGACAGGGCCACCCAGGCCATGGCTCGGCGCCCGCCACGCAGATTGGCAAACTGCACCGGCACCGGCTTGGCCCAGCCGAACAGGAATGGGGATTGAACCAGGAGCAGTGTCAACGGCAGGATAATGGTACCGAACAGATCCACATGAACGAGTGGGTTCAAGGTGATGCGCCCCATCAGTCGGGCGGTGGGATCACCCAGCTTTTCGGCGACCCAGCCGTGCGCCACTTCGTGCAGTCATCACGCCCAGGAGCAGCGGCACCGCATATATGCTCAGATTTCTTAGGAAGTCTTCCATTGCCTCGGCTGTCCTGTTGGTTAGCACGGTCGGCCGCGCTCAGCCCCCAGCCCCTTTCACCGAAGGGATGCGGCGCGGCTGGCCGGATGAAGCGTAATGCCGCAGGGCATAGTCGATTTCGTCCTGTCGGCTGTGCACCTTGCCGTTCAGGCGAGCATCGAGCAGCTGATCGAGGATCTCCCGATAGATGGGGCCTGGCTCAATGCCCAGCACCTGCAGATCGCGCCCCTTGAGTTCAGTGCGCACATCCCGGTATTTGTGGAAGTAGTGGCTGATCATCCGCCGCACCTCTTCACGCTGGGTGCGCGCCATCATAAACAGCAACTCCTCAACCTTGAAGGGCTGAAGCGCCCGATAGATATCACTGGGCCGAATCTCCCGCAACTGGAAAAACCCCTCGAGCACCTCCCCGGTCTGATGCAGAGCCCACAGCAGCCGCTCTTGCACATGCGTCGGGAGCTCCAGCCGCTCGGTGAAATCCCGGGCGCTTTCCCGTCGCAATCGTGCCGCCAGACCCAGCAGGTAGACCCACCAAACCTCCAGCGGCTCACTCAGAAAACTCAACCGGTACCAGGAAATGGTTTCCTTGAGCCGGGCGAAAAGCGCCTCCATCCACGGATCCAGACGGATCTCCGGTGACAGTAAGGAAAGCACCCCAAATTCAGCCATGCGGCAGATGGACGGCAGCGGATCGACCTCGGCCATAATGTGCTGGATTTCGTGAAACAGCCGGTGCCCACCCACCTTTTGCAGGAGATTCATTTTCACCGCATTGCGGATCAGGCTGGTGGTCTGTTTGCCGATGCGGAACCTGAAACGCTGCTCGAACCGAATGGCGCGAAGGATCCGCGTAGGGTCTTCCACCAGGCTCAGGTTGTGCAGCACTCGGATCACCTTTTCCTTGATGTCGCGCTGACCGCCGAAAAAATCGATCAACTGGCCGAAGGTATCAGGGTTGAGCGCCACGGCCAGGGTGTTGATGGTGAAATCACGCCGGTAGAGATCCATCTTGAGGGAGCCGAACTCAACAATGGGAAGGGCCGCCGGATACTGGTAGTATTCCAGCCGGGCCGAGGCCACGTCCATCTTTCTGCCGTCGGGGAAGACCAGCACAGCGGTGTTGAATTTGGTATGACAACGGGCGCGGATGTGGTGCTTATCGGCGAACGCCCGGGCGAACTGGATGCCGTCCCCTTCCACCACGATATCGATATCGAGGTTGGGGCGCCGCAGCATCAGATCGCGGATGAAGCCCCCCACCGCATAGGCCTGATAATTCATCTCCGCCGCCAATTCACCGATGCTGCGAAGCAGTTCGATGATGTCGCGGGGCAACTGTTCCGCCAGGATGGCCGAGACGTTCTTGCGACGCGTAGAGTTGGTGGTGGGCAAGTCCTCGTGAAGCGCCCGCGGCATGTTGGAATCGTCGTTGACCAGGTAGTTGAGCAGATCGCGGCGAGTGATCACGCCCACCAGGCGGCCGTCGATCACCACCGCCAGTATTCGCTGCTGATATTCCACCAGATACTTCTGGATCTCCAGGAGCGTTGCCGTTGGAGGCACCGTGTGCACGTCCCGGTTCATGTACTCGTCGATGGGCTGTTTGTCCAGACCGTGGAAAATGGCCTTTTCCAGTACCTGCCGCGTAACCGTACCCACCACTGTGCCGGCTTCCACCACCGGCATGGCATTGATGTTGTACCGCACCATCACCTGAGCCGCCTCGTCCACAGTGGCGGTGGTATCCACGAAAATCACCGGACTGCTCATCATATCACGCGCCACCGGGGTCGGCTTGATGGCGCTCTGCAGAAGCTCGAAGAGCTTGTCCTCGGCCTGATTGAGAGTCAAATCCCGAATCGTGGCTGATGCCGCCGTGGCGTGCCCGCCGCCATCGAAGAAAGCGGCAATGGCCCCGACGTTCACATCCGGGATGCGACTGCGGGCCACCAGATAGATGCGGTCATCCATGCGTGCCAGGGCAAACACCACGTCCAGGTTTTCCATGTCCTTGAGCTTGTGGACCAGCACGGCGAAATCGCCGACGTACTTGTCGGCAGAAACCGTGGCTATGCAGACATCAATGCCCTGGATGGTATAAGTGTGAGCCGAATGGAGCAGCTCGTTCAGCAGCGACACCTGTTCGGCGGTGAGCTCTCGGGTCAACATGTCGGCCACCACGTTGAGGTCCGCTCCGCAACGGCGCAAGAAGGCAGCCGCCTGGAAGTCCTCCGGGGTGGTTGAATTGAACGTAAAGGAACCAGTATCTTCAAACAGCCCCAGGGCAAGCACGGTGGCTTCCTCCGGGGTCAGTTCCAGAGCGCGCTCCTGGATGATGCCAGTCAGAATCGTAACCGTAGCCCCCAGGGGTTTGACTACCTCCACTTGGCCGTGCAGATCGTCTTCAGCATCAGGGTGATGGTCGTAGATATGGATTTCCAGGTCAGGGCGCGTCAGGATTTCCTGAAACTTTCCGATCCGGGAAGCCTGCCGCGTGTCCACCAGAATCAGGCGGCTCACCTCGTTGAGGTCCAGGTCGCGCAACCGCTTGAAATCATATAGATAAACTGTGGACTTCACGAAGAATTCGCGCAGAGTCTGTTCCTGGGAACCGGGAAAGACCAGAATCGCTTCCGGATAGAGTTTTTTGGCCGCAATCATGGATGCCATGGCATCAAAGTCGGCATTGACGTGGGTCGTGATCACTTGCATTCGGTTGCGGCCTCCGCATCAGCCCCGCGGATGATATTGTTGATGGATACTCTTGAGCCGTTCGCGAGCCACATGAGTGTAGATCTGGGTGGTGGCGATGTCGGCGTGGCCGAGCATGGCTTGCAATGATCGCAGATCGGCACCGTTTTGCAGCAAGTGAGTGGCGAAGGAATGGCGCAGCATGTGAGGCGACATGTTCTGCTGGATACCGACCCGCAGGGCATAACCCTTGATGGTCTTCCACACACCCTGGCGGGAGAGCTTCCGGCCGCGATGATTCAAGAAAACCAGGGAGACGGACTGTTTCCCCATCAGTCGCAGACGGCCATCATTGAGGTAGACCTTGAGAGCTTCACCGGCCCACTCCCCCATGGGCACCAATCGTTCTTTATCCCCTTTGCCACGAACCACGATGTAACCCACCTGCAGATGCACCTGCTGAACACTCAGCTCTACCAGTTCGCTGACTCGAATCCCAGTCGCATAGAGCAGCTCCAGCATGGCCTTGTCCCTCTGGCCCAGCGGCGTTTCGGCGGCGGGTCCGGCCAGCAAGGCTTCCACTTCCTGAGGCGCGAGCACCTTGGGCAAGACCGCACGCATCTGCGGGAAACGGAGTCGCAGGGCCGGGTTGTGGTCCACCCCCCCGCGCAGCTGCAGATACTTGAAAAGTGACCGCAACGCTGCCAATCGTCGGGCCTTGCTGCGAACTGCCAAGGTCTCACCGACATCGTGCAGGTAACCGAGCAGATGCACCGGCTGGACCGCCGGCCACTGGTCCACGCCCTTCTGTTGCAGATAGGTAGCGACCGATATTAGGTCCTGACTGTAGGCAGCGATGGTATGCTGGCTAAACCCTTTTTCCGCAGCCAGATAAGCCAGAAAGCTGTCCATCTCGCTATGCATGAGCGTTTCGCCCTACTGCAGCAGCCATCCCCGGACAAGGACTCAAAGTAAGAATCCAGTAATCCGGCGCAAAACGGGCGGGGCTCCGTCCCCGCCCTTCATGAAAACAACGCATCCCTCTCATGGTCACCATCAGGCCGCCGCCCCCTATCCCTTTCTCATGTTGTCCGGTTTGGCCTGTACTGCAGTCGTATAGGTCCGAAAATGATAGTCTACCAGCAGTGAAGTTTGAACTTCGTCGCCTTGTTTGCGAGTTGACACCATATCGATATGATGGGTCTTACCGTCGTAGTCGGAAAAGCTGATCCGGGTACCATCTTCGAACCCGCCGCGCTTGAACCAGACCTCTGGCGGCAACAACCAGGTCTTGCCGAATCGGTCCTCGAAGCGGAAATAGTTGAGGGCATCGTGGGGGAATTGCTGGTAGAGACAAATCTCTTCATCGCTCACCGCCCGTTTGAGTTCGCCTTCCAGAAGCCGCCGGGCGTCATCCAGGTCGGCATCGGGAAGTCGCTGCAGGCCGGCTTCGTCGGCCAGGATTTGATACCACTTCTTGCCGTCCTGGCGGTGATGCTCCAAAACCTTCTGGTAGATCCATTCCTGTGGCTCATAGAAGGGAAATGGCCCGTAACGGCCAAGAAGCAGACGCTTCAGGTCGTCCGAAGGGTGTTCGTAGCGACCGTGGACCACATTGCTCACCGCTGTGGTCCAAAGAATCTGACTTCCGGGAGTTACTGACCAGATGTTACCCAATTCACCGTTGACTCGGATCAATTCGCTGAAGACCTCGTGAATACGCTCCAGCAGACCAAGCTTCTCGGCCTGTTCAAACGCTATGCTTGCGGCTCCACCCGTGAGTTTGTGACGCTTGACGGTGGGATCAAACCCTCGGTAAGGGCTTTCAAAACGTTCATAGAAACGCCGTTCCCGCCGAAGTTCGTCGGAACAATCCACCAAGGGCTGGACCTTCAGCCCCGGGGTCTTCAGACCGTAGTCGTTGAGCGTCTGCATCAGGCTCAGGGCTGGGGCCTGGCTGTAAATGGCACCAAAGCCGTGATCCGCGACCTCCACGATTCGCACGCCGGCCTGCACCGCCGCGACCATGCGCGACAGGTCGTTACCGTCGGTATTGTGACCATGGTAGGCCAGAAGCAGGTCGGGGAACCGCCTGCCGATGGCCTCAACCAAACCAGCGATGCGTCTCGGCGAACCCACCGAGGAATGGTTCTTGATACACAGGATGATTTCCTCCCCCATGGCAGCCAGGATCTCATCCACCTTGCCCAGGTAGAACTCATCGGTGTGTTCCCGACCGGTACTGAAACACAGACATGGCATCAGGATCTTGCCCGCAGCCAGGACTTCCTCGGCCACCACGGTCAGGTTGGGGATGTGGTTGAGAAAGTCATAGATGCGCCAGACATCGAGGTATGGCGCAAACAGGCGGACCGTTAGGCGCTGAACATTGTCTGGGTAAGGCCGATAACCGAACAAATTGCGTCCCCGACACACACACTGCAGCATGGTGTTGGGCATGGCCTTGCGAATAAGGCGAAGCTTTTCGAAAGGATCGATCTGCCGCCGCATCAGGTCCACGTGGACAGAGGCCCCACCAGAGATTTCAAAGGCAAAATAACCGGTGTCATCCCGGTAGGGAGCCACCTTGAGCGTCGTGAAGGGCATAATCCGGCCCTTGAAATCGGATTGGGAAACATCGCGTTCGTTGTTGGTCAGAAAATAGCCCGGCGTACGTCGCAAAAAATCCAGCACATCGCGACGGCTCATCCCGGGACTGACGCGTTCTCGCTGGGTCAACTCCATGCTGCACCTGCTCCGTTCCAGTCGAATCAACTATGATAAGCGCGGTCAAAACACCCCTTCAGCTCTCGCCAAGACGCTAAGGGACGCATATCCCTTACAGCCTAGCGCCTTTGTGTGAGGGGGAACAAGCGCGATCTGCCGCAACCAGCCGGCTCTCTGAACCGGTTTGCACATGAACTCCAAGGTATCGAAAAACCTGCACTATATGCTGACTATTCAGCATACGGATTGTACCCATAGGCATTGATCTCGGCAACCAAACCGGCCAACCGCCCAATTTCTGGCGCCTTTTCCTGATACTCCAGCAGGTGCGGATGGGTCTCGATGAAAGATGTATCGAAACGTTGGTCGATAAAATCGGGATCATTGACCACCTGTCGGTAGAACGGGATGGTGGTCTTGACGCCAACAATAGCGAAACCGTCGAGTGCACGTCTGAGCCGGTCCACAGCCTCCTTCCAGTTGAAACCATAGACCGTGAGCTTCACGATCATGGAATCGTAGAAGCGGGGAATCTCATAGCCCTGATAGACGGCACCGTCGAGCCGAACCCCATGGCCGCCGGGAGATTGATAGATCTGCACCAACCCCGGACTGGCGATAAAATTATTCTTGGGGTCTTCGGCATTGATCCGGAGTTCAATAGCTTGCCCGCGGAAGATGATGTCTTCCTGGGAAAAGGAGAGCTGCTCCCCGGCAGCAATGCGAATCTGTTCGCGTACCAGGTCCACACCGGTGATCATCTCGGTAATGGTATGTTCCACTTGAATTCTGGTGTTGACTTCCAGGAAGTAGAAACGATCATCCTCATCCATTAGGAATTCCACGGTGCCGGCGTTCACGTAGTTGCTGGCCCGGGCCGCTTCCACCGCGGTCGCGCAGATGCGTTCGCCCAAAGCCGCTGGAAGCTGCGCCGGTGCGATCTCGATCATCTTCTGATGGCGCCGCTGGATGGAGCAATTGCGTGTCCCCAAATGGATGATGTGGCCAAAATGGTCGGCAAGGATCTGGACCTCCACATGCCGTGGCTTGGTCAGACCCTTTTCGAGGTAAACAGCATCGTTGCCAAAGGCCATCTTCGCTTCCGAACGGGCCATCCGCAGACCGTTGACCAACTGGGTCCGGTCCTGAACCTCCCGAATTCCACGACCACCGCCCCCGGCAACCGCTTTAATCATGATCGGGAAACCGTGCTCCTCGGCAAAAGCATTGGCCTGGACTTCCCCAGCATCCCCTCCAGGCAACTCAGCGCTCCCGGGAATCACCGGAATGCCTGCCGCGGTCATGATCTGCCGGGCGATGACCTTACTCCCCAAGTCAATGATCACCTGCGGTGGGGGACCTACAAACACCAGGCCGGCATCAGTACATTGCTTGGAGAAGTTGGGGTTCTCCGCCAGAAAACCATAGCCCGGATGAATAGCTTCCGCCTTCACCGACCTGGCAGCCTGGATGATGCGATCGATGTTCAGATAATCCTTGCGGGGCCCAGACCCAATGCGCACCGCCTCATCGGCTCGCATGATGTGCATGCCGGTCTTGTCCGTATCTTCATAGACAGCCACGGTCTTGATCCCCAGTTCCTGGGCTGCACGATTGATGCGGATGGCGATTTCACCGCGATTGGCAATAAGCAATTTATTGAACATGGTCTGTCACCTATTCTGGCACAAGCAGCATCTTGCTGCCGCCTGGCTGCAGCCGAAGAACACTCGAGGCAAGCACGGAGGCAACGCCGGCTACTGCGGTCATGGATGGCGTCCCCGAAGCAGCCTCACCCCGACAATCAGGTCGCACACCTGCCGGCGAAATCAATCTCTGAGGCTCCCGAAGGGCCCATTTCCCGACCCACCTCGGCCCGGTTTCCGGTGCACACAAGCAGGGGCCGCAGGGGTGGCTACGCAATGATGGGCGGGACCCGGCGTAGGTCGATTCTCAGACTCGCTCGGATGGAATTCGACCCGCTTACGAATGAACGAAGGATGATGTTAGGGCACGAGGGTAGTCTTGTAACACAGCAAATGGTTGGATAGCAATGGTTTACATGGTGCCGTGGCTTCGGCTTTGGAGGAAATGCTTCACTTGGGGGACGCCGCCAGGCTCCCCTGGGCAGACACATTCGGTTTTGGTTGGCCCCGCAAGGCGGCCACCGATTGAAGCTAGTCGGCCTGCTGGCGAGTCTACTTGACCGAATAGCTCAGCAATTTGCGCTTGCTTCGCCGCTGTCTGGCCATCTGATGCAAAGATTCGCGATCCAGCAGATTACACTTGTACGGCTTGATCACTTCATTAACCTCCCATTTTGGGCGATTGACGTCCTGCATCAGGTCCTTGATGCTGTTCCAGCGGCTCGCACTGTAAAACTCGCAGTCCTTGCCTTCATTAAAGAATTCGCAGTGCTGCTGGCTGACGTACTTCTCGTACTTCCGACAATGTCTGATCTTCATCGGCCCCTCCTCGCCAGACCCGGTCTCGTAGACCGGCGGCTTCCTTCCATGTCCCACCTGCTGTTGACGGGCTTCCACCACCAAGGCTGGTTCGATGTTTGCAAATTATTTTAGTTGTTTATGTTGACTTTGGCAAGCAAAAGTTACGCCACTTCGCTTAACAACCTAAGATGCACCTTGATTTCCATAACTGGTGACCAAGCATCGAGCTTCCACCCACCGGTTGTCGCCTGACAAACAAGCCGGAAGCTTCTCGGCGAACATTCCATCTAATCCGACGGCTGCTTGGAATGGTCCAGGACACACGCCATCAGCCCGCAGCGTTTTCCGGATCACGCCCGACGCACCTCGACCACTGCGAATCGAACTTGCCTTTCCCTGCGAATCAAGGGTATATGGCGGTGACAAGGGGCTGCATAGGCGTACCCCACAAGGTGGCGCTTCACGAGACTGAACGGAATTGATGGCACCTGCACAGATTACCGTGCAACCATGAGGAGACAAACATGGGTAGATGTGGCAAGGTTATCGGTGTTCTCTTGTGGCTGTTGTTGGCAGCTGGTTGTGCCAGCACCCAGCTGGAATCGCAATCCTTCGTCGATCAATCAGCTCCTTCCAAGACCCATAACCGTATTATGGTGATGGCCAAGGTGTCGGACTTCACCATGCGCACCCAGGCCGAACAGGCTCTGGTGGAACAGCTGACGCGCGGGTCTACTCAAGCCCTGGCTTCAGCCACACTCATCCTCCCCGACCGCAAGTATAGCGAGGCGGAGATCAACGCTCTGATCAAACAGTATCAGGTCGATGCGGTGCTGATGGTGACTCTGACCGCCGAATACCAGCAGCAGATTCAGACAGCCGGGGACCCCGGCTGCTTAACTGCCCTGGCCAGTGCCAATGCGGCCTTGATGGACAGCCGTGAATGTAACATCGACAACTTCGTCAACAGGCCAACGGTCGAGTTCCAATTCCGTTTCTACGATGTCGCCACCAACAAAACTGTCTGGCAGGCCGCATCTATCACTCAGGGCACTAATTTATCCGGCTTTCCCACCCTGGTCCGTTCCCTGGCCGAAACGACGGTTAAGAGGATGATTCGTGACGGCATATTACCGTAATCACCAAAAACAAACAGGCTGTTTCAGGGGCGATGCATCCTCTGAAACAGCCTGGGCCTTTCTTTCCTGGTTACGACCTGGTCAGGGCGCCACGCGAATCACCATGCCTTGAGCTTTCTCGCGTTTGTTGAACTCTGCGGCAAACTTCTGAGCTTCTTCACGGCTCTTGAAAGACCCCACCACGATACGGTACCAACGACCACTATCCGGTTTGTCCAGGGATTCCATCTGAGAATCATAGCCTTTGGCGCGCAACTGCTTCAGCAACTTCTGGGCGTTGTCCTGACTGCGCAAAGACGCCACCAGCAAGGCGTGTGCTTCGTGGCCAGCAGTTAATGGCGCAGGGGTCGAATCTTCCTTCTTATCCGCTGGTCGTTCCCCTTTGGGCACCACTTTCTGGTTCGATCGCATCGTAGCATCAGTGTTTGATGGCTTGCCCCCCACCTTCTTGTTGGCCGGGACTTCCGCTTGAGACGGCGAGGCATTCCCTGCCGCTTCGGGTTTCTGGGTAAGAACCTTATTGTAGTCCAATTCTTCAAGAAGTTTGTTGGGATCTTCGGCGTTGGCAACAGGAACCGGCACCCCCTTCGCCTCCTTCTGGGGTAAACCCATAAACCGCACCACTCGGCCACGCAGGCTCTGATCGTCACTGTCAGCCAGCGGCAGGTCCCTTCCCACCAGGATGCCAAAAGCAAACATCCAGACCATAACCACTATCGCCCCACAGCCAAACATCACCAACTGGAACAGACTCCAATCAAAACGATAACGCTTGGCGGATTTCCCGGTTCCGGAGGCGCCGGCGCGTTCCGGCTGCGAGTCGCGGTGGAGCGGCGGATTCGTCCTTCCAGCCGAACTTCGTGGCATCTTCGTGAGGCTCATGCCAAACTCCCCATCATGGGTGCCGAAAAACGATCTGCTGCTGGATATTGGACTTGATTGCCACCCCTACATCTTCTCGGGTGCACTCACACCCAAAAGATCCAGGGCATTGCGCAGCACCATCCGAGTCGTCGCAGCCAGGTAGAGTCTGGCCTGAGTGAGTTCGAGATCGTCGCCGATAATACGGTTCTGATTGTAGTAACTGTGGAACATCGAAACCAATTCGTTCAGATAGTAAGGGATGCGGTGCGGTTCCAGGAAGCGGGCGCTGTTGGCCAATACTTCCGGGTATTCGCCCAGCAGTTTCATGAGCGCCAGTTCCTGGGGTTCAGTCAGTCGATCCAGATGGCGAGAGGCGTCATCGCTGAGGACCAGACCCCGTTCCCCACCCACAGCAAACACGCTGCACAGCCGCGCGTGGGCGTACTGCACATAGAACACCGGGTTGTCATTGCTCTGCAGTTTGGCAGTTTCCAGGTCGAAGTCGAGCTGGCTGTCGGACCGGCGGGTGAGAAAGATGAACCGGGCGGCATCTTTTCCGACTTCGTCCACCACTTCTCGCAGAGTGACGAATTCCCCTGCCCGCGTGGACATGGCCACCGGTTTGCCACCACGCAGCAAATTGACCAGTTGCACCAGTATGATCTGGAGGTCCCCGGGTTCGCGCCCGAGGGCCTGGATGCCAGCCTGCATGCGCGGCACATAACCATGATGATCGGCACCCCAGATATCGATCACACGGTCAAAACCACGATCATACTTGTTCCGGTGATAGGCCAGGTCGGAGGCAAAATAGGTGCTGATGCCATTGGCTCGGATCACCACCCGGTCCTTCTCGTCGCCCAGGGCAGTACTGCGGAACCACCGGGCCCCGTCCTGCTCGTAGACATGCCCACGAGTCGCCAGGTCATCAATGGTCTTGCGCACAACATCCTGGTCGTGGAGACTCTGTTCGCTGAACCAGACATCAAAGGTGATCCCAAAGTCCCGCAAGTCTTCACGGATACCACCCAGGATCCGATCCCCAGCATAACGGGTGAACGCCGGCAAGACCCCTTCCAGCGGGCTGTCGCGAAAGCGATCGCCCACTTCCTGACGATAGTCTCTGGCCAGGTCCATCATGTACTCACCCTGGTAGTGTCCATCCGGGAAGGGCAGGTCCTTGCCGAGAAGCTGCTGATAGCGGTAGTAGAGGCTCCGGCCCAGGGTGTCCATCTGGTTACCGGCATCGTTGATGTAGTATTCGCGTTCCACTGTATAGCCACAGGCATCCAGAATTCGGGCGACCACATCACCGGTGGCGGCCCCGCGGCCATGGCCGATATGGAGCGGACCGGTGGGGTTGGCGCTGACAAATTCCACCTGCACCCGCTGCCCTTGCCCAAAGGTTTGCCGCCCGTAGCCTTCAGCCAGGCGCATGATTTCCCTGAGGATCTCGATCCAGGCGGTAGGTTTGACGAAGAAATTGATGAAGCCCGGCCCGGCGATTTCGGCCTTTTCCAGAATCCCCTCAGGGTCGGCCAGGTTCTCGATGATCCGCTGTGCGATTTCGCGTGGGTTGCGCTTAAACACTCGAGTGAGCGCCATGGCCACATTGCTGGCATAATCCCCATGTTCGGCGATCTTAGGGATTTCCAATTCGACGGCAAAATCGGCAGACGTTGGTGGTGAGTCGGCAAGCAATGAAGCGACGGCGTTGGTGAGCATTGCCTGGATGCGATGGCGAATGAGCGACATGTTATGGAGGTTCCTTCCTGCCACAGAATCAATGACGGCCAGCTTCCCCCCACATTCTCATGGTGGCGGTGGCGGGTGAGACTGGTCCAGCCCTCCAGCGGGCCAGTCCCATATAGCCGCTCAGTCCGCAGGGGTCAAGCAGTTGCGTGGTGAAAACGCTTGAAATGATGACGGCCAAAATTACAGAAAATCTCATAGCTGATGGTGCCGCACCATTCGGCGATTTCCTCGGCGCTGATCCGTTCCTCACCCTGCGCCCCGAGAAGCACCACCTCAGCATCTTCCTGAGCATTCGGGATATGGGAGACATCAACCGTGATCATGTTCATGGACACGCGCCCCACGACCGCTGCCCGCTGCCCGCCGACCAGCACCTGACCACGATTGGACAACAGCCGGCTGTAACCGTCGTCATAGCCTACCGGAATGGTGGCGATGCGGCTCGGCCTGGGAACCACATAGGTCCGCCCATAGCCGATGGTGTCCCCTGGCTGAACGTCCTTGATCTGAATGATCCGCGATCTGAAACTCATGACCGGCAGCAGCGCCGCAGGACGCTGCAGCAATGCCGAGGGTGGCGATCCATAGAGCATCAGCCCGGGACGAACCAACTGCAGATGGGCACCGGGGAGATCCAGCAACCCGGCGCTGTTGGAAATGTGGGCATAGCGCACCGGCCGGCGTCGGTCATGGAGCCACTGCAGCACCTGGCGAAACCGTTCCAGTTGCCGTTCGCTGAAAGACTTGTCGGCTTCATCGGCCACGGCGAAATGCGACAGCACCCCTTCGAGTTCGACACCCGGCAAATCCAGGAATTCATCCAGGAAAGCCGGAAGCCTCTCCCAAGGAACACCCAGCCTTCCCATGCCGGTATCAACTTTGACATGAACCCGGGCTGGGCGCTGGGCGGTGCAGGCATGACGACTAAGGAGCCGAGCGTGATCCAGGCGGTACACCACCAGCCGCAAATCCTTACGGATGCACTCCTCCATGTCGGCTGGTTCAACCCCAAGAAGCACCAGTACCGGCAGATCAATGCCGTGATCGCGCAGTTCCATGGCCTCCCAGAATTTGCTCACCCCCAGGAATTCCACCCCGGCGATTGCCAGTTCCCGCGCCACCGGCACCATCCCATGACCGTAGGCATCAGATTTGACCACAGCCAATACCTGGGTTGCCCCGCTCAGTCGTGCCCTAGCCTGGGAATAATTGTGTCGCAACCCAGCCAGATCAATTTCCACCCAACTCAGGGGCATTCTGGTATCCCTCCCCCAGCCAAAGCTCACCCTCTGCCCTCTCTTCTTCTCCCCGCCTTCCTGGTCCCGCCAAACTGCTCAGCAATCATGTTTCCTTTGCAAGCGGCCGGAAATATGGTAGGCGATTCCCGTACAAAAGCCAAGGGAAAGCAATCCTGTACTTCTCCTCGGTCAGATATCGCGGACTGGGTCTAGCGACGGCTAGGCTGGGATGGATGAGAGGGAATCGGACATGGGCTATTTCTTGACCGTTTTGGGGTTGATATGCTTCTTTGAAGGGCTCCCCTATCTCGCCTTTCCGGAACAACTCAAGCGATGGTTACAGCAGGTTTGCCAGATGCCGGGGGTGCAGTTGCGTTTTCTCGGGGCGATACTCATGGTGACGGGGCGTCTCCTGGTTTACCTGGGTCGCGCGTCACGGAGTCTAGAGCGCGGCTCTGCAAGCAATAGCACGACGAGGAATGCGGCAGCATTTGCAATGAATATGTATAAATTGGATGACTACGACTACCAATTGCCCGCGGAGCTGATCGCCCAGGTCCCGGCCAATCGAAGAGACCAGTCGCGGTTGCTGGTCCTGAATCGCCGTGACAAGTCTTTAAAGCATAACCGTTTTCAGGACTTCTGCGACCACCTGCAGCCTCGGGACGTGCTGGTGATCAACGACACCCGCGTGGTCCGTGCCCGTTTGACTGGGACCAAGGGTAGCGGCGGCCGTGTCGAACTACTCATCCTCGACCCCTACAAAGACCCGCAATCTGCGGAACGCGACGGTTACACCTGCCTGGTCAAGGCTTCCAAGAAACCCCGGCCAGGAAGCCGAATCCACTTAGGCCAGGGCCTGGAAGCCAGCGTCCTTAGTCCGGTCACCAATGGCCAGGTGCAAATTCGTTTTCTGGGAGCCACCGTCCTGGCCGAAGTCTTTGAGCGTATCGGCAAGGTGCCCTTACCACCGTATATCGAGCGCCACAGCGGAGAACCGGTAGCCGCCGATCTGTCCTCCTATCAGACAGTCTACGCTCAGAATCCGGGTGCCGTGGCGGCCCCCACTGCCGGGCTGCATTTCTCTCACGAGTTGTTGCATGATTTGGCGAACCAAGGGGTGGACATTGTCCGCATCACCTTGCACGTGGGCTACGGCACGTTTTCACCCATCCGCGTCAACGACATCCGCCGGCATGTCATGCATGCCGAATATGCGGAGATCAGCGCTCAAGCAGCCGATCGGCTGGAACAGGCACGCCGCGACGGCCATCGGCTGTTGGCGGTAGGCACTACCACCGTCCGGACTCTTGAGTGGGTCGCTCAGGAACGTGGCCGTCTGGAGCCCTTTAGTGGCCTGTGCCGCCATTACATCTATCCCGGCTATCAGTTTCGGGTCGTTCAGGCGATGTTGACCAACTTCCATCTTCCCAAGTCCAGCCTGCTCCTGCTGGTGGCAGCCTTCGCCGGTCGCGACCAGATACTGGCCGCTTATCAGCAAGCCATCCGCAATCGGTATCGCTTCTTCAGCTATGGCGATGCCATGCTCATACTTTGAAAGGAAACCTGCCGTGGACCTCAGCTTTCAGGTGACGGCCACCGACCCCCAGTGTGGCGCCCGCCATGGCCGCCTCCAGACCTCCCACGGAGTGGTCGAAACCCCCGTCTTCATGCCCGTGGGGACCCAGGCCAGTGTTAAGAGTCTGTCACCTGATGAATTGGAACATCTAGGGGTAAGCATTCTTCTCGGCAACACTTATCATCTCTACCTGCGCCCCGGCGCTGAACTGGTAGCACGTTTAGGCGGGTTGCATGGTTTTATGGGCTGGCCGAGGGTCCATTCTGACCGACAGCGGCGGTTATCAGGTGTTCAGCCTGGCCCGGACGCGGCGCATCGAGGAACAAGGGGTGGTGTTTCAATCTCATTTGGACGGATCACGCCATCTGATCACCCCGGAAGATGCCGTGTGCATCCAGATGCAGTTGGGTGCAGACATTATCATGTGCTTCGATGAATGCACGCCCTTCCCGGCGGATTACCAATACGTCAAGGATTCCATGGAACGAACGGTCCGCTGGGCGCAACGCTGCCGGGAGGCTCATAGACGCCCCGACCAGGCGTTGTTCGGCATCATCCAGGGGGGTGTGCACCTCGATTTACGTCATCAATGCCTGGAGCAGCTCCAGGAAATCGGTTTCGATGGCTATGCCATCGGCAGCCTGGCAGTCGGCGAACCAAAATCGACCATGCTGGAAGTTCTCACTGACCTGACCGGACATCTTCCTGCCGGGCTGCCTCGCTATCTAATGGGTGTGGGCACCCCGGAAGACCTGGTGGAAGGCGTGATGATGGGAGTCGACATGTTCGACTGTGTCATGCCCACCCGCAATGCCCGCAACGGTATGCTCTTCACCCGCAACGGCCGCCTGCAAATCAAAAACGCCTGTCATGCGGCGGACCATCAGCCCATTGAAAGCGAATGCCAATGCTACACCTGTCAGCGGTTTTCGCGTGCCTATCTGCACCACTTGTTCCTGGCCCGGGAACTTCTGTCATATCGGCTCAACACCTTACACAATTTGCACTATTACCTGAATCTCATGACGCAGATGCGGGCCGCCATTGATCACGGTGAATTCCTCCAATGGCGCCGGGAATTCTATCTCGCCCGCCAGTAGCCGGAGTCCCTATCACCTGAGAATTGAACGATGGGGAGATGGTGTCCTTCGAGATTGAGCAGAGCAACAAAGGGCCTCAAGCGGCGCATGTCAAGAAGGTGTGACGCTCCGCCACTCCTGCTGGATCAAGGGAACACTCCGGTTAGCCATTTCTGGGGTGTTCTTTTTTTCCACTATCTATTATCATGGCGCTGATAAATACCCTGTGGAGGTAGAAAGCCGATTATGACAACTGAACGCTGTTTACATGGATTGCTAGCTGGTATGTGCGCGTTGTGCCTGCGACGTGAAAGGGAAATCAAAGAAGCTCTGAAGAAGAACGCAGTTGAAGAGCATCCCAACTCACCAACCTCGCCTAAGAGGAAACGATAGAGGTTGGTTGGGCCGTTTGCTTCCAACTCAAGCTGAGTGATTTCTCAACTCCTGGTGGCGGCTGTCGTTCCTGCTTGAACCCGGCGGTGCCTGGAGACGGGCGGGACTTCATGGTGGCGGTGAGGATTGCCTTCATAGGCATCACTCGGAGTGGTGTGCGGAATCGCTCAAATGGCTGCCAGACAGATCATCCCTCCGCTGCAGGAATCCCTTAGCCGCCGTTTGCCTCTTGAGCACAGGCGTTTGGGGGACGACCTTGACGAGCAACTGGGAGAGTCCATGTTTCGAATGGATGAGGTGCTGGATCTGGCCATTCGGTTGGAGAAAAACGGGGCGAGTCGCTACCGCCATTGGCTCAGTTTGACCACAGAACCTCAGATCAGACTGACCCTCTCGTGGTTGGCCGACCAGGAGACACAGCACGCGGATTTCTTCACTCATCTGAAAGAGATCAATGTCGCCCGCAGCCAGGTCGAACCACCTGATGCACAGGCAGACCTTCATCTGGAAGATTTCCTTGGCAGCCGTACCCTGTCGCTTGACGACGTGGAAGTTCTCACTCTGGCAGATCCCGGCCAGGTATTCCAAACGGCTCTGGAGTTTGAGCGTGACACGATTCTTTTTTTCGACATGATCAAGGTCTTTATTACTGAGGAGTCGGCGCTGACGCAACTGGCGGCGGTCATCGAGGAGGAGCGGCGCCATATCGATCTTCTCGAGAGCCTGCTGGCAGAACGAGCTGCACCTGCGGCTATGCAGCCGGATTGTGCCGTTGCGCAGTAACTCCAAACCAACCATAGCGTCGATGGCAGTTCTTAACCGAAGTAGCCTTGCGGCTGTTGGATAAACATGGGACCGGAAGCATTTGCCAATCGTGTTGCCTTGGTGACCGGGAGTTCGCGTGGGATCGGCCACACCATCGCTTACCGCTTAGCCGAGGCTGGGGCCGATGTGGTCATTCACTACCGCAAAGCGGGCGGGTCTTCCCAGACCAAGGCCGAAAACCTGAAGCGAGAAATCGAAGCATTGGGTCGGCGGGCTTTGATCGTGAAAGCCGATATCGCCAGCAAGGAACAGGTCCAGGGGTTGTTTGCCGAGATCCGTAGTTGCTTCGCTCGCCTGGACTTTCTCATCCTGAATGCTGCCAAGGCTCCCTTCAAACCCATCGAGCGGCTGCTGGAGCGAGATCTGCGGCAACTGGTGGACACCAATTATCTCGGCAACATCTTTTGCCTGCAGCAAGCGATACCGCTCCTCGAAAAGACCCAGGGTAAGGTGGTTTTTCTGTCAAGTTTGGGTAGTCGATTTTACAATCCTTCCTACCCCCTGGGCAGCATGAAGGCGGCCATGGAAGCGGTAGTGAGGGATTGTGCCGAGAGTTTGCGCGAACGCCGAATTTCAGTGAACGGGATCTGTGCCGGCTTGGTAAAAACAGATTCATTTAAGGTGCTACGTCAGTACTGGGACGACATCGAGCAAATCCCTGAGGACCTGTTTGTGGAAACCGAAGAAATTGCCGATGTCGCCTGTTTTCTTTGTTCATCAGCGAGTCGCGCCATCCAGGGGCAGATGATGGTGGTTGACCGGGGTTTGAGCAACCGTTTGTACCGTGCGCCGGCCCGTCGCTGAATACTCGTCCCAGAGCGCGGCTGCATACGGCAAGCCACACTACCCGAAGGTTTAGCGTTTCTGCCGTCGGCTAACCGTGGCCTACTGCCCGCTTCGCGCAGCCGGGTTGACCATGGAGCCGAGCATGAATGGTAAAACGGTTTGAATCCCCCACCAACGAGCGGGGTTCGGAAAGGGCACATTAGGCCTGCACAGTTATGAGGTCTTTCTGCAGAAACTAAGGATTGAGGTCGTTGAAGATGAATCAGGGGCTGGTTACAGAACAAACCGTCATTGAAGAAGTTAAGAAGGCCATTGTCGAAACCCTCGGCGTCGAGGCAAGCACCATCCAAGCCGACAGCTCGCTGATGAAGGACCTTGGCGCGGAATCGCTCGATTTTCTGGACATCAATTACCGCCTCGAGCAGGTTTTCGGCATCAAGATGGCCCGGCACTCTATCCTGGAACACATCGAAGAGGTTTTTGGCGAGGACTCTGCTATAGACGGCAGTGGCCAGCTTACCGAACTGGCGGTGCGCTTGCTCCGGACGCGCCTGGATGAAGGCGGCACGGCTTTAACTCCCGGCATGGACATGGATGAAGTACCGAACTTGGTGACGGTCCGCTCCATGGCCAGAAACGTATTGGATGTTTTGACCAGCTTGCCGGAGAAATGCACGAGCTGTGGCCAATCGACGTGGCAAACCACGGACGGTCACCGGATTCAGTGCCAATCGTGTGGGAATCCGGCGACCTTCACCAACGGCGACGACCTGGTCCATCAATGGCTGACCGAGTTAGAGGCGCAATCCTCAGCCTCCTGACGATTATTCTCTCAGCGCCGGTCCGCCCAACTCCCATAGTTGTTCTGCCGTCAGCCAGCACTCAAAGCGTATGCTGAGCGGCGGATTGGTCGCCGGACTCGGCACCCTTCGAGAATCATCTTCTCATTCACGATTGCAGGCCATGTCTGAAGCATCGCGAAAACGCAGGGTTGTGGTCACCGGCTACGGGATGATCACTCCCCTCGGCAAAAACGCCGCTGAAACCTTTGAAAACGCCAGCAAGGGGCGTTCCGGCATCGATTTCATCCGTGCCTTTGACACCCGGGGCCTTCCCTGCCGCGTCGGCGGTGAGGTCCAAGACGAATGGCTGGACATCATCCCTAAACCTGTTGCCGCCAGACTGGACCGATTCACTTCGAGGGGCATGAAGCTGATGCAGGTTGCGACCAGCGAAGCGGTTGAACTGGCCCGACTGCAAGAAATCCCCGACCGCCGCCGGATCGGCCTGGCCCTTGGCTACCACGGTGAAAACCCGATGGTCGCCGACATGACCGTGTTGCACCGGTTCTATTCCGAAGATCACGGCTGGGACCTCAAGGGCCTTGCCGACCAGGCCGGCTATTCCTGCTTTAATTTCTTTCGCCGCAAATCCGACGTTGGCAGTGCTTTGCTGGCGATGCTGCACGACTGCCAGGGGAGCAACCTCTCGATGGTTTCGGCCTGTGCCGCCGGAGCCCAGGCCATCGGAGAAGCCTACCGCAGCATCCAGGCAGATCGTTGCGACGTTATGATCGCCGGCGGGGCTGAATCCAACCTCAATTTCATCGGTTTTGTCGGCTTTGTGCTCATCAAGGCCCTGTGCGAACGCTACAGCACACCACAGGCAGCATCCCGCCCCTTTGATCGCAAGCGTAACGGCTTCGTCATGTCGGAAGGTGCCGCAGCCGTTGTCCTGGAGGAATTGGAGCACGCGCGAAGAAGGAACGCTCCGATCCTGGGTGAAATCCTCGGCTACGGCGCATCCGCAGATGCTTATCGAATCACTGATGTGCACCCGCAAGGCCAAGGTGCCATTCTGGCCATAGAAAGCGGCGCTGGCCAATGCCGATCGCGGCCCGGAAACGATCGATTACATCAATGCTCACGGCACCTCCACACTGCAAAACGATCTGGTGGAAACCCTGGCCATCAAGAAAGTTTTTGGCGAGCGCGCCCAAACCATACCGGTGAGTTCCAACAAGTCCATGATCGGTCACACCATTGCGGCTGCCGGCGCTATCGAATGCATCCTGACCCTCATGGGCATGCACCACTCCGTCATCCTTCCCACCATCAACTATGAATTCCCGGACCCCAAGTGTGTTCTGGACTATGTGCCCAACCAGGCTCGTCACCAGGAACATCGGATCGCAATCTCCAATTCTTTTGGTTTCGGAGGTCAAAACGCCTGCTTGTGCCTCACCGGCTCCATCGATTAATCCGTGCCCATGGCAGACTGCGGCGACAGGCATCCCGAATCCCGGTCAAGATTTGACGCAAACCGCCAGGAATTCAACATGGCTGAATGTGGGGTCATTACTGGAACAGGGCTGGTGTGCGCCCTCGGCCGAAACCCCGCGGAGGTCTTTGCCGCGTTGCTTGCCGGCAAGACCGGAATACGGCCGCTGGAAGATCGCACCAGTGAGGGTCTTTCCAGCACCTTAGGTGCTCCAGCCGTGCCGCTGGAACCCAACTCCGTGGAAATGCCTCCCCGATTGGCGGGACTCATGGACAAGCATCTTTCACTCCTGTCCACGCCAGCCGTCAGGCACTTGCCGCCAGCTCCCCCGATCGGTCTTTCATACCGCCCGAAGAAATCGGTTTTTTCGCCGCCATGGGCATGGTGGATTATGGGATTGCTGACCTGCTGCCGGCGATTTTAAAGTCCCGAGATCTGCATGGCAACCTGAACTATGGCCAATTTTATGCCCAGGGTTATCGCGAGATTTATCCCCTCTGGCCCCTCGCCATGCTTAACAACGTAGCTTTTTGTCAGGTGGCCATTGCTCTGACTATTCGCGGGGCCAATGCAGTTTTTTCGCCCCATGCCGATGCTGCCGTTCAGGCGCTTGCCGAAGGCGTTGCCAGCCTCCAGCAGGGCAGCACCAAACTGGTCCTCGCCGGAGGCGTAGGCGAAACCCTGTCACCGCTAAGCCTCAATCGTGCCCGTCTGGCCGGCATCCTGGTCCCCACAGTTGACACCATCAAAGGCTGTCAGCCCTTTGCAGCCCATCGCCAGGGGACCGTGCTGGGTGAAGGCTCCGCCATGGTTGCCCTGCAACGGGAAACAGACGCGCGGGCACGCGGTGCCAGAACCCTGGCCAGGCTTACCGGGTTCGGCTTCTCATGTGATACCAGGCAGATATCCACCAATTCAGCCGCCAATGGACTCGCCCGCGCCATGCGGCAAGCGCTTCATGGGGCACAGATTGAGCCTGCCGCGGTGGACCTGCTCATGGCCCATGGCGACGGCACGGTGGACGGGGACAGCTACGAAATGGACGCCATCGATCAGGTTTTCACGGAACGCAGCACCACCCTCCCGGTGTATTCTTCCAAGGGCGCTATAGGGCACCTCCTGGCCGCAGGCCCGGCTCTGGACTTGGTCCTGGCAACACAGATGATCCAAAACCAAGTTGTACCCCCCTGCCCTTTCTCCTTTCCCCTGGACTCCCGGGCGCGTTTCGTAGTGGCTGCCGACAAAATGCTGCCGGTCCGACTCGGTACGGTTTTGATCAACGCCTGTTCGCCGGAGGGAACCTGTGCCGCCATGGTGGTACAATCCATCTCATGAGTAAGATTTCAGGATTGATACTCATCGATCACACTTCAAAATAGTGTCATTTATTATGACTTAACTAGACTCAACCTGACCAGGATGACGTATGCGATTTCTCCTCTACGATCGAATTATTAGTATGGATAAAGGAAGTTCCGTAGTTGGGACGAAGTGTTTCAATTTATCTGACGAATATTTTCGTGGACACTATAAAAAGCAGGCTTATGTTTCTGGAGTGTTCTACATAGAGACCATGGCCCAGCTCCTAGGCTGGCTTATAATATATAGTCATGATTTTATGTTAAGTCCATTTATGTCGCTGGTTGAAAAGGTCAATTTTAAACCTAGACTGCGACCTGATTTCAAAGCCGAAGTTCACGCCCAATTGCTATCCACATCAGCGACCGATTCTCTTGGAAAAGCTCAAATGTACGTTGATGGAGAACAAATTGCTTCCTTGGACCGAATTATTTATAGTCATTCAAATAAGGTTAATCCATCACAACTTAAGGCAGTTATTTCACTACTACAGTGGTTGGTCATTGCCATTAGATTGATCTTTTGCATGAGACTGATGTTTGAGGAGCGCAACAGCGAAACAGACATGAATGAGCATCGCCGAGTCGTGGTCACTGGGCTGGGTCTGGTCACACCGCTGGGAATTGATGTCGAAGCCAACTGGCACAAACTCCTGGGCGGCATTTCCGGCATCCGCCGCGTTTCTCTGCCGGGCACCGATTGTTCTCCGATTCAGGCGGTTGGGGAAGTCACCAGCGAGGACTGGGAGACTATCCAGAACAGCCTGGGCGATTCTGGACGATCCGAAGGCGAACGACGGACTGTCTTTGCTCTGTGGGCGGCCCGCGAAGCCTGGAAAGACGCCGCTTTGGGCAACCATTGCGCAGCGCCTGATCGTTGCGGAGTGGTGCTGGCTGCCGGTTTGGGGATCAACAACCTGGAAGATATTCAACGTTGGACCACTCCCAGCGGGCAGTTTGACTACCAGCAATTCGCCGCCCAGTATCAGCAGACGAGTCCGGATTCGCTGATGCGCAATCCATCCAACCGCCCCACGGCTCTCATTGCTCGGGAATTCGGGTTGGAGGGCCTCAATGCCACCGTCACCAGTGCCTGCGCTTCCGCCACCCAGGCCCTGGGGATCGCATTTCATGCCATTCGCCGCGGAGATGCCGATGTGATGCTGGCAGGCGGCGCCGATTCCATGATCAACCCGGTGGGACTGGTGTTTTTTGTGCTGCTGGGGGCCGCTGCAGTCTCGCCCGGAAACCCTGAGCAACTGTGTCGGCCTTTCGACCGCAAACGCTCCGGCCTGGTGATGGGCGAAGGAGCTGGCCTGGTGGTGCTGGAGGAAGCTGCCCATGCCAGCCGCAGGGGCGCCCGCATCTATGCCGAATTGAGGGGCTACGGCTCCTCACTGGACGCTTTCCGCCTTACCGCCCCTCATGCTGAAGGGCTAGGCGCCATCCAGTCAATGACTGCCGCCTTGCGGGATGCCGGCCTCAAATCAAGCGAAGTAGACTACATCAATGCCCACGCCACCGGCACCAAGCTCAACGACTACACCGAGACCCTGGCCATCAAGGCAGTTTTCGGCGAACACGCGCGTCACCTCGCCATCAGTTCCAGCAAGTCCATGATCGGCCATCTGCTGGCTGCATCGGGCGGGCCGGAATTCATCTTTACGGTGCTGAGTGTGCAGCGCGACCGGATTCATCCGACCATCAACCTTATCCATCCCGATCCCAAATGCGACCTGGATTACGTGGCCAACGGCGAGCGGGCCATGCCGGTTCGCGCGGCTCTGTCCAATTCTTTCGGATTTGGCGGACAAAACGCCACCATTGCGGTCAGCAAGTTCCCACGCCCACCGGAAAGGTGGAGCTTGACGGTTGAACAGCGCATGTGCGAATAGAATGGTCATTTGATCCGTCAAACAAGGAGCGTCTTCATCTCGATGCATATCGACCTGTCTAACAAGTCGGCCCTGGTGACCGGGGCATCCCGTGGCATCGGTCGTGCCATAGCGATGGAACTGGCTCAATCCGGCGCCAAAGTGGTGATCCATTACCACAAGAGCGCTCAACCGGCTCAGCAACTGGCTGCCGAGATTGCGGGCCTGGGCGGGCACGCCCACCTGTTTCGCGCCGATCTGAGTATACCCGATGAGGTGGAAGCGCTTTTCAAATTCGTTGGCGAATCCTTCTCGGGCCTGGATATCCTGGTCAATAACGCTGGAATGATCAAGGACCAGCTGGTTCCGACCATGTCGCTGAGCGATTGGGACAAGGTGATGAACCTGAATCTTCGCGGCGCCTTCCTGGCCACTCGTTTGGCCGTCGAACTGATGCTTCCCCGCCATGCCGGAAAGATCATCAACATGGCTTCGGTGAGCGCCATTCAGGGCGGACGCGGACAGGCCAACTACGCCGCCGCCAAGGGCGGACTGGTGTCCTTCACCCGAGCTTGCGCGGTGGAACTGGCCGGCAAGGGCATCCAGGTCAATGCCGTGCTGCCGGGGATGATCGTCACCGACATGAGCAGCCGCATCCGCAAACGCGCGGGCGACCAACTGTTGGAGCGTATCCCTATGGGCCGCTTCGGCAACCCGGAAGACGTCGCCCATTTGGTGGTATTCCTTGCCTCGCCTCTCGCCGATTACATCACCGGGCAATCCATTGCCATTGATGGAGGCATGAGCATCGCATGATCCGGATCTTTCAAGGAATCGATCTGGTGAACATCGCCAAGTTGCAACAGGTGATGGCGAAACATGACGCCTTCATCCAGGAGGTCTTCACTTGTCAGGAACGCGACTACTGCCTGGCCAGCGCCCACCCGCAGGTGCATTTCGCTGGGCGATTCGCCGTCAAGGAAGCCTGTCTGAAGGCTCTCGGACAGGGACTTAGCGCCACCGGCATCGACCGAGTGTTGCTGGATATTGAACTGCTCTCACGAGCCTCCGGGCCGCCGCAGTTGGTTCTGCACGGCTGGGCCGCGGCGCTCGGCAGGAAGAGACAGATCGTACAGCGTACAGTTTCCATTTCCCATTCGGGCGATTATGCGGTAGCTATGGTGGTTCTTGTGGGTCTGGATTCACCCCCTGGATCAAGCGAGGTGCCCTAGTCATGCGCTATTTGCTGGTGGATCGCATCATCGACTGGAAGCCCGGCGAAAGCATAACCGGGATCAAGAATGTCGCCATGAGCGAAGATTTTCTGGAGTTCCACTTTCCAGGCAATCCGGTAATGCCTGGAGCCTTGCTGCTGGAGGCGTTGGTGCAGCTCACCGGTTGGCTGGAAGCGGCGTCTTCGGATTTTGCCCATTGGTTCGTGGTTAGCGCCGTGCGCAAATGCAATTTCTACGGGTTTATCCTCCCCGGCGACCAGGTGAAGCTCGAAGTGCGCAGGACCGGGGATGCTTCATCCGGCCAGGTAGGATATCAGGGGACCGCTGCGGTGGATGGGAAAAAGAAGATCAAAGTGGCTTTTGCCGGGGAACGGCTGCCACTGGACAGCATTGAAGATGTGGCCGAGCAACGGAAGTTGTTCCGAGTCCTGGTAAGAGAGCTGGCGGTGTAGCATGCCAACCAGAGAAGTAGTGATCACGGGAATGGGGCTGGTTTCGCCCCTTGGCCTTAATGTGACCGCGAACTGGGAGAACCTTAAGGAGCAGCGGACCGGCATCGGTCACTTTCCGGGAGACAACCGGCCGCCATTTGCACAGTATCTGGGCAAGGTGAATGGATTCATAGCGCCCAGCGATATTCCCGGCAAGCTATCCAGCCAGGTCCGGTTCCTGTCGCGCGGTTCTCTACTCGGCCTGGGAGCGGCGCAGGAAGCCATGGCGCATGCTGCCCCGGATCTGGATCAGATCCCCCCGGGGCGTCGAGCGCTGTACCTGGCATCCGGCGACCTCACTCAGGTGGGCTACACCTTCATGTACCCCGCCATTGCCGAAAGCACCTCAAGGCGTTTCGAACACATCGATCCCGACCGGCTCAATCAGGCCACCCTGGATCGGGTTAACCCATTTTTTCTGCTGGAATCCATCGCCAACAATCTGTTCAGTTTTCTTTCCGCCTATCTGGCTTTCATGGGCACCAACACCAGTGTGGCGTCGTTATCGCCGTGCGGCGTTCAAGCCTTGGAGCTGGCAGCTCGAAGCATCCAGGACGGCCATGCCGACATCGCCATGGCAGTCGGCTGCGGCTGTTGGATTGCCGATGTTCCGCTCCTGGAAATGGACGGCCTGGGATTGTTGTCACGCTGCCGTCACGGGGCCGCATCTTTTCGCCCCCTGGATCGTCGGCGCGACGGCTTTATTGCCGGGGAAGGCGCTGCAGCTTTGCTTTTGGAAACAGCGGACAACGCCCGTCGCCGCGGCGCCTCCATTTGTGCAACCCTTCCCGGTTTCGGCAATGCCACGGCCAGCAACGACAGCGACGGCTGGGGCGTCCCCCAACGCGTCAGCGAACACAGCATGCGGATGGCCATGGAAGAATCCGGTTGCGACCTGAACGATCTGGCCTTCTGGTGTCCGCACGGCAGTGGCACACTCAAGGGCGATCGTTCTGAGCTTTCTTCCATACAGACTATTGCCTCTGACGGCGTCGAGCCCCCTGCGGTCAGCGCGCTAAAATCCTACACCGGACACATGGCTGCGGCCAGTGATCTGGCTGAAATCATCCTTGGAATTAGGGCACTGACCAGTAATCTGGTCCCGGGGACACTCAATTTCCAGGCCACAGATGCGGAATTTGCCGAATTGTGCATTGCCGCAGACCATCAATGGACCTCCAGGCGCCATTTCATCTCCACCAGCTATGGTCTCATGGGGCAATCCTCTTCGCTGGTGGTGCATGTCCCCTGAAGACGGACGATTTCACTTTGCTGCGAAGCCAGACCTGACCATGCGGACGCAGGCTCAGGTCCGGAGGTAGCCCGTTGGGCAAAAGACGCAAACCGCAATCCCTGCAATATCTGCAGTACCTCGGGGTCCGCACTGCCCTGGCGATCGCCCGGATTTTGCCGCTCGGGGTTCTGTATGCGATCGCCAGGTTTCTCGGCAATCTTCTCTATTGGCTCGGCCGCCATCGCCGTACCATCGCTTTGACCAACATCCGGGAGGCGTACCACGGCCAACTGGATGATACCTCCCTGCATTTGTTGGCCCGCCGGAGTTTCACCGCATTTTTTTCCACCGCCATGGAAATTATCAAGCTGCGGCTGTTTTTGACTGACACTTCCGATTTGGGTGATCCGCGAATCTATCCGGAATCGCTGCGCAGCCTTTTTGCTAAGGCCCGTAAAATTCACGACGAATCTTGCGGCTGCATATTTGTCACTCCCCACATCGGCAATTGGGAATTATTACCCCACGTCAGCGCCAAGGTGGGAATTCCGCTGGCCGTAGTGGTACGCCCTCTCGACAACCCCTACCTGGAACGGCTGCTTTACGCCAACCGTGCTGTTGACGGTCAGATCGTGATCCCTAAACGCAATGCCTTTTTCACCTTGCAGAGACTGCTTCAAGCAGGGAAATCTATCGGCATGCTGCCCGATCAGAGTACCAAGAAGGGTGTGCGGGTGGATTTCATGGGGCGGGGCGCCATGACCACCCCGGTTCCTGCCGTCCTGGCGCTTTCCTACCAACGCCCGGTGGTTGTAGTGGCCTGTTGCCGCAGTAATTCATCCATCGGTTTTGAAGGTTTTGTCAGTGATCCCATCTGGCCTGCCACTGGCTATTCCAGTGAAAAGGGCGAAATTATCCGCATTACCGAAGCCATTCACAAGGAGATGGAAACCGTTATTCGTCGCTACCCTGAGCAGTATCTATGGATGCACAATCGGTGGAAGATCTATCGGACCAAGAAGCAATTCCTGGATTGAAAAAAGTCAGTGTCTGCAGGCAGGTGGGGCTGTGACCCAGCCGATGGCGTGACATAACCTGAAACCGGGAACGAGTCGCTGCGACCCGCTCCCGGTTTATGTTCTCAGCTCGTGATGTTATGGCAGATGCTAATTCGTTGACAGGGTCAATCGGAACTGGCGGCGGCACTGCAAGAAGAACCGCAGTTCTTGGTTTCAGTCTTCGCCGGCTCACTGGGGGAATCACTTGCCGTTGAAGGGGAAGACGAACTGTCGGCACTGGTGCTTTGGTTCTTGCCAGAATAATCGGTCACATACCAGCCGGAACCCTTCAGGTGGAAGGTGCTCTTGGATATAACTTTGCGCATTTGTCCGCGACAGTGGGCACATTCTGTTAGCGGCGGATCGGAAAATCGTTGTACTGCCTCGGTGATCTGACTACAGGCCGTGCATTCGTATTCGTATATCGGCATCGCTCTTCCTCCTTGGGGACCTGACAAACCCAGCAAATAATATTCATTTGGTTTGGCCAAATTATAATTCCGGCCGCTTCAATGTCAAGGGTTAGCTTCGTTCTTTCCGCATTTGGCAACAGAAGCAGTTTTGTGGGCGCAACAGCAGTCGGCAATCGACCACCTGACTGAGCACAGATCAAACGAAAAGCGCCACAACCTCAGGGCATTGGCCTCAGAAGCGGCGGCGATCAATCCTGCCGCATTAGGCCTTTGGCAGGTCGGGGAATCCGCTATCGGGAGGTGTCAAACCGCGATTCTGGGAGCCTCATGAAGTCCCACCGGCGATCACCATCGTCTCCATCATTCCCATACTTTCAAAGGCGGCGAGGACGTCGGCGAGACCCAGCATCTTCAGGCGGGTGAGCAACTCCCGCGTGAGGTTGTGGACCATGAATTCCTCGCTCTGACGTTCCCGATCACTAACCTCAAATCGTTGCAGGAAGCGGGCAAAGCGTACCACATGGATCAGTTCGTGGGTAACGATGTAGGTAGTCAGGGCCAGCAGCTGGATTTGCGGGTCGCGCTGCAGGGCGCGGGCAATCATGTGGTCCTGCAAGCAAATTTTGAAGTACTCAACAGACTCGCTTCCCCTCAGACGTTCACTGGGACAGCGCGCGTAGCGGCGGATTTGGGCGAAGGCCAAGTCGGTGACCTCATCCTCCGCCAAGTCTTTCAATGATTGGATGTCATAGCGATAACGCTGCCATTGCGAGGTGGATATTTTATAATGATCACTGATCAGGTCCTCTGAAATATCGATGGCCTGACCCAATACGGCAATTTCTTTGGCGGAAAACGCCCGTCGCTGCATCTGCATCCTCTGCCCCACAAACCGTTGGCCGGTTGGAACCTGTGATTGGTAGTTCCTAAAAACATCCCGGTACGTGGCAAGAGCCTCAAGAGCGGCGATGTAAACACCGGCGCAGGGTTTGGTGATCTTCAGTCGTGCCCACTCGGTTGCTCACCCCTCAAACAGCCAACGGATGCGAGCAACAATCCGCAGACTGCTCCCTGCATGCTTATTGAACAGCACTTCGGCGGATTCGGCAACCCGTTTCCGGAGGCCAGAATCAGATATCCACTGGTGGACAAGCTCGAAAAGCTGGTCCGTTCCCTCGATTCGCCGGGCACACCCGGACTGGAGGAGTACTTCTTCCACCTGGCGAAAGTTACCCAGGTGCGCCCCCCATACCATGGGCACCCCCTGGGCCAGAGGTTCCAACGGATTGTGCCCACCAAACGGCACCAGACTGCCACCAATGAAGGCAACCCCGGCTAAGGCGTAGAAGTGTGCCAACTCCCCCAGGGTGTCCAGTATGAGCACCTGTCGATCCGAGGCCCCTTCACCCCGGCTGCGCCGGCTAACGGTCAAGCCGAGACGGTGGCACAGCTGTTCGAGCAGAACCGCTCGCTGAATCTGGCGAGGTGCCAGAATCAAGAGTGCCTCGGAATGGGTGCTCAGCAGACGCCGGTGGACCTCAAGAAGCAGCGGTTCCTCACCGTCATGGGTGCTACCGGCAATCCATACCGGTCGTGCCGCGGTGATGCCGGCTTCATCACGCAGGCGGCTCCGCTCCAGTTCCGAAAGCGGAGTCAAATGAGAATCGAACTTCAGGTTGCCGACATCCAGCACTGTGGCCGACTCCAGCCCAAGATCCTTAAAACGCTTACAATCCTGAGGGGATTGGACAAAAACCAGCGAAAACCTCTTCCAGATCGGACCTACAAACGCCCGCAACCGCCTCAACCGCGCATAGGATCGCTGGGAGAGGCGGGCGTTCACCAGTACGCATGGAATGCCGTAGCGACAACAGCTCCAAAGGAGGTTGGGCCAGACGTCGGTTTCCACCAGCACCATGACCTGCGGGCGGATACGTCGCATCAGGGCCACCATGGACCAGGGAAAGTCATGCGGCAAATAGCAGAAATCGCTGACCCATTTCGCCAACACGCGCCGTGCGGCATCTTGTCCGGTCTCAGTGGCGGTCGAAAAGGTGATGGCCGATTGTGGGAAGGCCGTTTTCCAGGCCTCTACCAGTGGCACTACGGAATGGGTTTCCCCTAAGGAAAGCGCATGAATCCAGATTCGGGGATGGTCGGGGGACAACTCCGGGAGTCGCCAGCCCAATCGTTGCCAGGCGGTCGCCCACCGTTTACGGCCGGTCGCACCGCGGAGCAGGCTGGCGATGACGATCCACGGCCAGGCAAGTCCGAGCAGCAGATTATAACCCCACCAGAGGAGCCGTTCCGGCATGGAATGCTCAGCTCTCACCGTCACAGCCATGGACCTCATCAGCATTGCTGAAACTGGATGTCGTAGAGCCGCCGATACTCCCCGTTGCGTGCCAGCAAATCGGCATGGCTTCCCTGTTCCATGATCCGGCCGCCAACTATGACCAGAATGCGGTCCGCTGACTGCACAGTGCTCAGACGGTGGGCAATGACAAAGGTGGTCCGCCCTCGCATCAGATTTTCAAGGGCCCGCTGCACTTCCTGCTCCGATTCGCTGTCGAGAGACGAGGTAGCTTCATCCAGGATGAGTATTGGCGCGTTCTTAAGGAGCGCCCGCGCAATGCAAATCCGCTGGCGTTGGCCACCCGACAACCTCACCCCCTGTTCACCGATGACGGTATCCATTCCCTGCGGCAGCTGCACGATAAAATCGTAGGCATAGGCAGCCCTGGCGGCCTCCACAATCGCCTGGTCATCTTGGCTAACGTCGCCATAGGCGATATTGTTTCGGACCGTATCATTGAACAGAAAACTCTGTTGGGTCACCATACCAATTTGACCACGCAGCGATTTGAAAGTCACGTCCCGAACGTCTACGCCATCAATGCTGACGGCCCCGGTGGTGACATCATAGAAACGCGGAATAAGGTTCACCAGGGTAGTCTTGCCACCGCCGCTGGTTCCTACCAGCGCAATCACTTCGCCAGCGCGCACCTGTAGATCCACGTCTCGAAGCACCAACTCGTCCTGGTAGGCGAATGAGACGCGCTCAAACCGGACCTCACGGGAGATGCGCGGAAGCTCCCCGGCATCGGCTTTTTCCACCAGATCGCTGGGGGTATCCAGGATTTCGTAGACCCGATGGATAGCCGCCAGGGCTTTTTGGATCTGGCTGTTGACCTTGCTAAGTCCTTTGACCGGCTGATAAAGAGCCAGGAGCCCGCCAAGGAAGGAGAAAAATGTCCCGGGAGTGGATTCCCCCTGAATGACCTTGAGACCTCCGTAGAAGACAATGGCAGCAATGCCGATGGCGCCAATGAATTCCATAAGAGGCGAGGACAGCGCGTCGATCCAGGCGGTTTTCAGACCGTAATCCAGATCCTTCTGGAGTTGCTGGGCAAAGCGACCCTTCTCGTAGCCTTCCATGCCAAAGGCTTTGACGATGCGACTACCGCTGATGCCTTCATGCAGCAGGACACTGATCAACCCGCGAGTTTCCTGGGTTCGTTTGGCCAGTTTGCGCAGCTTCGAACCAAACACGAACAAAGGATAAAAGGCCACGGGCAGGACCACCACCCCCAGGGAAGCCAGCCGCCAATCCCGATAGATGATCACCACAATGAGACCCACCACGGTGAAACTGTCGCGAATCAGGCCGGTTAGAGCCTTGGTCACAGCCCCCTGGACTTCGTTGACATCGTTGGTGATGCGACTCATCAAGACACCCGTAGGCATCCGGTCGAAGAACGACAGCGACAGGTCCTGGATGTGGTCATAGAGTTGCTGACGAAGCGCATTGACCACCCGCAGACCGACGGCTTCGAGCAGATAACTGTTGGCCCAGGCGAACCCGCCTTTGAACATGAACACAGCCAGGATCACGACTGGCATCAGCCGCAGCATGGTGGTATCCCGGTTGACAAAGATGTCATCCATGGCGGGTTTGATGATGTACACGGAAAGCGCCGTGAACCCAGCAATGCCAAGCATACACGCCGCAGCCAGCAGCAGGCGGCGCCAGTGCGGCAGGGCCAGGCTAAGCAGCCGTTTTAGACCGGGGTCAAGCGACCATTTCATGGGGAAACCAGTTCCAGAGCCAGACGCGCAGTTCGTTCGGCAACTCCCGGCCGGCCCAAAAGCGATCCAACGGTGGCCAACCCCTGGCGCTGCTGTTCGAGCCGTTTCGGCTCCCCCAGCAGGGACAAGGCGGTGTCGGCCAGGAATTGCGGCTGAGCGGCATTCTGGATCAATTCGGGGACAATGGCACGACCGACAATGAGGTTGGGGAGGCCAGCGAAACGGGCCTTGATAAGCAGACGGCCAATCGGTTCCGACAGTTTGGATACACGGTAGATAATCACCATGGGCGTTCCCAGGATTGCGGCTTCCAGGGTGACGGTTCCGGACGCTGTTAAAATGAGATCACAGGCACGAATCACCCCCCAGGTATCAGCAGCGACCAGTCGCACCGGCACCGTGCTGAACTCCCGGACTTGTTGCTCCAAATCAGCCGCCGAAAGCGTCGCGGCCACCGGCAGGATGAAGGAGACCTCCGGCCGTACGGCTTGAATCCTGGCCGCAGCTTCCAGCAGTATCGGCAGGAGCATGCGGATTTCACCGGTGCGACTTCCCGGCAGGAGGCCCACCAGGAGGTTGGTGCCGGCGGGCCGGTGGCGCTGACAGGCTTCCTGGTGGGTTGGCGCCTCACTGAGGACGTCCAGCAACGGATGCCCGACATAATGCACCGTCATGCCATATTGGGCGTAGAATTCCGGCTCGAAAGGCAGGACCACCGCCATCCGATCCACCAATCGCCGCAGGGTTCGGACTCTCCCCCGTCGCCAGGCCCACACCTGTGGACTGATATAGTAAAAGATTTTGCAGCCGAGGCGGCGAGCCTTCCTGGCCAAAAGCAGATTGAACTCGGGGAAATCGATGAAAATGGCAAGCTCTGGACGTTCGGAGGTGAGGTAATGGTCAAGTGCCCGCCAGGCATGAAGGAGGGATTTCAAGTGCCGTGCGACTTCAGCGACACCGACCACGGCCACGTCGTGATTGTTCACCAGGAGTGTCGCCCCAGCCTGTTGGAGATGCTTGCCGCCAAGACAGCTAATGCGAGCTGTGGGCTCCTGATGATACAGGGCACGCACCAAACCGGCCCCGTGCAGGTCTCCCGAGGCTTCGCCGGCACTGACGAATATAGAAATCGCTCTGGACATCGCTAGTGGCAATGGAGAAAACGCATTAGAATCGACTCCTCAATTGTGAGATCACCCCCCAGGCCGACATCGGTCCCCCAGACTGGACGTCCCAGAAAAACGGCACGTTTGACCCCGCGACAAAAGGCTGGCAGGCGGCCATGCGGGGCAAGTTAAAGAACCAACAGAGGTGAATTGCCCTAACGATCCGAGTATCGGGTGACAAATGACTTTGGCAAGAGGCTAAATGGATTGCCATTTCCGTGCGTCGTTGGGACCGTCCCGGTCAGGGGGTTAGCCGGGACCCGCAGTCTACTCGAGTGCCCGACGGCCCCTGTTTCTTACTGACCAGCACAATGCGTTCCTGAATCCGCTGAGAAATCTCGACCGCCAAGGCCAGAGCGCGGCGGCCCTCGAACCCGCTCACCGCGGGAGGACGCCCACTGCGGATCGAATCCAGGAAGGCAATGATTTCCTCCCCCAAGGCGTCGGTTTCCTCGATCTCCAGTTCCTCCATGGAGATCTCCGGAAAACCGGATGAATCCATTTCCGCTTCCTTCACCAAAGTGTAGGCCCGTTTTTTGGCATAGTCGGCGACAATGTAGGAATCTTCCTGGAACACCCGAAGTTTACGGAGATTCTTGGTGGAGATGCGACTGGCGGTGAGGTTGACCACCGCACCATTGGCAAATTCGAGCCGAGCGGTGGCAATGTCAGGCAACTCAGTCAGCACGTGAATGCCCGAAGCCCGAACTTCCGTGGGCAGGTCCTGCATTATATGGAGAACAATGTCCAAATCGTGGATCATAAGATCCAGGATGACATCTACTTCCAGACCTCTTTCGGTGAAGGTCGCCAGTCGATGCGCCTCCATGAACATGGGGCTACGCAGTTTGGGAACAATGGCTTGAAACGCTGGATTGAATCGTTCCAGGTGACCAACCTGAAGCACACAATGGTTCTTCTCGGCCAAGGCGATGAGCTGGTCGGCTTCTTCCAGGGTTTGGGTCATGGGCTTTTCCAACAACACATGGACCCCGGCCGCCAGGAATTCGTAGGCCAGGCCGAAGTGCTCCCGAGTAGGGGTGACAATGCTCACCGCGTCCACTCGCCCCAACAGTTCTCGATAGTCTGTGACCGCTTCGGTGCAAACCGTCTGGGCAATGCTTCGCGAACGCTCGAGATCGGTGTCCACCACTGCTATCAGGTTTGCCTGCGGCAGTGCGGCATACTTTTCGGCATGGTACCGTCCCAGGTAGCCGACCCCGATGACCGCGACGCGCAGAGCATCGGGCCGCGGATGCCGTATGAGCAGGGATGGCGGTGATGCCTGTGAAGATACATCCGGTCTTACGTTATCCGGCGAACTGTCAACCTCTGCCTTGGCCACGCGCCCTTGGATCTCGTGACTGCGGGCAACAATACTGATCCCCGCTTCATTGGCGGCATCGATCATCTGATCACGATCGAACATCAGCGATCGACCGGCTTCCACTACCAGGACCCGCGCTTTCGCCCGCTTCATGGTATGGATGGTATTCAAGCCCACCGCCGGCACATCGAAACGCAGGTCCTGAATCGGTTTGCTCACCTTAATGACCAGCGCGCCCTGGCCGCACAACCGCCCACCGCGAAAAATAGTGGCATCGGTGCCGTCAATCCCTTCCACCGCCAGGACCGCCTGGTCCTTTACCAGCAGGCATTGGCCGATGTCTAAGGCACCAAACTCTTTGGCCAACTGCCAGCCGAATTCGATATCCCGTTGTTCGCGATAATTGGGCTTGCGGCGGGTCAGCACTCCGGCCGGAGCCATCAGTGACGGCAGGAAAATCGTGGAAGGTTCGATCCGGATGCCTTCCGCCTCCAGTTCATCGGCGAAAGCTCGCAGCAGCGAATCATCCTTCTTGTTGCGCAACCGATGCATGAACTTAAACGCCCGCCAATCGGGACGGATTCGGGTGTACAGTCGCGTCTTATTGATGGCTCCAGCCATGGCCGCCTGAGTTACGCCTGCAGCCTTGAAGGTCCTGATCAACCGGTTCAACTGCCCCAGCCGTAACATACGGAATTCGGCAACCAGCTTCGCCAGGGACGGGTCGGTCTCACCCTCGAAACCCACCGCCACAACCTTAACCCCAGCCTGGCGAGCTGCATGGGCGAACAACAACGGAAATTGCCCGCTCCCGGCAATTAGACCAATCACCTGATCGTGCATGCTTCCCTAACTTGATTTTTCCAACGGACGACCAGAGTCGCCGTGATTCCTTAGGGCATCGATGGCCACCGGCGAAGTCCCGGCACTCCTACAAACCTCATCCCCCTGGGGTCAAAACCATACATGAAAGCCCACCCCAACGTTCCTGCGCAAGCGAAATCCCAAGGGGACCCCAGGGTTTCTTGCTTCAAGCGGGTATGTCAGGCTAACTTCCTTACCAACTGCTTACCACGGTCCACTGCCCCACCCCACTACAGGAGACACCGTCATCGGGTGATGCCCCGCTTACTGGGGTGTTCGATGAAGTCGAGAAAGGTTGCCACCTCAGGTAACAATTCCACTTCTTCACGAATCTTCTGAACGGCTTCCTTGGTGGTGAGATTCGACCGGAAGATGATCCGATAGCAATTCTTCAGTGCCTGCATAACCGCCGGTGAGAAATCGCTGCGTTTTAGTCCCACCAAGTTCAGCCCATGCAATGCCGCACGTTCATTGGCGGCCAGCGTGTAGGGAGGAATGTCCTGGACCACCGGACTCGTCCCGCCAATATAGGCATAGGTCCCAATCCGCACGTGCTGATGGACGGCGGCAAGACCACCCAACACCGCATGGTCATCCACTCGGACATGTCCACCCAAAGTGGCGCCATTGACCAGAATCACATGATCACCCAGGCGGCAATCGTGGGCAATGTGGGCATAGGCCATGATGAAATTGTGACTGCCGACGCGCGTCACTCCACCACCCCGCGTTGTGCCACGGTGGATCGTGACGTGCTCGCGAATGATGTTATGGTCCCCAATAATCACCTGGGTCGGTTCGCCTGCGTAGGTGATGTCCTGGGGCGGAAAACCAATGGTCACAAAAGGGAAAACCTGATTGTGGTGGCCGATATGCGTTCGGCCTTCGATGACGACATGCGGACCGACGACACTGCCGGTCTCGATAACCACTTCTGGTCCAATGATCGTGTATGGTTGGATGACGACATCTTCAGCAAGCTCAGCGCGTGCATCAACCAAAGCGGTGGGATGAATTCCCATGGAACGTCAATTTCTCCTGTCTAATCAGATATATACAGTTCTGGCCTGGAAACTGTCGAGGACATATAGCGCTGTGCGACAACCAAAGTTAGCCGCTAAACTTCAACCTCAGGCTCACCCTTGAAGGTATTCAGCGCTGCCATCAATTCCGCCTCGGCCACCAAGTGGTCGTCAACAAACGCTTCCGTATGCACCTTGAAAATCCTGCCCTTCTGCTTGAGCAGGTGGGCCTTGATAATGAGTTGATCACCGGGGCGGACTGGCTTGCGAAACTTGACTCGATCCATGCCCATAAAAACGACAGAGTCCACCTTGCAATCAGGAATCAGCGAGAAACCTAAAATTCCGGCCGCCTGCGCCATGGCTTCCACAATCATCACCCCCGGCATAATCGGTTCCTTAGGGAAATGTCCCAGGAAGAAGGGTTCATTGATAGTGACATTCTTGAGGCCAACAATAGTGTCGGCCGACATGTCCAGGATGCGATCCAGCATCAGGAATGGATAGCGGTGAGGAAGCAGTTCGAGAATTTCACGGATGTCTTTAGTCATCATCATTTCCTTGAAGTGCCTGTTCCAGTTCCTTCACCTTCTCCGCGAGTCCCTTCAGTTGGTTGCGAAACTGCGGCAAGCGACGCAAGTTCCCATAGGTTCGCATCCATTCTTTGATGGGTACGGCTGGAGTACCGGCCAGGTCCTCACCGGGTTCCACCGAGTGGGCCACGGCGGATTTCGCCGCCACACGCACCCGGTCACCTAAAGTGATGTGTCCATTGACACCGGTTTGCCCGGCAAGCACCACGTGGTTCCCCAACTGCGCGCTACCGGCAATACCTACCTGAGCCACCAAGATACAATGCTCGCCGACAATGACGTTGTGGGCAATTTGAACTTGGTTGTCGATCTTGGTCCCCTTCCGGATCCAGGTCTTCCCCAGAGCTGCCCGGTCAATGGTGCAGTTGGCTCCGATTTCCACATCATCATCGACCTGCACGATCCCCATCTGGGGAATCTTGACGTGGCGCCCCTGCTCGTCCTGAGCATAGCCGAACCCATCGCTGCCAATAACTGAACCACTGTGCACCACGACCCGCTGACCAAGCTGGCAACCGTCTAAAATAACGGCACGAGGGTAGATAATACAGTCGGCCCCGATAGTCACGCCATCACCAATGTAGGTTCCACCAAAGATAAGAGTCCGGGGACCGACCTGACAATGAGCACCCAAACAGGCCAGAGGCCCTACTGCCACCTCTTCGCCGAACTGGGTTCCGGTTCCGATCTGAGCCGAAGAGTGGACCCCAGCCGGAAGCTGGGGGGGCTCCGCAAAAAGCTGGGCAACCCGAGCAAAAGCCAGATAGGGACTGTTGCAAATCAGTAGTGAACACTCGCGCCCTTTATACGAAACGTCAACGATCAGGGCGCCGGCATGGCTGGCAGCCGCCAACTGGAGATAGCGTGGTTGGCCGACAAAACTCACATGCTCGGGCGTGGCGTCTTCCAACGAAGCGACCCCCACCACCCGAAGGCCGGCATCACCCTTAAGGTCAGCACCGACGAGTTTTGCCAGCTCACCCAGGGTAAACGTTCGTTTGGCGTGGCTCTCAGCCGTTGTCGTCATGCGCGTCTATCCCTTATATCCTCAAAGGCAAACACCATGGGCAGCAAATCATCGACACAAGACGTTGATAAGGGCATCTCAGAGGCCGGCCGAGTCATAGCAGCAAGAATCATTCAAACCCGTTTGGGTTGCATCCGCCACCACCCCCCTTGGCCGTCCGTGAGGTAACCGAGGAGCTTCTCCGTCAAGAGGCAAGAACCACAAATCCCCCTTCGCGGAGGGGGATTTGCCAGAACAAACTCGTATGCTACACGCCAATCGTCAGTTGGGCAAGCGCCCAGGGTGACTATCTCCCGGTTGGAAGTGTCGCCGGAGTCACCTTGTCCAGTTCAGAAATCACTTTAGTCGTCAGATCATCCTTGTCAGCCACATGAAGCAATACGGCCTTATCCATAATCAAGTCGTAACCGTCCTTGAGTGCCACTTGTTTGGCAACCTCCATAAGTTTCTGCTTGAACGGTGGAATAAGCTGCTCCTGCATCTGCCCCACACGCTTCTGGTTTTCCTCGATCAACCGCTGAGCGTCCTGCTGCATGGTGGCCAGCTCCTGCTGCTGCTTGGTCCGAGCCTTCTCGTCCAGGACCGCTTTCTTCTTTTCAAATTCGGCGAGTTTTTCCTTGAACGCGTTCGCCTTGGGCTCGAGTTGAACCTTCGCCTTGTCCGTCTCCCTCTTCATTTCCTGACGGATCATATCACCCCAGCGGGATCGAGTCTGCACGGCACCCAAATCAACACAACCAATTTTCCCGGTGGGCGCGCCGTAAGAAACGCCCACGGTTGCCAGAACTAACAACGATAGTACCACCAAAATCTTCTTCATCCGTTCCTCCATCTAGAAATAGTAGCCCATAGAGAACTGAAACTTGTATTGATCTTCACCCTCCTGCTTGTCCAGGTTGTAAGCCCAATAAACCCTCAATGGCCCGAAGGGCGAGCCCCAGACCACGCCGACACCGGCGCCAGGCCGAAAATCGCCGATATCCACTGTATTCCAATTCAAGAACGCATTCCCATAGTCAAAGAACACCACGCCGCGCATGTTGAGCTTTTCAACAAGCGGGAAGAGCAATTCTCCCGTCAGCAACCCGTAAACTGTCCCACCGATTTCATCCCCAAGTGGATTGCCAGGGCGCTTAGTTGTGGGATCGTGCGGGCCCAGTTCCCCCCAGTCAAACGCCCGGTGCGAATTGATCCCACCCAGATAGAAACGGTCATAGATCGGGATTGGATTCGTTATGGGGTTCCATCCGTCCATATATCCGAATTTGCCGCGCATATAACCAACGAGCTTGCCATAGATGGGGAAAAACCAGCCGGAAGTCGCCTGGAAACTGGCAAAGTCACTATCACTCCCAAGCACCGAGCTCGCCACTTCCACCGAGGCACTGTTGAGTGAACCACGAGTCGGCATGAAAGGATGATCCGTGGTGTCGCGTTCGGCCGAAAGCGTGAAGCTGCTCTTGACCTGCCGCCCTGCCTGGCTCGTGATAAATATAGAGGAATCAAAAGCAATGTTGGTCACCCTGGCGTTTTCATAGTTGTAGATAAGCAACAAACGACTCCAGGTACCGAAAGGATGCCCCGCCTTGACCACAAACCCCTGCGCATCCTTGGTAAAATCCTCGTAATCCCGCATCCAGTTATAGGCGTCAAAACCAAACGCATAGTCCGTATCCAGGAACCAAGGATCCATATAGTTCAACGAATAGCGCTGCGTCTTATCGCTGAACTGAGCTTTAAACCCCAAGGACTGCCCCTTGCCGAACAGGTTGCGCTGGTAGACCTCGCCGCCGGCGAACAAACCATCATCCGATGAGAAACCACCACCGATACTGATTGCGCCGGTGTTCTTCTCCTTGACCTTGACATTAAGGTTCATGGTATCTGGTTTGCTGCCTTCAGATGGTGTGATGTCAAAGGTTTCAAAGAAATCGGTCTTCTTGACGCCGGTATTGCTCCGCTCAAGTTTGGTGCCGCTAAACATATCACCTTCGGCCAACCTCAGCTGACGGCGAATGACCTGATCGCGAGTTTTGGTGTTACCCGCAATGGTAATGCGATCGATGTGGATCTGACGGCCTTTTTTCACCTGGAGTAGCACGGTCGCGGTTTTTGTGGCGGCATCGCGCGTCACCTGCGGTGTCACATCCGTGTAGGCGTAGCCTTCATTCATGTAGACTTTCTGAATCCGCTCGACGTCCTTGCGCAGTTTCTCGCGACTAAAGTATTTATTGGGCTTAAGCTCCAGGTGCTTAACCAGTTTGATTTTGGGATCGTCGAGGCTATCGCCGGTCACTTCCAGCGTCCCAACCTTGTATCGACTACCCGAATCAATCGCGATCTCAATGGTGAACGCATCCTTTTCCCGGATGATCTTTGGAGTCCCCACCTTGGCATCCATATAGCCTTCATCGTGGTAGAAAGCGGTGAGGCGGTCAACGTCGGTATTCAGCTTCTCCTCCTGGAGTACTCCACGATCGGAGAACATGGACACCAGGAACATTTTCTCCTTGGTCTGCATGACACCGTGCAATCTGAAGTTGGAATAATGCTTGGTGCCCGTGAATTTAATCGTATCGATGAAAACCTTCTTAGACTCGTTAATGTTGAAGACCACCAGGGCTTGACGCGGATCCTTTGGAAACTGGACATCGCTGGTCACCTCGGCGTTATGGTAGGCCTTCTCCTGGTAGAGTTTGTTGATCCGTTGGACGTCGTCATTGACCACATTCATCTGCAGAACCGTGTAGGGCTTGGTCTGAATGGCGGCCATGATGTCCTTTTCCTTGAGTTTCTTGTTGCCCTTGATGCGCACCTCGTTAACCGACGGCTTTTCCTTGACCACAAAAGTAAGGATCTTGCCTCCTGACCCGTCGCTTTGTTCGGCCTGGACTTCCTCAAAATAGCCCAGAGCATAGATGGCCTTCACGTCGTCGCGCAATTGGGCAGGGCGCAACACCTCGCCCTTGGCACTCTTGGCAGCCGCCTTAATGGCCTCGGCCTCGATCCTATCGTTGCCGCGGACTTTCACTTCAGCAATGATGGCCTTGGCCAGCAGATGGACCGCGGCCTGCTGGCGGATCTTATTGAGCGGCACCGCCAGGTTCTCCAGCCCCTCATCATCGGCCACCAGAATTTCGGTTTTCTTCGCCCCCTGCACGTCCACCAACTTGGCGTCAATGCTGATGTGATTGCCCACTTTGCTAAAGACACCAAAAATGACGCGATTGGCGTGGACCTTCTGTCCCAGAGAACGGGCTTGACCTTCATTTTCAACCGTAGCGACGCCCATAGCAGCGATGGCTTTTCGGGTTTCCTCAGCATCAGTCAGAACGATACCCTCATCCTTCAGCTGTTGAGCCAGAGTGCCACGCAGTGTCTCCTGGATCTTGGGCAAGTTCTCCTGGCTGTGGACCTTGAACGGTGCCAATGCCACCTTCAGTTCCCCGGTTTGCGCCCAAGCTGCGGGAACTGACGCCACCAAAAAGAGAAGCCCTGTTAAGATCAAAGCCTTTCGCATAGCCACATTCCTTTGTTGAGGATTCAGAGGCTGTTTTAACCCCGTCACTGGCGAGGTCGCTCCAGCTCGTTTCTGCCTCCTCCCCCTGACCTGCTCAAGAACAGCGGGAGACGAAAACACCCCCTCTTGTCAGGAAGGGGGGAAAGAAACACTACCCCCGATGGCTAACCTTGGGGGTCTTCTACAAGCTCAAAACACCCGGTGGTGCCTTACATCACATGATACACTTCGGTCCGAATGCCCCTTTGCACACGCCTGACTATCTGGGTAATTTACCCCTTTCCGTTTCACTCTGCAAGTCGTTATCCGCCCATCAAACGCAACTGCCCATGGTTGCATCTGTTGTTCCGCACCGCACGCACCTCAAGCAGGATTCACCGCAAAACCAACTGACTGCCCCGCCGGCATGTCCTGATGGTGAGCCTCCAAAGGCTTGGAGTGAAGCCCCCTAGAACCTGAAGTGAGACGGACAGCTGATCATTCCTGGCGCAACTGACCGTCCACCAGGCGCAAGGTGCGCTGCATCATGGCGGCTAATTCGATATTGTGGGTGACCACCACCATGGTCAGCTGCAATTCCTCATTGAGGGCCACCAGCAGATCGTGGAGGTTGCGGCTGGTACGACTATCCAGGTTACCGCTGGGTTCGTCGGCCAGGAACACGCTGGGGCGCAAAAACAAAGCGCGCGCCACGGCAACCCGCTGCTGCTCACCGCCCGAGAGTTCACCGGGTCTGTGCCGCAACCGATCAGCCAGGCCAAGCCGTTCGAGTAATGGCGTAGCCATGGATACGGCTTCCTTCCTGACCATACCAGCGATCAGCCCAGGCATGATGGCGTTTTCCAAAGCGTTGAATTCCGGCAGCAGATGGTGAAACTGAAACACGAAACCAATATGCCGGTTGCGAAAGCGAGCCAGTTCCTTATCCGACCAGAGCAACACATCCTTGTCGCCAAAAAGAATCTTGCCGTTGGTGGGCCGATCCAGAGTGCCCAGGATGTGGAGCAGAGTGGATTTACCGACGCCGGAAGCCCCCACTACGGCCAGGCGTTCTCCCGGGGCGACATGCAAATTCAGATCATTGAACAGCTCGACGCGCTGTGTACCGCTGCCGAAAACCTTCTGCAACCCCAACGCCTGGATTTGCAATCTAGCCGGAAGGTGGTTATTCATAGCGCAGCGCTTCCGCGGGATCCAGCCTCGCTGCCTGCCAGGATGGATAGATGGTGGCCAGCAAACAGATGCCCACGGCCGCCAAGGCGATGACTACTACATCCAGGGTTTCCATCCTCACTGGAAGTGTTGGGATGTTGTAGACGTCGGGCTTCAATTTGATGAACTTGTATTCCTGCAGCAGTCCACACAACCCATAGCCCCCCCCCAACCCAAGGGTAGTGCCAAGCACCCCAATGACCAGCCCCTGTAGAACGAAAATCCAGCGGATGCTTCCGTCGGTGGCTCCCATAGTCTTTAAGAATGGCAATGTCGCGGGTCTTTTCCATAACCAGCATGATCAATGAACTGATGATGTTGAAAGCCGCCACCAGGACAATCAGGGTCAAAATGACGAACATGGCCGCCTTTTCCAGTTTGAGCGCAGCGAACAGGTTGCGATTCATCTGCATCCAGTCACGCACCCAGAATGGGTGACCCAGCTTAACCTGGAGAGACTCGCTCAGCCGGTCCGCCTGGTAGATGTCTTTGACCTTGACTTCGATGCCCGAGACCACATCGCCCAGTCCAAGGAAATGCTGGGCGACGGACAGGGCCACGTAAGCCAGGGTGTTGTCGAATTCATACATGCCGGATTCAAAAATTCCCACCACCCGAAACACCTGGGTTTTGGGCGAACGCCCCATGGGGGTAAGGCGCGCAGTGGGCGAAAGCACACTGACAAATTCCTGCAGTCGCACTCCCAGATTCTTAGCCAATTCACTGCCAAGAACAATACCCGGATGGGCGGCAGCCGGATCGTCAGCCGCCGGCGCCAGATCGGCAAGCTTGCCATCCTTGAGGTTCCTGGCAACATTGATGACCTGTCCGGCAGTATTCGGGTTAAGCCCCCGCACCACCGCCCCAGCCAAACCACGCTGCGAAGTCACCATCACCTGGGCATAAATGTATGGCGTCGCCGCCACCACATCGGGTTCTGCTTCGATGTGCGCAATCAGGTTCGGATAATCGTCGATGGAACCCCGCAGACTGGTCACCACCACATGCGAGGTAATCCCCAGAATACGCTCCCGCAACTCATTTTGGAAACCGTTCATGACCGCCAGCACCACAATCAGTGCCGTCACTCCGACTGCCACACCGGCAATGGAAATGAACGTCACCAGGGAAATGAAGGTCTGACGCCGTTTGGCTAACAAATACCGAAGACTGACAAGAAGCTCGAATTTCATGGGGTGCCAGGTTTACTTTTCGGGACGCAAGTGGGGAAACAGGATAACATCGCGGATGGAAGCCGAATCGGTAAACAACATCACCAGCCGATCGATGCCAATGCCCTCGCCAGCCGCAGGAGGCATACCGTACTCGAGGGCTCTAAGGTAATCCTCGTCCATCCAATGGGCTTCCTGGTCCCCCTGCTGGCGGGCCTGGACCTGTTGGAGAAAGCGCTCGCGCTGGTCACGCGGATCGTTGAGTTCGGAAAAGGCATTGGCCATTTCGCGCCCCGCGATGAACAATTCAAAGCGATCGGTGACGTTCGGATCGTCCTGCGACCGCCGCGACAGGGGCGAGACTTCGACCGGATAATGGGTGATGAAAGTGGGCTGGATCAGTTTGGGCTCCACGTTGCGGTCAAACAGCTTGGTGAGCAGTTTGCCGTGGCCTTCATATTGATCGGGCTGGATACCGATGGATCGAGCATATTCCTCGGCGGCCTCGGGCTGGCTGACAACCTCCGGCGGCACCTGACCAATCTCCACCAGGGCCTCCCCCAGTCGATAGCGACGCCAAGGCGGAGTCAGCTCAATGTTGTGCCCCTGGTATTCGACCTGCAAACGACCGTCATTGACCACCCGGGCAATCTCAGCGAACAGCTCCTCGGTAAGCACCATCAGGTCTTCGTAGGTGGCATAGGCCTGATAGAATTCCAGCATGGTGAATTCGGGGTTGTGCTGGATGGAAATGCCTTCGTTGCGGAAATTGCGATTGAGTTCGAACACCCGCTCAAACCCGCCCACCAGCAGGCGTTTTAGGTAGAGCTCCGGGAGCTATGCGCAGGTACAGGTCCATGTCCAGCACATTGTGGTGCGTCTTGAAAGGCTTGGCTGTGGCGCCACCCGGGATGAGCTGCATCATCGGGGTTTCCACTTCCAGAAAAGTCACGGCCGGTGAGGAAATGCCTCGCACGGTTTGGATGATCCGGGTACGCTTGCGGAACGTCTCGCGGACCGATTCGTTGACGATCAGGTCCACATAGCGCTGCCGGTAGCGGGTTTCCACGTCCTTGAGGCCATGGTATTTCTCCGGAAGCGGACGCAGGTTCTTGGTGAGCAGCACCACTTCCTTCGCCAGCAGAGTCAGTTCCTGGGTGCGGGTGCGAAACAACGTCCCGCTCACCCGAATGATATCGCCGATATCAAGCTTCTTGACCAGCGCATAAGCATCCCCACCCACCTGGTTTTGCTGCAGGTAGATCTGGAGCTTCCCCCCCGCATCCAGGAGGTGCATAAAAATGGATTTGCCGAAGGTGCGGATGGCCAAGATTCGACCTGCGATCACAAACGCCGCCGGGTTCTGTTCCAACTCTTCGGCGTTCTTATCGCCGTATTCCCGGATAATGTCCCGATCTGGTGGGGAACCGCATAACTATTGGGAAAAAGGGCAATCTCCGCCCGCTCCAGCTCCTGGGCCTTCTGCAGGCGTTCACGCATGACCAAATTGAGATCTTCCATGTTTGACAGGTCCTTGACCAAATAGAAATGTAATCCTGCACCGGCGCCAACCGGCCCCACAGGATCGGGCTGCACGTTAGTGGATTTACCCCACGCAGTCAATAGCCTTCGCCCTGCCCTGGCTGGCCGGTACCGCACGGTCAAACGGCCAGAGACAAAACACTCCAGCCCCATGTCAGCCCCACAATTCACAATGCAACAACAACGCTCCCTAGGGCTTCTTTTCACGGTTCTTGACGATACTGGAGGCACTGAAGGCGAGGATCAACATGGACAGGATCAGGAGGACCCAATCCCCTTTCTGGACGATAAGCCTAATTCCCTGGATAGCCAGCAACACCCCGCCCGCCAGACATCCCCAGCGCATGGTCCGATTCATGGCAACACCCCTCCACACCCTTCACCCGTTCGCACCATCGTATTGCATCTGCAGCCCTTCCTGCTTCCATACTTCGTTACGCAGGCTCTTGTAAAGACCATATCCGCAGTGGCGATGTGCCGCTGCCGACAGCCGATGCACGACAGCGCATCACTATTGACAATGTCAGCTGAGAGCGTCTATTAGGAGGGGCAGCATGCCCGCTGTCGAGTTATTGCTTATCACAGCTTCGTGCGCCTGTAGCTCAGTCGGATAGAGCAACGGACTTCTAATCCGTGGGTCGGGAGTTCGAATCTCTCCAGGCGCGCCAGTGAAAATCAAGGCTTCGCAGGTTTTCACCTGGAAGCCTTTCTTGTCCCTGTGCACGTCCTGTGCAGGAAATAAAAAAGCCGGGCTTGTTCCCGGCTTAACCTTTTTTTGTCGGATTAGTTCAGGGTCGCTCGGTTGCCTCCCAAGGACTCACCTGCCCCACCAGGCGGAGTCAAGGCAGGCATCCGGCGTGCTTCTCGATTCAAACGCGCCACAGGGGCAAGGAGGACCTGTTTCGAGGGTTTTGGGTTCGCTGATCTGCATAGCCTCCTGCTGCTCTTTGACCACCTTGGTCAAAACCGCCACCACGTCCATCGGACTCATTCCCTTGCGGTCTTTTGTCGCCACAAGCTCCGGCACATCCTCGGCGATGAACCCCACGTGCCGCTCATCTTCCCCGGCCTTGTATTTGAATGTCACCGGGCTCAGACCCTCAAGGGCGCTCATCGCCCCCGCCGCGCTCAGTTCCTTGATGTCGTCCTTGTACTCCCGGCTGGAGGCATCGGTCCAGGTTCCCCCTGCCGTCACATAGGCGCCGCTGGCCATATGCAGGGGATAGTTGGGGGCTACCCCGAACCATACGCTGCCATCATATTTTAGGTGCATCCTGGTGATCGCTGGGCAAACCGTACCCACCGGGCAGTTGTTCCTCGTCATCACGCGGTAGCCCATGGCCCCCGAGCCTGCAATCACCGCCTTGAGATCTGATGATTTCTGCACCCAGCCGCCATTCACCTCATCCCACACCGCCCCCGATGACAAGAAGAAATTGTTCTCCCCATTCGATGTGATCCAGCCACCGCCATAGGTGGAGACCGCGAAAGTAAGCAACTTTGCAGAATTGTGACGATGGATTGTGACTCATTGGAGGGTTTCTGTGTAAATAAGATTGATGAGATTGGAGCTCTGCGTCTGAAACCAATTCGCAGAAAAGAAAGACCGCTCGGCATAAAACCCACCAACGCTGGTAGTTGGTGTGGTTCTGATCGGGTGTTTTCCGGTAAGCGGGACGGCATTTGCTGAGGAATGCGGTCCTACGGCGACGGCCTCCACTCAGCCGGGTTCACCACACTGATGGGGTTCGGGAGCAAACAACATAGGACAGTTTGAAAGGAGAATTGTTTATGAAACGAACGGCCAGGGTTATTGGGAAAAGATTTTGGTTAGCTCTTGGGTTTGTTGTCATGCTGACCATCATGGCTGCCGGTCAGCTCTTTGCGGCTGCGTTGAGCCCCGCAGAGGAAAGCTCACTGCTCTACATGCGCGAAGAGGAAAAGGTGGCAAGGGATGTGTACATTGCGCTCTATGATAAGTGGGGTCTGACCATTTTTAGCAACATTTCTAAAAGCGAGCAGACACATATGGACGCCATAAAAACCTTGCTGGACCGGTACAATCTTGAAGACCCGGCACTGGGTCCAGGTCAATTCAACAACCGGGATCTCCAGGAAATGTACGATGATTTGATTGCCATGGGCAATTCGTCAGTGATCGAGGCGCTCAATGTGGGAGTCATCATAGAGGTGACCGATATCGAGGACCTGCGGAAAGCTTTGGAAACAACTGTTCATAAGGACATCAAACGCGTGTATCAGAACCTCATGGCCGGGTCTGAAAACCACCTGGCAGCGTTTCAGTCGGAACTCAACAATTATTAAGGCCGATTATTTTGAGCCTCTTGCAAAAGTCTTTTTCACCCTTCGATACCTCAGGGCGAACGGATTTTGCCTTCGCAACAGGCTGCTTTTCCGTTCGTGGTGAGTTATCGAACCATGAACGGAGATAGTTTTGCAAGAGGCTCTGTTGTTTCCCGAATGTGTTCAGCAAGGCGGGAATCCTGCTTTCTTGAATTCATCACCAGGGCACCAGTTCTGGATTGAAACCCCCATAACACTGTCGCCACCTGGGCCGCCTCGCCTAGTGACCGTTGGTCCCATTCCCGACGGTCCAGGCGGCTCAATTCATGAAATCGGTCAAACGAAACTCCTGTATGCCCCAACCAATTTGCAGAACTTGACGCACACAGCTCGCTTTTCTCTATGGAAGCGGCGTTTCCTTTTGGGCAGGCAATTTGTTGGTTAGGATCGGACCAAGGATACCAAGGTTTGAATCATGGCAAGCCAACAACTTTGACCAGAAGAATGCAGCCATCGCTACCCGATGTTGCCCTACGCCTATGAGCACTCTACTTGATGCAGAGCACTCATAGGCGCTCAGCGCCGACTAGTCGTGACTATCTGCCGCCACGGAACTGCTGCTGGGTACGGGTCTGAGAACCGGAGCCCTGATTGAGTCTTTGCTGAAACATCTGGCGAGTTTGAGTTCCTGAGTTCTGCGTGGTCAAGCAGCTTTGATCGCGCAGCCGGGTTCGATCTCTGGTTTGAGTACGGTCTGCCGCAAAAGCAAGGCTGCTACCAAAAAGCATAACCGCGGCGCCAAGCACCACTGCCGTCTTGACTGTCCTTCTCATTTGATCCACCTCCACATGAGTGTTTTAGGATGTGCGGTATCAACTCGATCCCGCTTTCCTTCATCTACAAGTGGAGACCGAAAAGGGTCACAAAAAAATCTGACATTTAACGGAGGGGAAGCTGAAGGCAACAGGAGGATAAGCGCAAGTAGGTGCTGATACTATATGCCTTGCATGTCCCTGCGAAAGCCGGCACCTAGTCCCCTGGATTCCGCTTGCGCCGGATGACGGTCCTGCCGTGGAGTTGCTCATCCTTATTTGGCGCTATGGTGATAACCCCTCCTAGCGCCTACCTCCACGCCGGAACACCCCTACCGCCACCGCTACCACCTGAACCACCGCCACGACCAGTCCCACCGCCACTCCCGTCTGAATCACCACGGTCCCACCCCGCACCAGAGGATGACGATTGCCCATGGCCGGGTCCGGAACGGACTCCTTCCGGGCCATGCCCCGAGCGATGACCTCCCACCTGGGGTCCTCTGGCCCCGAGATCTTCTGAAGAAAGACCGAGGCGGGATGCAAGCTGGCTCGTGGGAGAATTGCTTTGGATGACTGCCAGGGCAGCATCGGTGATGTCCGTGTCCGACCTCCCTCGGTTCTTGGCCACGGCAATGATGCGACCAAAATCAGCCTGATTGGCGGAAAAGTAGTTTTGTTTTAACCCCGACGATACAATCTGCCCGGCCAAGCGGGTATCGAAACGGATTTGTCTGAGGGATGCGAGCAGTTCGGCACTGCGGATCAGTACTGGCAAAGGCGCGGAAGGTGCCTCTTCAAACAACTGCTTGAGGTCTTGCCTCTGCAGTCCGGCGTTGAAGAGTTCCGATAGGCGGATGCGGTCTTCGGCGGGAACCGATGTTTCCTGCTGGGCCAGCTTCTTGGAACGATCAGCCAGCAGGGACTGGGTGAAACGATAGTCGTCCTGCTTTTTCTCAAGTACCTGTGCGATCCTTGACGGGTCTATGCGTTTGGCGAGCCCCTCCTCGATTTTACTCACAAACGGCTGGAGCGGAAAACCGGATTGCTGTACCCCGATGAGAGTGCGCAGGAGTCCATCTGTCTTTGCCGGGTCCCACTTCTGCTCATAGCCGAGGGCCAATAGCCGGTTCAGCGTAGCCGGCGGAATGCCTGCCGCCTCAGCAGCCCTGACGGTGCCCGAGAGGTCTGGCTCCATGGCGTAGATCTTGGCCGGATCAGCGCTGCCGAAAACTACGAGCAGCATCACCAGTCCCACGGTAAATCGTTTAAGCCGAGTTCCCATTACCGTTCCCAACGAACAGGATAGCGTTCTGATTGCCAAAGCCGTCATCCTCGCGGAGACCCGCCCCCGGGTCAGGGATGATCTTCTCACCATCCACCACAAAGGCATATTCATACCGACCTGTTGGAAGCATCAGTGTGATGGTCCAGTGTGCTTCGCCGTCGACCGATTTCAAGGTGCAACCTTGGGGTTGCCAACCGTTGAAAGAGCCGATCACGGCGACGGTGCGTGCCTCCGGAAAGCGAAGCGCCAGGGCAACGGGCACGCGATTGCCCGGCGAAGCAACGTGAACCTTTTCAGTCCTCAAAGCGTGATAATGCGAAGGTAAGGCACACCGCCATCAACACCGCTGCCGCAGGGGCCAGTTGTAGAGGGGTAAAGGTGATCGAACGAGGCAACTGGAACCATCGAAGGAGCCGAACCCACGGGGACAGCCGCTTTGCCCTGATTGAACCCATGACAGACTGCAACAAGGTATCCGGGGGATCAAGGGTCGGCATGCCACAGATGGCGCCCTTGATCTTACGCATGCCGGGTCTTCCGCAGGGCCGTGGTCCATCTGGAATTCATTCCTTTCCCCCGGCTTTCCACCCGCATCGGAATCACTGGTGTCAGCCGTAAAACCCGGTTTAGGGTCGTAGCTTTCCTTCTTCATTCCAGTCCCTCTCCAAGATCTCACGCAATTTCTTGAGCCCCCGATGGACCCGCATCTTAGCACCGCTTACGGAAATCCCCAGAGCGGTGGCGATCTCCTCCATCGAAAGTTCTTCATGATACCGCAGCACCACAGCCTCGCGGTAATCGACAGGAAGTCGAGCAAGTGCCTTGTGGATGTCCTGTGCATCGATGTGGGCGCATAGATTTTCCTCCTCCTGCCCAGGATGGTCGAGCCCCGAGCCCGCGTCCCAATCGTCGATGGCGACAGTTTGTACAATCCTGTTTCGGCGCAGGAAATTTCTGCCGTGATTCAGCCCAATACTATACAGCCATGGGAAGAACCTGCTCCCTTGTCGAAACCGGTGGAGCGCTTCATATGCTTTGATGAATGTCTCCTGTGCCAGATCCAAAGAGTCGGCATAGGAGCCGGTCAACCGAAACATCAGGTTGTATATGGGCTTCTGATACCGCTGAACCAAAACGGCATAGGCATCCACATCCCCCGCCAGAATGGCGGAAACCACCTGATGATCGCTTGCTTGATCCATGAACAGGCCTTGATCTCTCCCTCGAGTGAAAGCGTCTCATCTGGATATACAATTGAACCCGCATACGAGTCACCGTTTATTCAACGATCAAGACCGAATTGATCTTCCCGAAACCACTCTCCTCCGAAAGGGTGGCACCAGGATCAGCTTGCCAGTCATTGCCGTCAATCATGAAACCATACTGGTATCGACCAGGCGGCAGCAGAACCGTAATGGACCACTTGTTCCCCTCGCGCCGCATGCAGTGAGACTGATACGACCATTGGTTAAAATTCCCAGATACGCAAACACTCGCGGCTCTTCCATCGATGAAGGTGAAGCGGACTGGAACTGTGTGGTCTTTGACCCAGCCCGGCCGCAATGAAGGAGCACAGCACCATAGGTGAATCGGAATCAACAAGGTTATGATGATCTTGACGAGAGATTTTGTTCGCATGCGAATCGTCAATGCACCAGTTGTTTTAGTGGCTCATCACACCAGCGTGAAGCAAACCGTGAACCCATGGAACGCAGGAACTCCCGGTGACTGGCGCCAAGCAGCCGCTCATAGATCAAAGCATCGCACATCGAAATCATAGCATAAGACAGGGGCAAATGACACAAAGTGCAGAAATTTGGCATCGATCCATCCTGCAGTTCCAGGATATTTTTCGCAGTAGAGCATCATGGACATCAGTATTCACAACGCCGGCCTTGCATAGCAAGTCGGTGTCGGGCGTTTGAATCGTGTCGTTTGATCGTGTGATGCGGGCTTACACAACGAAGCTGTCCTGCATGGAGTAAAGTGGATCCCGCCGATTGGCTGCAACGACTCGTGTACACCCTGCATGGGCATGAACTTATGGGGATGTAAGCCCCCTAGCCGTGAATTCTGTCAGTGACCCATATCATTGGCACAAGTGCGATCCGAAGGAAAGGGCGGGTCTTCCATACCCGGCTATGGTCAGGCACACCCTGGGAGCCGCCCGGCGCGGAACCGCATGCCGGGTGTGTGGGGACTGGGGGAGAAAATCCCCCGGCAACCCGCTTGGGCAACCAACTTGATTGCCTTCATCACGACAGTCAGTAGGACTATTTCGAATCTTGAGGGCTATCTACAAAGCGCAAACGGTCGATCAAACTTTCAAGATGTGCTCTGCCTCGCTTGGACCAGACGTTGTATGAGCACTTTTGCCCGGCAACTTGGAGATAAGCCAGGTAGTCTGGGCCTACCCCTCCTTGAAGACCGTAGTTGGCAACGCTGCCATCTGCCCAACGTCGGGTGAACGGAAACCTATAGACAGGGTATGGCGAATCAACATCAGCACCGCTCCCTGCGATGCCAAACACACTCCTTTCCTTGGCAGAGTCATACGCAACAGCCCAACCACCTCCGAAATTCGCTCTTCTGCTCCTAACCTCTGAGCTATTCGACAGCCCATCAATCACCAATAGTGCGCACTTCTCCCGGTTTTCCGCCTTCTTCCACTCAGTTATGTAAACGCTTGGGACTGCGTTCAGCCTTAGCTTGGACGCCGACCAGGGGGCCGCCCCCATATCCTGGATTTCCTCTGCAGATCCGATCTGCGCTAAGCCCAGGCAAAGCGCAGACAACACAAGCCAGAGAAAGGCCGTTTCGCGCCTAGTCATTTCTCTGCTGATTCTACACGCCATCTAAGTTCCTCCGTTGTTCGCCCTGGTTGCTAATCGATACAGGAAGAAGCCTCACGGCTCCTCCCTTCCACACCACGAAGCATAAGGATCATACCACCGCCCTCACTTTTGTTTGGGGGCATTTTGGGTCTAGACTCTGGGGCCCACATCACCTATAAGACTTGATCAATACAGGGGATACAGATGGGTGCCACTTACAATTGTGATCTTATCAACTTAACTGAACTGGAGGGATGAGAGTGAAAACGCTGGTCTTAAGTATATGTCTTGTTCTCCTGGCGGCTTTTACCGCCGTCGATGTTAGCGCACGCTCACGCTGTGGCAAAACCTGGATTGAGGGTCACTACAACCGCCGTGGTAGGTGGATTGAAGGCCACTGGAAGCATCTGCGCTGGGTTCCTGCCCATTATGACCACCATGGGAGATGGATTCAGGGACATTGCAGATAGAGTTCCTGGGACCATCAAGTAGGTTGATGAAGACCGAATCCGGGCAATGGGGTTCGCATCAACCCGTATGCCCGCGTCCCACGACCACACAGCTATTCCCGCCTCCAAAGGTGCAGCCGACGATCATCCCATAGCGCAGCCGGACCTGACGCACCGGACTGAACCGCTGGGAATCACCCGGCCTTCCGGTGAGGTGCGGTCCGATGATGGCAGGGGGAACTACCCCTTCACGCAGTGCCAGGAGAATGGTGGCCACGGTGAGCAAGCCGGCGCTGCCGAATTCGCCGACGCTATAGCGCAGAGGGAGCCGCGGGATCTGTTGCCATCCGGCACCGAACACCTTCTGCAGGGCGCTCGCTTCCAGCACTTCCAACTCTTCCACGCCATTAGCCGCCAGACCGAGGACATCAATATCGCCAGGGTGCAGACGAGCCTCCTCCAGGGCCGCCCACAGGGTGTCAGCCAGCGCCCCGGCATCGGTGGGGTAATGTCCCTGCCTGGCCTGACCGCTACCCAGTTGCAGCGCCAGCAGCCTGCCATAAGTCGCCGCTTGACGCGCACCAGCCCGGTCGCCAGGCTCCAGGACCAGGCACGTGGCGGCCTCCCCGGGAACAAAACCTCGACCGCTGGGCATCTGGTCCGGCGCCAAGGGCTCTGCCTGACATAGCGGTTTGATAACCCGGAGAGCATTCAGGCTGTGCCACAAAATGGCGGAGAGTTCATCCACCCCGCCCACCAGTAGCGCATCGGCCTGACCGCCTGCCAGCAAGGCAGCGGCAAAAGCCAGCGCGTTTTCGCCCGACAGATGGTTCTGGCAGAAGGTGCTGTTGGGACCCTGCAGCTGGTGAAACATGGCCACATGGCTGGCCGGCGCGTTGGGAACGGTATCCGGAAACAAGATGGGTTCCGCCGATTGAGGACCATGTTCCAGCAGACTCAAAAAAAATGCATCCGTCTGGTGAGTGCTGCCAAAAGCGCTGCTAAAGATAACCCCAAGACGCTGGCGGTTATCATCGGTAACCTTCACACCGCTGTCAGTCAGCGCCTCGCAACTGGCGGCCACTGCCAGCCGTGACAGGCGACTGAGCCGCCGATAGAACTGGGCCGGCATGGTGTCCTTGGGGTTGAACCCCTTGATTTCGGCCCCGAGGGTAGCGCCTTCGGGGCTCGCAGCGAATCCCGCGACCGGTGCAATCCCCCCGACGCCACCTAGGAGTTGCGCCCAATGGGCGGCCCTTCCCAGGCCCAGCGCGCTTGATCATGCCCAGTCCGGTGATGTGCAGAGGTTCCATGAGCCTCATGCAGAAGTCCTTTTCACCCTTCGATACCTCTTGCCTTGTCCGGTTGTCAAGCACCCACCGGCACGGTTTACGGCCGGCGGCGAGCTACCGCCGGCCGCCATCAGAACAGTGGCGGCTCTTTGGCCAGGACCAGCGTGGTGTTGTTGCCACCAAAGGCAAAGGAGTTGGACAGCGCCACCCGGATGGCAGCAGGCCGCGCCTGGTTGGGCACATAATCCAGATCACACTCAGGGTCGGGGTGCTGCAAGTGGATGGTCGGAGGGAGCACCCCTTGATGCAGGGCCAGCAGCGTAGCGGCGGCTTCCACCGCCCCGGCCGCCCCCAGGCAGTGGCCGTGAGCCGCTTTGGTGGAACTGACCGCAATCGAATCGGCTCCTAGATCCAAAAAGCTGCCTGATGGCCAGCGTCTCGGTGCGGTCATTAACCGGCGTACCGGTGCCGTGGGCATTGATGTAGTCGACAGCAGTGGCATCGATGCCGGCATTGGCCAGAGCCAAAGCCATGCTTCTGCTGGGGCCTGCTCCTGATGGGTCAGGTGAAGTCATGTGGTAGGCGTCAGCACAAATCCCGTACCCCAGCACCGCACCATAAGCAGCGATGCCGTCTGCCGCAGCCCGCTCCCGGGATTCGAGGACCAGTATGCTGGCCCCTTCCCCCAGCACCAGCCCTTCCCGGTAGCGGTCGAAGGGACGGCAGGTGGTGCGATCCACCGACCGCAGCGCATTAAACCCGGCGAAAGTCAGCTCCGACAGGGATTCGGCGCCCCCGGCCAAGACCACGTCTGCCCTTCCGGACCGAATCAGATCAGCTGCGTAACCGATGGCTGTGGCGCTGGAAGAACAGGCCGTCGCGATGGTGGAGCGGGGTCCGAAGAAACCATAGCCGTTGCCAATGACGTCGGTCAGGTTGCAGGCCGGAAATGGCAGGAGCAGCGACGGGCGCGGCTTGTTCCGACCAGCATGGAGCTGCCGTCGGTAGCGTTCCGCCTCCAGGACCCCGCCGGCACCCGCCCCGAGGACGATCCCAATGCGCTGCGGGGAAATGTTGCGTTCCAGCAATCGGGACTCGCCAATGGCTTCGTCCGCCGCCCACAATCCCAGCCGGTCACTGCGCCCCAAATGACGCCAGCCCGGCACACGCGGAAGCGTGGAAAAATCAATGCCGCGCACCTGAGCCGCGATCCGGCTGCGGTACCCTGACGCATCGAACAGATCGATCGCACCGATGCCACTGTGGCCGGAACGCAGCGCCGCCCAAAAGGACACTCTATTATGTCCCAGGCCACAGACCACCCCGATGCCGGTCACAACCACCTCATTTGGCTTCATATCAACCCGTTAAAGCCGGATGCCCCTTCGCCAGAAAAGGCTTTTCAAAAACACCATGGAAATCAGAAAGGTATCGGTGAATGCCCGGTAGTGGGAAGCATCGGCTGCCTCTTGGTGATAGATGGTCTTGATGGGCGCGCTCACAATGCGCATGCCTCTGAGGCCCGCCTTGATGGTGATTTCCGTTTCGGTGTCATAGCGCGTCGTGCACAGCGGAATTGACTCGATCAGTCTTCTGCTGTAGAGCCGAAACCCGCTCTGACTATCCTCCAGAGGCTGTCCGGCCGCCCACGAAATACAAAACACCCCAACCCGGTTGGTGTAATAGCGGACGCGCGGCATATCGGCGGTCCTGGCCATTCTGGAACCCACCACCAAGTCAGCCCCAGTGCGGTCGAATGCCGCGATTATACCAGGGATGTCATCCGGATCATGTTGTAGATCTCCATCCAGGGTGATGACCCCCTCCCATGGACCCTCCAACGCCCTCTGGAAACCACAACGCAAAGCCCAACCCTTACCACGATTCACCGCAATCCGAATGACGGATGCGCCGTGTTCCTCCGCCAGAAGCGCGGTGTCGTCCTGGGATCCGTCGTCAATCACCACCACCTGCGACAGGTGGCGGCGGGTCCGCTGGACGGCCTCACCAATGCTGCGAGCGAGATTATAAGCGGGAATCAGGGCGCAGAACCTTGCCGAAGGCAACGGTGCTTGAATCTTCATCTCCTAAACGTCCAGGAACAGAGTGATGCTTGCCTGCACCACCGCCTCTCCGGCAACCTCGCCGCGAGCTTCGAATTTATGGAGTGGGCCATAACCGGCGAGCAAACGCGCGGAAAGGATCACGGTGTCACCAGCAAAAACCCCGCGGTCGAACCGGCACTGATCAATGCGCACCAGATATCCTCGCGGCCGCCGCTCGCCCGACGAACTTGCCGGCTCGCGGCGCACACATAGGGCGGCAACCTGCCCCAACGCCTCCACCAGCAAAAAGGCCGGAAATACCGGCCGTTCTCCGCTACGGTTGAGGAACGGATGCGTGTCGGCAACCGCAAACAGCCCTTGAACGCTCTTCCCACCCTCCAGGGATATGATCCGGTCCACGAACAAAAAGGGATGGCGGTGCGGTAAAAAATCTTCAATTCGCAGGTCGTCTGCGTCCGTCATAGATTTATCCCGGCCACGGAGCCTGCTGCAGAATTCCTGATCCCCTCACGACAAACTGAGTGAGGGACTTGCTGCAAAAGACTCACTACTCTGTCAGCTTGGTTTTGAGGGTGGGTGATTAGGCCGTGGGTGACACCGGCAACTTGTGCCGGTGTCCGAAGGACAGAGGCAGAAGCTGACAGTCCATTAGCGAATCAAGCCTGCCGATCAGCCTCTTGCTTCGGCACTCGTGAAACGATTTGCGCTAGGTTATCTGAAGGCTCCAAAGCAAAAAGCGGACCATGGCTTCCACCCGTTCTTTGAGTTCACCCTGGAGCTTGTAGATCATCACGCCATCGATTCGGGTCAAGACCTGCAGGGTTTCGCCTCGAGCCAGCAGCTCCCGGTCAGCCTGCCGCTGAATTTCGAATTGGAAGGTGAGGGAGGTGGTATGGGGCTTCACCAGATGGGTGCGGATGACAATCGCGTCGTTGGTACGAGCGGACTTCAAGTAATCGCAAGAGGCCCGCACCACCGGGGCAATGAAACCCAAGGCAGCGAAATCTTTGGGCAACAGGTCGAAGCGTTCGAGCACCTTCATGCGGCCGAGTTCAAACCAGGCAAAATAATGGCCGTACCAGGCGATGCCCCACTGATCGATTTCGTTGAATCGAACTGTAGTGGTGGTTTCAACCCACTGCATGGAATGATTTCTTCGCCGACTGCTTTTCCAGGACAAAGTCCGCCAGGGCGAGGATAGACGCAAAAGCGCGTCGCCCCACTTCGGCGTCGGGAATCTCGACGTCGTATTCCCGTTCAATGGCAACCACCAACTCCAACGCGTCGATTGAGTCGAGACCAAGCCCTTCCCCAAAGAGTGCAGCGCCGTCAACGATATCGTCCGGGGTGATCTCCTCCAAACGCAAGGTTCGTATCACGAGTCCTTTGAGGTCTTCCAACAACTCCTTGGGAATTTGCCCAGATGCCTGCAACCACGTCTCCTTATGAATCGTGCTCGATCAGTCCTACTCGCCCAATTGTCTGCCGGTTCGCCGCGATGACAGGGTTCAACTCAGCCCACCATCCACATGAACCACCTGACCGGTGATATAGCTCGCCGCTTCAGATGCCAGGAATAGCACCAATTCTGCCACTTCCTGCGGCTGCCCCAACCGCCCCAGGGTGATCATCCGCTGCAGTTCCGCCAGCGTCTTGGGTGGTAACGATCGCGTCATGTCGGTATCGATGACTCCCGGACACACGGCATTGACGGTAATGCCGGCCCTTCCCAGTTCTCTCGCCAGGGACTTGGTGAGGCTCACCACCCCGCCCTTGGCGGCAGCGTAGTTGGCTTGCCCTTCACGGCCAAATATCGCGCTGGGGGACACAATATTGATGATCCGCCCCCATCGTCGGCCGATCATGGGTTTCAGCGCCAGCTTAGAACCGACAAAACACCCGTGCAAATTGACCCGCAACACCTCGTGCCAATCGGCTTCGGGCATGAACATGAGCAGGTTGTCGCGGCGAATGCCGGCATTATTGACCAGAATATCGATACGGCCAAATTGCTTGAGGACACTGTCAAAGAGACTCTTCATGCCATCTTGATCAGCGACATCACACTGCTGGATGAAGCCCCGGGAGGCATCCAGCTGCAGTTGCTCCTGAAAGGAGTGGGCCTGCTCCCGGTCCTGCCGATAGGTGGCCACCACGTTGGCACCTTCCAGGAAAAAACCTCTGGTGATGGCAGCCCCTATGCCGCGAGTCCCCCCCGTGATGAGCGCCGTCTTGTCGGAAAACCTCATCCACCCTGCCCCTCTCATCGGTGAGCCACGCGGCTGGTCCCGCATTCACCGACCTACAAACGCCGAGGCACCTGCCCTGAGAACTGCCCGCAGCCCGAGCATAAGCGGCAACCTATGGTAAAAACTCGGGAAATTGGTATGAACATAGCACACCGCTTTTTTGGCCGTCAAGGGCAAATCAATTGGCTTGCGCAGTTCTCACCATTGGGGTTGAATGATGCTCAAATTGAGCGATTTCGACCGCTATCCATTGGTGATTGATGCTCGCGCCGCACTTGATAGATGGGCATTCCAGGCAACCCCACAGGCATTACCTGCGATGAATCTGCAAAAAATTCGAGTTTTTGTCACTGACGGTTACTGGCGCAAGACGCTGGCGGCAGTGCGCGCCTTGGGGCGCGCGGGGCTGAAGGTGACCGTGGGGGAAAGCACCTATCTGGCACCGGCGTTTTTTTCTCGTTACTGCCACACCAGAATTCGCACACCATCGCCCGTACTGCAGCCGTCGGGCTATCTGGATTTCTTGGAAAAGTTCCTGTTCCGGCACCCACATGAGGTGCTGCTGCCCATGGAAGAAACGACCCTGCTGCTGCTCGCCCGACATCGTGAGCGCTTCGAACACCTCACTCGGCTGCCGGTGGCCGGCTACCGATCGCTGGAAGTGGCACGGGACAAACTGCTGGTGCTGCAACGGGCTGAAGCCTTATCCATCCCCACCCCCCCAGCCTTTCCCATCAGCGGACCTGGAAGCAGGCCGAGCGCTGCTGGACTCTCTGCCCTACCCCGTGGTCGTCAAGCCGCGGGTGGGTTCCGGCAGCGCCGGAATCGAGTATGTGGCGGAACGCACCCAGTTGCTGCCGGCTCTGCAGCGGGCGTTTGCGGCCGGCCACCAACCCTTTGTTCAGGCACGTCTGCCCGCTGAAGGTCCCGGGATAGGTGTCAGTTTCTTACTGGATGGCTCCCACCAGGTGCGTGCCGGTTTCGTTCACCGGCGCTTACGCGAATACCCGGTGACCGGAGGGCCAAGCACCTTGCGGGAAAGCTACACCCATGAACAGGCCTATGCCGATGCCCTGCGCCTGCTTCAAGACCTGAAATTGGTGGGGGTGGCCATGGTGGAGTTCAAGATCGATACACGCACGGGGCAGGCCAATCTTCTGGAAGTGAATCCCCGCTTCTGGGGATCACTGGCGCTGGCCGTGGATGCCGGGGTCAATTTCCCCTTGCTGTGGACGCTCATGGCCTTGGGCGAAGACTTCGCTCCAATAACCAGCTACCGTCTGGGGCATCGTTGCCGCTGGCTGCTGCCCGGCGACATCCTGCATTTCCTCCATAACCCCAACCGCTGGCAGTTGGAGCCTTCCTTTTTCCGTTTTCGCGCACCTGATCAAACCTACGACATCATCGATCCACACGACCCCCTCCCGATCCTGGGAACGATTCTCGCCCTGCTGCCATTTTACCGGAGCCGCGACTTTGCGTACGTGCGCCACCGAAGAAGCCATGTGGAAAATCCCGATGTCCTTGCGCATCGCCGGGTCAGGAAGGGTTAGAATTTGAAATTGTTGTTGAATTATGCCATCTGATAGGCTAATCGTCTAACCGCTGCGCCCCCGAGCCACACCGGCCACCCCGACCCCCAACTGAGACGGGAACTGGACGCGCAAGACACCTCCTAGATCAAACCCAGGATAGGGAACTCTACGGAAACCCGACCCCTACAGCCCGGCAGAAACCCTCATGGCATTTGTCATGCCGAGCGCAACGAGACATTTCACCACCGGGGCACCCTTCGTTGAGCTTATCTTGAGGCACGAAGGGTACAGGGTAACCATCAGTGGTGGAGGGAGACTTCCGCCACCAAGTTTTTTGCCCGTCCGCAGCCGGAGACCACAGCCCGATACTCGGACCACCTGGAGACAGCCGATGCATAGCAACACCCATCAGCTCCTAAAGGTCAAGGTCATTGACTTCTTGATGGCAACGTTAGCCCATCTGACCGAAAATGATCAGCTCTTCAAAATCACTTACCGGACGCTGGCCAAACTGGCCGAAGAACTTGTGCAGAGAGACTACTACGTGCGCAAGATCCGCTGGATTCGAGAGCTTTTTGACCAGGACCACCCAAGCGTCAGGCTCGCCAAACGGTTCCTGCGTTACCCCAATCCGCACCACCGCAAGACCATCATCCAGTCCTTCATTCTTAATGAAATGCTGCTCGGAACCAACAAGCGCAAAGCGTTTGCACAAACCCCCGGAGGCTTTTACCCACCCGGCATGATCGTGATGAGCCCCACCATGCGCTGCAACCTGAACTGCAGCGGGTGCTACGCGGGCAGCTATGCGAAAAATGAACTGAGTTTGGAAACCATCAACCGGGTCCTGGACGAAGCCAAGGAGATGGGCACTTATTTCATCACCGTCTCCGGCGGGGAACCGTTTTTCCGCGAGGATATCTTCGAGGTATTCCGCCGCCACAAAGACGTGGCTTTTCTGGTCTTCACCCACGGCGGCCTGATCGATGAGAAGATGGCAAAAAAGATCATCGCGGTGGGCAATGTCGCCCCAGCCATCAGTATTGAAGGTTTTCGGGAACACACCGACCGGCGGCGCGGAACCGGGCATTTCGATAAGGTCATGCGGGCCATGGACATGCTCCGCGAGGCCGGCGTCATTTTCGGTTATTCAGCGACCCAGACACGGGAAAACAGTGATGTTATCACCAGTGATGCCTTTGTTGACATGCTCCGTGACAAGGGCTGTCTGTTGGGTTTTCACTTCATGTACGTGCCCGTGGGGCGCGACCCGGACCTCAACCTGATGCCCACTCCCGCTCAGCGCGACCAGTTCCGAGCGAGTCTCAGCCGCTGGAGAAACACCCGCGACATTCTTTTTCTAGACTTCTGGAATGACGGTCCGGTGATCGGCGGCTGCATGTCGGGAGCGCGCAAGTACTGCCACATCAATGCTCAAGGCGACGTGGAACCTTGTGTCTTCTGCCATTTTGCCACCCACAACATTCACCGGTGTTCCTTGAAGGAAGCCCTCAATTCGCCGCTCTTTCAGGCCATCCGGGAGCAACAGCCGTTCCACGACAACCTGCTGCGCGCCTGTATGCTGGTGGATAAACCTGAGGTGGGCCGGGAAATGGCGCTCACTCATGGGGCCTATTTCACCCACCAAGGGGCCGAGGCGATATTTACCCGGCTGGCGAGTGACATCGACCGTTTTGCCGACGATTACCAGCCTTACGCTGACTGCGCCTGGGAACAGCACTATCTGCCCGCGCGCCAAACCCCACCGGCCGGTAACGCAAGTTGAGTGGTTTCAGCGGTAACCCTGCCTCATGCTTGGCAGGGAGTTCATCTCCGTCACGGCTGGACGGTACGATCTTCCAGAATGGCCGGTTGCGCGCAAATGACCATCGGCAGCTTATGCAACCCTGCTCCTGTCCAGTCGAAGACTTGGTGGCGCAGGGCTTTGGCCCCGATACGGTTGCATCAGAGGGTAACATCTCATGGTAGCCACCTACCTCGGTATTGATGTCGGCTCCATCAGTGTCAATCTGGCATTGACCGATGATGCCGGACAATTGCTCTACAAGAAATATCTGCGCACCCATGGCCAACCCGTACAGACCATGCAGGCGGGTCTGCGGGAGCTGGCCGGCCAATTGGGCGGCACCGTGGACATTCGCGGGGTTGGCACCACCGGCAGCGGCAGGTATCTTGCCGGGATCCTTCTCGGTGCCGACGTGGTCAAAAATGAAATCACCGCCCATGCGGTGGCAGCCCTTCGGTTTGAACCGCTGGCCGGTACCGTGATCGAAATCGGCGGCCAGGATTCCAAGGTCATGTTCCTAAGTCACGGGACTGTGGTCGATTTTGCCATGAATACCGTGTGCGCCGCGGGGACTGGTTCATTTCTCGACCAGCAGGCGCACCGGCTCGGAATTCCCATCGAAGAGTTCGGCGAATACGCTTTACGAGCCACCCGGCCGGTAAAAATCGCCAGCCGCTGCACGGTCTTCGCCGAATCGGACATGATTCACAAACAACAGATGGGGCACCGGGTGGATGATATCGTGGCGGGTCTGTGCGCAGCGCTGGTGCGCAACTACTTGAACAACCTGGTCAAGAGTCAGCAGCTCCGGGAACCCATTTTATTTCAGGGCGGTGTGGCTGCCAATGCGGGTATGCGTGCCGCTTTTGAACGCGTGCTGGAAAGGCCGTTGATAATCCCGCCGCATTTTGACGTTATGGGGGCCTACGGTTGCGCCCTGCTGGCCCAGGAAACAGTGGCTACTACTGGACGCACCCGGTTTCGTGGGTTTGAGGTCGGGGATATGCCTTACCAGCTCGCCAGTTTTGAATGTGAAGGCTGTTCCAACAACTGCGAAGTGATGGAAATCGAAATGCCGCAAAAAGACGGTGGGGAACGTTTGGTCCGTTGGGGTGACCGCTGCGGCAAGTGGGAAACCCTTGACTGGTGAGGCCACCATCGGCATGGGTGCGGTGAACAACCATACCCGAAGCCGGGAACCTTACGGTGCTTCAACGGTTACCAGCACAACGCCGGCCGATGGCTTCCCGTGATTGCCTTTGGAAAAACTGCCAGATGAGTTGAGCAGCGTCGAATTCCTTGAGGGGGTTCGAATCGTCCAACCGCCCTGTTAGCGTACCTCCCCGGCCAAACGTGATCCCAGTTCTCGATGGAGTATAGTGTCACTTCGCAGCCAGTCGCACAACCGCTCCAGGTCTCGCGCGCCACGCTGTCTCCATAGAGGCTTTCTTGCACCGGTGTTGGCGCGCAGCCATTATTCTTGACCCAAAACCCCACCGATTCGGCCACGGCAATGAAGGTACGGTCGTGGTTTCTGCTGGTGCTTCGGCCGCCCTCGTATGGAACGGCGCGATCGCTTCGGCCATGGAAAGCAACCAGCGGCACCGCACAGGCCGGCTGCGGAATGCGCCATTCCGACTGGGTTTCCGCGGGCTTGCCACCTATGGTCCCGGCCACGACCGCCATCGCTGCCAGCGTTTCCGATCTCTCCGCTGCGAAACGATACGTCAGCATCCCACCGTTGGAATTCCCTACCATGTAGATGCGGCTGCGGTCCACTCTAAGGCGGGCACAGGCATCTTCAATCACCGCGGCCACGAAGCCGACGTCGTCGAGGTTATCTTTCCGCGCTTTGCCGCAGCAATGCCCGGAATTCCAATGCTGGAACCAACCAAACAGACCGAATCCCTCAGGATAAACCACCAGGAATCCGGAGCGATCGGCCAGTTCGCTGAACCCGCTGTGTTTTTCCATCTCCCGGGCAGTACTGAAAGCGCCATGGAGCACCACGACCAGAGGCAACGATCGATCCCCATCATAGCCCAGCGGCACATGCACTCGATAACTGCGCCGCAACCCCTGGACGCTGAGATCGGTTTTGATCTGATGGCTTCCCGGCAGCGGAGCGTCGTGGCGCGGGACACTGGCCATACAGCCAAGCAAACCCATGGTCATGACAACACATATGCTTCTTCTCAGCATTTGCTCCCCCAGTCTGAATTCCGATCTTGGCAAGCTGCCCTCTTAAAAACTATCTCAAAACCCGTTTGATCGCCCAACTTGTCGTTCGTGCTGAGGTATCGAAGCACGAACGACCGCGCTGCAGCTGATCGCACTTCGATGCCTCAAGGCGAACGGAGGAGTTTTGAGATAGCCGCTTAGGATTTCCGATTGGAACCGTCAGCGGCGTCTTTTGATGAGGTCCACAAAGGCTTCCAGGCGCGTCTGTACCGCTCCTGGGGAGGTGTGCTCGTCAAAAATCAAGGTCAACACGGGGATCTGGAAATCGGTCGAGATCCGCGCCAGGATTGTCTGCGCCACCAGTTCCGGCATGCAGGTGAAGGGCATCAGATGGACGATGCCGTCGAAACCCTGGCGGGCAAAATAGGCCGATTTGCCCACCGACTTGACGCTTTCGCCGCCACTGGGATCATAGAGATAGGGGGCCGCCTGGCGCAAAGACCAGCGGAATTGATTACGCCGCCAGGGCATGAAGCGAAATCGATCATTGAGCCAGTCGCTCAGCCATAAACCGCGATGAACCTCCACCCCCATTTCGCCGAGGCGTTCCTCGACGTTCATATTGGCGAAGTTTTCCAGCACCATAAAAATCTCGCCCACCACCCCGACCCGCACCACTGGGCGCTCAGGTTCCACCGCTACGGCGTTCATAACCCGTTGCAGCCGTTGCCAGGCCCACCACAGATCCCTGAAGCCGCGCGATTCCTCGATGATGCGGAGACCACGGCGCAGCGCCCGGTCGGTGGCTCGCCGCTCCAGTTCGCGCGGCCGCAGCCAGTGAGCGCGCCGCAGCGCCCAATCCACCGCGGCGATGCGGTACAGGATCAGCAGGAAGACCCGGTATGAATCCCATTTGGTCTTCAGCCCGGCAATCATTTTGACGGTGGCCAGCATGTCGCGCAGGCTGTCCGGGTTATCGGCGCTGCCCATCCGGAACTGATAGCCCAGGTCGCGCAGGATCTGTTCCTGAATCACACTGTAGTAGCCGAAACGGCAGGGACCGAAACCACCAGGCATGATGATGTCGGTGGCGCCGCTATCGAGTGCCTGGATCATGTTGCCCAGGTTGAGTTTGAAAGGCAGGCAGGCACATTCCGGCGAGTAGCGCGTCCCGAGTTGCAGGGCTTCTTTATTGGGTCGCGGCGGCATGCTGATGTGCACACCCAGGTTGCGAAACACGTTTTCAAATCCGAGGTGCAGGTGCCCCATGTGGGGGATGGTCAGGTGCATCTTGCCGGATTGGGGCTTTTCGTGGTGGACCGTAAGCGGCGGCAGCTGTGGACTCCCATGCGGTGGCATGGCCGTCTGGCGGCTTTGCCGGCGCTTTCTTTGTTCCAGCACGTCCAGGAAGGCTTCCACTCGAGTCTGCAGGCCGGCGTCGCCACTATGTTCGTCAAGTACCAGGCCGAGCATGGGTTTATCGCTATGCTTGCCAACATAGTGTTCCACCAGCGCCGTGGTGAAGGAATCCTGACCACAACCAAAAGTGGACAAGTTGACGACGCCATCGATTTCACCGCAATCCGCATAGTGCATGGCCGCCGCCACCAGATCTCTTCCCAGCTGCCAGTAGACCTTCTTGGAGAGTCTCACGCTGTGGCGGTCCTTGACCTCCTGCGGGAGGTTTTCGGGGGTCACCACCTGAACCCGATGGCGCCTGAGAAGCTCAAGCAGATCGTGACTGAGGGCAGGATCGAAGCTGATGTAGGGGCGTCCGATCACGGCTACCCGGTAAAGCGGCGGCAGGGCAGAACCACCTGACCTGCTGCCGGCAGCTTCCATCCCAGGGCCTCAGGGCCTCATCGAGCGGATGAAGCAACAGGCGCCGCTGGAACTCGGCCTGAGCCTGGTGCGCGGCCTGCCGGGCTTGGCCGAGTCGCTCGGAGCTGGCGGTAAACCGGCCACCCACCCAGGTCAGGGCATCATCCAGCGTTTGCGGCTGGGGCGCTTTGACGTTGATTTTGGGATCCAGAAGCCCGGGCAGGTACCCGAACACGTTCCGCGCCATGTCGGTCAACCCGAGGATCTTGGGGCACATGAAAGCATCGGTGGTCATGCTGGTGATACGCGGCAACAGGAGCCAGTCGACCTGGTCGCGAAGACGCCCCACGTGTTGCAAAAACACCTTCACCGGCAGGCACAGATCGCTTCGGGTGAGGCCTTGCGCCTTGTCCAGATGGGCACGTTCGGTGGGTTCGGAGATGCGTACGGTGACTCCAAGGTGGGTGAGAAAGGTGTTCCACAGCGGCTGGTAGTGAAAATACAGAAGCCCCCGGGGGATACCCACAACGGGCGCTGTTGACGGCGCATCATCGGCAAGATGAGCCTGAGGCGGCGCATCCGGCCGGCTACTCAGCCGCGGCGGATGCAGCGGACCGAGCGCCGCTTCCGGCGCAACCCCACCCGCAGTTGTCTGATCCCCTCATGAGTTGTGGCCTCGCAGCGCCAGAGTGGTCTTGCTCACACCAGGAAGTAGCCAGCGACCATGGCTCAACCGATCCAGGCCGGCAGCGAATTGGCCAAAAACCGCTGCCGCCAACCGAGCTCCCCGATTGTCGGGTTGAGTCCAGCCCCCAATGGTGGTCTGAATCCCCTCAAAACCCAGATCGGCAAGCAGCCGGGCAATGGTTCGCGGCGCAAAATCGAAGAGATGCGACGGCGCCTGATACAATTTGAGGCTCTGAGCCCAGGGTCGCAACAACCGCACCAGGGGAGTGCTGTGCGGCCAGCGGAGCAACACCAGTCCGCCCGGGCGCAGCAAGCGCCGCACTTCGGTGAGCACCGCCCGCGGCTCCGCCACGTGCTCGATCACATAAAACAACGTGATCACGTCGAATTGGGCTTCGGCCCAATCAAGTCGGGGGAGAGGCTGCGCCGAGACTTCCAACCCCAGAGTATGGCTAGCATAACCTCGCCCGGTAGCTGAGATCTCAATTCCTTCCACCTGCCAGCCGCGTTCGGCCATAGTCTTGAGGAAGAAACCATAGCCGCAGCCCACATCGAGCAACCTTCCCGGACGCGCCGAATGCTCTTCAAGCAGTGCGGCACTTCGGGCCATGACCGGCTGCATCAGACGCTGCCAGGTGGCCACTGCAGGTTCTTCGGCCGGCAGGTAGTGCTGGTAGTGTTCGCTCAAAAAGGCCGCCGAAGGTTGGGGATGCAGGAACACCAAACCACAATGGCGACAGCGGAAGTATTGCCAGGCGCCCTCATGGATGAACGGTCTGGAGGAGTCCTCCCCGCACAAATGGCACTGAATCACTGCGGCGTTTCCTTCTGATTGGCCAGCGATAACCACTCGCTGCAGCAATCCCTGCCTCATTGACAACTAAACCTGTTTTTACTATCAAAGGGCGTGTTTGAAGTCCATCAAAATGCCGAGGCGTGGTCGACTCGCGCCAGCTGATGCACGCCCTGTCGGGTCCACCGGAATGCACTGACCATGCGCAATCACATTTTGGATAAGCCGCGTCTTTACCAATGGACGCTGAACCTGGCTCATAGCCTGCCACCGCCGATTCTCTATGGCCTGGCACGGGTGGTGGGGGGACTGGTCTATCTGTTCTCCCCCAAAGACCGCAACACACTGCGCCACAACCTGCAGATCGTCTTCAACGGCAGTTCTCCCGCCAATCAAACCGTCATCGTGTGGAAGGTTTTCCAGAACTACGCCATCTACATGGTGGATTTTTTCAGGTTATTGGGCATGAGCCTGACTGAAAGCCGTAGCTGCGCGCAACTGTATGAAGGCCGTCACCACCTCGATGAAGCGCTCGCCAAGGGGCGCGGGGTGATCCTTCTAACCGCTCACCTGGGCAACTGGGAGATTGGTGGGCTGGGGTTGCGCGCCATGGGTTTTCCGGTCACGGTGGTCACACTCAAACACAACAGCAGCCTTCACCAACCATCTGATCAACACCATGCGCAGCCGTCACGGGATCGGCATCATCGAACTGGGGACCTCGGCTTATGACGGCATTGAAATCATCCGGGCGCTGCAACGTCAGGAGGTGATCGCGGTGCTGGGCGATCGGGTTTTTGGCGATCGGGCCGGGACCACCACCCTCTTCGGCCGTCCGGTGCAGCTGCCGTTGGGCCCGGTGCTCCTGGCCATGGCCACCGGGGCTCCCATCGTTCCGGCATTCTCGGTGATGGAAGCGCCAGGGCGCTACCGCGGCATCATCGAAGCGGCCCTGGAAGTTCGCCGCGGCCCCGATCGAGATGCCGCCCAGCAGCACAACCTGCGGCAGGTAGCTGGCGTCTTTGAACGCGTCATTCGTCGTTTTCCAGATCAATGGTACCAGATCAATCGCCTGTGAGCGCAACCAGACGGTTACTGATTTTCCGTTCGTGGTGAGGTATCGAACCATGAACGGAAATAGTTTTGCACGAGACTCCAGAGAGAGCGGAATGAGACCATGCCTCAAGCGTGGCGGCATCATTGGAACTTGGCAGTTGCTTTGAAACGGCTTTCTCTGTGCTCTTTGCGTGCTCGGTGGTGAACAATTTCGGGAGCACTGCATGAATATCACCCTGATCGTACCCCGATGGCCGGCCGGTAGTCTGTGGAGCAAGGTGGTCTTTCGTTTTCCCTATCTGGCGCTGACCACTTTGGCGGCGCTCACACCGGCCGACGTTTCGGTCCGGCTGATCGATGAAAACGTCGAAACCCTGGATTGGCAGGCGCGGCCCGATCTCGTTGGGATCTCGCTGATGACTCCGCTCGCGCCGCGTGGCTATGAAATTGCCGCCGGCTACCGCCAACGCGGTGTCCCCGTGGTGCTGGGAGGCATCCATGCCACCATGATGCCGGATGAAGCCGCCGCCCACGCTGATGCGGTGGTGGTGGGCGAAGCCGAAGGGCTCTGGCCGAAAGTGGTGGCCGACGCTCACCAGGGCAGGCTGCAGCCCCTGTACCGGGAGGACGGCCATGCCCCCCTCGACCATCTGCCCCTGCCCCGCCGCGAATTGCTCAAACGCAAAGCCTATTTCTTTGTCGGCACAGTGCAGACCACCCGTGGATGTCCTTTCGACTGCGAGTTCTGTTCGGTGACCCAGTTCTATGGGCACACCTACCGTCTGCGGCCCATTGACGAGGTGGAACGGGAAATCCAGAAGCTCGAAGGTCGCTTTGTCTTCTTTGTGGATGACAACATTGTCGGGCGACCGGGTTTACGCTCGGGAATTGTTTCGACGGTTGATTCCCTACCGGTTGAAATGGGCCAGTCAGAGCTCGATCACCATTGCCAAGGACCGGGAACTGCTGCGTCTGGCCGAACGTAGCGGTTGCATGGGCTTGTTTATCGGCTTTGAATCGCTCTCGCAACAAATCTTGCAGGAAATGGGTAAATCCTTTAATCGAGTGGACGCCTATCGTGACCGGATCAAACGAATTCACGACCACGGCATCGGCATTCAGGGATCGTTTATCTTTGGAAATGACGGTGACACCCCCGCTATTTTTGAAGACACCGTCCGGTTCACCACGGAAACGCGCCTGGACGCGGCGCTTTTTTCCATCCTGACACCTTTTCCGGGCACTCGCCTGTATCACAAGATGCATTCCCAGGGGCGCATCCTGAGCCACGATTGGAGCCGTTACGACATGAACCATGTGGTATTCCAGCCGCGCGGGATGAGTGCCCAGCAGTTGCAGCAGGGTTTCAACTGGGCATACCGCCGCCTGTATTCCTGGTCTTCCATCACTCGGCGCCTGTTTGGAATACGCCGCAACCTGCAGCTTTTCGGACCGCAAAACATCGGGTTTCGGCGCGCCTGGCAGGAGACCGCCCAGGATCAGGGAGACGGTGCATGAAACTGACCTGGACCTGGCTCTGGGCCATCCTGGTGGTGGTACTCGGTTTGTTCACAGCAGGCCCGTGGAGCGCCTGGGGACAGGAGCCGCAACCCAGCTCCGCGGCCTCTATCACTGTGCCGTTGCTGCTGCAGCAGATTGAAACCAAGGCCAAGAGCCTGAAGAGTCTTAGCGGCCGATTCCAGCAGGCGAAGGTCACCCGTCTGCTGGCGGTCCCCATGGAATCCGAAGGGACCTTTTACTGGCAGCCGCCGGATCGCTTCCGCTGGGAAGTGACAAGCCCTGCCAGTTTCACCGTGGTAGCTCAAAGCGACACCGTTCTGGTACACTATGGTGACCTCAACCGCGCCAATCTATACCGGCATCCGGCCGGCAATGGCCTGCTCGGCCAGATCATCGGCACAGCCGGCGATCCCGAACAATTCAAGCGCACCTACTCCATGCAAATCACAGCAGGGATGGAAGCCGCAGACCATCATTGGATTCAGCTCCAGATGGAACCGCAAACCGCTCGCCAGGCTCGCACTCTAAAACGGATCGAGGTGCTAATCGACCCGACCAGCTGGCTGCCGCAGAAGATCATGATCACTGAAACCAGTGGCGACTGGAGCAGCATTCGCCTCCACGACCTGGTGGAAAATGCCGACATGGCCGAAAGCCTCTTCAGCGTGCGCCCTCCTGAAGGAGTGGAAACGCGGCAGTTTATGGGAAGTGGTCGGCCATGAATGGGTGTGCTTTTCTGTTTCCAGGTCAGGGTGCTCAGGTGGTGGGCATGGGACGCGAACTGGCGGAGGCGTTCCCGGAAGCTCGAGAACTGCTGGAACGCGCCGAAACCCATCTGCACCTGCACTTGGGCGAGATCATGTTTGCCGGTCCGGTGGAACGGCTCAACGTGGATTTTACCGCGCAGGTGGCGGTCTACACGGTGAGCTGCATGGTGGTTCAAGTGCTGCACGCTGCGGGCATCAGGGCCGCAGCCCTGGCCCCTTACAGCTCCGGACTGTATGCCGCCGCCTATGCCGCCGGTGTTTTTGACTTCGAAACCGGCCTCACCCTCATGCAGCAAGCCGACCTCTGCATTCGTCAACACAACCCTGCGGGCAATGCGGGAACCATGGGGGTGGTTTTGGGGCTTTCAGCGGCCGACGTAACCGGCCTGTGTGCTCAGACGGACGGCGTGGTGGAAGTGAGCATCATCAACACCCATCACCAGATCATCGTCTCCGGTCAACGGTCGGCCGTGGCTGCCCTATTGCCAAAGGCCGCGGCGGCAGAGGCGCTGAAAACCGGTTTGCTTCCCGCTTCAGCCCCCTATCATTGCAGCCTGCTGGCCGCTGCCGACCAGTGCCTGGCCGCGAAGGTCGCGCAAACACCGCTGGCCGATCCCCATACGCCGATCATTTCCTACATCGACGGGACAGCGCTGGTGGATCGGCCGGCGGTGACCAAGATGCTCTCCAACCAGCTTGCCAATCCGGTCAATTGGGTTAAGGTGGTAGAAGAACTGGTGCGTCGCGAACTGGCCCCTATGGTGGAGATCGGCCCAGGGCAGATGCTGGGGCGCTGTGTGCGCTGGATTCATCGCCGAGCGACGATCCACTACACGGAAACCACCACTGCGGTGGAGGCCGCCATCGCTGCGGTCGCGCGCGGTTGAAGCGACGGCCAAACCTACCCCATCATAGCGGATGAACCAAGGTGCCCCCTGTGGTCAGGACAATCACTATTACTGTCGTCAGAATCATCGCCCTGATCCTATTGGGTTGCGCCTGCATCGTCCTTTATCCTTACCTCAACCAGGAGAACCTGAGTGGGTTTATTGACCGAAACCGCATAGGCGCTCCGCTGGCTTTTATTGCCATCTGCGCTTTCAAGCCGCTGCTGTTTTTCTTGCCTTCCCTGGGACTAACCATTGTGGCCGGCACTTTGTTTGGCGCTCTCTGGGGAACGATATACGTAGCCATTGGCGGTGCCCTTTCAACGATAGTCGGGTTTTTCTTCGCCAAGTGGTTCGGCCGAGATCTAATTCAACCGCTGTTGAATAATAGCAAGGCCACAAAACTCCTGGACATATGGTCCAAGGAATACGGCAAGAAGGCGGTACTGATCATGAGGTTGTGCAACATGCCCTGGGATATCGTGAGTTACTGGGCTGGGCTGACCGACATGCCTTTCAAGGACTTCTATGTGGCAAGCTTGATAGCACTAGTGCCGACTAGTTTTCTATACACATATTTCGGGACACAACTGTTTACTCCAATGAGTATCGGTTTTACCGTTTCATTGGCAATGATTATTATGATGGGATCACTTCCTTATGTGTGGAAGTATGTAAGGAAGTGTACCACGGCAAGCAAATAGTTTCAGTTTTGTATTTCAAGTGTTGGAAGAATGTGAGACTTTGCAGAGCGCCACCGCGACGGCAAGGCACCATATTGATCTTATTAGCGTTTCTCTGTGCTCTCCGTGTCTCTGTGGTTAATTGAGAATGAAGCTTTTTATGCTGAGCGAGTATAGGTTATTGCTGAGGAGTCGTCGAGAAATAGCCCTGGCACTTCGAGCTTCTTCCATAGCGTCATCCCCCGCGCCGGCGGGGGGATTATAACTTAAACAAGACTAGATTCCCGCTTCAGCCGTAAAGCCTGCGGGGACAAGTTTGACGGGAATGATGGTCGAAATCCCTTTTCGCCGGCACAAGTGGAGAAGTATTCTTGCGCGATCGTCAACCGGTTCTCCCACCGGGATCATTTCCATTGGCCATAGGCTCCCCGGCGGTAGGACAGGTTGAACGCGAGCGCCATAAGCACCCGCTTGCTGAACCAGGGTAGCCGGCTCAGAATGCCGCTGTAGGAATACGTACGCAGGTAACAATTGATAATTCCGTCCTGCAGCGCAGCCGCTGAAAGGTTCGAGGGTTCATAGACCACATTCAGGCGATCGTACTTGGACCAGTCTTTGTGAAGCAACCGCCCCTCACCTTCAAATTTCTCAAAAATGCTGGTCCCCGGAAGAGGCGTCAAAACACAGAAATTTGCCGATTCCAGCTTGGTCGAAAAGACGAAATCCAATACCGGTTCGAAAGAATGGGCATCATCGTTATCAAAACCAAAAACAAAACTCCCCTGGACAAAAATCCCTTCCTGATGAATACGCCTGATTTTTTCGCGATACTCCGCGACCACATTGATCCCTTTACCGATAAAGGCAATGTTGTTCTGATTGATACTCTCAATGCCGATTAACACTCCGATGCATCCAGCCTTACGCATTGCCGCCAAAAGCGTGTCATCGTCAGCTACATTTAAGGTGACCTGGCAAACCCATCTCTTCTTGAGTGGAGTAATAAGCCTCAGCAGCTCTAGAGAATATTGCTTATCAAAACACAGGTTATCATCAACAAAGATAAAAAGACGATCACGGAGGGAAGCGATTTCCCGAGCAACGTTCGCGGGGTTTCTTTTGCGGTATTTTCTTCCAAAAAACTTCGACGTCGAACAAAAACTGCACCCGTGGGGGCAGCCTCGCGTCGCCATCACGGTCGATGGAATTCTGTAGGCTTGCCGCTTGAACAGGTCTCTTCGAGGGCCGGGGCAATCCCAGAGATCGGCATACTGTTGAGTCCGGTAGACGGCCTGCAACTGGCCGACACTGAAGTCCCTCAATAGCTGCGGCCAGGTGTCTTCGGCTTCGCCAATGACCACCGCGTCGGCATGCTGCTGCGCCTCCTCGGGAAGCATGGAAGCGTGGATTCCACCAATTACCACCGGCATATTTCTTTGCCGAAACTCGGCGGCAATTTCATAGCCGCGGAGGGAATTGGATGTCATGATGCCGATCCCTACCAGGTCGGCGTGGTCATCGAAATCAATGGCTTCGATGGCCTCATCGATAATGCGAACATCATGGCCAGGCGGGGTTGCAGCGGCAACGTAGCCAAGTCCCAATGGGGGCCAGCCAAAATGGCTTTTTTGACCCTTCCAGCGCTGTGAATCGGAGCATGGTTGGATGAGCGTGATTTTCATGGGAGTCCTCAGGGAACGTCAGGTCCGCATAGCTTTACTTAGACCTTAGAAAAAGAATTAGTAGCAGTAACGCAATCCATCGTCATTCCGGCGAAAGCCAGGATGACGTGAGTATGAGCAAATCCAGAATCATTTTCAAAGCTATAAAAGGGAACCGATTCAACTAAGGGGGCCGGCTGCCGGTAGCAATCGAGGCTTAAGGTCCAACCCACTGATTCCAATTCATTTCTTGATTTTCGGCGGAGAGCGGTGCATGCTTCAAAGCCTGCTAGTTTGACGTTGAGGTTGACGGCAAGTCACACGGAGAAATAGATATACCGGAGACATGGAGAACTCTCATGGAGAATATGCAAAACGTTTATGAAAACCTGGCTGCCCATCTGGACCGACTGCCGGCCGGCTTCCCACGCACCCCTTCAGGAGTTGAAATGCGCATTCTCAAGCGCCTGTTCACCCCGGAAGAAGCCGCCCTGGCTCAGCTCATGACTTTCAAACCGGAAACCTCGCAACAGGTTGCTGAACGCACCGGCGGTGATGCGCAGCAGCTTGCCGACCGCCTGGAGGACATGGCCCGCAAGGGGTTGCTGTTTCGCCTCCGCAAAGGCGACGACACGCGCTACATGGCCGCCCAGTTTGTGGTGGGGATCTGGGAATACCATGTCAATGATCTGGACCCGGAACTGATCAAGGACGTCAATGAATACCTTCCCCATTTCTTTCAGGGGCCCAAACCGGCCACGCACCCCGCAGCTGCGCACTATTCCCATCGCCCGCGCCTTGACTCCGGAACAGACCATCATGCCCTACGATGAGGTCCGCAAGATCATTTCGCAGCAGCATAAGATCGTTGTGGCACCGTGTATCTGCCGCAAAGAACACAAAATGATGGCCAAGGGGTGTGATCGTCCCATGGAGGGCTGTCTGGTGTTCGGCACGGGAGCCGCTTACTATGAAGACAACGGCCTGGGACGGGCTATCGACCAGGATGAAGCGCTCCGCATCCTGCAGCAGGCCGAAGAAGCGGGCCTGGTGCTGCAGCCTTCCAACGCCCAGAAGGTGGAAAACATCTGTACCTGCTGCGGATGCTGCTGCCAGATCTTGAAGAACCTCAAGCAGCTTCCCATTCCGGCTGACTACGTGGCGTCCAACTATTACGCCGCGGTGGATGAACCGCAGTGCATCGGTTGCGAGGTGTGCCTGGATCGCTGTCAGATGGAAGCCATCCGCATGGAGGACGGTATCGCTCGGATCGATCGCCAGCGCTGCATCGGCTGCGGCCTCTGTGTCCCCACCTGTGACGCTCAAGCCATCCGGCTTGTGGTCAAACAACCCGAGCAACAGGTCGCCCCACCCAATCGCATTACCGAAACCTATGTGCAGATCGCCAAGGAACGCATGCAAAATGTCCGGCGGGCTTAAACCGAGCAACTCGCCCGAGGCGCAGGCCAATGCGCAAGAGCGGCAATCCGGACTCTGATACTGGATGCCCGTCTTTGCGGGCATGACGACCGCAAACCGCTTACCCAATGGCGTGGACTTGCACCAGGCAGACCATCCCGGCTAAAACAAAAAACCCGCGCAGAGCGGGTTGAATCATCGCTTGACCAGGAGGCGGCGCTCCATGCCGGGCACCGCCTTCTCCATCCAAGGCAATACTACAGTTCTTTGGGGTAAACGTTTCCGGTTTCGACAATCCGCCAGCCGTGGCGCGTCGCGCCCAGCAGCAGGTTGATCTGCCAGCCCAGCTTGCAGTGGTCGGAAATATCCTGTGGGACCTTAACTTCGATGGTACCCACATCGGAACCGGTGGCGGAAAGAAACAATTTGCCGGGCTGAATCTGTTCCACCACGAAGTAATCGTCCAATTCCTCGTTCCAGTAACGTGGGGCATGGGTCTGGGCATACTCATAGAGCAGCCTGGCGAGCCGTTCCGCCGCCGGCAGTTCACGGGCCGCTTCGGACGATAGTGAACAGGCGCTCTTGACCTGCCGCTCATCCACGTGGCCCTGTTCCTCCAGCCATAACGCCAGCTTCTTAGTGACCGTTCCGGCCGCCCGCAGCAGCTCTTCCGACGCCATGACCTTGCGGATCATAAAAAAATTCAAAAAGGTAGCGAGGTTCTTCAGAATCTTGTCGGGCCCGAAAACGGCACAAAACTCCAGTTCCCGGTAATCGTAAAGCCTTTGGTAGAGGGTCACATCGGTGGGCTGATCCAGGTCTTGCACCCCGTAGCTGTTCAGGCAGTGCCGGTACAGATCGATCACTTCTTCATAGCGACGGTACGTTCTGGGTTTGAGCCGCGGTTTCTGATCGTGCAGGAACTTGTCCAGAACTTGTTCGATATTGGGCTGAGCCACCGTAGGAAATTGTAGTACCTTGCTTGTGTTCTTCATTGTTTCGATCTACTCTCGGATGCTTATGTCAACAATGATACCCGGTCCAGAACCTGCCCCCCCACCAAGGCCCTCCCGTGAGCCACTTCAGAGCGCGTTTCGGGACCTCATTCACCCTCTTGGTCAGTTTTATACTCGGCTTCCACAGTAAGGACAATAGGTAAATGCGGGTTGCAAGGCCTGCCGGCAAGACCGGCAAACATGCGGCTGGAGCGCGCTGGCACGGCGTTCCGACGACCACATCGGCTGCTCGGGATCAAAGGTTTGCTGGCAGCGATCACACACCAGCATCACCGGCCCTCGTTTGACCGGAATGAGAGGGATGAAAAACAGACTCAGATAATGGTCAACGCGCTTGAGTCGCGCCTGCGCCAGGCCGCATGCCGGACACAGCCGCGGCGTTTCGTCGACAGTCACCGTGCGCGGTTGAATGCCACCAATGAAAAAAAACATCCTGCCTCCAAAGCCTCCCCAAAGAGGCTGTTGCAAAAGCTCTAAAGCCCGTCACCCGCGAAGGCGGGGGTCCGAAGTTATTGAAAAACCTGGATTCCCGCCTGCGCGGGAATGACGTTTGTGGGCTGAATGCGAGTTTTGCAACAGCCTCCCAACCCTTGCCATCAATACTGTTGAATAGAACTGATCTGCCAACGCAGCGTTGTCCTCCCGCCATCAACGGGATGGGAACGCTCGGGTGCGGGCGATCCTCAGGCTTCAACTATGATCGCCCCGCTCATGGAAAACGGGAGGGACCATTCTTACGCCATGGCCGAATTGTATCCACCAGGAAGTTTATCACAGAATCAGAGGATCTGAAACCTGGGGGCTTCCAAGTGCCCCTGTTTGCAGCGGGGGCAGCGACCGGGTCGGGTCAGCCGCTGCCGGTCTTCGAACACAAAACCGCAACTGCGGCACCGCGATGGCTGCACCCGCAGCTTGTGACCGTGGGCGCTGAGCGAGCGAGCGATGTGGTCCAGATGGCCATAAGCTTCCTTTTCTGAGATCCCCACAGCCTGTGACAGCTCCCGCGCACTCATTTCCCGCTCCTGCAGGAGCGCCATAATCTGCTGACGGATAGTATGCACTGGTGATCACTCCCAACACCGACTTATCCAATTTCCTTCTTAAGTGCATCAAGTCAAGCTTTAGAATGAAAACCTGAGGACTTTATGCGGAGGCTTTGGAGGAAAACGGAAGCGGTCGAAGGAATAGTTTCAGAGCGCCGGTCTCCAGGCACTTTGGCTTACCGGTGACACTCAAAGGCGGTATCTGGCGGCACTCATCAGTACTTACGGCTTAATGCCCGATGCTGACAGGTTGATATTCAGACGAAGATATCAACGCCGCCACGGGCGGCGGCCTGTTTTGAAAGCTCCGCAATCCTCTGAGCATTCTCTGCCAGCATTGCTGCCAGTGCCTGCTGGGCTTCGGCGTTGGCCTTGATGACGCTCATTGCCACCTGTTCCTGCACTCTTGACTGGACGAGCGAAACCGCTGTTGTTGCAAGGTCTGACATTTACTCTCCTCTGCCTGCCTCATACGAACAGGTCAACCCCACCTGAACCCTGCCGGCTATTGTTGTCAGTACCGGAATACTGTTGTTTCTCCGAGTAGAATGGGGTGAACAGAGCTTCTACAAGAGCCTCACGTACACGTTAAGAGCATAACATACGGCACAGGGGTCATCAATGGCTTCTGTTTAGGAGGCTGTTGCAAAACCTCTAAATCTCGTCACCCCCGCGAAGGCGGGGGTCCAGAAGTCATTGAAAAACCTGGATTCCCGCCTGCGCGGGAATGACGTTTGTGGGCTGAATGCGAGTTCTGCAACAGCCTTCTAGGGACTTGGAAACAACCACAGCCGGCAAGCGAACACAGAAATCATCTGATAGACCGTGGGCTATCGTGTGTTGTTCGTGTGCGTTTTGGGGCCTGTGGCCCGCACCCGTTCAATGCGAGGAGGGATCTTGCAGCCGTGAGGGGGGCGAGGGCTTCAACCGTCACGGGAACACTCTTTGATCGGCCGAACGAGTCCGAGTATGCCTCACGGCTTCCAGGAACTTCTGTACTTTTCGCAGGTCTTTTTTGCCGGGTTGAGCTTCCACGCCGGAACTGACATCCACCGCTGCGGGGCTGGCAGACCGGATGGCATCGCCAACATTCTCGGGTGAGAGCCCTCCTGCCAGAACCACCGGATACCGCTGACCCAAATCTGCGGCCATGGCCCAGTTCCATGTTTTGCCGTTACCACCGGGCAGCCGCTCACCGACACACTCGGTCAAAAACGCCTGGGCAAAAGGATAGCTGTCGGCTTCAGCAAAGGAAGGTCGGCCGTTGGCAAACAGGGCCTTGATGACCAGCACCCCGTGCTGGTGAAGCTCCCGCACCAGTTCCGGGGTTTCCTGGCCGTGGAGCTGTATCGCGCGCAGGCCGCAAACCTCAACCCGGCGCAACATGGCGGAGGCTTCTTGGTTGACGAACACCCCCACCGACCACACGGAACCGGGCAAAGCCCGGCAGATGGCTTGCGCCTGGGAGTCATCAACAAATCGCGGACTCGGCGGGTAAAACACCAGGCCGATGGCATCGGCACCCAGCTCCGCGCAGGCAAGTGCCTCCTCGACCGTGGTTAAGCCGCATATCTTCACCTGCGGCGGAAATCCGGAAGCATTTGAGTCAATTTGTTCTGGCATAGATCACCCCATGGCTGTTGAATCCTTTCCCCGTCAAGCACCATCGTTGGACAAACCCTGCAGGCTCTGGAGGAACCCTGCGGGGCTTTCGGCCCGCACCAGGCTTTCGCCGATGAGGAAATTCCAGATGCCGGCCGCTTGCAGCCGTTGGATGTCCGCTCGGGAGCGGATGCCGCTTTCGGCCACCATCACCTGCCCGGGTTCCAGGCAACGCGCCAACCGTTCCGAGGTCGCCAGATCGGTCTGAAAAGTGCGCAGGTCGCGGTTGTTGACTCCAATCAGCCGGGCTCCTGCGCCGGTGGCCGTTTCCAGTTCGGCCTGGTCGTGGACTTCCACCAGAGCGCCCAGCTGGAGTTCCCGGCACAGTTCCAGGCAGGTGCGCAGGAAATCCGGCGACAACGCTCGCACAATCAGGAGCACGGCATCGGCGCCGAGGACCATGGCTTCATGGATCTGGTAGGTGGAGATGATGAAATCCTTGCGCAGCAGCGGCAATTCAGTGAAACCCCGAACGTGACCGAGGTCCTGGGGGCTGCCCTGGAAATGCCGATCGGTCAGCACCGAGATGGCGGCCGCTCCACCTCGGGTGTAGGCCCGGGCATACTGCTCCAGGTTGAGGTCGGTGCGGATCGCGCCCTTGGACGGCGAGGCGCGCTTGATCTCGGCGATGATATTGACCCCTCCAGGTCCTCTTTGCGCCAGGCGTTCTTCAAACGGCCGCCGCGCCGGTTGTTTGAGCGCCTGTTCACGGACCTCATCTTCCGGCCACCGTTCCCGGCACACCCGGATTTCTTCAGCCTTGGCCGTCAGGATTCGTTCCAGGAAATCGGCAGGGTTTTGCGGTGTTTTCACAACATCCATGGGAGGCTTCTCCTCAACCGTTTTCCTGAGTGAAGCGAATGAGGGCATCCAGCTTGGCAGCAGCGGCACCGGTATCGATGGATGTGGCGGCTTGCTGAATGCCGTCGGCAAAGTCCGAGGCCACTCCGGCCGCCACCAGGGCGGCACCGGCATTGACCAGCACGACATCGCGCCCTGGCCCCGTGGCTCCTGCCAGGATATTCCGGGTGATGGCCGCGTTCTCGGTCGGGTCGCCACCGGCAAGATCCTCCGGCTTGGCGGTCCGGCCCAGCAGCTGTTCGGGGGTTATGTCGTAGGTGCGAATCATGTTGTCCTTGAGTTCGGCCACGCGGGTGGGCGCACACACCGAGATTTCATCGAGACCATCATGGCCGTGGACCACAAAGGCCCGCCGCGCACCCAATAATCGCAAGGCCTGGGCGAACATCTCGGTCAGCTGCGGCGCGTAGACTCCCAGCAGCTGGCAATTGGCGCCAGCCGGGTTGGTCAGCGGCCCCAGCATGTTGAAGATGGACCGAATCCCCACTTCCTTGCGCGGTTTGGCCGCATAGCGCATCGCCCCATGGAAGAGGGGCGCGAACATAAATCCAATCCCCAGGGTGTGGACCGCTTCCTCGACCAGTTCGGGCTGCACCTCCAGGCGCACGCCGAGGGCCTCCAGCACGTCGGCGCTGCCGCATCGGCTCGAAATGGAACGGTTGCCATGCTTGGCCACGGTCACCCCGCAGCCCGCCACCACGAACGCTGCGGTGGTGGAGATGTTAAAGGTGTGGGCGCCGTCACCGCCGGTGCCGCAAGTGTCCACCACGGTGCTGGCGCCGGCGTGGATGCGGGTGGCTTTGCGGCGCATGGCACGAGCCGCCCCCGCCAGTTCTTCGAAGGTTTCCCCCTTGGTGGCCAGGGCCGCCATGAAGGCCCCAATCTGGGCTTCGCTGGCTTCCCCGGACATGATTTCGGTCATCGCCTGGTTCATCGTTTCTTCGCTCAAGTCCTGCCGCTGTACGATCTGTTTGATGGCATCGGATATCATGTGTGTTCCCCTAGGTCGTATTAGTGCTTAGTTGCGATGATACCTGCCCTGTTGCCGGTGTCCTGGTCGCCATTCCGGTGGATGCCCATAGGCGCCAACGTAAGGATCTTCTCACCACGAAGGACACGAAGGGCACGAAGTGGTACTTCGATTCACTCATCAACCATTCTCGGTCGTCCGGAGGAAATTGCGCAGCATCCGTTTGCCAACCGGAGTCATCACCGATTCGGGGTGAAACTGAATGCCTTCGGTGGGGTGTTCGCGATGGCGAATCCCCATGATTTCGCTGTCTTCCGCTTCGGCGGTGATCTCCAGGCAGGCGGGCAGATGTTCCCGGGACACCGCCAGGGAGTGGTAGCGCATCGCCTGGAATGGGCTGGGAATGCCCTGAAAGATCGACTTGCCATCGGCTGTCACGGTGGACACCTTGCCGTGCATCAGCCGTTTGGCCTTGATCACCTCCCCGCCGAAAGCCACGGCGATGGCCTGATGGCCCAGGCACACCCCCAGGATCGGGAGCCTGCCGCTGAAGGTCCGAATGGCTTCCACCGAAATGCCCGCGCCTTCGGGGCGGCACGGGCCGGGTGAAACGACTATGCCGGCCGGTTTCCAGATAGCCAGTTGCTCGATGGTCACGGCATCGTTGCGCACCACCTTCACATCCGCACCGAGCATCAGCAGGTACTGCACCAGGTTATAGGTAAAAGAATCATAGTTGTCGATCATCACGATCATGGTCGTCTCCTTGACTATGCCTGACGGTCGCTCAGGACCAGGAACGGGCCGGTCAAACGGTTGGAACTGATCAGCTGAAGCGCCCGCTGCATGGCCATGGCTTTGTTTTCGGTTTCCACCCGTTCCCGTTCGGGATCGGAATCGGCGACAATGCCTGCCCCGGCCTGGACCCGCAGTTCCCCATGGTGGATGGATGCGGTGCGGATGGTTATGGCCAGATCCATGTTGCCGGAAAAGGACACGTAACCGATGGCGCCGCCATAGGGACCGCGCGGCTCCCGTTCCAGTTCGGCGATGATTTCCATGGCCCGCACCTTGGGGGCTCCCGACAGGGTGCCGGCCGGGAAGGTGGCGCGGATGAGGTCCCAGGCGTCGTGGTCGGCACGCAGATCGCAAACGATGTTGGAAACCAGGTGCATCACGTGGGAGTAGCGTTCCACCACCATCAGGTCGGTCACCTGCACCGTGCCGATTTCGGCCACCCGCCCCAGGTCGTTTCGTCCCAGGTCCACCAGCATCAGGTGTTCCGCCCGTTCCTTGGGGTCCTGGAGGAGTTCATCAGCCAGGCTGCGGTCTTCCTGTTCGTTGCCACCGCGGGGGCGCGTGCCGGCGATGGGACGCAACGTGGCCGTGCGGTTTTCCAGACGCACCATGGTTTCGGGCGAAGATCCCACCAGCACCTGATCGTTGAGGCGCAGGAAATACAGGTAGGGAGACGGGTTGATGTAGCGCTGCGCCCGGTAGAGCAGCCATGGGTCGGGCGGCTGGGAGCAGACGAAGGGCTGAGAGATCACCGTTTGGATGACATCGCCTTCCTCGATGTAGTGGCGGATGCGCCGCACCTGCTCACGGAACTGCTCCGGCTCCAGTAAAGGCTTCAGTTCATGGGGCTGGGCCGCAACCGGGGTGGCATCGGTGAGCGGCCGGGTCAGAGCGGCCAGCATGCCTTCGAGCCGCTCGACGGCTTCGGCATGGCTCCGGTCGAGATCGGTCGACCCATCCAGGAAGGCATGGGCCACCAGAGTCATGGTGTGACGGACATTGTCGAAGATAATCAGATTGTCGGTCACCATGAAGCTGGCCAGAGGCTGATCTTCCGGCCACTCATGCGGGATGGATTCGATGAAGGCAACCATTTCATAGGTCAGATAGCCCACCGCCCCGCCCCAAAAGCGCGGCAATTCCCGCAGTGCGACCGGCCGGTAGCGCGCCATAAGGCCGCGCAACACCGCAAAGGGATCGCCGTCATGGGCAAGACTTCGCCGCTCACCCAATTCGCTGACTTCCACGGTGTCGCGGTAGACATCGATGGAACAACGGGCCGAAGTCCCCAGAAAACTGTAACGCGCCCAGCGTTCCCCACCTTCGACGCTTTCCAGGAGAAAAGCCGGTCCGCGGCTGTGATTGATCTTGGCCAGGGCCGTGACCGGGGTTTCGGTGTCGGCCAGGAGTTCCACCCAAACCGGGACTACATTGCCAGTCTGGGCCAAGTCACGAAATGCGCTGATGTCTGGATGAGCCTGTAATGGCATTGACGGGACCTCCCCTTTTCTAGACGCTGGTGCAACACGGTGCAAACGAGCCACCAGGGTTCAAGGATGCCGGATAGGACAAGCTTGGCGCTCCAGAGGCACTGGCTCTCATATCCACAATCCGGTATCAAGCATCCAGCATCATCCCCAAACGGTTCTGCATCTATGTCATGCAGCGTCAGGGTCAGTGAGACTGCTCGGAAAATACCTGGAAAATCGGCCGGATCTGTTCACACAACAGGGCAAACTGCTGCGGATAAAGCGACTGGGCCCCATCGCTCAGGGCCTGATCCGGTGCATGATGGACCTCCACCATCAGACCGTGGCACCCCACCGCCACCGCCGCCCTACTAAGAGGAATCACCTGGTCACGGCGCCCGGCCGCATGGCTGGGATCCACAATGATGGGCAGATGGCTTTCCTTCTGGATCACCAGGACCGCAGAAAGATCCAGGGTGTTGCGGCTGTGATGAGCGAAGGTGCGCACCCCACGCTCGCACAGGATGACCTGCGTGTTGCCGCCCTCCATGATGTATTCGGCAGCCATCAGCAATTCTTCGATGGTGGCGGACATCCCGCGTTTGAGCAGCACCGGTTTGGTGGATCGGCCGGCACGCCGCAGCAGGCTGAAGTTCTGCATGTTCCGCGCACCGATCTGGACCACGTCGGCATACTCCTCCACCAGGTCATACACCTCGTGATCCATGGCTTCGGTAACCACCGGCAGACCGGTTTCTTCGCGGACCTTCGCCAGGATTTTGAGCCCTTCCTCACCCAGCCCCTGAAAGGCATAGGGCGAAGTCCTGGGCTTGAAGGCCCCACCGCGAAACAGCTGGGCCCCGTGACCCTTGACGGCGTGAGCGATGGTCAGCGCCTGCTGCTCACTTTCGATGGCACATGGCCCGGCAATGATCGCCAGATGGCCGTTGCCGATGTCCACATCACCAACCCGAATGACCGTGTCATGGGGCTGGACCTCACGGCTCACCAGTTTGTAGGGCCGGGTGACCGGGATGACGTCCTTGACTCCCGGAAGCAGCAGAAATCGGTCGGTATCAACGACCCCCTGATTGTACAGGACCCCAATGGCCACCCGTTCGCCTCCCGGCATGGGACGCGCCACAAAACCCGCTTCTTCAATCGCGGCAACCACGGCATCGACTTGTTCCGGCGTTGCCTTCTTGTCCATAACCACCAACATGACTGTTTCTCCTTCAGATTTCTCGGTTAACCCCCATGCCCTGGCGGGCACAACGAAGCATGAAAATCGTCAACCCAGCGCAGGTTGGAATCCAGAAAGATAGCCTGGATGCCCATCCCTGCCCCGCGTCCCCAAAAACGCAGGGGCCGTGGAGAACTTCCCCCACGGCCCCTTAAAAACACAAAAGACCGTGGGTCAGGATGTGACCCACGGTCTTGCGATTCTTGCCTATGCTAGTGACTTAGTCGCATGAGATCGCGTCGGCACACCCCTCCATCCAGCTCTTCCGCCACCAGCACCAAAAACCGAATTGTTGAAAATAGGTGTGTCTCATGCTCTCATCCATACAAGGGCTCACAAAATTGTATTAACAACCTAACCGGAGTGTTTTGGGTTTGTCAAGCGCTTTTCGAGCACGGGGGTGACTCATGGTTGACTTCTCCGAGCGAACGAGTCAACATGACCATAATGACCTGGAAAGGGGATGCACATGAGTGAACAAAGCGTGAATGTGGCGGAGGCTAAAAAGCACCTGTCGGAACTTCTCGGGCGTGTTGCGTTTGGTAAGGAACACATCCTCATAACCAAACGGGGAAAGCCCATGGCCAGGCTGGTGCCGGCAGAGGAAGAGCTAAAGCACCTGGCAGAGGCTAAAGGGTGATTGGAGAAAGGGGATGACTTTTTTGGAACCATGGAACGTATTGTTCAGAGCCGGAGCCGGCATCTGCCGAGGGTCGTGACAAAACCAACAGAGGAATAATGGTTCTTCTTGACACAAACATCCTGAGTGAATTGATCAAGAGGCAACCCAGTCCCCATTTGATGGCCCGATTGGCCTCCGAGCCGGCGCAATCGTTGTTCACATCATGCATATGCGTTATGGAACTCCGTTTTGGAAGTGCGTTGCGTGAGGATTTTGAGCAGTTCTGGTCTAGAATTTCCGAGGAGATCCTCTCCAGGGTAAACATCCTCCCCCTTAACCTCGATGAGGTTTTGGTTGCGGGTGATATTCTTGCTTTTTTGCAGAGGACAGGCCAGCCCATCGGTATCGAGGATGTCCTGATTGCAGCCACGGCGCTCAACCACCAGTGCACCCTGGTTACTGCCAACACCCGACACTTTACCAAGATCGGACAACTTGCCGTGGAGAATTGGTTGAAGGAAGGGTAATGAGCAGGTGTAGACCCCTAGGACTGAGCGAGCGGTGAACGGTTACGAAAACAACCGGCATAATGTTACACCTTGGATCACTATAAAGAGGCTGCGCGAATTGCTGTCCGCTTTGCAGCAATTATGACTGTTACAAACACCTGGACTCCGCGGCTCCTTATAAGCTGCCGATTTCTGGTAAAGTAGTAGATGAAATACTGTGCCTGCCTTTTGCATGGCGTGCTTGAACATGACACGGTGGAAATAATATGCGAAATGATAAAGGACAAGTTTTCAAATGTTTAAGCGCATGCAATTTGATTTTACGCGGAAAGGATAAAGTTAAAAATGTCATCCAATTATCTCGATATGCTTTTCCCGCCAGTTACGGAGGATGTCATGATAATAGACTCCACATATCCGCAGGCAAAACCATTTGGTTTCAGAAATTCCGAGATTAACGCTTTGCTAAGCGCGATACCGGGTGCCGTAAGTTACTCCATGTATCACATGAAACCCGGCCCGGCCGCGTGGTTTCGACACGGCTATGGAATTAATGAAGCTGAGTTTTTGAGAAACAAACAGGAATTTATAAAGTATCACCCTGAAAACGCGCATAAAATCAAATATCTTTATCCGGGCGTGAAATACAGGGCCAATCTTGCCTACAGTTTTTTTCTTGCAGAGACATATACAATGCTTCCATTTTTAAATGAAAACCGCATTCCTTTTATATTTGTACTTTTTCCGGGCGGCGCTTTTGGAATTAATAACGCTTCATCTGATAAAATGCTTTCTGAAATATTTAGTTCTGACTTATTTAGAAGCGTGATAGTTACGCAACAATTAACACAGGAATATCTGATTGAAAAACAGCTTTGCCCGGAAGGAAAAATAGTATATGATCCGGCCGTTTCTATGCAGTTTAGACCTGAGCAAGTGAAGAATAAGAAATATTATAAGAATGAGAAAAAAAGCTTCGATATATGTTTTGTGGCGGCAAAATACAGCATAAAAGGTGTCGATAAAGGATATGATGTCTTCATAGAAACAGCCAGGGAGCTTGCAGGCATGAGAACCGACATAGTCTTTCATGTTGTGGGTGGATTTAGCGCCGTTGATATGGATGTTTCAGATATTAAGGACAGTATAAGATTTTACGGATACCTTATGCCGGAGCAGCTTTTGGAATTTTACAGCAATATGGATATTTTCCTTTCGCCTAACAGGCCGTTTAAACTTTATGAAGGAAACTTTGACGGTTTTCCGCTGAGTGCTGGGGCTATGTACTGTGGTGTATGCGGTTTTAATACGGATTTTCTGAAAATGAACAGAGAATATCTCGAGGATGAGATTGTAATAATCAATACACAACCAAGAGATATAGACGGAAAAAATCATATACTATCTTTCAAACTCCGATAAGCTTTATTACATATCTGAAAAAGGAAAAAAACGGTCCCAAAAGCTTTATGATATTGAATGAACTTGTTAGAAATAGAAAGAGGATTTTTGCCGGTATAATGGAAAATACTTAAACGGATGCTGCATATTGAAGTCAGCGAAACCGATAAAAAATACCAGGAAATGATAAGAGCTAATATACTGAAGTTTTTTGAAGATAACGCGGTGAAGTATGATTTAAGGCGCTATACTGCTGGATGTAGCGCCGCAGGATTATAATCGAGCGGCGCCATATTTTATAAAATCAAAACTAGAGACTCTTGATATAAATCCTGATTCAAAAGCGACATACTAGTACTACAATGAGACATCGGCGTTAAGTCCGGGTACGGCCAGCCTGCCTAGCATCTTGAGACGCCGGCGCCGGAGGCTTTGATAGGCTGCCCGGTTATGAGTGATCCGACATCAGCATTTTCAGCTTCCACGCCACCAAGCTCTTTCACACTGCGGAAGGCGGGGCATTAGCATTTGCAGACGACAATTTAAAAACACGGATTGACTATCTCAAGAACTTCGGGGTCAAGAATGAAGAGGAAGTGGTCATGCCCGGAATAAACGGAAAAATGAACGAAATCCAGGCGGCTCTCGGCTTGGTTATGCTTAGCTACGTGGAAGATGAGGTAAAAACGAGAGAGAGGATGTGCTTACCATGTACCGGGAAACCTTCAAGAATATGAGTGGCGTGACCTACTGTAAACTCCACCAGGGGTAAAAAGAAACCACCAGTATTTCGTCATTAGAATCGATGAGAAGAGATTCGGAGTATCAAGAGACGAAGTCCATCGCCGCTTCAAGGAATACAATGTCTTTACGCGCAAGTATTTCTACCCTCTCTGCAGCGATTATTCCTGTTATCGCCAGCTTCCGTCGGCGAACGCAACCAACCTGCCCGTTGCAAACCGGGTGGTCAAGGAAGTGCTTTGTCTTCCTCTGTACGGCGAGCTTGAGCTTAACGACGTGGAAAAGATTTGCGAAATATTCCAGTACTTCAAACGGTAATCACCAGCAGATTAGAGGTACAACATGCCCAAGGTCAGCATATTGATACCGTCCTACAATCATGACAGATATGTTTCCGATGCGATAAGGAGCGTTTTAATCCAGACGTTTCAGGATTTCGAGATCGTGATTACCGACGACGGATCTGCCGACGCCTCGGTTGTCGAAATACAGAAGGTCAAGGACCCCCGCATCACTCTCTTCACCTTCAAAGAGAATCGCGGCGCCGTTGCCGCGATAGAACTGTCTCGATCATTCGTCGGGAGAATATGTCGCCCTCCTCAACTCGGACGATCAATTCTTGCCATACAAACTTGAAAAGCAGGTCAAGTATCTCGATGAACACAAAGAGGTCGGTGCTGTATTCAGCTATGCCCGGATCATTGACAGTGACGGAAAGGAATTGAACGACCCATCTCAATTCTACTCCAGCATTTTTGTCCAGCCCAACAGGAGCCGGTTCGAGTGGCTAAACCACTTCTTTTTTCGAGGAAACTGCATCTGCCATCCGAGTATGTTAATCAGACGCACCTGCTATGATGAGATAGGGTTTTACGATCCCCGCTACGCTCAGCTGGCTGATTACGATTTCTGGATACGGCTCTGCATGAAGTATGAGATCTTCATCATACCTGAGGATCTCGTTATGTTCAGGGTCCATGCTGGCAACATCAGCGGTCAGCGACCTGAAGCCATTGTCAGGGATGCATGGGAACGAACGAGGATCCTGAAGCATTATCTAAGACTTACCGACCGACAGGGGTTGTTGTACGCGTATTCCCGGTCTTACGACAATCCGAACATGCCCTAGATGAGGAACTAATCCCCTTTTATGTGGCCCTTATCGCCTCGCGTATCAAGACACCTTATCACAAGTTGTTTACATTAAATACACTCCATGAACTGTTTGAGAACAGCGAGCTGCGAGCAGAAACTCTCTCGCCTTGGTTTCTCCCATCACAATCTCATCGTGATGAGTGGAGAGTACGACATATTCGGACTTACCCCACAGAGGGATATTAGGAAGACATCTGCGGCGTTGGATACCGACGAAGAAAAGGTTAGGGTTGCCGTATCAATCATCATACCTGTGTTCAATAGAGTTGAATTTACGCAGAAATGCCTTGAGTCTCTGTTCCAGAACACGCCTGACGGAATATATGAGCTGATAGTGATTGACAATGCCTCGACAGACGGCACAAAGATTTTCTTGCAGGCACTAATAAATAGAAATTTCAAAGTTATTACTAATAAAGAAAACCTCGGATTTGCTAAGGCCTGCAATCAGGGAGCGCGCGCGGCTTCGGCCGACTATCTACTTTTTCTTAACAATGATACCGAGCCAGCCGAAAGGATGGCTGGAACCCCTCGTCCAGATTCTCGACAATGATGGGCCGGTGGCGGCTGTCGGCAGCAAACTCCTCTTCCCGGATGGTACCATTCAACATGCTGGTGTAATTGTCGTTGACGACAAAAAGGATTCGATCCCGCTCTGTCCCTGGCATGTGCATTATCGGCAACCGGGCCATCTTGCCGCCGCCAACCAAGCGAAAACTTATCAGGCCCTGACCGCAGCGAGCCTGCTTGTTCGGAAGAAGGCTTTTGAAGACCTTCTGGGGTTCGATGAAGAATACTGGAACGGTTACGAGGACGTGGACCTTTGCTTCAAGCTCCGAGGAAAAGGGTTGGAAGCTTGTATACCAGCCCGAAAGTGTTGTGACTCATTACGAATCAAAGAGTGGGCCCGAAAGGTTCAGCAAGGAAAACCAGAATCTATCTAGATTACAGGAGCGGTGGCTAGGAAGGATTAAGCCTGACGCGGTCCGCGAAAAGGATGGGACCTTAACACGGACGAATGCAGGTTTGATTAACACCTACGCATCGGGGATCCCCGGACAGGTCCCCTCGGGCAAAAAACAAGGTGGACCCGCCTCAATCGTCATTTTAACCTACAACTCGTCAAGACGATCAAAAAATGTCTTCAGAGTGTTTTCGATACACTACGGCCCGATGATGAAGTGATCATAGTCGATAATAATTCGACGGATGATACGCTGGCAATCGTTGAAAGAAGTATCAAGGGAAAACGACAGTTTACTCTCATAAAGAATGCCGAAAACCTTGGGTTTTCCGCGGGCACCAATGTCGGCATCCGAAGCAGCTGCAGCCCTTATGTCGTTCTCTTGAATCCGGATACGGTTGTCAGTGAGGGATGGCTCGATAGCCTTCTGTTGCATTTTGACGATTACCGAGTTGGTGCCGCTGGACCGATTTCCAATTATGTCGCGGGCCTCCAAAAGATGGGGCTGTATCAGAAAGAGCCAATTCAGCCAGGTGCAGGCATTAACCACGTTGCCGGGAATTTCCGCCGATGGAACACGGGGCAGGCGGTCGAGGCCAAATTGTTGATAGGATTTTGCGTGGCGGTCATGAGGGATGTTTTCGACGAACTCGGCATGCTCGATGAGGAGCTCTTCCTCGGGAACGACGATCTTGAATTGAGTTGGAGATTGCGCGCCAACGGATACCAATTGAAGGTCGCCACCGACACTTTCATCCACCACGATGGGCAGCAGAGCTTCCAAACGGTCAAGAAGGAAATCACATCCCGCCTGGTCCAGGAGAGTACAGATGTACTCTATGCGAAACTTAAAACGGCGTATGGGGAAGACAATGTTCCCACGCCCGTGGAACTATGGGGCATGGAGTGGTTTACCCCGACCGCTGCTCGATTCAATCCTCTTTCGAGATTTGAGGATTTCAAACGCAAGCCAGCCCTCGCTCCGATGGTTTTTAAAGAGGGTCTGATATCTATTGTCATCCTGACCTTCAATCAGCTCAAGTACACCAAGGAGTGCGTGGAGAGCATCCGAAAGCATACCCCGGAACCACATGAGATCATCTTCGTTGACAACGGCTCGACGGACGGAACCGTGAAGTGGCTGAAGAAGCTTGTCACTGACAACCCAAATTACATGCTGATCGAGAACAGGAAGAACCTCGGGTTTGCCAAAGGCTGCAACCAGGGCATCGAGGCCTCATCCGGCGAGTACATTCTGCTCTCGAATAACGATGTCGTTGTCACGGAGAACTGGCTTTCCGGAATGATCGAGTGCCTCAACAGCGCGCCGGATGTTGGCATCGTCGGCCCAATGACAAACAACATCAGCGGCCCGCAAAAAGTCGAGCAAGTCGGTTATTCGTCGATAAACCAGCTCGATACGTATCCAAAGGAGTTTAGAGAACAAAACCGGCATCGGCGCATCCCTCATGAGGAGAATCGTCGGCTTTTGCATGCTCTTCAAACATGCCTTGGTCGAGAAAGTCGGACTGATTGATGAGAGCTTCGGCTCGGGAAATTTTGAGGATGATGACTTCTGTCTCAGGGCCGCCCTGGAGGGATACAGGAATCTCATCGCAGGCGATGTGTTCATTCATCACTATGGCAGCCGGAGTTTTATCGGGAACAAGATTGACTTCAACTCCGCCATGGCAAGAAACAAGAAGATCTTCAACGAGAAGTGGAGCTGGCATAGATGCTCAGAGCCCCTCGGCAAGAAACTCCTCATCTTAAATGCAATGGAAAAGGCCGGCGAACTGAATCACAAAGACCAACTCGGCCAGGCTATCGAGATTTTCTTGCAGGCGATAAGACATTCTCCGGATGACAAGAAGGTGTACCACACCCTCGCAGAGATACTGATCGACGCTAAGCGCTTTAAAGATGCCCTCGATGCCTTGAACGAGATGCCACCAGATGATCAGGACCTCAGGAAGCTCGAGCTAATTGGGTACGGTAAGGAGGGATTGGAACTCTATGGTGAGGCCGAAGATTATGCCGAGCGTGCGCTTTCGATCAATCCCGCTTCTGCGCCGGCCCTCAATCTAAAAGGAATACTGGCATACAAACGGGAGAGATAAGAGTGCAGCGGAGGATTTCTTCCATAGGGCTATGGCATCTGATCCGTCCTACGGAGAACCCTACACCAACCTTGGTGTGTTGAAGTGGGCTGCAGGTCACAGGGAAGAGGGGCTGAATCTCCTCGAACGCGGCTTCATCCTCACTCCAACAATGATGGACATCAGCACGATGTATCATTCAGCAGTAACTTCCCTTCAAGAATTTGAAAGAGCTGAACAAGTGTTTCGCGATGCCAACACATTGTGGCCGGTCAATAAGAGGCTGAAGTTTTTGCTTATTGATATTCTTATCCAGCAGGGCAAGTTCGATGCGGCGATGCACTTGATTGAAGAGGCCATGATTGCATTCAGCATAGATGACGGTATCATTGCTGCCGCACTTGAAATCCGGAGCAAGATCGGCGCAAAGACAATACATAGAACTTCCAAGAGTAAAGGCACCCTCTCATTGTGTATGATTGTGAAAAACGAGGAAGAAAATATTGGGAAATGCCTTGCCAGTGTCAAACCGGTCGTTGACGAGATGATCGTAGTTGATACCGGATCGACTGACAGGACCATCGATATCGCAACAGCATTCGGAGCTCAGGTATACAATTTCGAGTGGACGGACAATTTTGCTGAGGCAAGAAATTTTTCTTTGTCCAAAGCTACTGGAGACTGGATCCTTATCCTCGATGCAGATGAAGTGATTTCTTCACAGGATCATATCTCACTGATGAATATAGTAAGTAAAAGAAGCTCAAAGCCTAAATCTTATTCAATTACGACAAGAAATTATATCGACAGTGTGAGTATAACAGGATGGACTGCCAATGATGGCAAGTACGGTAAAGAAGAAGCAGGGACGGGGTGGAATCCGAGCACAAAGGTAAGGTTGTTTTCCAATGATCAGCGTATCAGGTTTGAAGGTCCTGTTCATGAACTTGTGGAGCCTTCACTCAGAAGGCTTGGTATAAAAATTCAAGGATGCAGCCTACCTATTCACCATTACGGTAAGCTCAATATGGAAAACGTTGTCTCCAAAGGAAAAGAATATTTTCTTTTGGGCAAGGCAAAACTATTAGAAACTGGAAATGACATAAAGCCTCTTATCGAACTGGCCATTCAGGCAGGTGAGTTAGGCGAGTTCCATGATGCTCTTGAATTGTGGCAAAAGGTGATAGAGCTCAATCCAGAAGTGCAGACGCTTTTGTAAATATTGGATATATCAACATAAAACTTGAGCGATATGAAGATGCTCTTATCGCGTCGAAAAGAGCCATGGAACTCGATATGAATTCGAAAGAGGCTGCTCTTAACTACTCAATCTCCGAGCTATGCCTTGGTAATGCCAAGAAAACGATAGCGGTGCTTGAAGACCTTCTGGGGAAAATACCTGAATATCCATCAGCTATGGGAGTGATTGCAGCGGCATATTTCGTAGACAGCAGCAAAGATAAAGGGATGAAGTATCTGGATGAGATGAGTAAAAAAGGCTTTGATTGCGTTCCTGCCCTTCATGACTGTGCAAAGAGGCTCATTTCAGTGGGCAGAACCGATTACGCCATTTTATTGCTCGAAGCGGCGGTGGAAAGAAATAACGCCGATCAGGATGCCCATGTGCTTCTCTTCGATTGTTACAAGACACGAGGGGATGCTGCGCAATCGTAAACGTTCGCCGCAAAGGATTTGGAATTTCAATAACTGACGCTGGCCATCTTGGGTATCTGAAGTCGGAAAAAACCCCGATTTCTTTTTGGCGCTGCGACCTCTGTGCTCTCTGCGGTGTAACGCTAACATCGTGCCGTGACTGAAGTATACCCCCAATGGCGCTGGTTGATCATGCAATCCCTGAGAATCTGCTGAATTGGTCTTTCTTCGGGTCCATTGCAACCCCGAACCTATCTTTGCCGGCAAAAGCGAACTCTATATGTGATGGGTCAATGGTGCCGTTTGCAGAGGCGTTCTGTTGAATGTTGAACTTCACGGTTGCCGTCAATGCTGTAGAATCATAATAGACGCTTATGGGCAAGGGGGCAATTTGTATCTCTGTTGAAGGGATAGCCATTCCGAAATTGTATGCTTGTCCAGGTCCGACCCCAGTAGCTCTTCCTATTTTCCAATTCGCTATATTCTCAACAGATTCCCTGTCCATTTCTTTGTCAAACTGGAATACCATGGTAAATGTCTTTGATGCATTGGCATTTGCCAGATAGGCATCCAGACCTGAAACCAGCGTACCGGCGGAAGAATAGTACTGAAAAGAACTGCTGCCAACATCCACAAATGAGAAGCTCGGGGGGTCACTCTTGGAGATGGAATTGCTGAGGTTATCAGCCAGGTTTGGAGCTTTGTTTTTCAGTAGATCAAGTACCTGGTTTGCTTCGTCTATCTGCCCCGAATCGGCATATGCATATCCCATCTCCGCATAGGCATCATAGAAATCCTGTTTCAGGTCAACGGCTTTCTTGAAAGCACTCACAGCTTCAGAGTAGAGCCCCTGTTTGGCATAATTCTGACCCAACCCATAATAACCGTTGGGTTTGTTTGGATCGAGGTTCTGAACCTGTCTGAACTGGTTCTCTGCTTCTCCATAACGGCCATTATACATATAGGCCTGCCCCAGGGAAAACCGATTGCTTACGCTGGGATTCAGTTTTACGGCTTGCTCATATTCTTGTTGAGCTTCTTGATAGCGATTCTGCGAAAAATAGAGGTTGCCGAGACTGATGCGCGTATCGTCCCGGATCGGATCCAATTGAATGGCTTTCTTGTAGGCGTCGATTGCCCCTTGGGTGTCGTTCAATTTGAGGTAGGCCTGGGCCATGTAGTTGGCTGCGTCCACCGAGTAGGATGAACTCGGTGATAGCCCGATTGCCCTCTTGAACGCCTTGATGGCTCCATCATAGTTCTTTTTGGTGTATAGATCGATGCCGTTGGACAGAGCACTATTGGCCAGACCCTCCAATTGACCTGATTGCGGCACGGTGTAACTGAATATGTCTGGTGCCGTTGACTTGGCTGACGTCCATCGCTCTATGCCTTCCATGCAATAGTTTACGCTGCAATAGAACTATCGGTCAGAAGGCAATATATCTTGAATCCTTCCTTTAGCCTATGGGCGCAAAGCTGTTGTGGTGTCCAGGAGGGCCATGGGGCGGGAAGGTTATAAACGCAGAGGAGAAAGGCGGGATGATACTATGCTTGATGCCTACTGGATAGACAAGGATGCTTCACTCATGGGAGGATAGGATACACTAAGGCCCGGATCGAGGCTGTTCGCAGAACAGGGATGAGGAGTAAGGTTACGGTTCCCCTCTCAGTCCAAAAGCGAGACTCATGTTAATGTTAATGATAGTGGTGAGCTTCTCAGGTGAAGGAAAAGCCATGATATCAATTATTCTTTTGTCAATAAAAGTACTCAGACTCAGAATATCTTCTCTCAACTCTTTCGGCAGAGGATTGTCTTTCTCCATCAGTTCAGCCTGGAATATACTCCATAGTACCTGGTTGAACTTGAGTGCCTGGGTGAGCACCTCTTCGCGACCCGGCGTATCCCAATTGTCTCTGGATTTCCTTGAGTATGTTCGCCGCCTTGGTGAGGGCGGAAGCCTCGATCTCCCGGCCGGACATGACCGCCTTCTGTGCAGTCTTATAGGCGTCGATCTGCTTTGCGGACATGGTTCATCGCCTCCTGCTCGTATGCTATCAGTTTCTTCGTCAGCTTGAGCGCCTGGTAATACTGCCTGTTTAGTACTAAATCGCTGATCTCGGCTATCCGCCCCGTTTGACTTGGCGCAGCCTCAGCAACATCCTTTACCTGTTCCCAGTAGATCCGGTGATGCTCCGGCAGATCCCTCTCATCCACATACATGAGCTGAATCGTGAAATAGATCCTGCGGCAGGGCGAGTCAGCGTCCTTCAGACTCATGATGTCTCTCTGCCGCAGGATCGGTACATTGTTTTCGACGACCAGATGGGTCCCCGTGCTGCCGTTCACTATCACCGCGCCCCCGATGATCAGGCGCTCATGCGGCCTCAAGGTTATCTTCAGTGCCATCGCATTCTTCGTCCATCCGAAAGGTCATTCAAATCTTGACATTCACCAGGGTCCCCGGCTTGGGACTCTCGACCGTCATGGGAAGGCTTTTTGACAATTCATCCTTAAGGCTGAAGAGCTTCCCCAGAGCAGCAGAGATTTCGCTGTCTGTCGCATCCTCGCTCAGCTTACTGGAAGAGATCTCCTTTTTCATGTCGACTTGGAGTGAAGACCTCTCAACCTCATCCTGTATTCCCCGGATGCCCTTGATCAGATCGATCCTCTGATAACTGCCCGGCGGGAAAAAGGGAGGGAACTCCACCAAGATCTTATCGAGCTGCTCCTTCGCGTAGTTGATGTGAGTGATCAGCGTCTGCGCTTGGATTACAGTGGACTGAGCATCATTGGTTGGACCAGACGAACCAGGGAGAACGGAAGCTGGCGGTTCGGGGGAAGGCCCCTTTCCCGCATCAACCCTGGCGTTATTCCTTTCAGGTGAACGAAGGATTACCGGCACGACCTCACTTGTCTGTATGCTGTTGATGTTCATGGCTTATTCACCTGACTCAAGATCGGGAGGAAGGGTATCCTCCCTCCCGACCTCCACTTACCGTCTGTTAACCAAACAGTCTCAGTACCGACTGCGCAGCCTGCGACGACGAGGCTCAGGGCGGTGACGCCGAGAGACTGCCGCGTCTGGAGCATCAACATGTTGGCCCCTTCTTCGTTCATGTCGGCCAGCGTGAGGTTGTCGGCGCCAGTTTGCAGTGTGCCGATCATGTTTGAGGTGAACTCCTGACGGGCGGTGATGGTAGACAAGCTTGAAGACAATCCCGCAGACAGTGTCCGCAACCCTCCTAAGGCACCATCGACGCTGGCAGTGCAGCGTCAATCCAGCAGTATCGGCGGATCACACCATCGTAAAATCAGCAGCCGACAAAAGTTGAGCCGCCCACTGAGCTGGCGTCGGTAACCTGTCCAGTTATGGTGAGGACTGGTGCACCAGCGGGGTCGAAAGCCACCACCAAAGTGCCAGGGCATTCCCAAGCAGGTCTACCCCACCATACCCGGAATCCGCGGCCAGATTAGCAATCTGGTGTCATGATTTCATCAAACTGATTCTCCAGATTGCCGAGGTCAACAGTACCGGAAGCACTTCTTGCAGCCGTCGCAATGGATTTCGCTGAGTTGAGCAGAGCTGGTGATTCCCTTGATGCCTGCGTCAGCGGCCTTGACCGTCTGAATCGCATCGGACATGCCGTCTTTCAGAGCCGGCAAGGTCAGAAGCCCGGTTCGTATAGGACTGTGCTTTGAAGAAGCTGACAGGATCATCGAGGGGGCTGCTAACCTTCTTGCCTGTGCTCAAACGAGTTTGGGTGCGATCAAGCAGGGTCGACGTGCCCTGAAGGGTCAGCAGGTTGGACCGCATTCCAGCAGTTAGGGAAATGTCACCGATAGCCATGGTATTACTCCTTTTCTAGGTTCTTTTCCGGCAATTCTTGCCGAAGCGTTGTGATTGTGCCGATTTCATCGGCGCTCTTAACAGACTTTCTATCTGCTTGCTTTGTTTTGACCTCCTTTCGCTCTCATTTTCAGATCGTTTTCGGATCATTGTTGCCTTTGATTCACTCATCGGTAATCCGTTGGCACGACTTAAAGAATTTTTTTTGGTCTAAGCGGGCAAGCCAGATCTTCCAAGGAAACGGCGGCGAGGTGGATATCCCAACAGCATAAAATTTATCGATATTTTCTCCACCCAGTTGCTTACTGAATTCTCTTGGCACAGAACCAGCGGACTGGGCATTGGGATGGGCCGTCGGTCATCCATAACGGACGCAAAAAAGGCAAGGCGGCAAAGGTTTCTATTGTTCTTTACGCTGCGCTATCATCCCACCGTCCGCACCGACGATTTGCCGCTGATTGACCGAGGGACGAAAGACAGAATCCGCAAGGCCATTGAAGAACGGTCGCAGAAAGCGCCGCACGACTCTGGCGAGCCCTTGAGAAAAACTCTGCAAGGCTACTGGAAGCTTCGCGTGGGTGATTACCGGGTCGGGTTTAAGGTGGTTGAGTCCGAGGTCTGGATTATCGGTATCCGACACTGGAAATCCGTTTATGCCGATATCGGTTCCAGGATGTGATGGGTTGTCTGTTAGCAGGTGCGCTCCAACTTCTCCGTGATCCACTGATTCAGGCTTTTCCCCTCCCGTTGGGCACTAACGGACACGATCCGATGCAACCTCGGCGGCAAGCGCAACATTAAGCGCCCGGAAAAAGGTTTGTCCGGCTCTTCGCCACGCTGTTCACAAAACTCCAAATAATCATCTGGATTCGCAAAATGCCGCTTCTATTTCCGCAACAGTTCTTCCCTGGAATGTGACGACATCCCTCAGGTCGAGCACCACTCCGTGAAGAGATGCCCGCCTCATCGTCAAACTCAACATGACCCTCGTAGCCTCTATATTTCAGCATGGGCAAGAACCTCGCCTGATCCAAAAAGAATCGTTTATGGCATCAGGTAGAAACGCCAGCGCCCTATCGGACTGGTTGTCACAGAACTCAGCACTAACCACCCGACCATCCACTCTCTTTACCATCACATTTCTGGTGATCAGTGAATTTGGAACATCATCAAGGTTGAACTTGACCTGAATGATATCCCCTTCCTTAAGGCTGTTCTTATTATTGGTTCGAAAGGCCAGGCCGCCCGTGCATACGTTTTCCAATACCATGCCACCCCAACGGATGTCTTCCACCAAGATCTCGCCCACCTCCTGGTGAGTCCCTCGATCCTTGAGGTACTCGCCGGCAAGCGCAACATCCTTTCGATAGAACTTCCGCCACTCAAAGGACACCAGGAAGCCATGACCACAGGTACAGTTGACGGTAAGCTGCCGTTTGGTCGTCTTAAATTTGGAGGCGTCGATGTCTTTCTTCCTGCCGCACACCCCACAGCGAATGGTAGCGGTATTGTCTTCACCGATGTATGCTTTGACCGTCTCCATATGTGTTCACCTCTTGCTTTGGAGCCATCTGCGCAATATGCCGGCATTGGTTCGGTCACCCCAACGCAAGCAAATCGTCCCACTACAGGGGAGAAGGACTGGGCTCCCGTGGGTTAGAACGTTTATTGTCCGGGCAAGGGGCCATTGGTGCCCATGATTTGTATGCACCCATCGGGGCGGTGCAGGATCCCCCGTATTGGCGGAGGCGGCCCATACGGCCCCATGATTTCTTGAATAAGTAGCATTCAAACCGGCAAAACTCAACAATGCCTTTCAGTTGTTCCCTTCCAGAGGATATAATAACTCGATCCTGATGCAGGGAATGTGGCGCCGTTATAGAATGTGGAGCCGGAGGCACAACGCTGCGCTGGAATTCAACAACCATGGAGGAACTAATGGACAGACCCATTGAGCATTTTTGGCAAAACAGACTGGCTGAAGTGAAGATAAGTCTGGAAGGGAACAATTTCGAGGTCTTCCTGGCCGACAACGCGGCAATGGCCCAAACGATCGTTCTGGAAGAAATACTCCCCAGCACTGGTGCCAGACGGGTGTCCTGGGGCGGGTCGATGTCCTTTGTCACCGCCGGGCTCTATGACCTCCTGAAAGGGAGATCGGATCTCGAGGTGATAGACACCTTCGACAAGACCGTCACACCTGAACAGATCATCGAGCGCAGGCGCCAAGCCTTGCTGGTGGATTTGTTTTTCACCGGCAGCAACGCCATTACCGAACAGGGCACGCTGGTTAACCTGGATATGATCGGCAACCGCGTTGCAGCCATTACTTTTGGCCCTAAGCACGTGGTGATCTTGGCGGGACGCAATAAAATCGCTCCCGACCTTGAAGCAGCCATGTATCTGGTGAAGAACCAAACCGCTCCCATCAATGCCATGCGCCTCGACAAAAGGACCCCCTGTGTCAAGACATCCTACTGCGAGGACTGCAAGAGCCCTGATCGCATCTGCAACCACTGGAGCATAACCGAGAAGTCGTTCCCCAAAGGGCGCATCAAGGTGATTTTGATCAACGAGATCCTGGGGATTTGAACATGGCCAAAGGACGCTATTGCTTCCCGGCAGTCTCTCGCCAGATCTTGAGCAGATCCTGAGCGCTGGCCACCTGATCGGGAGTCATGGTGGCGGAGAGTTCGGTACGCAATGCGGTCGCATCCTGAACACCCTGTTCCCCGCCCAGAGTCAGCCACTTGTAGGCCTGAACGAGGTCCTCAGACACGGCCTGGCCCTTGGCATACATCACCCCAAGGTTATACTGAGCACGGGCATTTCCTTGTTCAGCCGCACGGCGAAACCATTTCAAGGCCTCGGCGTAGTCTTGCGGCACCCCTTTTCCCTGGTAGTACAAAAGACCGATGTTGAACTGAGCGGAATCGTGGTTTCGATCAGCCGCCTTCCGGTACCAGTTGAGGGCTTCTGAATAATCGCGGCCTACGCCTTGGCCTTCGGCATAGGCCACACCCAGGTTGAACTGGGCATCCGGATCATCTTGGGCGGCTGCCCGCCGAAACCATGTTATCGCTTCGACATGATTCTGAGCCACGCCTTCTCCCCGGAAATACATGACCCCCAGATTGAACTGCGCTACGGCACTGCCCTGATCCGCCAGGAGTCTAAATTCCCGCAGCGCACGTTCGTGTTGACCGTTCTTGTAAGCTTCTACCGCCGCCTGGAAGTCCCCCCAGGCTGCACCAGCCAGCGCAAACAAGACCCCAAGGCAGACAACTGTCCGTTTGATCATTGTGCCTCCCGTCTTTTCCTGAAACTATACTGGTGAAGAACGAAATCCTGCGTTTTTCGGCCTTCCCGGATGGCCGCCTTCGCGGGCATGACGATGAGCAAAGAGAGTTTCTGGCTGTCATTGCCACGAAAGCGCGTGCGCGTCAACTCAGCACAAGTGATGGCAAATGCGTGGCCAATCCCATGGGCGACAAGTTCTGACAACTCCACTCTGTAATGAAGCGCAAGGGCAGATGGCAAGCGTTATTTTTCACTCATGAGGCTCCGCTGCTCAATGGGTGTTCATGGCCTGCCCGCACCAGCGGCGTCATTCTCTGCTCCCGGTGCGAGAGACAGTCGCCTGGGTACGCCTCCTTGAAGCAGTAACCACGAAGAGAGCGATTCTCCACGGCAAATCCAAAGAAGGGTATCCAGGCCGAAGGGAGGATTCAGCTCACACACCACTGCCGCCGGATTTCACAGCGACATTTGACTTGTATTTTCGCTCGATTGTCTGCTAGAATTAGAAGTCTAAGGGTTCCACATAGGCGGCCGACGTGATGACCGTAAAATCCCAGGCGGGTACCCGGCTTATCTAAAGCTGGCGCTTGTTTGGGTATTTAAGCGGTGCATCCGATGCCCCAACCATGGGCCCGAAGAGACTTTTTCTATGCAGAGAGGCAGGTGAAAACTGGATGGCGGAAGCCGAAACTAAGGAAACTCTTGAGAAAAAAATACGCAAGTTACGCAAGGATTTCCAAAAGAATGTTCAGCCGGTTTTGCGGCGACACAATTACTACCTCACCAAGGGAGAACGTCGCCGAATCAAGAAAAAGAAAGCGATCAAGCGCATCCAACGGCGCGAGCGGCGCCTGGTAAAGCCTACTTAGCGTTCAAGCCGAACGATTTTTCGGCCAGTGAGCGGCCATGCAACGCGGGATGCCCAGGCGGCAGCGGCAGACTTCTTGATCTTGAAACCGTAACGCCCCGACCATGAACGGTTATTGTTCGTGGTCGGGGCGTTTTCTTTGTCAAACCATCAACGGCCGGCAATCACCACCCTTGTCTACTTGACGAGATTGCGGGCAATCACCAACCGCATGATTTCATTGGTTCCTTCGTAGATCTGGGTGATCTTGGCGTCGCGCATATGACGTTCCATCGGGTAGTCTTTGCAGTACCCGTAACCCCCCAGGATCTGCACGCCCTCGACAGCGGCCCACATGGCGGTGTCCGATGCCAAAAGCTTACCCATGGCAGCTTCTTTTTCATAACTGCGGCCATTTTGTTCCAGCCATGCGGCCCGTAGCGTCAGGAGTTCCGACGCATCGAGCTGAGTCGCCATGTCGGCCAGCTTCCACTGAATCGCCTGGAAAGAAGAAATGGGACGGCCAAACTGCTCCCGGGTCTTGCTGTATTCAATGGCTTCCTCCAGCACAGCTCGACCAATGCCGATGGCCTGAGAGGCAATACCGATGCGGCCTCCATCCAGGGTGGTCAGCATCTGCTTGAAACCCTCGCCCAGCTTCCCCAGAAGGTTCTCCTTGGGAATCCGGGCATCTTCGAAAACCAATTCGGCTGTACCGGAAGCATTGATACCCAGTTTTTCCTCCACCGTTCCCACATGGAATCCCGGAGTGTTGTGAAGATCGACGATGAAAGAGCTGATTCCCTTGTAACCCTGGCTCTTGTCGGTAGCTGCGGCAACCACGCAGAAGCGCGCCACGTTGCCATTGGTGATGAATTTCTTCGACCCGTTGATGACCCACTCGTCGCCATCCAATACCGCGGTGGTGGCCATCTTGGCGGGATCAGAACCGGCCCCGGCTTCGGTCAGCCCGTAGCAGCCCAGCACTTCACCGCTCGCCACCGGCCGCAAATACTTCTGCTTCTGCTCTTCAGTGCCGTACTTGTATACCGGGAAGTTGTACAGACTGTTGCAGACGCTCATAATGACGCCGCACGACGCGCACGCCTTGGAAATCTCGATCATGGCCAGGACATAGGAGATATAGTCCATACCGGCTCCACCGTATTCTTCCGGAATGGTGACCCCCATCAACCCCAGCTCACCCATCTGTTGGACGATCTCTTCCGGATGTCGATGAGTACGATCCAATTCTGCGGCAACCGGCTTGATTTCACGCTCCGCAAACTTTCTGGCCATCTCTTGGATCATTTTCTGTTCGTCGGTTAGCTCAAAAAACATCGGTTCTCCTCCACTTGGCTGGTTGACAGGTTCGCAGGCTTCGTCAATCCTTTTGGTATCCGCCACAACTACGACAGACTTAGTTCAACACTCGACCTCTCCGCACTTCGCCTTCAATATGTGAACCGCCTCGCTAGCTGGTAAAGCTCCCCTTGAACTCCGGCTTGCGCTTTTCCAAGAAAGCCAAGGCTCCTTCTCGAGCATCCTCGCTGGCAAAACACACCGCAAACGCTTCCATCTCTAGGGCACAACCGGTCTTAAGATCGACGTCCACACCTCGATCTACCACCTGCTTGATGGCGCGCAACGCCACCTGGCTGCAACCGGCCAGTTTCCTCGCCACCTTCATGGTTTCTTCCAGGAGTTGTTCCGCGGCAAAAACCTTAGCCACCAACCCCAATTCCTTGGCTTGCTGTGCATCGATCATTTCTCCGGTCATGCACAGTTCCTTGGCCTTGGCTCGCCCCACCAGCCGAGCCAACCGCTGGGTTCCGCCAAATCCCGGGATGATGCCGAGATTGATTTCCGGTTGACCGAACTTGGCCTTCTCCGACGCATAGATAAAATCACAGCTCATGGCCAGTTCGCAGCCGCCTCCCAGGGCGAAGCCGTTGACACAGGCAATCACCGGGATGGGCAATTGCTCCAGCGCGAAGAACAACTCCTGGCCCTTTTCGGCAAAGGCACGTGCTTGCAAGGGGTTCATCTTGGGGAATTCGCTGATGTCGGCCCCCGCCACAAAGGCCTTCTCGCCGGCACCGGTGAGTACCAGTACCCGGATCGCACTATCCTTACGGATTTCCTCCACGACGTCAAACACATCATCCAGAACTTGAGGACTGAGCGCATTCAGAACTTTGGGACGATTGATCGTTACCAGCGCAACGCCATCCTGCACCTCAAAAAGAATCGTTTCATAAGCCATATCCAGCACCCTCCACTGAAGACTCACATGCACAAGGTATCAGCCACTAGATCCTTTCCACAGCAATGGCCGCTCCCTGGCCGCCGCCGATACACAACGTGGCCAGCCCTTTTCGAGACCCGCGCTTGCCCATTTCATGGAGCAAGGTGGTCAAGATACGGGCACCAGAAGCTCCAATGGGATGTCCCATGGCAATGGCCCCACCATTCACATTCACCTTCGACAGATCCCATCCCATCTCTCGATTCACCGCAATAGCCTGAGCCGCAAAAGCTTCATTGGCCTCAATGAGATCCAGGTCTTCCGCTTTCCAGCCAGCCCGGGCCAAGGCTTTGCGACTCGCCGGAATCGGCCCCGTACCCATGATGGACGGATCCACCCCGGCGGAAGCATAGGATTTGATGGCCGCCATGGGTTTTAGCCCCAACCGGCTGGCCTTGGTAGCCGACATGACCACGATGATGGCCGCACCATCATTGATTCCGGAGGCATTGCCGGCAGTCACGGTACCATCGCTTTGAAATGCTGGTTTCAATTTCGTCAAAGCGTCGAGGGTGGTGCCGAACCGCGGATGCTCATCGGTATCGAAGGCCTGGGGATCGCCTTTTCGCTGGGGGATCATCACCGGCACGATCTCTTCTTTGAAACGGCCTGACTTGATGGCCGCTTCCGCCTTCTGCTGGCTGGCCAAAGCAAGAGCATCCTGATCCTGGCGCGTTATCCCAAATTCCCGTGCGACATTTTCGGCGGTCGTACCCATGTGATAGCCATGGAAGGCATCCCACAGCCCATCGACAATCATCAAATCCACCAAGTCACCGTCCCCCATCCGATACCCCCACCGTGCCTGCCGCAACGCGAAGGGGGTCTGGCTCATGTTCTCCATGCCGCCGGCAATGACAATCTCAGCATCACCCAGCATAACCGCTTGAGCAGCCAGGAAGACCGACTTGAGCCCCGATGCACACACTTTGTTGATAGTAAAGGCCGGCACTTCCCTGGGCAAACCGGCTTTGATGACCACTTGCCGGGCAGGATTCTGTCCCAGGCCGGCCTGAAGCACATTGCCAAGTATGACCTCATCGATTTCGGCGGGATCGATTCCAGTCCGCTGCAGCGCCGCCTGGAGCGCAACCACTCCCAACTCCACAGCCGAAATCCCAGCTAGCGATTTGCCATAACTTCCCACAGGTGTTCGAACCGCACTGACAATGACCGCTTGTTCCATTGTTCACCTCCGATAGCACTCGATTGGGGACGTATTAGGACATGGTAAGAATGCTGACCACGCGGTCAGCAGCATGTTGCCTTCTGAAGGCTTAACCCCCTTGGCATGAGCCAGGGTGATTAGTGCCGACGGACCAACCATCGGCTTGTTGGGCGAGCCGCGAATCTGGTAACGTGATTATCGCCTGGCACTGCAAGGAAACAACACTCCGCGACTCGCACTCGATTCAACATTCCGTGTTCGACACCACTCGCTTCAGGGTCGCTCCCTGTCACTGGGGATACTGGCGATTATTGCATTGCGTGTGAAGGAAGCAACTGCGTCCATATAGCTTCACGGCAAATTGTTCAAGATTCTCACCCGGCCCAATGGCCACGAGGATATCTCCCCCTTGGAGGGTCTCACTTGGTGCCGGATTATAGATCATTCTTCCATCCAAGCGTTTGATGGCCACGATGATGAGATTGTAGGCGTGACGGATCCCGGAATCCATGAGTTGTTTGCCGACCAGTTCACAATCGTCAGGGATGGAGAATTCCTCCATACTCAATTCCATGCCTTCGCCAGACTAGAGCCAGCTCCATGAAATCGGTCACCGTTGGGCGCAAGATGTTGTGGGCAATGCGTAAAGCGCCACTGGCATAGGGTGAAACCACCCGATCAGCCCCCGCCTTCAGGAGCTTCTTCTCCGTACCCTGACTGCTGGCCCGAGCGCAGATAAACAGGTCCTTGTTCAAACCCCGGGCGGTCAGGACCACGAACACATTGTCAGTGTCCTTGTTGACCACCGAGACCAATCCACGTGCCTGCTGGATTCCAGCCGCAAGGAGATGCTCCTCCTCGGTGGCATCCCCTTCAATGAACAGGACCCCCTTCTCCCGCAGGCGCGCCACCACCGCTTCGGTATTTTCCACTACAATGACAGGAACCTCGTGGTCCACTAGTTGCTGGACGATGATCTGCCCCATCTGGCCGTAGCCACAAATGATGTAATGGTTTCCCAGTTGTTTTACCTTTTTGCTCAATTTACGCCTCCGATAAATCTCCAGCAGGTCTCCATCCATCAGCAATTGAACGAAATAGGCCAGATTGTAGGCTACAAAACCTGCTCCCAACAAAATCAATAGGATCGTGAAAATCCGGCCTTGATCGTGCAAGGGGTGAATCTCACCGAAGCCAACGGTGGTGAGCGTGATGATGGTCATGTAGAGTGCATCCAGGAAAGAAAACCCTTCCAAATGCATGTAGCCGAAGATACCAAACAAGACCAGAGCAACACACAGAACCGCGAGCACGATCGAATGGCCGATGGTTGTGCCCATCCAGGAAAGCTTCATCCTTCAGTTCAGTCCCTTCGCTCAAGGATCGTTGGAGATTGGGTGAAGGAAAGAGCGGTGTTCTGCTTCATCCGGTTTCAACTGGGTCAATCATTATATCATAGTGCGAGAATTTCATGGAAAACGTAGAACGCCCTTGGCTAGAGGACCTCAGGGCAGTGGAGTAACCGAACATCTTCGAAAGCGGCACGATGGCTTCCACCGCCTGAATCGCCTTCCGGGCCACGATCCCTTCGACCCGCCCCTTCCTCATGCTCAGGTCGCCAAGGATCTCACCCAGGAATTCATCAGGGACCAGAATCTCCACGGCCATATAGGGTTCCAGCAACACCGGCGAAGCCAGCTCACAGGCCTTTCTGAAGGCCATGGATGCTGCCACCCGGAAAGCGATCTCGCTGGAAAGCCCCTCCATGTACTTGCCCCCGAAGATAACCGTTTCCACATCCACTACCGGGTAGCCCATAAGAATGCCACTGTTGAGGGCATCTTCCACACCCTGCTGGACCGCGGGGAAGAAGTTTTCAGGAATAGAGTTGTCACGCACCTTATTGATGATGCTGTTGCCGGCACCTCGCGACTGCGGTGCCAGGTGCGCTAACACCATAGCGTAATGCCTGCTTCCGCCCAACTCCCGGTCAAACAACGCTTCAGCCTGCGCCTCTGCACGGATAGTCTCCCGATAGACCACCTGAGGTTTGCCCACATTCACGGCAATACCGAACTCACGTTCCAGCCTGGTGACCAATACTTCGAGATGCAGCTCCCCCATGCCGCTGATGACGGTCTGGGCCGTATCGGAGTTTTCCTGGTAACGAAAGGTGGGGTCTTCTTCGGTCAGCTTGATCAGACTATCCACCAGTTTCTCCTGGTCAGCACGAGTCTTTGCTTCGACTGCAACCGATATAACCGGTTCGTAGCTATCAATGGATTCCAGGAGAATGGGATGCGCTGGATCACAGATGGTGTCCCCCGTGGAGGCAGATTTCAACCCCAACAGGGCGACAATGGAACCCGCCCCGGCTGCATCCAGCCGTTCTCGTTTGTTCGCATGCATTTGAAAGATGCGGGAAAGCTTCTCCTTGGTTCCCTTGGAAGCATTGAAGACATCATCACCAGCACGTAGAACCCCCGAGTAGATCCTGGTGTAGGTCAGCTTGCGGCCCTGCTCCATAAAGATCTTAAAAACCAAGGCCGTCAACGGCTCATGATCACCGCTGCTTCTTTCCTCGACATCACGGGTCTGGGGATGAACACCACGGGCCGCCGGAACATCCAAGGGGCAGGGCAGCAAATCGACAATAGCATCCAGCAACGGCTGAATCCCTTTGTTGCGCAGCGCTGCACCGCAAAGCACGGGTACAACATCGAGACTAAGGGTATGCTGTCGAATCAATGCCAGTAAATCCGGAGCAGCGATAGTCTCCTCCCTCAGGTAGCGTTCCATCAGGTCATCATCCCACTCCGCCACTTGCGCCACCAACTTATCGCGCGCCTCTATGGCCGTCACCAGGTATTCGGGTTCAATGTCACAGTATTCATACTGTGCCCCGAGGGTCTCCTCCATCCACAGAATCTGACGCATTTCCAGAAGATCAATAACACCTCGAAAGCCATTTTCCGCCCCGACCGGAAGCTGAAGCAAGAGTGGGCGAGCTTTGAGCTTTCTCTGAATCTGATTCACCACATTATTGAAGTCGGCACCGATGCGATCCATTTTGTTGATGTAAGCAATCTTCGGCACCAGGTATCTGTCAGCCTGGTGCCAGACCGTCTCCGATTGCGGCTCCACCCCTCCCACGGCACAGAAAACCGCAATAGCCCCGTCAAGCACACGCAAGGAACGCTCCACTTCAATGGTAAAATCCACATGCCCAGGCGTGTCCACCAGGTGAATCTCATGGTCCCGCCAGTGACAAGTCGTTACCGCGGAAGTGATGGTGATGCCGCGCTCCTGCTCCTGCTCCATCCAGTCCATAACCGCAGTACCGTCATGAACCTCGCCAATCTTATGGGACCTGCCGGTATAGTACAGTATCCGCTCGCTTACAGTGGTCTTGCCCGCGTCGATATGGGCAATTATTCCAATGTTGCGGATTTTCTTGAGCTGGCGCGCATCAGCCATATTCGTCACCCCGATGCGGCAATCACAGGCCGCTGGTCCAGGCCAAAACCAAAAACACTCTTCTCATATCGGTAAAACATACTGACAAAAACCGCGCTACTCTAAGAAATATGCGTGGAGGTGTCAAGGATCGCCCATCGCCTGCACTCCTGCTGCGACCCCTGTCTTCCACACTAATGACAAGTGAACTATACTTTCGCCCTGATCCGCGAACAGCCAGATTAATTCACTCCTGCCTTGATCAAAATCACAAGCCCTCTCTTGAAAAACACAAAGCACCAAGATTATAATTGTGGCTTAAGCAATTTTGCCGCTTATGCCGGCTGGTTGGTCAGCCACAATGCACCGGAATGAGAGCTGCATTTGCGCGTTCAAGGCCAGCTGAGAGCCGGGGGAATGAAGTTCCTGCTCCTCACGTTTTATGACCGGGGCTGTAATCACTTCAGGGGTAATGAAGCAACACACACTATACTGTGAGGCCGGTAGGTGCATTGGGAGTTGACACCTAGTGGCTGATCTCAGCAGTCCGCAGGCCAGCCGGAATGCGAATTGAGGCTATCTTTTGAGTATAGTCAATCAATCAGGTGGAACAAGGATGCCAACGAACATGATGAATCGCATGGGTCAACTCGTTACAATTCAAGAAGGTGGTAGGAGAACTCAGAATCCTGTGCTTTGCAAGGAGGGAAGGGGACTGCGTAATTTTGCTTGCCAACACTATGACACCTGCCTCGACAAAGCCGCCAAAGGGATGTGGAGCGGCTTCACCTGCAGGCAATGTGACTGCTACCAACATAAGGATGATGGTGAGTGAGACTGGACCTCGAGAGGGCGGATGACCACCGACATTCAGCCGCCAGGAACGATTGACCTTATCAAAACCAAGAACAAAACAACCCGCATGCCCGCGGGTTGTTTTGTTTCATTTTGTAGCGCATTGAGTTACCGGAAATCAGCTCTCCCGGTTGTCAGGTCCTGGGATGGCGTCGGGTTGGCCGGTTTCAACAGGGCCTGCCACAGCTTCTGTTTGGGTCAGGGGAGCAACGACAGCTGGGTTTTCGCGCACTGGTTCCGCTTTCGGCGGCTTGCCCTGCTTCTTGGCCGAGCGAACAGCATCGCTCACCAACTCGATCAGGCACATAGGCGCGGCATCACCACGGCGAAATCCGGCCTTGACGATCCTGGTATAACCGCCTTGCCGGTCTTGAAACCGCGGAGCGATCTCAGCGAAAAGCTTGTGCACCGTGTCCTTGCTCCGCACCACGGCTGCCGCCTGTCGGCGCGCATGCAGGTCACCCCGTTTGCCCAGAGTGATCATCCAGTCCGTCCAACGCCGCAGTTCCTTCGCCTTGGGAATGGTCGTAAAGATTCGTTCGTGGTCGAGTAGTGAGGTCACCATATTTCGAAACATCGCCATCCTGTGGCTTGTAGTCCGATTCAGCTTCCTGCCAGATATCCCGTGACGCATGGCTACTCTTGTTCCTTTCTCGCTTCAATCTCATCTCGGCTGGGGAAATTATCGAGCTTCATTCCCAGAGTCAATCCCATCTCAGCAAGGATTTCCTTGATTTCGTTGAGGGATTTCCGCCCGAAGTTCTTGGTCCTGAGCATCTCGGCTTCGGTCTTCTGCACCAATTCACCAATGTAGCGAATATCAGCGTTCTTGAGACAATTGGCTGACCTGACGGACAACTCCAGTTCGTCCACACTCCTGAAAAGGTTTTCGTTCAGAGATGGTTCGCCTTGAATTTCTTCGGCGTCCTCGATCTCCACGTCCTCTTCGAAGTTGATGAAGACCGTTAGCTGGTCCTTCAAGATCTTGGCGGCATAAGCCAAGGCATCTTCAGGCTTAACGCTGCCATCCGTCCAAATCTCCATCGTCAGTTTGTCGTAATCGGTGATTTGGCCGACACGCGCCTGGGAGACATTGTAGTTCACTTTTCGCACCGGTGTAAAGATGGCGTCGATGGGAATAGTGCCAATTGGCTGGTTCTCATCGGCATTCAGATCTGCTGGTACATAGCCCTTGCCCATCTTGACCGTTAGCTCCATCCGCAGTTTGGCATCCTTAGCCAACGTACAGATATGCTTACCGGTGTTTAGCACCTGCATTCCCGAGTCACCACGAATGTCCGCGGCCAACACTATCCCCTCGCCATCCTTTTCGATAACCAGCTGACGAGGACCCTCACCCCGCATCTTGAACCGAACCTCCTTGAGGTTGAGGATGATATCGGTCACGTCTTCCATGACACCGGGGACCGTAGAAAATTCGTGCAGCACCCCACCGATCTTGACACTGGTAATGGCAGCACCTTGAAGCGATGAAAGAAGAATTCTCCGCAGCGAATTCCCCATGGTCGTTCCGAATCCACGCTCAAGCGGCTCACAGGCAAATTTCGCGTACGTTTCAGGGCTATCTTTTGTTTCAACTGCCAAGCGCTTAGGTTTAATCAATTCGCGCCAGTTTCTCTGCATGCCGCCTCCTCTTAGTAAAGAGCGGGAATGCAAACCTTTGCATAGCCCGGGCAAATCGCGGTTTTGGGAAAAATAGGAAGGCTTTCAGCTAACCTGAAAGCCACAATCCATCATCTAAGCGGGGAGCATCGCTGCGCTTACTTGGAATAGAGCTCGACCACCAACTGTTCCTGAACTGGGAGGTTCATCTCTTCGCGAGTTGGGAAGGATTTGAAAACACCAGCAAATTTGGCTTTATCCAGGTCCAGCCAGGGGAGCAAACCCCGACGCGGTAGCGCTTCCAATGCTTCATTAATGATGCCCAGCTGATGACTACCTTCACGAACAGCTACCACATCCCCGACTTTGCAGCAGATACGAAGGGATATTGACCTTCTTGCCATTCACCAGGAAGTGATTGTGCCGCACCAATTGCCGAGCCTGGGCGCGAGAACTGGCGAGACCGAGGCGATAGATGGTATTATCCAGGCGCCGTTCCATCAGGATTAGCAGGTTGGACCCGGTGATTCCCTTCTGCCGGTCGGACTCCTTGAAGTAGAGCTTGAACTGATTCTCAAGAATCCCATACATCCGCCGGATCTTCTGCTTCTCACGGAGCTGCAAACCATAGCCGGACAGCTTCCCCCGACCCTGGCCATGCTGCCCAGGCGGGTAACTGCGACGTTCGTAAGCACACTTGTCCGAGTAGCAACGGTCACCTTTCAGATAAAGCTTCATGTTTTCACGCCGGCAGATGCGGCAAACCGAACCAGTGTAACGAGCCAAAGTAGTTCTCCTCTTCACCTATTCCTAAATAAAGGACTTTTACTCGTGTGATTTCGTCCCGAGTGGGAAACGGCTGATCCTTCCCTTACACTCTGCGTCGTTTGGGGGGACGGCACCCATTGTGCGGTATCGCAGTGACATCTTTGATCACGGTGATGTTGAACCCGGCTGCCTGAAGAGCCCGTAGAGCGGCTTCCCGTCCGGACCCCGGTCCCTTGACATAGACCTCAATGTTCTGCACACCGTGCTCCATGGCCTTCTTGGCAACAGTCTCCGCAGCGACCTGAGCGGCGAATGGCGTGCTTTTACGCGAACCCTTGAATCCCTGGCTGCCGGAACTGGCCCAGGCAATGGCATTGCCTGCCGTGTCGGTTATGGTGATGATGGTGTTATTGAACGTCGATCGGATATGTGCAACGCCGTTCAAGATGTTTTTACGCTCTTTCTTCTTCCGAGATACCGCTCGTGCCATGATTAAGATCTCTCCATCCTAAGTTACTTCTTCCGCTTACCCATAACGGAACGGCGAGGCCCCTTCCGGGTACGTGCATTGGTGTGCGTCCTTTGCCCGCGCACCGGTAGCCCGCGTCGGTGACGCAACCCCCGATAGCAACCAAGGTCCATAAGCCGCTTTATATTCATCGACACTTCCGTGCGCAGATCGCCTTCCACTTTGCACTTGGAATCGATAACCTGACGGATCCCGGCGATCTGGTCGTCACTCAAAGCATCGCTCTTGGTGTTGGGGTCTACGTTGGCTTCGTCGAGGATCTTCTGAGACGTAGATCGCCCAATACCGTAGATATAGGTGAGCGCAATCTCAATACGCTTGTTCTTGGGAAGGTCGATACCTGCAATGCGTGCCAATGCCCAATCCTCCGATTAACCTTGTCGTTGCTTGTGTCTGGGGTTCTCACAGATCACCCGCACTGTCCCGTGTCGGCGGATAATCTTGCACTTACGGCAGATGCGTTTGACCGATGCTCGGACTTTCATGTTCTCCACTCCATTGGTTTGCAGGCCCTTGGATAACAGGCCAAGAACGCACAAACATCAATTCATGACTTGGACCGGTAAATGATGCGCCCACGAGTCAGATCATAGGGTGACAACTCGACGGTAACCTTATCGCCTGGAAGAATGCGAATAAAATGCATGCGCATCTTGCCGGAGATATGGGCTAACACCCTATGTCCGTTGGCTAACTCCACACGAAACATGGCGTTGGGAAGAGGCTCGACCACAGTACCTTCCACCTCAATGGCATCTTCTTTGGCCACGCTACTCATCCTTTCACATGGGAACTGCACCGCTCACCGCCTAACAATCTCGCAACAGTAACATTTGAGCTTACTTGTATTTGCTACCATTGTCAAAATCAATCTTCCAGCCGCGACAAAATATCAGGGCCGTTTTCCGTGATGGCAATGGTATGCTCAAAATGCGCCGAAAGCCCTCGGTCAACAGTGACCGCCGTCCACCGATCGGATAGGATTTCCACTTCAGCCCTTCCCTGGTTGATCATCGGCTCGATGGCCAATACTAGTCCGGGTTTCAGCTTGATACCCTTGCCAGGTAACCCGTAGTTGGGTATCTGCGGGCTCTCGTGCAACCGTTGACCAATTCCATGCCCGACAAATTCACGGACCACGGAAAACCCATGCTGTTCAACAAAGCTTTGGATAGCATGAGAAATATCAGAAAGCCGATTGCTGACCTTGGCCTGCTCGATCCCTTTGTAGAGGGCCGCTTGTGTCACCGCGCACAGCTTGCTGGCATTTTCCTCGATTTCGCCCACAGGGACGGTGATGGCGGCATCACCATAGTAGCCGTCCACCACAACCCCGTAATCGATGCTGATAATGTCCCCTTCCCGCAAGCGCCTGGTACGCGAGGGCATACCATGCACCACCTCCTCGTTGACTGAGGTGCAAAGCGCATACGGATAACCGTGATAACCCTTGAAGGCAGGCTTTGCGTTTCGCTTGGTCGCCAATTCTTCGCTTAGCTCATTGAGATGCCAGGTCGTCACATCCGGTCGAATCTCCTCCTTAAGAACCTGCAGTATTTCTGCAACAATCTGACAGGCCTTGCGGATTTTTTCGATCTCCCGCGGGGACTTTATAATGACCAATGGGTCCCGCCTCTTACCCCAAGACAGCAGTAATGCGCCCGAAGATTTCTTCCATGGGTCCGACTCCGACAATACTTCGCAGCTTCCCCTGTTTCTGGTAATAATCAATTAGCGGTTTGGTCTGCTTGTCGTAGACTTCCAACCGAGATTTGACTGTGGTTTCATTGTCGTCGTCCCGCTGATAGAGTTCGCCGTTACACTTGTCACAGACCCCTTCCTTCTTTGGCGGGTCAAACATAACGTGGAAACCACCGCCGCAGCCACGGCAGGTACGACGCCCAGTCAAACGACCGACCAGTTCTCCACTGGGCACTTCGATACAGATAACATCATTGATCTTCTGGTTCAGACCGCCGAGCATGCCGTCCAATGCTTCGGCTTGGCTCACATTGCGCGGAAAGCCATCCAGCATATAGCCCTTGGCGCAGTCGTTTTTCTGAATCCGCTCTTTGACCAAACCGATAACCACACTGTCTGCAACCAACTCACCTTTATCCATATACTTCTTGGCTTCAAGACCCAGAGGCGTGCCTTCCTTGAGAGCAGCGCGCAACATGTCCCCGGTAGAGATCTGCGGAATACCATAGCGATCGATCAGTCGCTTTGCTTGAGTACCTTTGCCTGCACCCGGTGGGCCCAACAAAATGATGTTCATCGTTATCTTCCTCCCTATTCCCATTGTGTGAAGCTCGGCCAATGTTACCATAGCGCCATATCATCACAGGACCCCCAAGGCTTCATCGCCTCGCCAGCCCTGCACGATCCCTTAACGACGCCCCCGAAGCCGTGTTTTCTTGAGAAACCCCTCGTAGTTGCGGGTCAACATGTGGGCCTCAATTTGTGCCACAGTGTCCATGGCCACACCAACAACGATCAATAGAGCGGTCCCACCGAAATAGAATGGAACGTTGAATTTCTTGATGAGAAACGTCGGTAGAATACACACAATCGAGACATACAAAGCCCCGCCCATGGTGATGCGACTAAGAACCCGGTCAATGTACTCAGCAGTAGACCTTCCAGGGCGGATGCCGGGTATAAAGCCCCCGTGTTTCTTCATATTGTCTGCAACCTCTATAGGATTGAAGACAATAGCGGTGTAGAAGTAACAAAAGAAAATGATGAACCCTATATAAAGGAGGTCATGAGCCCAATATCCTGGTCCCAAAAGAGTAGCAACTGACTTCACCCAGTCAACATTGATAAAGCTAGCAACAGTGGCCGGGAACATAATGATGGAAGATGCAAAAATGGGTGGAATGACCCCAGATGTATTCACTTTGAGTGGAAGATGGGTATTTTGCCCACCGTACACTCGTCTCCCCACTACCCGTTTGGCGTACTGCACTGTTATGCGCCGCTGGCCCCGCTCCACATAAATGATGCAGGCCACCACAATCACCATCATGACCGCCAGAAACAACACCGCGAATACGCTAATTTCGCTGGTTCGAGCCAAATTCCAGGTATTGCCCAAGGCGTTGGGAATGCCCGCAACGATACCGGCAAAGATGATGAGTGATATGCCGTTGCCGATCCCGCGCTCCGTGATCTGCTCACCCAACCACATGATGAAGGCGGTGCCCGAGGTGAGAGTAATCACCGTAATGATGCGAAACCCCCAGCCAGGAACCAGCACCACCATCTCGCCTCCAGGCCCGGTCATACCCTCCAGACCCACCGAAATAAAGAAACCCTGGATGATGCTCAGGACCACCGTACCGTAACGGGTGTACTGGGTGATTTTTTTCCTGCCGGCCTCCCCCTCCTTGCTGAGCCGCTCCAGCAGCGGCACCACGACCGTAAGCAATTGGAGAATAATGGAAGCACTGATATAAGGCATGATACCGAGCGCAAACACAGACAACTGGCTGAGCGCGCCACCGGAAAACATATCAAAAAGACCCAGCAACGTGCCCTGGGCCGCCTTAAAAAAGGCTCCTAGCGCTTCGTTGTTGATCCCGGGTGTGGGAACGTGGGACCCGATCCGGTACACCGCCAGCAAAAACAAGCTGGTGAGGATCCGGCGCTTTAGTTCTGGTATTTTGCCAATATTCTGGAAACCCGTTAACACTGCCTGCGTCCCCTTTGGCTCTTTAGATCAATTCGACGCGACCGCCAACAGCTTCAATTTTGCTTTTGGCCGCCGCACTGGCCACATGTACGCGCACGGTCAGTGCTTTGGTAATTTCACCCTGAGCCAACAGCTTGATGCCGCTGCGAAGCTTCTTCACCACAGCTTGCATCAGCTGTTCCGGTCCCACTTCACTCCCCTCAGCAAACTGCTCCAAGTCACGCACATTGACCAGACTGTAATGCTTCTTAAAGATATTGGTGAAGCCGCGCTTCGGCAAACGTCGTTGCAGAGGCATCTGACCGCCTTCAAACCATGGTGGAGTACCACCGCCGGAACGCGCCTTCTGCCCTTTGGCTCCTTTGCCAGCGGTCTTCCCCAGTCCCGAGCCGGAACCACGGCCGACGCGTTTTCTCGTCTTCTTTGCCCCAGGTGCTGGAGCGAGGTCTTCAAGTCTCATTGAGCTATCCATCCTGAGAGCTGCATCTCATGCTTGTTGTTCATTAATCTGAACCAAATGCTGGACCTTGCGGATAGCACCCAGAATCTGAGGCGTACTGTACACCGTCACCATCTTATTGACATAACTGAGCCCCAGTCCCTGCAAGATCTTGCGATGGCTCTCGGGCCGCCCAATGGGGCTTCGGACAAGTTTCACCTGAATGGGTACACCCATTTGAATTTCCTCCTGCGTTCCATATCCCTCACGCTCTGAGCTCATGCGGATCGAGCCCGCGGCGCTTGCCTATCTGCTCGGCGCTTCGCAAGCTTTTTAAACCCTTGAGGGTAGCCTTGACGACGTTATGAGCATTCCGGGAACCCAGGCATTTGGTCAGAATATTGCCGATGCCAGAAGCTTCCATAATAGCTCGAACGGCTCCTCCAGCGATGATTCCGGTACCCTGCGAAGCCGGACGCAGCACGACCGTTGCAGCTCCAAAAGAAGCGACTGCTTCGTGCGGTATGGTCCCATTAGTGATGGGTATCGCGAACATGTTTCGCTTAGCGTTGTCAAGGCCTTTGCGAATCGCTTCCGGAACCTCGTTGGCCTTACCCAAACCAAATCCGACTTTGCCGTTGCCATCGCCCGCGACGACAATGGCACTGAAGGAGAACCGACGCCCACCTTTCACTACCTTAGCCACGCGGCTGATATGGACGACCTTGTCTATCAACTGCAGTTCACTGGATTCCACTGACAACAAGCCTTGCCTCCTCGGATTCTCTGCCCATGAATCGACAGATGTGATCAGAACTCTAAACCAGCCTCTCGCGCTGAATCAGCCAAGGCGCGAACACGACCGTGATAGATGTATCCGTTCCGGTCAAATACCACTCTGGTGATCCCCTGGCTCTTGGCCTTGTTCGCAACCATTTGCCCCACGCGTTGCGCTGCACCGACCTTGCCCTGGGCGAGTTCCATCTGTTTGAATTCGGGCGCCACTGTTGACGCCGACACCAAGGTCACACCCTGCACATCATCGATGATCTGGGCGTAAATGTGCTTATCACTGCGAAACACACACAGGCGAGGCCGCTCGGAAGATCCCTGGACCCGCTTGCGCACCCGCAGCTTGCGTTTCAGGCGGGCCACCGTGCGTGGGTTCGTTTTTGAAGCCATGCCCCATTCCCCCTTTTCTATTTCTTGCCGCCAGCCTTGCCCACCTTGCGGAACACGTGTTCACCAACGTAGCGAATCCCCTTGCCCTTGTATGGCTCGCAGGCACGCAACGCCCGGATCCGCGCAGCAGTCTGACCCAACAGCTCGTTTTCAATACCCTCCAGCCGAATGACGCTCTGCTTATCAATGGATGCCGTGATTCCCGGCGGCAAGGCGAATTCAATTGGATGCGAATACCCAAGACTTAAATTGAGCACATTGCTTTGCACACTAACACGATAGCCAACACCGGCAATCTCCAGGCTCTTGACAAAGCCTTGACTGACGCCAACCACCATATTGCTGACCAGAGCACGCATCAAACCATGAATCCCCCGGCTCGTTTCGGTGTCGTCGTGGCGCTTGATGGCAATGCTCTCAGCGTCGATTTCCGCGTCCACTTTAGTATGGATCGTCCGCGACAAGGTCCCCTTTGGTCCCTTGACCGTCAGAACCTGTCCCTGTAATGAGGCCGTAACCCCTTTTGGCAGGGTGATGGGTCGCTTACCCACGCGTGACATCTTGTTGCTCCTCTCCCTGAGCCCTTAACAATGCTCCCAGTATAGCCGCTGAATGTCAGCGCGCTCCCGGAAGACTACCAGATGGAACACAACAGCTCGCCGCCAACCCTTTGCTTGCGTGCCTCACGGTCTGTCATCAGCCCCTTGGAAGTCGAGACAATGGCAACTCCGAGACCGTTCATGACCCGTGGCATGTCACCATGCCCGACATACACCCTGCGGCTGGGTTTGCTGATGCGTTTGATACTCGCGATAGCAGTTTCTCGCTGCTCACTATACTTGAGCTGAATCCTCAGGATCCCCTGCTTGTCGTCGCGGATAAACTTGAAATTCTTGATATAGCCCTCTTCCTTAAGAATCCTGGCGATACTCGCCTTAATCCGGGAAGCGGGAATATCCACCTTTTCGAATCGAGCCTTTTGAGCATTTTTAATTCGAATCAAAAAATCAGCAATTGGATCTGCTACCGCCATAAGGTTGTACTCCTCACACCATCACCACATATCATTATCCTACCAGCTGGACTTGACCACTCCGGGAAGCTCCCCGTTGAGCGCCATGGACCGAAAACAGATGCGGCAGATACCGAACCTGCGGAGATAGGCCCGCGGCCGCCCGCAGAGAGGGCAACGATTATATGCCCGCACGCTGAACTTGGGCTTCCGACTGGCTTTTGCAATCATTGATTTCTTAGCCAAGGTTTCCTCCTCGATTGCGAATCCAGAACAAGCGATCATCAACTTCTAAACGGCATACCCATCAGAGCGAGAAGCTCGCGAGCTTCTTCATCTTTCTGGGCAGTCGTCACGATGGTGATGTTCATTCCCTTGATCTTGTCAATCTTGTCGTAGTCGATCTCAGGGAAGATGATCTGCTCCTTAACTCCGACGGTAAAATTCCCGCGACCATCAAAACCCCGCGGAGAAACTCCGCGAAAGTCACGCACTCGGGGCAGGGCCACGTTGACCAGCTTGTCCAGGAACTCATACATCCGCTGGCCACGCAAGGTCACCATACAACCAATGGGCATCCCTTTGCGAAGCTTGAACGTCGCAATGCTCTGTTTGGCCCGAGTTATCACCGGTTTCTGTCCGCTGATGGCGGCCAGCTCCTCGGCAGCCGAGTCAAGGATCTTGACGTTCTGAATAGCCTCCCCCAAACCCATATTGAGCACAATCTTGCTCAGCCTTGGAACCTGCATTGGACTCCGGTATTCAAACCGTTCCTGCAGCTTTGGGACGACCTCATTTTCATACTTCTCTAACAAGCGCGCCATGAATAACCTCCACTGCCCTCCCTGCACTGCGGCGTCGTGGTGGACGTCACTACTCGATGACTTCGTTACACTTCTTGCAGAAACGGACCTTCTGCTTATCATCGAGCATTCTATAGCCCACACGGGTAGGGTCGGTACATTTTGAACAAACGAGCATCAAATTCGACACATGGATCGGCGATTCCTTTTCCAGAATCCCGCCCTGACGATTTTGGGCTCCGGGGCGCATATGTCGCTTGACCATATTGAGCTTTTCAACAATCGCCCGATCTTTCTTGGGAATGACTCTCATTATCCGTCCGGTCTTGCCCTTTTCCTTGCCGGCAATAACCATCACCACGTCATTCTTCTTTATGTGGTACTTCTTATGACTCAGCATGAAATCCAACTCCATCATCCCCCATCAAAGCACTTCAGGTGCAAGCGAAATGATCTTGGTGAATTGCTTGGCACGCAACTCCCGGGCAACAGGCCCAAAGATGCGGGTGCCGATCGGTTCTTTGGCGGCATTGATGAGCACTGCAGAGTTCTCATCAAACTTGATATAGGAACCGTCTGGACGCCGCACTTCTTTTTTGGTGCGAACGATGACCGCTCTGAGGACATCACCCTTCTTGACCTTAGCATTGGGTATTGCTTCTTTCACGGACACCACCACAATATCCCCCACCGTAGCATAGCGCCTGCGGGTACCCCCCAGCACCTTGATGCAGTAAAGCTGCTTGGCACCTGAGTTGTCTGCGGCATTCAAACGAGTTTCCGCCTGGATCATGATTCACTCCCTCTCTGAACTACGCAATCGTGCCGAGGTCTTCCTTCGCTTGGTGCCACAACTCGGTCACGACATCCTCTGGCCACCACCTGATAAGTGTCTAAAGCAGCTGAACCTTTTCAAGGATTGCAACAACCACCCAGCGTTTGGTCTTGCTCAGCGGTCTGCTCTCTTCGATGAGCACCCGATCACCCACCTGGCACTGGTTCTCGGCGTCGTGCGCGCTGAACTTGTTCCGTCGGCGGATGTACTTCTTGTACTTGGGGTGAGCCACCATCCGCTCGACCGTAACTACCACCGTCTTATCCATCCTGTTGCTGGCCACCACACCAACCCGAGTTTTCTTCTTAGCAGTCTCTTCCATTTTCCTGTTACCCTCTCGCCCTGGCTCCTGCTTCCTGCTCGGAAAGCACGGTCAGCACCTGCGCAATACCCTGGCGGGTCTTGCGGATCTGTGCGCTATTTTCCAGTTGGCCGGTGGCGTGCTGGAACCTCAGATTGAAAAGAGCCTCTCGAAGCTCCCTTTCTTTCTGGGTTAGCTCGTCCTTGGTCATTTCGCGAAGACTAGTGATCTTCATACGATGTCCTGCCTCGTCACAAAGCGCGTGGAAACCGAAAGCTTATGCGAAGCCAGTCGAAACGCTTCGCGCGCAACAGTCTCCGGAACGCCCTTGATTTCATAGAGTACTCGACCCGGCTTGACGACTGCCACCCAGCCTTCGGGAGAGCCTTTCCCTTTACCCATTCGAGTTTCTGCGGGTTTTTTGGTGACCGGCTTATCAGGGAAAATCCGAATCCAAATCTTGCCGCCGCGTTTCACATATCGGGTGATGGCGATACGTGCCGCCTCAATCTGCTTTGAAGTGATGTAGCCGCACTGCAGGGTTTTCAAGCCGAAGTCGCCAAAACTAACATGGCTTCCACGCTGTGCACTGCCTGCCATTCGTCCCTTTTGCTGTTTGCGATATTTAACTCGCTTCGGTGCTAACATTGATCTATCTCCTGATGGTTTGGAACGGCTTATCGCGCCGCAACCTAAACCACTGGACCCCTGTGATACGTTCTAACGGCCCGCCTCTAAAGGGGAAAAACGTAAGCAGCAACGGCGGCATCCTTAGGGCAGAATCTCACCCTTATAGATCCAAACCTTGACCCCGATAACCCCATAGGTGGTCTTGGCAAGGGCGACACCGTAATCGATGTCGGCTCTCAAAGTATGCAGAGGCACTTGACCCTCACGATACCATTCACGTCGAGCCATCTCCGCACCGGCAAGCCGCCCGGCGCTGGCTACCCGCACGCCCTTGGCACCAAACTTGAGGGCTGAGGTAACCGCACGTTTCATCGCGCGTCGGAAGGCAATTCGCCGCACCAATTGGAGCGCAATGTTCTCTGCCACCAGCGTTGCATCCAGTTCGGGGCGTCTGACTTCCTGGATGTCGATCAGGATCTCTCGGCTGAACTTCCGTTCAAGATCCTTTCGAAGCGCTTCAATCTCGGTCCCCTTCTTGCCAATGACAATCCCCGGGCGGGCAGTGAAAATCTTGATCTTAGCCTTGTTGGCGGCGCGCTCAATTTCCACCTTGGAAATCCCGGCATGGTAGAGCCGTTCCTTGATGTAGGTACGGATCTTCCGATCTTCTTGGACAAGCTTGGGGTACTCACGCTTGGCAAACCACCTGGAGTCCCACGTCTTGATCACGCCCAAACGAAACCCGATTGGATGAACCTTCTGTCCCAAACTCAACCTCCACAAACCTAACTTAAGTGGTACAAATCCCGTCTGCTAACCTTTACAGCTTTATCGGCACCTCGATGCCAACCCCAGCACCCAGACTCTAACCATCAGACAAGACTACCGTAACATGAGCGGTCCGCTTCAGAATTCGGTTTGCTCGCCCCATGGCTCGGGGCCTCCAGCGTTTGAGTGTAGGCCCGGCATCGACGGTGATGGTTTTGATATACAAGCTGTCGATGTCCATCGTACGAGAGTTTTCGGCATTGGCCACCGCTGAACGCAACGTCTTGTTGACCAAACGCGCCCCCTTCTTCGGGGTAAAACGCAGAATGGTCAGGGCTTCACCCACCGCCTTGCCTCGCACCAAATCGGCAACTAGTCTCACCTTGCTGGGTGAAATGCGCAGGTATTTGGCAACAGCTTTCGCCTCCATGCTTATTTCCCTTTCACGCGCGACTTCTTGTCACCACCATGACCGTAGAACGTTCTGGTAGGCGCAAATTCGCCCAGTTTATGACCAACCGTATTCTCCGTAATGAAAACGGGAATGAACTTCTTGCCATTGTGGACTGCCAACGTCAGGCCAACAAACTCGGGCACTATGGTGGACCTTCTGGACCAAGTCTTAATGACTCGCCGGTCACCAGTATCCCTGGCCTTGGCCACCTTTTCCATCAGGTGATCATCGACAAATGGGCCCTTCTTCAGAGATCGAGGCACGACCTTCTCCTCCTAGCTGCATACTGCGATTATTTGCGGCGACGAATGATCAACCGGTCGCTGCTTTTGGGCTTACGGGTCCGATACCCTTTAGTGGGAACACCCCACGGGGTACAGGGATGGCGTCCGCCGGAACTCCGGCCCTCGCCACCACCCATGGGATGGTCTACTGGGTTCATGGCAACGCCGCGGACATGGGGTCTGCATCCCAGCCAGCGTTTTCTCCCAGCTTTACCCAGGGATAAGTTCTCATGTTCGATGTTGCCCACCTGGCCGATGGTGGCTCGGCAATCAACGGGAACCATGCGCATTTCACCGGAAGGCAACCGCAGAGTGGCATAGCTGCCTTCCCTGGCCATCAGCTGCGCACCAGAACCGGCAGAACGGGCCAATTGACCACCCTTCCCCACCTTCATCTCGACGTTGTGAACCACCGTACCCAGAGGGATGCTGGCCAGCCGCATGCAGTTGCCGGGTTTAATATCGGCACTGTCGCTGGTGATCACCGTATCTGCAACCGCAAGTCCAACCGGCGCCAAAATGTAGCGCTTCTCACCGTCGACATAATGCAGCAGCGCAATCCGAGCAGACCGATTGGGATCATATTCGATACTGGCCACCTTGGCCGGGATGTCGGGTTTATTGCGTTTGAAATCGACGATGCGATAAAGACGCTTGTGCCCACCGCCTCTGTGCCATGCCGTAATGCGTCCCAGATTGTTACGGCCGCCGGTCTTCTTGAGGGGTTCCACCAAGCTCCGTTCCGGAGCTTTCTTGGTGATCTCCTCAAACGTACTGTAAGTTTGGAACCTGCGGCCTGGTGAACGCGGATTAACCTTTCTGATACCCATGACAACCTCATGCAGGAGTTCAGAGCGCCATGAGAGTCAACGCTTTCTGCCGCAAGGCCTTTGCGCAACCCCCCCGCCTCTCTGGACTCAAGATCCAAAGTTATGCGCCTTCGAAGAATTTCACCTGTTGGCCGGGTTTGATGGTCACGACGGCCTTCTTCCAGTCCGGACGCTTGCTAAAAGTACGCCCCACACGCTTGACTTTCCCACTCATAATCAGGGTCGAGACGTCCACCACATCCACCTTGAAAATCTGCTCAACGGCCTGCTTGATCTCGATCTTGTTGGCACGCCGGTCCACCTCGAAGTACAGTTTGTTGAAACTTTCCTTCTGGGTCGTACTCTTTTCAGTGAGCAGAGGTCGTTTCAGGATCTGATAGGCTTTTTCCTTCATGACTGCAGCGACTCCTCTATTGCCCCGATCGTTTCCTGGGTTAAGAGGACGTTGGGGTAGTTGAGCAGATCGTAGACGTTCAAGCCTTCTGAGCGCAAGACCTTGACGTTGACCAGGTTGCGCGCAGACTTCTCGATGATCTCATCGCGCTCGCCAAGCACCACCAGAGTCTTGTTGAATTCAAAGCGGTTGATGATGGCGGCAAAGTCCTTGGTCTTGATCTGTTCCAGACGCAGCTCATCCAACACCGTCATCTGCTGATCCAAGACCTTCTGGCTCAAAGCCATCTTCAAAGCCAGACGGCGAACCTTCTTGGGCACGCGCTGGAGGTAGTCCCGCGGGTGAGGTCCGTGCACCGTACCGCCTCCTCGCCACAACGGCGAACGAATCGTCCCTGCCCGAGCCCGGCCTGTGCCCTTCTGCTTCCACGGCTTTCTGCCACCACCGGCCACCTCACTGCGACCCTTGGTTTTGGCAGTGCCGGCGCGTCGTTTGGCCAGCTGATACAGGACAACCTCGTGGAGAATGTGGGGCTTAACGGCAACAGCAAAGACATCCTCACTCAGCTCCCTTTGCCCCACAACTTCACGATTAATGTTATAAATATCTACAGTTGGCATGGTGATCCTCAAATCTTCCTCTGGCCGCTCAGCTCTTGCTCAGGCTCACTTCACCCGGTTTGTTTTCCGGATAAGAACAAGACCGTTACTCGGGCCCGGGATTGCTCCCTTGATCAGCAGGAGATTATCATCGTGGTTGATATCCACCACCCTAACGTTCATGGTGGTCACGCGCCGATTTCCCAACTGCCCAGGCAGACGTTTCCCTTTCACGACACGGCCAGGATAGGTAGCGCAACCCGTCGAACCATGTTCGCGGATATTCTTACAACCGTGCGTCATCGGCCCGCGGTGGAAACCCCATCGCTTGATGGTTCCGGCAAATCCCTTACCTTTGCTCACACCAATCACATCCACCCGTTCACCGATCTCAAAGATATCGGCCTGGATTTCCTCGCCCATTTGGTGATCGCTGGGGTCAACCACCCGAACTTCCCGCAGGATCTTGAAATATCCCTTGCCCGCCTTGTCCAGATGGCCACGCAATGGGCGGTTGGTATGCTTGGGTTTTCTGGTGCCAAAACCGATCTGCACCGCACCGTAGCCGTCACGTTCCAGGGTCTTGACCTGAGTGACGGTACAGGGCCCGGCCTGGACCACGGTCACCGGTACCACGCTGCCATCTTCGGCAAAGATCTGGGTCATCCCCAACTTGCGTCCGATAATTGCCTTGATCATGATAATTCGCTTTCTTCAGAATTGGCCAACAACTGGCACTGCACCCACATCCCTAGAGACTGATTTCCACATGAACACCTGCGGACAGGTCCAGTTTCATCAGGGAGTCAACGGTCTGCTGGGTCGGATCCAGAATGTCAACCAATCGCTTGTGCACACGGATCTCGAATTGCTCCCGGGACTTCTTGTCGATATGGGGCGAACGCAACACGGTGTACTTGTGGATTCTGGTCGGGAGAGGGATGGGGCCTGCAACGCGGGCACCAGTCTTTTTGACCGTCATGACAATCTCGTTCGCTGACTGATCCAGGAGCTTATGGTCATACGCCTTCAAGCGGATGCGGATTTTTTGGTTCATCATCTTTCCTGCCGTTCCTATGACGAACCGGCCAGCTCAAGGATGCCCTCAAACGACCGGTTTGATGCCAACAATGTTACGCGATGACTTCGGTAAGAACGCCGGCCCCGACGGTACGCCCGCCTTCACGGATGGCGAAACGCAGCTCCTTTTCCAGAGCCACGGGGGTGATCAGATGCACGTCCATGGCCACGTTGTCGCCCGGCATCACCATCTCCACCCCTTCCGGCAAGGTCACCACCCCCGTTACATCGGTCGTCCGAAAATAAAACTGCGGACGGTAACCGTTGAAAAACGGCGTGTGACGACCCCCTTCTTCCTTCTTCAATATGTAAACCTCAGCCTTGAACTTGGTGTGGGGCGTGATACTACCAGGCTTGGCCACCACCTGGCCGCGTTCCACATCGTCTCGTTTGATCCCACGAAGCAATAGACCAACGTTGTCCCCAGCCTGACCTTGATCCAAGGTCTTACGGAACATCTCCACACCGGTACAAACCGTCTTGGTGGTCGGCCGAAAACCCACTATCTCCACTTCCTCGCCCACCTTGACTATGCCGCGTTCCATCCGCCCCGTCACCACCGTCCCACGACCGCTGATGGAAAACACGTCTTCCACCGGCATCAAAAACGGCTTGTCCACATCCCGTAACGGCAACGGAATGTATTCATCAATGGCGTTCATCAAATCAAACACACAGGCCGCCTCGGCGCTAGCTCCATCTTCGGTTTCCAACGCCTTCAAGGCTGAACCCCGTACGATCGGCACATCATCGCCGGGAAAACCATACTTGCTCAGCAACTCCCGAAGCTCCAACTCCACCAGCTCGATCAGCTCCGGATCGTCGACCATGTCCACCTTGTTCAAAAACACCACCATGTAGGGCACACCAACCTGGCGGGCCAGCAGGATGTGCTCCCGTGTCTGCGGCATCGGGCCGTCATCGGCCGCCACCACCAAAATCGCACCATCCATCTGGGCCGCACCCGTGATCATGTTCTTGATATAGTCGGCATGCCCCGGACAGTCCACGTGAGCATAGTGACGCTTGTCGGTCTCGTATTCCACGTGCGCCGTCGCTATCGTGATCCCACGCTCCCGCTCCTCAGGAGCCTTGTCTATCTGATCGAACGGTACAAACTCCGCCTGCCCCCGCTTCGCCAGCTGCTTGGTGATCGCTGCCGTCAAAGTCGTCTTCCCATGGTCGATGTGACCGATGGTCCCCACATTCACATGCGGCTTCGTCCGCTGAAACTTCTTCTTCCCCATCGCGTCTCCTCCTCGCTAGTACGCAAAACCGTAGTTTTCAGGTCTAATCAAGCAGGTCAGTAACCGTCTGCACACTAGCGTGGCAAAAATGATCATCTCAATGGACCAGCTAGCTGCTGCGCGCCATTGGCGGCGCCCCACCACTTCAGCACCTACCAGCGATAATGAGCGAAGGCCTTGTTAGCATCTGCCATGCGATGAGTGTCTTCGCGCTTTTTGACGGCTGATCCCCGATTCTGTGCAGCATCCTGCAGCTCCCCAGCGAGCCTTTGCACCATGGTCTTTTCCGACCGCGCCTTAGCATAGGAAATGAGCCAGCGCATGGCCAGTGCATTGCGACGGTCAGAACGCACTTCCACCGGCACCTGATAGGTAGACCCTCCGACACGCCTGGATTTCACCTCGATGACCGGCCTTACGTTATCCATGGCCTTATGGAACACATCAAGGGGATCTTGTTTGGAGCGCTGCTCAATCAGGCCAAAGGCCCCGTAGAGAATGCGCTCGGCCAGGCTCTTCTTACCCCGGCGCATTACCTTGTTGATGAACTTGGCCACCAGCTTGCTATTGAATTTGGGGTCCGGCAGAATGTCTCGTTTGGCAACTTCTCTTCTTCTTGGCATCGGTTTCCTCAACCCTCTGGCAAATTCGTCCGGCGTTTCGTCCCTGGGAGCGAACTCGGCGCAATCGCCAAGGGCACTCCAGAGATCAAGACCACGCACCCGCACCGCGATTACTTGGGCCGCTTGGTACCATACTTGGACCGACCCTGTTTGCGGTCCGCCACTCCAAGGGCATCCAGAGTCCCTCTAACGATATGGTAGCGCACCCCAGGCAGGTCCTTCACGCGGCCGCCACGAATGAGCACCACCGAGTGCTCCTGCAGATTGTGACCTATTCCCGGAATATAAGATGTCACTTCGATCCCGTTGGTCAAACGCACACGAGCGATCTTGCGCAATGCTGAGTTGGGTTTCTTCGGCGTGGTGGTATAGACACGCACACATACCCCTCTTTTTTGAGGGCACCCTTGCAGCGCCGGTGTACTTGACTTCTTCTTGATCTGCTCTCTGCCTTTTCGGACCAACTGATTTATCGTGGGCATCTCGTCTCTTCTCCGCTTGACTCAGCAATGATCACGGCATCGCGCCGAAAACGTTACAACGGCTTCTAATCTTGACTCCAAAATCCCATTTTCTTACCGGTCACGTCTCATAATGTCAAGAACTTTGACAGATACCCCCGGCAAAAATCCTCTCAACCCCATGATTCCGGATCCCTCACACCTTCACTATTTCCCGGTAGCCCCGTAGCCCACTTCCTGCCGGGATCAGGCGACCCATAATGACGTTCTCCTTGAGTCCCATCAGGTAGTCCACCTTGCCCGCTGCTGCTGCTTCGGTCAGCACCTTGGTGGTCTCCTGGAAGGAAGCCGCCGAGATGAAGCTTTCCGTGCTCAGAGAAGCCTTGGTGATCCCCAGCAACAAGGGTTCTGCCACTGCCGGACGAAGCCCTTCCTCCAGAAGCTTCTGGTTGATCTCTTCAAAGATGAACTTGTCGACACTTTCGCCCATGAGGAAATCAGAATCACCCGGCTCGATGATGCGGACTCGCTTGAGCATCTGCCGCACAATGGCTTCGATGTGTTTGTCGTTGATCTTCACGCCTTGGAGCCGGTACACCTGTTGAACTTCATCCACCAGATACTTGGCCAGTTCCTTTTCACCCCGAACTGCAAGGATGTCGTGCGGGTTGGCAGAGCCATCCATCAACGCTTCCCCAGCACGCACGTAATCCCCTTCGTGTACGCTGATGTGCTTTCCTTTGGGAATCAGGTATTCGCGCGGCTCACCGACCTCCGGACTGACCACCACCTTGCGTTTGCCCTTGGTGTCTTTGCCGAAGCTCACAGTTCCATCGATTTCAGAAATGACCGCGTTTTCCTTGGGTTTGCGCACTTCAAAGAGCTCCGCCACACGCGGCAAACCACCCGTAATGTCCTTAGTCTTGGTGGTCTCACGCGGGATACGGGCCAACACGTCACCCGGAAATATCTGATCCCCTTCGTTGACCATGACGATCGCCCCAACCGGCATGTAATAGCGGGCGTGGCCGCCATCCCCGACGCGCGCCGTCCTCCCCTTTTCATCCTTGATGGAGATACGCGGCCGGACATCAGACTCACGGAATTCCACCACCACCTTGCTGGACTTGCCGGTTACCGGGTCCAGCTTCTCCTGCATGGTCTGCCCTTCGGCAAGGTCACCAAATTTGATGATCCCGGCCGCTTCAGTCAGAATGGGAAGAGTGAATGGGTCCCATTCGGCCAGCAGGTTGCCGGGGGCAATACTCTGGCCATCCGTCACCTTCAGTTTGGCGCCATAGATGATCACATATCGTTCACGTTCCCGGCCAGTTTCACTGATAACGGAAATCTCGCCGTTGCGGTTCATGGCCACCTGATCGCCGTCTCGATTACGAACGGTGTGCAGGTTGAGGAACCGTACCGTTCCAGGATAGCGGTTGCTGATGGAGGTCTGTTCAATGCGTTTGCTGGCCGTACCACCGATATGGAAGGTACGCATGGTGAGCTGTGTGCCCGGTTCACCAATCGACTGGGCAGCGATGATGCCGATAGCCTGCCCCATTTCCACCAGTTTGCCGTAGGCCAGGTCGCGCCCGTAGCACATGGCGCAAACCCCACGGCGACTCTGGCAAGTGAGCACCGACCGGATGCGGACCTTTTCCAGGCCGGAATCTTCAACCACCTTCACTGCCTGTTCATCGATTTCGTGGCTGGCCTGCACGAGAACATCTCCGGTCACCGGATCGACGATGTCCTCCAAGGCCATGCGACCCAAAATGCGTTCGCCCAGCCGCTGAATGATCTCACCTGCCTCCAGCAAGGCCTCTACCTCTATGCCATCGATCGTGCCGCAATCGAGCTCACTGATCACCACGTCCTGGGACACATCCACCAAGCGGCGGGTCAGATACCCTGAGTTGGCAGTCTTGAGGGCGGTATCCGCCAATCCTTTGCGCGCGCCGTGGGTCGAGATGAAGTACTGGAGCACGGTCAACCCTTCGCGGAAGTTGGCAGTGATCGGCGTTTCGATGATTTCGCCGGATGGTTTGGCCATCAGTCCGCGCATCCCGGAAAGCTGCCTCATTTGGTCCTTGCTGCCGCGCGAACCGGAATCCGCCATCATGAAGATGGGGTTGAAGGAATCCATTTGGCGGATCGCACCGTCGGCTCCCTTGACCTCCATGATGGCAATTTCTTTCATCATCTCCCCAGCGATGTCTTCCGTTCCCTTGGCCCAAATGTCCACCACCTTGTTGTATTTTTCGCCCTCGGTGATGAGCCCTTCATTGTATTGCCGCTCGATTTCCTTGATCTGGTCGAAGGCGTTGTCCAGGATGGTGGCCTTCTGGGACGGAATCACCATATCCTTGATACTGATGGAAATGCCCGAAAGGGTGGCGAAGTGGAAGCCCAGATCCTTGAGCCGGTCGGCCAGCAGCACCGTCGCCTTGGTGCCGGCCTTGCGGTAACATTGGTCGATGAGCTTGGCCACCTCCTTCTTGTTCATCACTCGATTGATGGCCGAGAAGGGAAGTTCCGATGGCAGGATCTCAGCCAGCAGAACCCGGCCCACCGTGGTTTCCTGCAACTGACCATCGAGCCGCACTTTGATGCCGGCATGCAGTGCCACCTCCCCCGAATCGTACGCACAGCGCACCTCTCCAGGACCGGAAAAAACCTGGTTTTCTCCTTTGGCGAAGGGTTTCTCCCGGGTCATGTAGTAAATCCCCAAGACGATATCCTGCGATGGCACAATGATCGGGTCCCCATGTGCCGGGCTAAGGATATTGTTAGTGGACATCATCAGCACCCGGGCTTCAATCTGGGCTTCGATTGAAAGCGGCACGTGCACGGCCATCTGGTCGCCGTCAAAATCTGCATTGAAAGCGGTACACACCAGGGGATGGAGCTGGATGGCTTTACCCTCGATCAGGATCGGTTCGAAGGCCTGAATCCCCAAACGGTGCAGGGTCGGAGCACGGTTCAACATAACTGGGAATTCGCGCACCACTTCATCCAGGGTATCCCATACTTCCGGGGTTTCCTTTTCTACCAGTTTCTTGGCGGCTTTGATGGTGTTGACGTAGCCCTTCTCTTCCAGCTTATTGTAGATAAAGGGCTTGAACAGCTCCAACGCCATCTTCTTGGGCAGTCCGCATTGGTGGAGGCGCAGGTTTGGGCCGATAACGATAACGGTACGCCCGGAATAATCCACCCGTTTGCCCAGCAAGTTCTGGCGAAACCTCCCCTGCTTGCCTTTGAGCATGTCGCTCAGGGATTTGAGGGGCCGTTTGTTGGGCCCGGTAATGGTCTTGCCGCGTCGACCGTTATCAAAGAGCACATCCACGGCTTCCTGCAGCATCCGCTTCTCGTTGCGAATGATAATATCCGGTGCGTTTAACTCCTGAAGACGCTTCAAACGGTTGTTACGGTTGATCACCCGCCGGTACAGGTCGTTGAGGTCGCTGGTGGCAAAACGCCCGCCATCCAAGGGCACCAAAGGCCGGAGATCGGGGGGCAACACCGGGATGACATCCATGATCATCCATTCGGGCCGGTTCTCCGATTCGCGAAAGGCATCCACCACCTTCAGACGCTTAGCCAGTTTCTTACGTTTGGCCACGGAATTGGTCTGGGTCATATCCAGGCGAAGTTCCGTCGCCAGCGTCTCGAGTTCAAGGCCGACCAGAAGTTCCTTGATGGACTCGGCACCGATACCCGCCGTGAAACGGCTGCCGTACTCTTGCACCATCTGGCGGTATTTGTCTTCGGTGAGCAATTCGTTGAGGGCTAAGTGGGGTATCGCCGGGATCAGTGACGATATAGGAGTCAAAGTAGAGAACCTTTTCCAATTCCTTCAGAGTCAAATCCAGCAGGTTGCCGATTTTGCTGGGCAGACTCTTAAGAAACCATATATGGGCTACCGGGGCGGCCAATTCGATGTGCCCCATTCGTTCCCGGCGCACCTTGGACTGGATCACTTCCACACCACATTTTTCGCAGACCACACCGCGGTGTTTCATGCGTTTGTACTTGCCGCAGTTACATTCGTAATCCTTGGTAGGACCAAATATCTTGGCGCAAAACAGCCCATCGCGTTCCGGCTTGAAGGTCCGATAATTGATTGTCTCCGGCTTCTTCACTTCACCGTACGACCATTCATGCACCTTCTCCGGCGATGCCAGCATGATCTTGACCGCATTGAAGTTGAGTGGATCCTTCGGCCGCATAAAAAGATTATACAGCTCTTTCAAAGTATCCTCCTTTGGAGTCCGAGGGTTTTTGGCACGACGCCCCGCGATTCAGTCTTCCAGCAATCGCCTGGAGGCGCATCGAACCGCAGTTCCTCGCGACCTTAGTTCTTCTCGTCTTCTTCCAGCAACCGGACGTCCAACGCCAGGGCTTGAAGTTCCTTGACCAAAACGTTGAACGATTCGGGCAAGCCGGCTTCCAGGGTATTGTCTCCCTTGACAATCTTCTCATACATACGGGTCCGACCAGCCAGGTCATCGGATTTGACCGTGAGGAACTCCTGAAGTGCATGGCCCGCACCATAGGCCTCCATGGCCCACACTTCCATTTCACCCAGACGCTGACCGCCAAACTGCGCCTTGCCGCCTAGCGGCTGCTGGGTCACCAGTGAATATGGCCCGATGGAACGGGCATGGATCTTGTCATCAACCAGGTGATGGAGTTTCAGCATGTACATGATACCCACGGTGACCGGCTGGTCAAAAGCCTCCCCGGTACGCCCATCATGCAGGGTCGCCTGGCCGGTTTCGGGCAGTCCGGCTTCCTTCAGGAAGGCGCGAATCTCCGCTTCATCGGCGCCGTCAAAAACCGGTGTGGCTACGTGCAAACCTTCGCGAAAATCGCTCGCAACAGCTTGTAGTTCAGTCTCCCCCGCATCTTTGAAATAGCTGTCGAATTCCAGCTGGTTGTAAAGACGCTTCAGCTTCTCATGGGCAGTTTCTCGTTCTTTGTAGTGTTCCAGGAGGTTGGCCAACCTCTCCCCAAGTCCGCGAGCCGCCCAGCCCAGGTGGGTTTCCAGAACCTGGCCGACGTTCATGCGGGAGGGCACACCAAGAGGGTTGAGCACCACATCCACCGGGGTACCATCAGCAAAATGAGGCATATCTTCAATCGGGAGGATTCTCGACACTACACCCTTGTTCCCGTGACGCCCTGCCATCTTATCGCCCACCTGCAACTTGCGCTTGACCGCCACGTAGACCTTTACCATTTTGATTACGCCCGGCGGCAGCTCATCCCCGCGTTTCAACTTGTCGATCTTCTCTTCGAAAAGCTTTTTGACCAGATCCACCTGATCCCGGTAGCTTTCACAGATGGCCTCCACTTCAAGGTAGGCAGCCGGATCCGTCCCGACGTTCAGCTGCCGCCAGATGGTGCTGGGAAGCTCAGCCAGAACATCCTCGCTCAGGACCTCGCCTTCTTTGAGATAGACCTTCTTGCCGTCTTTGATGGCCTTTTCTATGGTTCGCCCACCAAGGATCCGCGCCAGCCGTCTGGCGGTGCTCTTCTTAATGATCTCAAGCTCGTCGCGCTGGTCCTTCATCAACCGCGCGATCTCTCCATCCTCGATCGTACGGGTACGTTCATCTTTATCCACACCCTTGCGGGAGAACACCTTAGCGTCGATGACAATCCCTTCCACACCGGGAGGAACCCGAAGGGACGTATCTTTGACATCGCTCGCCTTCTCCCCAAAGATGGCGCGCAACAGCTTTTCCTCAGGAGTCAGCTGGGTTTCACCTTTGGGCGTGACCTTACCCACCAAGATGTCGTTGGGCTTGATGCAGGCGCCAATGCGAATAATGCCGCTTTCATCGAGGTTTTTCAGGGCCTCATCGCCCACATTGGGGATATCTCGGGTGACCTCTTCCTTACCCAGCTTGGTGTCTCGTGCCACCAGCTCAAACTCTTCAATGTGGATCGAGGTGTAAACGTCTTCGCGGACAATCCGTTCACTCATGAGGATGGAGTCCTCAAAATTGTACCCACCCCAGCTCATAAAGGCCACCATGACGTTTCGGCCCAGCGCCAGCTCACCATGATCGGTGGACGTCCCATCGGCAATGATCTGCCCGATACGAACCATGTCCCCCCGCTTCACCAGGGGTTTCTGATTCATGCAGGTATTCTGATTGGAACGCTGGAACTTGGTCAATTTGTATATGTCCACCGCATGCCCTAGGGAGATGTCGTCTTCAGTAACGCGGACCACAATGCGGGTGGCATCGACGTATTCGACCACGCCATCTCGTTTGGCTATGATGGTTACGCCGCTGTCCCTGGCCACCACCCGTTCCAGGCCCGTCCCCACTATGGGTGCACGGGTCTGTAGCAGAGGAACCGCCTGCCGCTGCATGTTGGAACCCATGAGCGCGCGGTTGGCATCGTCGTGTTCCAGAAAGGGAATGAGCGACGCCGCGACACTAACCAACTGATTGGGCGAGACGTCCATGTAATGGACTTCCTCGGGCGGCACCATGACGAACTCGCCGGCCTTCCGCGCCGACACCTGTTCCATCACAAACCGCCCACGATCATCCAAGCGGGGCATTGGCCTGGGCGATGGCATAGTCCTTTTCGTCCATGGCGGTCAAATATTTAACATCCGCGCTGACTAGGTGATCCTTGGTTTTCCGATAAGGGGTCTCGATAAAACCATAGGAATTGACCCGGGCGTAAGTGGACAGCGACACGATGAGGCCGATATTGGGACCTTCCGGGGTTTCAATCGGGCAGATCCGGCCATAATGCGTGGGGTGGACGTCGCGCACTTCAAACCCGGCCCGTTCACGGGTGAGGCCACCCGGCCCGAGAGCGCTCAAGCGGCGTTTGTGGGTGATTTCTGAAAGCGGGTTGGTTTGGTCCATAAACTGGGACAACTGGCTGGTGCCAAAGAACTCCTTGACCACCGCTGACACCGGTTTGGCATTGATCAGGTCATGGGGCATGAGCGCTTCGATCTCCTGAAGACTCATGCGTTCCTTGATGGCTCGTTCCATTCGCACCAAACCAATGCGGTACTGGTTTTCCAGCAGTTCGCCCACAGCCCGGACACGCCGGTTGCCCAAGTTGTCGATATCATCCACGGCGCCCTGGGAATCTTTGAGCCTAATCAGATGGCGGACCGCTTCCAGTATGTCTTCGCGCCGCAGAGTCCGATGGTCCAGCGGCGTATCCAGCCCAAGTTGCAGATTCAGCTTCAACCGCCCCACTTCCGACAGATCGTAGTGGTCGGCACTGAAGAACAGCTTGTTGAAGAACTCGGTGGCCACCTCCGGGGTGGGAGGATTGCTGGGTCGCAGCCGACGATAGATCTCCAGCAGCGCCTCGTTCTGATTGGTCACTTTATCGACCAGCAGGGTATTGCGAAAGGATGGGCTGATATCATGCCCCTCCACATGAAGGAGCTCCAGCTGGGCAATGCCGCGTTCGCGCAGATCCAACAGCAATTTGTCGCTCACCACTTCGTTGCACTCGGCCAGGATCTCCCCGGTGCGGTAATCGATGACGTCGTGCGCCAGCACTCGACCAATCACTTCAGTCAGCTTGATCGACAAGCGATCGATCCCTGCTTCCAAGATCTTCTTCAGGGATTGCTTGCCCAGTTTCCGGTTTTTCTTGACGATGACTTCGCCCGTCTGTGGATGGACAATATCCTCCGGGGCGCGAGTGCCCATCAGGATTTCCGGAACCAGCTCCTTCTGAGCACGATCCTCATCCATCAGGAAAATGCGTTCGATCGGGTAGAAGTGATTCAACAGTTCTTCGGTTGAATAGCCCAAACCTTTGAGCAGTACGGTAACCGGCAGTTTGCGCCGGCGGTCAATGCGCACATGAAGGATATCTTTGGCGTCAAATTCCAGGTCCAGCCACGAACCACGCAGAGGGATAACGCGTGCCGAATAGAGCACTTTACCGCTGGAATGGGTCTTGCCGCGATCGTGATCAAAAAAGATCCCGGGCGAACGGTGCAGCTGGCTCACCACCACCCGTTCCGTGCCGTTAACGATGAACGTGCCATTTTCCGTCATTAGAGGCAACGTTCCGAAGTAGATCTCCTGTTCCTTGATGTCCCGAATCGAACGATGGCCACTTTCCTTCTCCACGTCATAGACAACCAAACGAACCACAATCTTGAGTGGTGCTTCGTAGGTCATGCCACGAGCCAGGCATTCGTCCACATCGTACTTGGCGTCTCCAAAGCTATACTGGACAAACTCCAGTGAGGCTGTGCCACTGAAGTCCTGGATCGGGAAGACGCTCCTGAACACCTCCTGTAGCCCTTTGCTTTCACGAGCTTCCGGGGGAACACCCTTTTGCAAAAAGACGTCGTAACTATCCTTCTGCATCAGGATGAGGCTGGGGATGTCTATGATTTTCTTAATCTTACCGAAATTCTTACGAACTCGATACTCGTGGGTCAAAGCCGTTGCCATGATCGCTCCTGCAACTGACGAGAACCAAGCACGACCACCAATTTAGGTGTTCGGCCAGCGCTCACTTCATCATCCACAAAGGGCCGCATTGGGGTTTCTTAAAGACGGCAAAACCCCAAAACGGGGCAGCAGAACTGGTTGATCCTCAATGCAATTAGGAACATTTTTGCGCTCTTCGGGCAAAACCAAATATCGGAAACCAGCCGGGATTCCATCCAGGCCGGTTTCCGATATCGAATGAGAAGAGCAAATCTATTTGATTTCGACCGACGCACCAGCTTCGGTAAGTTGCTTCGCAATGGCTTCTGCTTCTTCCTTGGGGATACCTTCTTTGACCAATCCCGGCAGACCCTCAACCAGGTCTTTGGCTTCCTTCAGTCCCAGGCTGGTGATGACGCGGACTTCCTTGATCACGTTGATCTTCTTGTCGCCCACGCCGGTAATCAACACGGAAAACTCCGTTTGCTCTTCCACCGCCGGAGCAGCTTCCCCGGCCATCATCCCCGGCATCGCAGCCATTGCCATTGGCGCCGCGGCGCTCACGCCAAAGCGCTCTTCCAGTTCCTTCACCAGCTCACTGAGTTCCAGAACGGTCATATTTTCAATGAATTTGATCACATCTTCTTTGCTGATGGACATCGTAGTGTTCCTCCTTAAGGTCTTAACCTTGTTCTTTTTCCCGTTGAATGGCTGCCAACACGCCCACAAAAGCTCGCGGAACTCCGCTCAAAACCGTCACCAACCCGGTCGGTACTGCGTTGAGGGTCCCGAGCAGTTTGCTCAGTAAAACCTCACGCGACGGCATATCGGCCAGGGCCTCCACCTGCTCGGGGGAGAGCAGACGCATGCCCAAGGCTCCTGCCTTGACCTTCAGCTTGGCGTTGGTCTTCATAAAGCCCTTAAGCACTTTGGCCGGAATCGTCGGCTCATCGTAGCCGATGGCCACAGCACAAGTACCCCTAAGGAACGGTTCCAACACAGCTGCTCCCGTTTCCCTACTGGCCAGGCGCATCAGGGTGTTCTTTACCACCCGGTATTCCACCTGTTGTGCTGCCAGGGCATCGCGCAAACCCGTCACCTCCGCCACAGTAAGTCCCTGAAAGTCGGTGAGGACGGCCGCGCTGGCGCGCTGCAATTTGTCATGCAGTTCCGCTACCAACCGCTCTTTGGTTGTACGCTCCAATGTTTCACTACCCTCCCTTCTCCTGCCGGCGTGCATTCTCGTTGCCACTCAAACGGTATTGCTATCCGTGAGCCAGATTTGGTCCTATCATACATCTCGGCTGGTCCCACACCTTGATGGATTTGAATCCCCAGCACTCCTGGGAATACCAGCGGTCTCGGATGGCTGAGAGCACCAAGCGGCAGATCATCATGTTTGGGGCCACACTCCGGGCTCCTCCCTCAAAATCCCTTACGCCCTGGGTCCTTCTCGTCCTTCGTTACTGGAACCGGAAACCTGCAAGCCGCACCGTTTCGGCTACGGCCGTTAGCCACCGGGAAGAACCCAAGGAGCGAGGCAAGTTCAGAGCCTCTTCAACACGACGTCGTGAATAAGTTCTTACCACACTCTATTCACATCAGGCCGTCAACGACTTGACCGCCAGAGGATCGATCTGGACTCCAGGCCCCATTGTGGTTGACACTGCAATGCCGCGCACGTAGGTCCCTTTGGCGGTGGTTGGTTTCAGGCGAATCAGTGTCTCGATCAGGCTGGCTATGTTCTGCAACAATTTCTCAGGACCAAAGGATTTCTTGCCCACCGGGGCATGCACAATCCCTGTCTTTTCCACCCGAAAGTCCACCTTGCCAGCCTTGATTTCCTGGATAACCTTGGCGACATCAAAGGTAACGGTACCCAGTTTGGCATTGGGCATCAGGCCGCGGGGCCCCAAAACCTTGCCAATCTTGCCCACCTGCCCCATCATGTCCGGGGTGGCTACCGTCTTGTCGAACTCCAGCCATCCCTCCTTGATCTTATCGACCAACTCCTCACCACCGGCATAGTCGGCTCCAGCATCCAAAGCCTCCTTGACCTTCTCGCCTTTGGCAAAGACCAGCACTCTGACTTCCTTGCCCAACCCGTTGGGCATAACCACGGTTCCTCGCACCATCTGGTCTGCGTGCCGCGGATCTACTCCCAGGCGGACCGCGATATCAACCGTTTCGTCAAAGCGAGCATAGCTGGATTCCAACGCAAGCTGCAAACCTTCCGCAAAATCGTAGCGCCTGCTCGGGTCAATGTTGGCACGAGCCGCTCTAAATTTCTTCCCTCGTTTCGGCATACTCCGTCTCCACCCACCAGCATTCCAAGCCATCCGCTGATGGCCAGTCGCTATTCAATGGTAATCCCCATGCTCCGAGCAGTGCCTTCAATGGTCCGAACCGCAGCCGCCACTTCCCTGGCGTTGAGATCCGGCATCTTGAGCCGGGCAATCTCTTCCACCTGGGCCTTGGTCAGCTTCGCCACCTTGGTGCGGTTGGGTTCATTGGAACCTTTCGCGATCTGCGCAGCCTTCTTGAGCAACACCGCTGCGGGAGGGGTCTTGGTGATGAAGGTAAACGAACGGTCCGCAAAGACCGTAATCACCACCGGTATGATCATCCCCTCCTGACCCTGGGTCTTGGCATTAAACGTCTTACAAAATTCCATAATGTTGACGCCGTGTTGCCCAAGGGCCGGACCGATGGGAGGCGATGGATTGGCCTGCCCTGCTGGAACCTGCAGTTTGATATTCGCCACGACCTTTTTAGCCATCCTGAATCCAGCTCCTTAACCTGCAAATGATATGGTCAAAATGTTCTAGACCCGGCTCACTTGTACGAAATCAAGCTCAACCGGGGTGGAACGTCCAAATATACTGACGAGCACCCGAACCTTTCCCTTTTCCGGGACAACCTCATCCACAACTCCTGCGAAATTGGTAAAGGGTCCGTCTACCACGCGGATTTCGTCACCTTTCTCCAGCTGGTACTTGGGTCGAGGCTTCTGCGTACCCGCTTCCATCTGGTTAATGATAGCCTGAGCTTCTTCCTCGGTGAGCGGAATGGGACGATCTATACCGCCCAAAAAACCGGTCACTTTCGGTGTGTGGCGCACCAGATGCCAAGTATCGTCATCGAGTTCCATATGCACTAGAATGTACCCAGGGTAGAACTTACGGGAAGAGGTCTTGCGCTTGCCTTTGACCAACTCGACGACGTTCTCCGTGGGTACCAGGATTTGATCGATGACGTCCTCTTTGCTGGTCGATTTGATACGCTCCTGCAAAGCGACTTTCACCTTGTGCTCAAAACCAGAATATGTATGGACGATATACCAGAGCTTCGCCACAACGGCTCTCCATTGCTTGAGGAATTTCGCCCAGGAAGAGGTACCTCACGGGAACCAACCCACAGCCCCTCTGGTCCTCGACACCGCACCGCTGACACCCCATCAACCAATCAGCAATCGCACTAGTCGACTCAAAACTGAGTCCACCAAACCCAAAAAAACCGCTGCAAGCACGCAGATCACCAGGACCACAGCAGTGGACCCAATGGTTTCTTTGCGAGAGGGAAAGACCACCTTACGCAGTTCATGCACCACTTCTCTAAGGTACTGGACAGAACGCTTCCACCAGCCGAGCGGCACACTGAACAGGTCAGGCTTCTTGGAAACCTTCTTCTTGCCTCCCTCAATGACCTTGACCTTGGTTCGCTTCTGGCTGCTGGAGACAGTCTTCGGCTGTTTGGCCTCCTTTGCCACCGGCACCTTCGGTTCTTGTTCAAGCTTCTTCTGGGGCACTTTTGCTGCCTTCATCCGCCTTTGGTTATCCCTTGGAAGGTTCAACCCAGGCAAGCCATGCCATCTGATCACGCATCCGGGCTCGCTGTCGCCCGGGATTCTTGCTGACGCCTGCTGACCCGCGCCGCACTATAGACCATGGCTCACTGGGACCATGACCGGCATCCCCAACACTGCCACCCCGCACTACTTGGTTTCTTTATGTTCGGTATGCGACTGGCAGAACTTGCAGTACTTCCGGAACGCCAGCTTTTCCGGCGTCGTTCTTTTGTTCTTAGTGGTCGTATAGTTTCGGTGCTTGCACTCGGAGCAAGCCAATGTCACCAGGACACGCATGGTCTTTTACCTTTTCCGTTACGCGATGACTTCGGTAAGAACGCCGGCCCCGACGGTACGCCCGCCTTCACGGATGGCGAAACGCAGCTCCTTTTCCAGAGCCACGGGGGTGATCAGATGCACGTCCATGGCCACGTTGTCGCCCGGCATCACCATCTCCACCCCTTCCGGCAAGGTCACCACCCCCGTTACATCGGTCGTCCGAAAATAAAACTGCGGACGGTAACCGTTGAAAAACGGCGTGTGACGACCCCCTTCTTCCTTCTTCAATATGTAAACCTCAGCCTTGAACTTGGTGTGGGGCGTGATACTACCAGGCTTGGCCACCACCTGGCCGCGTTCCACATCGTCTCGTTTGATCCCACGAAGCAATAGACCAACGTTGTCCCCAGCCTGACCTTGATCCAAGGTCTTACGGAACATCTCCACACCGGTACAAACCGTCTTGGTGGTCGGCCGAAAACCCACTATCTCCACTTCCTCGCCCACCTTGACTATGCCGCGTTCCATCCGCCCCGTCACCACCGTCCCACGACCGCTGATGGAAAACACGTCTTCCACCGGCATCAAAAACGGCTTGTCCACATCCCGTAACGGCAACGGAATGTAATCATCAATGGCGTTCATCAAATCAAACACACAGGCCGCCTCGGCGCTAGCTCCATCTTCGGTTTCCAACGCCTTCAAGGCTGAACCCCGTACGATCGGCACATCATCCCCGGGAAAACCATACTTGCTCAGCAACTCCCGAAGCTCCAACTCCACCAGCTCGATCAGCTCCGGATCGTCGACCATGTCCACCTTGTTCAAAAACACCACCATGTAGGGCACACCAACCTGGCGCGCCAGCAGGATGTGCTCCCGAGTCTGCGGCATCGGGCCGTCATCGGCCGCCACCACCAAAATCGCACCATCCATCTGGGCCGCACCCGTGATCATGTTCTTGATATAGTCGGCATGCCCCGGACAGTCCACGTGAGCATAGTGACGCTTGTCGGTCTCGTATTCCACGTGCGCCGTCGCTATCGTGATCCCACGCTCCCGCTCCTCAGGAGCCTTGTCTATCTGATCGAACGGTACAAACTCCGCCTGCCCCCGCTTCGCCAGCTGCTTGGTGATCGCTGCCGTCAAAGTCGTCTTCCCATGGTCGATGTGACCGATGGTCCCCACATTCACATGCGGCTTCGTCCGCTGAAACTTCTTCTTCCCCATCGCGTCTCCTCCTCCGACTCAAGTTCATTCGCCGATAACAAACCGTCCCTTTAAACCAGACCGCAATGACAAGACTAACCGCAATGATGAACCAGGATAATCCGAAAGGAAGATCAGTGGCCGGGCTTCAGCCAGCAGTGCGGCAAAAAAGATGGAGCCCACGACCGGGCTCGAACCGGTGAACCTCTTCCTTACCAAGGAAGTGCTCTACCTCCTGAGCTACGTGGGCCCTTATACAAACGTCGGATGTATCGCGAGAGGGGGCATTCACACTCGATGGACAGGCTTCACAGCAGGCCATCCCAGTTGCAACTCACATCCCACAGCGGTTTCTCCGCCCATCCCTCTAACGGTTGTAGTCCAAGCGACAATGGCCCACTGCTGACTTGCCACTATCTCCTACGTGGATCCCTTATATGGTGGAGAGGGGAGGATTCGAACCTCCGAAGGCTTCGCCGGCAGATTTACAGTCTGCTCCCTTTGGCCACTCGGGAACCTCTCCACGACACCTCCAATAACGGGAGGCAGACCAGAACTTGAATTTCTCTGCTTATCACATCATTGGATACCAGGCAACTCGAAAATTTCCCCAGGCGCCCACTCAGCATGCCCACCTCCGTCTAAAACAGGCCAGTTCAAAGCCAAACCAGATGGGAGCGCCATAGGCCGTACCGAGCTTCAAACCTAAGCTGCAGGGCAGAACCAGAACCTCCTCGACGGCCCATGCAGCTCAGCCCGAAACGAACCAAGGCTCCTATCACAGGAGGGCAGCTGGTGGCAATAAGAATTTTGTCGCTTCTTTTCCAATGGGCGTTTTAATGAGCAGTTGCCTGCTTGGAAGGGAGTGTTGAGAAGCTGTCACCATGGTTGTGAATCTGCGGCCTAGATGCTGACATGACAGGCACGCACCGGCTCCCATCCAGGAACCTTCTGCCCCCCAACGACAGCATAGCACCGGCCTTAAGGGTGCGTTACCAACGAAGACCGCCATCCTCACGGCTCATGGGGAACCCCTGGGTGGAGGAATGTCTCTTTGCTGAGTTCCGGTCGTCTGTCTCAAAAAAACGTTGATGGGATGCTCTTTAGTCTCCTTCACGGAAACCTGATGTTCCCAGTTCTGATAACCCGCCAGGGAAACGCGGACACGGTGTTTTCCTGGGGTGACATTGACCTTCAAGGGTGTTGTTCCCTTCAGAGTACCATCAACGAAGACCTGAGCAGCCGGCGGCGTACTCTGCACGTTAAGGTAAGCCTTGTCGCCCGGCGGTTGTGGTGTAGTCTTGCCTGCCCCCAGGGATTTCAGTCTACCCGTCACCGGGAAATCCCCTGTTTCACCCAGATCCACCTGTGAACTCCATTCCTGGTAGCCCGGATAGGCCATGCGAACCATGTATTTGCCTGGCGGAAGCCGAAGCCTTAAGGGTGTCCTACCTTTGAACTGGTCGTTGACATAGACCTGCGCCCCACCCGGGTCGCTGTCCGCCACCAGCGTGGGTTTCTTGACCAGCGGTTTGAGTTCGAAGTTAAATTGATAAGGTTTTGCCTCATTCAATTGCAGATGTTCTTCGTTTGTGCTGAAGCCTTCCATGGTCAGCCGAACCTGGTGCCAACCCAAGGAGACTTCCAGTCTCTGTGGAGTTTTTCCGCTGGGCTTGCCATTCAGGTAGAGCTCAGCTCCAGGTGGAGTGCTGGCAATGCTAATCGTAGCCTTCGCCGCCGCGGTGGGTTCCCGGACAAGATCCGCTTTAAGCGGATAATCGGCGCCCTCCTTCAAGTGGACGGCAACACTATACTCCTGATACCCCGCCAGAACGACCCGGACCTGGTGCGCCCCGGGAGGGACTTCCACAGCCGCGGGCGTGTTGCCCCGCCGCTTCCCGTCCACGTAAAGCTCAGCCCCAGACGGAGTACTCTCCGCCTTAAGAACACCCGGTTTGGGTGGCAGGGCCACCGTCGGCTGCAACGACAGCGTAACCGGATAGCCTTTTGGCTCGGTCAGGTCCACCTGGATCTCGCGGTCCACATATCCGCCCAACGTCGCTCGTATGCGGTGACTGCCCAGTGGAAGATTGAGTGTTGCCGGGGCGTTCCCCCTCGATTGACCATCCACCTCGATTGCCGCTCCAGATGGGCTGCTGTCGATGAGCACCGCGGCCAGTTTGGGCTGGGTAAAGAATCGCGTCTTTGACGAAATACCCCCCAATCGCCAATGCCACGACGGCAACCAGCAAGATCAAAATGGCGGCCGTTCTCTGTGGTTTCGGTTGCGGCCCCGGCGCAACCACATCCGGCGTTAGCACCGACCGAGTCGGAACCTGCTCGCGGGACTTGCGGAGAGCTTCGGCCAATTCCCGACCGGTCTGATAGCGATCTTCCGGCGCCTTGGCGAGACACTTCATGATGATGGTAGAGATTTCTTTCGGAACAGCTTCAGAGACCAGTGAGGGTTCCGGGGGATCGGTTTTGACGATCTCATTAAACACCGTGGCCAGAGTCTTGCCCTCACCCCCGAAAGGCCGCCGACCCGTGCTCAGTTCGTACAGGATCACGCCAAGGGAAAACAGATCGGTACGTCCATCGGTGGTCTGGCCCAGTACCTGCTGGGGGGACATATAGGCCGGTGTACCCATAATCTCGCCCACCATGGTATGCAGCGTGGCAGTGGGATCATCAATATGAGCAATTCCGAAGTCGGTGATTTTAATCTGGCCACTGGGGGTGAGTATGATGTTACTGGGTTTGATATCGCGATGGACCACCCCTTTCTGGTGGGCATAGTCAAGAGTTTCGGCCACCTGGATGACCAAATCCACCACTTCTTTGACCCCAAGCTTCCTGTGTTCAACAACATCCTGCAGGGATTCCCCCTCCAGGAACTCCATGGCGATGTAGATATTTCCTTGATCTTCCCCTACGTCGAAAACCGTAACGATATTGGGATGCGAAAGCCGGCCAACGGCTCTGGCTTCTTTGAGGAACCTTTTGACAAAAGCCTCACTGGTAACGCGATCCTGACGCAGAACCTTCAGGGCAAGGGTGCGGTCGATTTGAGGATCGTGGCCTCGGTAGACTACCCCCATGGAGCCTCTACCCACCTCGTTCTCTATCTGATAGCGCCCAAAGTTCATGGTGGTTTGGATCTCCCATACCCACGGGTAGTCTTCTCACCCGGAGGCCCCGAACAGACATACAGGGCTTGTCTGTAATGGCATTAGATGCTCGTTACCCCCGCGGCAAAGGGGTCAGGAATCCGACATAATCCTATTGAATTCCTACCCTGGCGGGGCCAGTGTGCACTCAACCTTCGGTACTTCTGGCCAAGTCAGCATTTTGTAGCCCGTCTCGCAGCATGATTTTTCAGATATCCGATTAGCCATTCGACAAGGACTGAACCATACCAGCAAAACTAACTTCTTGACAATATTTCCTAAAGTTAGACTATAATCGCAGTACCGACAATGTTTCCAGGAATCCACCAGGACCGCATGCATACAGGGTTTGCTTGCCATGAAATCCGCACCAGCCATAGTTGTCCAGATGATCCACATCCAGGGGCCTCATAAGGGCGATATCCAGGAGTTCACTACCGACTCCATCGCCATCGGCCGCCACCCGTCATGCCAGCTGCGCTTCCCCGTCGACTTCACGGCGGTCTCTCGCAACCACGCGGTGATCATCCGAGAAGGCAACCGCTTCAAGATCCAGGACAAGAACAGCACCAACGGGACCTACGTGAACGGGAAAAAGATCACCGAGGCCTTTCTCAAAGATGGCGATGTCATCGCCTTTTCTGAGACCGGTGCCAAGGTCAGCTTCCTGACTCAGATGCAGGAATCACGGGCTGACGCCGAGCCGCACCCGGCACCTGTGGCCCCCAGTCCGCCTCCCCGTGCCACGGCTCCGTCAGTGGTCGCGCAGGAGCCGGAACCAGATACCGAAGAAATCCCCGTGGGTACTGTCCGGATGCCTTTGGTGGTGCAGTACGGGCCCACCCTTCGCTCCTTCAAGGAACTGCCCATAGTCATCGGCAAAGGCGGCCGCTGCGACTTGGTCCTCGCTCATCCGGCGCTGGCCGATCGGCACATTCAGGTCTTCTACTGGCAAGGGCGCTATTGGGTGAAGGACCTGACCGGCCAGAGATCGGTCCGCATCAACCAGAGCCCTATCGGCGTCCAGGCACCGCTCAACACTGACGACGACCTGTCATTGAGTCCGCAAGGTCCCGTTTTTCGTTTCCTCGGCGAAGGACGCTTGGCTGAAATCGAACAATCGAGCCCGGAAGCAGGGCCTCCAGCCACTGACAAGGACCGCCAGTCTCCGCAACAGGGCGAACCCGGCGCCGCAGACCAACAACCCTCTTCGTTCTTTAAGAAATTCTTTCGCCACTGAACACTTCACGATCTGCCTCGCTACCGGCGCCTCGCCGTGTCGTCTTCATTGCAGCTAGACGTCCACCGTTTTTTCTATCATCGGCGGTCATTCCGAAATGGCAGCCACCTCCCCCAAAATCACCGTGATATTGTCATGTCCCCCTGCGGAATTGGCCCGTTCGATGAGCTGATCCGCTTTCAGGGGAAGGGTTTGGTCCACCGCCAGGACTTCACTCAAAACGCTTTCCTCAACCATGTCGGTGAGCCCGTCAGAACACAACAGAAACAGGTCACCTGCCTGGACCTTTCCGCGAATCAAGTCGATCGCCAGGATTTCATTGGTGCCCACTGCTCTAAGGATGACATTGCGCAGCGGATGTTTCCTGGCTTCCTCGGCGGTAATGAACCCCTGATCGAGCTGCTGCTGGACCACGGAATGATCATTGGTCAGTCTCTTCAGTTGGCCACCCCGAAACAGGTAACTGCGGCTGTCTCCCACATGGCCCAAGACGTAACCCTGATCGAAGAAGGCCAGCAGTTCAGCGGTGCATCCCATGCCCTTATGCTCCGGGTTGTTCAGAGCATGAAGCATGATTTTCTCGTTGGCCATCCGATAGGTCTGCTCAACCAGCCCCATGATTTCCTGTTCGGATCGTTGCCCGGTGGCCGCGAAGGTCGCCACCACCGCTTCAGCAAACATCCGGCTGGCAAGTTCCCCAGCAGCGGCGCCGCCCATGCCATCGGCAAGCGCACACATATCGAGTTCCGAAACTATGACAAAGGCATCTTCGTTGTTCAGGCGCCGGATGCCGACGTCAGTTTTGCCGCAGAAGCGAATTTCAACCATGCGATTCTCGGATCAAATGGGCGTTACCCATTTCAAGTGGGATTTACGGAAAGCCTCCAAGGCGCTTGACTCAATCACAAAACCCACAACACCAAGACCCTCTGCACCACCCAGCGGCTTCAAAAGGGAACGTGCGGCGGCAAGAGGAAGCCTTGCTGGATTAGCTGACGCAACAGGTCGCAGACCTGCGGTTCGAGAGTCGCAGGCTCGGTTCCCAAGGCTTCGGCCACCTCTGCCACCAATTCGCCCAAACGGCGCTGGCCGTCGCAATGGAATACCAGCCTGGCCATCAGCGGGTCCACATTGCCGGCATAGGCCAACCCGCGCGCCAGCTGCAGTGTAGCCCCCACCTCCACCATCTGCTGCTCGCCTGGAGCCCATGTCTGTTCCAGGCGCACATCCGGTGAAACCCGCAATGGTGTGTTGAGAAGGGCGGAATCGCTCGGCCGCGTCGCCAGAAAATCCGTCAACGCAAAGCCCAATGCCACATACTCACCGGCCGCGCCAATCATTTTCGCCGGGGCTTCGTCTGCTCGAAACCAGTTGCGCGCGCCACTCCTCCGCCGCATGGTAATCAAGCCCGCACTGATGGCTTCGATCCCCAACTCCCGGTAATAATCCATCCATTCCTCGAAATATCGGAGATGCTCACTCTGATGAAACGATTCGGTGTGCCGGATCCAGGTAGAGGCATAGACGGCGGCATCGCGCCGCTCCGCGCGCATGACCCAGGCGTCGCAACCGCTTCCGACAAACCAAGTGGCCAGCCGCTCGCGCCAGTCCTGATCGGATGGTTCCACCCAGTTGCACAACATCTGAGCGAACCCTCCTTCCTCCAAAAACTGCGGGATTTCTTGGACAATCCGTTGACAAATCTGGTCCCCCGGCATGCCGCTGTCCCGATAGATATACCGGGTATCCGGCGAAACCACGAAAGGAGGATTGGTCACAATCAAATCGAAGCGCTGACCCATCACCGGTTCGAAAAAATCCCCTTCAAGGCACTCCACCTGCTCCATACCATTGAGCCTGGCATTGAAGGCCGCCAGCCGCACCGCTCGGGGATTGCGGTCCACGGCCAGCACCCGCTGGCTGTGCCGGGCTGCAAACAGCGCCTGAAAACCGCAGCCGGTGCCCAGGTCCAACACCTGCCGGCAGGGTTTGCGTACCGTATGGCAGGCAAGGGTGATGGAACTCTTGCCGATCCCCATGACATAATCGCGGGCCGAACTGGTGGCCAGCCGTTTGGGCGAATCGAAGGCAAACCACAGGCCCTGATAGGGCAGCAAGTTAACGCTGGCGATCACCGTCGAGCCATTCCCCTGGAGCAACCCTGCTGCCGTCAGGTCTTCGAGCGGTCATGGGCAGCACGGCGCGTCTAGCAACGTCCACATCGACCGGAAGGTTCATGAGGAACAAACGGATGAGAATATCCAGGACCGTCCCACGCCTGGTCCGCCACATAACGAGGGCCTCGTCGTCGGCGTGAACCGACAGGATGTCATCTACGCCCAGGGCCTCAAGGATCCCGCGATCGGTGAAGCCTGCATCGGTCAACAAGGACCGAAACCTGGCAAAATCCCCAGGCGTTTTGAACCCGAGTACAGGCATTTGAGAAGTTCCTTGTTCCGTTTGCGCCTTCCTAGCCGGCTGTCTCCTGTGCGATGTCGATGACAGCAGGCCTGGAGCGCCGCCTGTCGGCATGGTCTCATGGGCTGAGTCGTGGATGCAACAGTTAACTCTTGCGCATGATGAGAAGAAAAAAGCATCTTGGTTTTTCAGGTTATTACCTGTCGCCGGTTGGTTATGGGTCCTGAGCAGCTGCGCTCATATCAATTCATTCCTAGATCTTGGGGATGGCCGCCGCAGCGACCGCAGCTACTCGTTCTACACCTTCCTGCTGCAAAACCTAGAAGTCTTGGCAAAGCCGAGTGCTGCTGCCGACCACGGGTTAAAGCATAGCCGCATCGCTGAACTTCGGATGAGATGTCCAGCAATGCAGTCGGTGCCGGGCCACCTTAGCGGGTCTTCCACGACCCTCGCCGAGCCAGCACCGACAGCGGCCCGCACCTCCCGATGCGTCCTGGCACCCAGCAAGACTTCCTCGTGATCCCTGGCACCAGGCCAAGGTCACCAAGCCGCTGGATACAGGTTTCTTCTAGCTCCTCGTCCCCCTGGGCCAAGGCACTGGCGACCACAGGTTTGCCGGCGGCAGGATCGCCAGTGATATTCATCAACGCCGTAGCGCAGGCCAACTGTAACTGCGGCGATGTCGCTACCCACCGCCAGTTGCTGAATGTCCTCCTGAGCCTCCTTGGCTTCCGGCCCAATGCGTTCCAGCGCATCCACCGCCGTGGCCACCACCGGCGGGTCGTCGGATTGTAGCAATGGCCGCAGCACCGGCACCGCCGCGGGTCCGATCTTCGCTAGCGCGAAACCGGCGTGCCAGCGCAGCATGGGGTCCTCATGATAGACACTGCGGCATAGGGAATCCATGGCTGGCGTCGCATCGGGGCCTAGTCGGGCCAGGGCGGAAGCCGCAGCAACCCGGATGGGAAGGGGCTGATTGACATCCAACCCTTGACTGAGCGCGGCTGCCGAACTCCCCCCGTAGCGGACCAGCACCTCCAACGCGAGGCACCGCACCGCCTGACTGGGGTCGTCCAGGCAGACAGCCACAGCCTCCAGCTCCGGTAAAGCTTCCGACGCTACCGAAAGCAGCTCCACTAAGGCACCAATGCGGACATATTCCGCTGGGCTTTTGAGTCGATCAGAGCATACCGGGAGGCGCCCCTTCCTCTACGTTCATGATTCCATCATCAAATGATGTTGCCTACTCCAGGGCTGTAGATGGCGACACAACGCCCACACTAGCAATGAGGTTAGTACACTGAACGACCCCAGAAACCGATAACATCGCCGTATTCAACGTGATCATTGCCGCAGTGATGGTCACCGTGGGGCTGCTGATGGTGAACCCACTACCGCCAATGGTCACTTGGGCTCCGCCCAACCACTGGATGGTAACCGGTGCAATGACCTGAATGTCCTGTTTTCCCGTTACTTTCAGCGAGTCATTGTTCACGATGGTTACAGTGTGATCATTCTCGACCTTGCGGGTCTCGTCGTGTTTCACCGTGGTGACTCTTGTCGTGTTCCGACTTCGACCTTCATGTCCTTTTGCGCATGGATGTAGATCTCTTCCTTGGCCCTTCTTGTCCTCGAAGCGGATTTCATTGAAGCCGCCGCCGCCAATGGTGGAATCGGACTTGATGGTGCTCCGGGTCTTTTCGCCCGGCAGATTCAGCGGCGGCATGTTGGACTTGTGGTACACGCACCCGACCACCAGCGGCCGGTCGGGATCACCCTCGAGGAAATCCACGATCACTTCCTGACCGATGCGCGGGATGAACACCGCGCCCCACTGCGGCCCCGCCCAGAGCTGACCGACCCGGATCCAACAGGAGCTGTTTTCGTCCTTTTTGCCTTCCCGGTCCCAGTGGAACTGTACCTTAATGCGCCCCAGGTCGTCGGTGTCGATTTCCTCCCCCGAAGGCCCAACCACCACGGCTGTTTGGGTACCGAACACTCGGGGTTTCTCGGCACGGCGCAGCGGCCGGTACGGCACGTCGTAAGGGATGCACTCAAAGGAGTTGGCATAGACGATAATCCGGGGCAGCCGTGTCTGCAGGCCGGGGTAACTGGCGCCTTCATAGCCTTCGTGGTTGAGGCGCGTCAACACGTAGGCCTTGTTGTTCATGTCTTGCCGATAGAAGTCCTGGAGGGTGAAGCGGTAGCCGGTGGTGAAGGCCCTGCAATCACTGGCGCCACGGATGCTGGTGATCTGGGCTTCCTCCTCTTCCATGCGTACCGTCGTCAGGTGGTCACCACGGCTCTTGTTGGGATAGAGCCCGGGATAATCATAGACTTCCCGTTTCCCTGGACCAAGCATCTGCCGGCTGGAGACGTTGGTCTTGAGATCGGTGTTGGGCATTTCGTAGTTGTAGTCGTTGAGCACATACTTCCCCACACGCACTTGTTTGCTCACGTCCAGCGCAGTGATGACGTCTTCCTCCAGCTGTCCCCCGGTGGTTATCTGATATCGAGCGGTATCCTGTTTCGGACAGGGTTTGTGCCCGGAGGGAGAATCGGCCAGCACTAACATGTGCTTTCCTCGTTGGTGTTCGAAGTAGTAATAAATGCCTTCTTCCTCCAACAGCCGGGAAACGAAGTTGAAATCGGTCTCGCGATACTGAACACAGTAGGTGCGTTTTTCGTAGTTTCCCTGGAGCTGCAGTTTGAAATCGGAAAAACCACGATCGTTGAAGATTTTTTCCACGATATCGGGGGTGGTCATTTCCTGGAAGACCCGAACATCCGCATAGCGGGTGAGCAGCCAGATCCAGGGGACCATGGTGGCACTGTAAAACGAATAACGTGGATCGCTACCCGCTTGCTCCCCGCCCCGCCCCTGGGAAAAACCGGCAACGATCCCGTTGAAGAAGCGCATGCTGCCATCCGCCAGGACCACCGAAATCGTGACGTTCTTGCCGACAATGCTCTCGAAGGAAATGTTGTGATTCTCCGAGACCATGTCAAGTTCGAACTGAAAGGGCGTGGAAATCTCCTCATGGCCCTTGAACCCCAGCAGGAGGAGCACGTCCCGGCCCAGTGGCGTGTCGACGGCGATGACTCGGTTTTCTTGCGTGATCGACATATTCTCAACCTTTCTCAGACGTCCTTGGTTAGAATTTGGCTAGAGTAGTCTAAGGCCAAGCCCTCAGCGGATATCGAAGGAAAACCCTCCATCCCTGACGGATACGGCCATCTCCTTGATCTGCTCGCCACCCGCCATTCTCGCCAGCAACTCCCGGGACATCTGCGGCAGCAGGGTATTGCTGAGGATGTGATCAACATTGCGGGCACCACTTTCCACTTCGGTGCAGCGGCTGGCCACCATCTCGATCAGAGCGTCTTCGTAACGGAAAACAACGTTGCGATTTTCGCGCATGCGGCGGGCGATGCGATCCAGCTTGAGCTTGACGATAAGGCGCATGTTCTGGTCGGTAATGGGATAGTAGGGCACCACGATGAGACGCCCCAGGAAAGCCGGCTTGAAGTGCTTCTGGAGCTCCGTCCGGAGCATATCACGGAGCGTTTCGGCGTCCGGCATGGTTTCTTCATCGGCGCATACCTTCATGATGACATCGGTGCCAAGGTTGGAGGTGAGGATGATGAGCGTGTTCTTGAAGTCGATTCGCCGCCCCTCGCCGTCCTCCAGCGTGCCCTTGTCAAACACCTGATAGAAGAGCTCGGTCACATCCGGATGGGCCTTTTCCACCTCATCCAGCAGCACCACGCTGTAAGGCCGCTTGCGGACCGCCTCGGTAAGCACTCCGCCTTCGCCGTAGCCCACATAGCCGGGGGGCGAACCCTTGAGCCCCGATACCGTGTGGGATTCCTGGTATTCGGACATGTTGATGGTGATAACGTTTTCTTCGCCGCCGTAGAGCAGTTCGGACAGGGCCAGGGCGGTTTCGGTCTTGCCGACTCCGCTGGGGCCGACCATCATGAACACGCCGGTGGGTTTGGACGGATCTTCGATGCCGGCGTGGGCGGTCTGGATGCGCTGGGCGATGGCAGCCAGGGCATGATCCTGGCCGATGATCCGCTTGCCCAGCAGCTCTTCGAGCTTGAGCACCGTTTCGATTTCATCGGTCAGCATGCGCCCAGTGGGGATGCCGGTCCAGCCGGAGATGACCTCGCTGATGGTTACACCTTCCACCGCGATCTGGACCAGAGGTTCTTCCCCCTGGGCGGCTGCCAGCTCGCCTTCCAGGGTCTTCAGCTGCTTCCTGTTTGGCGGTCATCGCGGCGGCATCTTCCGCTGTCGCGGCGGCACCCTTTTCGTGGATGGTCTGCAATCTCCTGGCGCACTGCGGTGAGGCTTTTGGCGATTTCCATCTCCCGGTTCCAGCGGGTGTTCAAGTCTTGGAGCCGCGCCTGGGCGGATTCCTTCTCAGCGTTGAGGGCCTGGATGCGTTCACCATGGTCGCGGCCCATGAGCGTTTCCCGCTCCAAGATGGTAAGTCTCCCGCTCGATTTGGGCGATCCGGCGGGTGGCTTCCTCCACCGCCGGCGGGCTGGTGTTGAGGCCAATGGCCACGCGGGCGCAGGCGGTATCGAGGACGCTCACGGACTTGTCCGGGAGCTGCCGGCCGGTGAGATAGCGGTGCGAGAGCCGCACCGAATCCACCAGGGCTTCGTCGGTAATCATCACCTGGTGGTGCTTTTCCAGAAACGGTGCGATGGCCCGCATCATGACCACGGCGTTCGCTTCGTCGGGTTCCTCGATCTTGACCACCTGGAACCGGCGGGCCAGGGCCGCATCCTTTTCGAAGTATTTCTTGTACTCCGACCAGGTGGTGGCGGCGATGGTGCGCAGTTCGCCGCGGGCCAGCGCCGGCTTGAGCAGGTTGGCCGCATCGCCCGGACCCGGCCGCGCCCCCGGCGCCAATCATGGTGTGGGCTTCGTCGATGAAAAGGATGATCGGGATGGGCGACGCCTTCACCTCGTTGATGACCGATTTCAGCCGGTTTTCGAACTCACCCTTGATCCCGGCCCCGGCCTGCAGCAGTCCCAGATCCAGGGTGCGGATTTCCACGCTGCGCAGCGGTGGCGGGATGTCCCCTTCCACGATCCGCAGCGCCAACCCTTCGACCACCGCCGTTTTGCCGACGCCGGCCTCACCGGTGAGAATCGGGTTGTTCTGCCGTCGGCGGATGAGGATGTCCACCATCTGCCGGATCTCGAAGTCGCGGCCCAGGACCGGGTCGATCTCGCCCTTGCGCGCCCGGTCTGTGAGATTGATGGTGTACTGATCCAGGGTCTTGGTCCCGGCAGGCACCATTGGCGCACCGGGGGCTTCGGCGCTCCTGGCCATTTTCCCGGCATCGGCTTCTTCCTTCGACCCGGCGGTCAGTTCATTGAGGTGCTCGGTCAGGGTCTCCACCGAGATCTTTTTCAGCAATTCCGAGCTTCCGGTCAGCATCCGCGCCATCTCTTCATTGGCCATGAGCGCCAGGATAATGTGCCCGGAACGCACCAGCGGCGCCTCGAAATCCACCGACGCCGCCACCCAGGCCTCTTCGATCATCTTCGGGATGCGCGGCGACAGCGCTGGAGTACGGGCATTGCCGGTCTTGAACCCTTCCATGGCGCGGGTAAAATCGGCCAACAAGCGTGTCTCATTGATCTCGAAGTGGCGCAGGATCTTTTGGAAATCCGTGTTGGCGACCTCCAAAAGCTTGATGAAGAAATGCTCCAGGTCCACCTCATAATGGGTCTGCGACAGACAAAGCCCAGCAGCCGATTCCAACGCATTCCGGCAGGTGCTGTTCAACTTCCCGATCAGTGATTTCAGGTTTGATCGCAGCATGGGTGGAGCTCCTCTCTACGTTCGATTCCAGGATTGACTAGTTTCTTGAACTCGCCGTGTGGCAAATACACTTAGAGCTAAGGATTACAGCAGAGGCATTTCCATCAACCCAGCAGGCAAACCGCGCGGATTGACTATGGCAAGGAAGCAAAGCTCCGGTGCATCAGAATGGTGCCGACCGGCCTGCAAGACCTCTGTGCTCCCGCATCAAGGAGTTGCGGCACTTCAGAGAAGTCGTACATCAATAATAGGAGATATGCAGCGGACAAGATGATTCGGGATCGGGAGCCTTTTCACCGCCAGATTAGCAGATTATTAGCTAACGGGCCACAAATAGAATATCAAAAAGGGCGCCCAACGAGAATAAAGTCTCGTTGTTCAGGTCTGCATATTCGCTTTGTGAACCAAACATCGACATAAATATGCCATCCAACGATTTTGCGAACCTGACTCCCTGAACTTGATGAAAATCGATGGAGATAGGTTAGCTATCGCCATCTTGATTCAGAATCGTTCAGGTTTGGGGAATCGGGATAGAAAGAAAACTCCATCGAAGGCACCGCCTGGTTATTCTCACACAACACGAAGAAGGGATGTCAGTGCCAATGACATCCCTTCGCTAGGCCATGAATGCCCATTTCGACTGCTCGCGCACCAAAGGATCAGGGTGGAACTACCAGAAGAAGATCGGAATCAAGGGATAAAAAAAGGCGGGGTTTCCCCCGCCTTTCAATAAGGTTAGAAGCGGACCGAAAGACCGGCACCTACGAGCATTTCGTCTTTGCTCCTGTCGACAGACCATGGTGCTGAAACCACTGTGCCAAGCAGATCTGTAGCCCCAACTCCATCGGCGCTAGTTTCCTGGTAGCCGATTTGCACAAAGGGCTCAAAGGTAAGAGAACCGGCCTTGTAGCTGGCGCCAAAGGAACCGATGATCCCCCAGCGTGTTCCATCCAGCGGCGCGCTGACGCCGAGCACGTTGACCGCACGAGAAATACCGAGATTGTAGGCATAATCCTCGGTGAACCACCCGGCAAACGTCTCTATACCGCCCCTCAAGGTGAGCTCGGGAGACAGCTGATTCTCACCAACCAGCCTGAACTTGATCAAGTGTTCAGTGGTTTCAGGGAAGCCCGCGAAACTACTCGTGGCAAACAAGGAATTGGAAAGTACCTGGCCAATGTCCTCACTCACACTGGGGTCAGGTCTTACCGTGATGCTGAGATCACTTTTGGTATGGGTATAGTCGTAGTAGATTCCAGCAGCAACCCGAGTATTCCCCATGATCATATCAACGCCGCCTCCGAACTCAACCTGGAAGAACTCTTCCTTGCTCGCGTAGTTCCAGTCCAGGTCAACGAAGGCATCCGCTGGATCAACAATGGTCTCGCCATTGACGCCGAAAAAGAGATTCCCGCGGCCCAATCCAAGACCATCCCGATTCTTCTCTCGATAATCGATTCGCAGCATAAAAGGCAGAGAAAGGGTTTCCGACACAGGATAACGGACCCAGAGGTCGCCCCCGATGTTATAGCCGTCCACGCCCCCCTTCATCGCAAAGTTGTTGTTCAATTGTGCGCTAAAAACTGGAGCGTCAACAACGGGTTGATAATTGTTGAGCGAAAGGGTTTCGGCGTAATTCCATTGGTTGTCAGAACCAAAAATGGTCCCCCCGCGAACCGTCGCGCCGATCTTGGCAACACCCATGGTCCCCTCGATGCCCGTCTTCATCTGGAAATCCCAATAGCTGGAATCATGCGGAACCATGTAAGGGAACAAAAACCCATAGAAATCATTCTGTTGATTCCATGAAACTGGAAAATTCAAATTCGTATCACCAAACAGGGGCGAACCGTCTGTGTTATCGATGGCCGAAACGTTAAGGCTGCGCAGACTGTTGGCGGTGCTATCCTGTTCATTATGGTAGCCAATTTTAATCTCCGCCCCCCATTTGAAGCTGCTCCCCAGCGGCATACCATACATCAGACGCAGGGCAAAGTTATCGAATTCACTGTTCATGTTAAAATTTGACAGCGTCGATGCGGCTCCAGAAATCCCGTCAACACCGGTATTCAGTGACGCGCCAAGGGACTGGTCACCGTCATAATCCCCACTCTTGCCATCATAGGAGAAGAAAACCCCGAACCTGCCCGGCCCAGCTGGTATTGCAGCACCGATCTGCCCATGATTATAGTATTCGCTGCCCGATGCGCTCCATCTCCCACCAGCATTAAGACCAGTGAACGGATCTGATAAAAGCGGGCTCCCGATCCCACCACTGAGATTCGCGCCCCAATCCCAGTTCGAGATATCCCTATAACCAAATCGATAGTCTCCATAATATCTTATGGTTTGTTCATTGGCGATCTTGGCCGGATTGATCAGGAAATCGGACTCATCTTCGATAAGCCCGTAAGCGTCTCCCATACCGGCCATTCTTCCCTGCCAGGCGAACGCCGTGCTTCCCAGCATCACCACAGCCACCATAGCCATCAAACCCGCAATAAGCCTTAACTTCATAACCGTTACTCCTCCTCACGGCCCCGAGGGCGGAGAGCCGGGCGAGGCGGGGCGAGGCGGCGATCGCCCGTCGCCACGGCCTCCTCGACGGTGAGGCGGACGACGGCGGCTTCGGCGGGCATGGCGGGCGGCTGGGCGGAGGCGGCGGCCGACACGAGCAGCAGGGGGAGGAGAGAGGCGCGTCTCATGGGTTCACCTCGGCGGCGGCCGACTCGCGCGCGCGGATGCGGCCGATGAACACGTCCTCGAGCGACGGGAGGGTGGGCCGGGCGGAGCGCACGTCGAGCCCCGCCTCGCGCAGCCGTGCCGCGAGACGGGAGGCGACCTCCGGTCCGCGGGCCGGCACCTCGTCGGGCAGGCTCGCGTGCAGCCTCTCCCCGAACACCTCGACCTCCGCGACGCCGGGCGCCTCCCGCAGCATGGCGACGGCCGTCCGCCGGGGCTCGGCCACGACCTCCACCATCACCCCCTTCTCGGCCGCGCGCAGCGCGTCGGGCGCCTCCACCGTGAGGAGCCGCCCGTGGTCGACGAGGGCGACGCGCGTGCAGCGCTCGGCCTCGTCCAGGTAGGGAGTCGTGAGCAGGAGGGTGAGGCCTTCGCGCTGGAGGCGGGCGAGGAGCTTCCAGAAGTCGCGGCGGGAGACGGGATCGACGCCGGTGGTGGGCTCGTCGAGGACGAGGAGCTCCGGGGTGTGCACGAGCGTGCACACGAGGGCGAGCTTCTGCTTCATCCCGCCGGAGAGCCGGTCGGCCAGCCGGTCGCGGAAGGGGGTCATGCGCACCATCTCGAGGAGCGCGTCGCGCCGCGCGGCGTAGTCGTGCACGTCGTGGATCTCGGCGAAGAAGGCGACGTTCTCGTCCACGGTCAGGTCGCCGTAGAGGGAGAACTTCTGCGAGAGGTATCCGACCCGGGACGACAGGGCGGCGCCGCTCCCGCCCCGGGTCGAGGCCGCAGGTCCGGACCTCGCCGGCGTCGGGCTTCAGGAGGCCGAGGATCATGCGCAGGGTCGTCGTCTTGCCCGCCCCGTCCGGCCCGATGAGGCCGAACATCTCGCCGCGGCGCACGTCGAAGCTCACCCCCTCGACGGCGCGCACGCTCCCGAAGCGGCGGGTGAGTTCGCGGGCCCGGACGAGGTGCCCGCCGACTCGGGGGCGGGCCCCGGGGACGGCGTCACGGCCGGCCCTCCGCCGGGCGGAGGCGCGCGGTGGCGGGCATCCCGGGCTTGAAGAGGCCGTCCGCGTTCTCGAGGGCGACCTTGATGCGGTAGACGAGCTTGACGCGCTCGTCGCGGGTCTGGACGTTCTTGGGGGTGAACTCGGCGCGCGAGGCGACGAAGGAGACGCGACCCTTCCGGACCTGGCCGTCGTCGGTCACGACCTCGGCCTCCTGCCCCAGGCGCAGGCGCGCGAGGTCGGGCTCGGCCACGTAGGCGTTGAGCCAGGCGTTCGCGAGGTCGGTGACGACCAGGATGCCGGTGCCGCGCGCGGCGAGCTCGCCCTGCTCGGCGAGCTTCTCCGTGACCACTCCGGCGACCGGGCTCACGATCCGCGCGTCCTTGAGCTGCTGCTCGAGCTGGGCGATGCGCGCGTCGGCCGCCTCCAGGCGGGCCCGCGCCGCGTCCTTCTCCTCGGGCCGAGAGCCGGTCTCCAGGCGCTTCAGCCGCTCGCGCGCGGCGTCGAGCCCGGCCCCGCGCCACGTCGCGCCGCGTGCGGGCGTCGTCGCGCGCCTTCGTCGTGCCGGAGCCGGCGGCGAGGAGGCCCTCCATCCGGTCGAGGTCCTCCTGGGCCCCGTCGAGGTCGGCCTCCGCGCGCACGACCTGCGCCTTCGCCTCGCGCACGTCCTCGACGCGCGAGCCGGCCAGGCGGAGGCGCAGCTCGGCCTCGGCGAGGGCGCGCTCGGCGCGGGCCGCGTCGAGGGCGAGGCGCGTGTCGGTCGTGTCGATCCGGGCCAGCTCCTGGCCGGCGACGACCGGGCGCCCCTCGTCCACGGCCAGGCTCTCGATGGCGCCGGCGGCCTTGGTCGAGACGCGGACTTCGGTGGCCTCGACGTGGCCGGAGGCCACGATGAGGCCCGAGTCCTCGCCCTTGCGGCAGGCGCCGCCCGCGGCGGAGACGACGAGGAGGGCGGAGACGAGGGGAACGGCTCGCCAGCGGCGCGTCATGGGTGCGCTCCTTTGCGTCGATGTCGGGACGGTCGGCCCTCGGGGGCGTCCCCGGGGTACGGCCCGACGGGATCTCCGGGGCGAGCCCCCGGAGCGTCAGGTCCTCGAGGTAGTCGATGAAAGCCTTGGAATCCGGCATGGCGAACGGGACGCGTCGCTCCGCCGCGGCCCGCCTCCGGGCCGGCTCCGTGGCGAAGAAGAAGACGAGGCTTCCCACGAGACCGAAGTGCAGCAGGAGGGGGTCGACCCGGCGAAAGAGCCCCTCGCGCACGCCGCGCCCGGCTAGGCGCCGGGACACGCCGACGATCTCGACGAGGTGGGGCACCACCGCCGGCTCGAGGCCCTTGGCCAGGACCTCCCGCAGGAAGAGGGTGGGGAAGCCGGGCTCGTCGCGCGTCACCTGCCCGAAGGCGTCGAGGAAGGCCCGCAGGGCGGCCCGCGCGGTGGGCGCCCCGCTCCTCGATCGCCTTCAGCCGGGCGGCCATCGAGGCGAACCCGGACTCGAGGATGGCGACGTAGAGGCCGCGCTTGCCCCGGAAGTGGTAGCTGATCAGGGCCTTGTTGACCCCGGCGCGCGCCGCCACCTCCTCGGTCGAGACCCCGTCGAACCCCCGCTCGGCGAAGAGGGAAGGCGGCGGCCCGCAGCAGGGCCTGCCGGGTGGCCTCTGGGTCCCGCCTCTCCCGCGCCCGGGGCTTCGTCGTGGGCTCCCTGCTCATCTTGATCGTCCGATCGGTTTAATCAACCAGACGGTTAAAACATAGGCCTCCCCGGCCCCCCTGTCAAGGGCGCCCGGGGAGGCGGCCGCGCTATAGTGGGTCCCGCCATGGCGACCTGACGCTCGTGTCCCGGGGGGCTTCCGCAGCCTGACCACGCGGCTCATCGTCTGGACGCTCGTCGCGGTGGGGGCCGTCGACCTGCCACCACGGTGGTCGTCTCCAACCGGCTCGCCCGCCGGGAGGCGATCGCCGCCGCGGAGCGCGAGGCGATCAACGAGACCGAGGGCGCGGTGAGCCGTGTCGAGGACGTGCTGCACTCGATCGAGGAGCGGACCCTGGCTCTCGGGGAGGCCCTCTCCGTCCTCGGCCCGCGCGGGGACGAGGCCGACCGGCTGCTGCGCCGCTTCGTGGAGGGGAACCGCGACGTTTACGGAGGGGCGATCGCCTGGATTCCCGGCGCCGGTGGGAGCGGCGGGCGCTCTACTACCACTGGCCGGCCGGGGGCGAGGGGGGGCTGGAGGCGGCCGACCTCGCCTCCGACGCCTACCGCTTCTGGGAGCGCGACTGGTTCCAGGAAACGACACGGTCGGGGCGGCCCCTCTGGACCGAGCCCTACCTGGACCGCGGGGGAGGCGAGGCCTGGATGGTGAAGGGCGTCGCCGTCCCGTTCGGCGGCGGGCGCGGCGCCGGCCGGAGTGGTGACCGCCGACGTGCGGCTCCGGCGCCTCGATTCCATCGTCAAGGACATCGAGCTCGGGCGCAACGGCTTCGGGCTCCTCTCTCGCGATCGGGCTTCGTGATCGCGACCTCGGAGCGCGGCCGCCTCGACTCGAAAGCACCCCTGCTCGAGCAGGCGCGGCCGGAGATGCGGGCGCGGCTCGAGCCGATCGTGAGGAGAATGCGAGCGGGGGAGCCGGGCTTCGCCAAGGTCGAGGTCGAGGGGCATCCCTTCCGCTCTACCGTACCGCCCGCTCAGCCGAGCCGGCTGGTCCCTCGCCGCGCTCTACCCGGAGGACGAGCTGCTCGCCGAGGTCTCGTGGCTGCGGGCGGTGCAGGGGATGCTGGCGCTCGGCGGCCTCGCCCTGCTCACCCTCGTGGTGTCGCGCTCTCCCGCCGCCTCACCCGGCCTCTCACCGCCCTCGCGGCGAGCGCCCTGTCGATTGCGCGGGGCGACCTCGAGGCTCCGCTGCCGCCCGTCGAGTCGCGGGACGAGGTGGGGGTGCTGGGCCAGGCGTTCCACGACATGCGCGACTCGCTCCGGGAGTACATCCGGAACCTCCAGGAGACGACGGCGGCGAAGGAGCGCCTCGAGGGCGAGCTCAAGGTCGCGCGGCGCATCCAGGCCGACATGCTGCCGAGGCCCGTGGCGGGCGGGGCCGGCCAGGGCTACGAGCTCGGGGCCACGCTCGTCCCGGCGCGCGCGGTGGGGGGCGACCTCTTCGACCACTTCCTCGACGGCTCACGGGTCTTCTTCCTGTCGTCGGCGACGTGTCGGGCAAGGGCGTCGCGGCCGCGCTCTTCATGGCCCGCACGAAGACCGTCTTCGAGACGGTGGCCGCACGGGAGGCCGACCCCGGCGCCGTCCTCGCGCGGGTGAACCGCAGCCTCTGCCGCGACAACGACGCCGGGATGTTCGTGACCGCCGGGGTCGGGGTGCTCGACCTCGGCACCGGCGAGCTCGCCTTCGCCCTCGCCGGGCACGACCCGCCCCGCTCGTGCTCGCGGACGGCCTCGCGCCCGCCTCCGCCGAGGGCGGGCGCGTGCTCGGCCTCATCGAGCAGTCGGACTTCCCGGTGAACCGCCTCCGTCTGGGGGAAGGGGGAGGCGCTCGTCCTCTACACCGACGGCGTTTCGGAGGCGCAGGACGCGAGCGGGGCGTTCTTCGGCGCCGAGCGGCTCGCCACGACCGTGGCGGACGTGCGGCACGAGCCGGCTCCGGAGATCACGGCGCGGGTGCTCGAGGCCGTACGCGGCTTCGCCGGCGACGCGCCGCAGTCGGACGACATCACGATCCTCACCCTGCGCTACCTCGGCCCGCGCGGCTGAGCGGGGCGCTTCGTCCCCCCCGGTCGTCCGCGCGAGCTTCGCCCGCGCCTGGCGCACGGTTTCGCGGACCAGGGGGTCGGGTCCCGGCTCCAGGCCTCGAGCTGCGGCTCGAGCGAGCGCAGGCCGCGGGCGCCGATGGCGTAGGCGGCGCACGAGCGCAGCCAGGGGTCGCCGGTCCCCGCGAGCGCCGTGACCGCTTCCTCGAGCGTCTCCACCGACGCCCCCACGAGGCGGTGGGCGAGGCGCACGCGCTCGTCCTCCCCGACCTCCGGGTCCACGAGGGGGACGAGCAGGGACCGCATCTCCGGTCGCAGCGCGCTGTCCAGGAGGTCGAGGGCCTGGTCGTGGATGAGGGCGTTCCCGGACTGCAGCCCCACCCAGGCCGAGCGGAAGCCGCGGCGGAAGTGGAGGAGGTCGAGGAGCCGGAAGATGCGCTCGAGCTCCTCGCGCATCGCGGTGCACAGGCCCTGCCGGAGCGGCTCGTCGCTCCCGGCGGACGTCCCGATCCGACCGAGGATCTGGTACGAGCGGTAGTGGCCCAGCACCTCCGCGCCCAGGGCGGCGTCGAGGGGGCGGGGGTCGATCGCGACGTCGGCCCGCTCGTCGCGCATGCGAGCGAGCGAGACGAGGATTCGCAGGCGCAGGGCGGCGTCGCTGTCGAGCAGGTGATCGGCGAGAAGAGCGGCCGCTTCGTCGGTGCCGATCCGCTCGAGAACGGAGGGGAGGGCCCGTCGCACCGCGGGGGCGGTCGCCGGGTCGGCGAGGGCCCGCGAGGCGGCGACGAGGGCCGGGCCACCCGCCGCCACGAGCGCATCCGCCGCCGCCGCGGCGAGCTTCGGCTCGGCGAGCCGCGGGACGAGCGCGGCCACGAACGGCTCGGGCCCGTGCCGCGCTGCGGCCCGGATGGCCGCCCGCGCGACCTCCTCGTCCTCGTCGGCCACGAGGCGGCGGAGATCGTCGGTGAAGGGCAGGGCCTGACGCTCGGCGAGCCGCGCCGCCTCGAGCCGGGTCCTCCGGCCCGCCTCGCCGCTCTCGGCCACCATGGCCTCGAAAGCGGCGCGGCCGCCTCGACGCGGTCGTCGCCGAGGCGGGCGAGCACCGCCACCACCGCGGCCCGGATCGAGAAGTCGGGGTAGTCGCGGAGGTCCTGCAGCCGGGCCACGGGGTCGACGTCGGCGTGTCGGGACAGGTAGAGGAGCGCCTCGGTCCGGACCTCGAGGTGGGGGTCCCGGAGGAGCGCCTCCGCCTGCGGGAGGCTCGCACCGTCTCCCGCCTCGTTGAGGGGGGCGAGCGCGCGGCGCCGCACTTCCGCGTCCGCGTGGCCGAGGAGGCCCCGCACCGCGGGTGGGTGGCCGCTCCGTGCCGGCCCACCGCCATCAGGTCGAGCGCGTACAGGATCTCCCGCGGGTCCTCCGCCTCCAGCCGGGAGGAGGGCCGTCGTCTCCCGGTCGAGCACCGCCGTCGTGGCGCGCTCGGCGTCCAGGCGGTGCTGCCGCAGCCCCTCGCCCAGCGTCGCCACGTACCGCCGGTGCACCCGCGCCGCGAGGAAGAGCCACGCCGCGATGAAGGGCATCGTGACGAGGGAGAGCCGGGCCGGCCCCATCCCGCCCGCGGTGGCGAAGACCATCACCGCGAGGCCGGCCAGGCCGTCGCCGGCCAGCCCTCCACGCCACCGTGTCGATGAAGGACTTGGCGGGCATCTTCGTCGCCTCCGGCAGGGGCAGGTAGAGCACCTCCACCGCCGGCCGGTCGATCGAGTAGCGCAACGTCTTGTCCACCGCCCGGAGGAGGACGGCCGCGGCGAGCGTCCCCGACAGGAGGAGCCCCGTCGAGCCGAGGAGGAGGCCGGCGGGGAGGACGAAGAGCACGGAGCCGAGGCTGAGGCGGCGGAGGACGCCGGCGGTGAAGAGGATCTGCGTGGCGACGCACGCGAGCCCGACCCACGCGTCGAACGCCCCGAAGAACGCGGCCATCTCGTCCGTCCCGCCGAGGCTCTGCTGGGCGATGGCCTTGAACTGCCACCCGCACAGCGCGGTCACGAACGACGAGAGGACGACGACGCCCGCGATCGTGCGGAGGTGCGGCGATCCGAGGACGAGGCGGAGGCTGCCCCGAGGCTCCCCCGTGGCCCCCCCTCCGCCCGCCGCGCGCCGCCCCCCACGCCTCCGGCCGGCGACGCCAGAGCGCGCGCACGAGGGGCAGGGCCGCGAGCAGGAGGGCGGACATCAGGACGAGGAGGCTTTCGGCGCCGAAGAGGCGCGCGAAGGCGTTCGAGAGGAATCCCCCCGCCGTCCCGCCGACGGTGGCCCCCGTGGCCACGAAGCCGAAGAGGCGCTTCGCCTCGCGGGGCGTGAGCACGTAGTTGGCGAGGATCCAGACCTGGGCGGGGGCGAGGACGCCGAAGACGCCCACCCAGAGGTAAAAGGCGGGGTAGAGCCAGGGGGCGGACGAGCGGTAGACGAGAAAGGCGAAGGCGAAGAGACCACCCCGAAGAGGAGGAGGCTCCCCGTGAGCAGGCGCTCGAGGCCCCAGCGCCTTCCCGCGCGCAGGTACACGGCCACCGCGAGGGCGACGAGGAGGAAGATGGACACGTCCACGAAGGGCAGGCGGGAGGCGGCGAAGCGGCCCAGGAAGAGCGCGTTGCGGGCGGCCTGTCCGACCAGGTACGCCGCGATCACGAGGGAGAGATAGGCGAAGAGGAGGAGACCGCGGGGCAGGTCCCCGCGCTGGAGGCGCAGCAGACGCTCGAGGGACCGGGTCATTGAAGGACCCGCGCATTAAAGCAGAGGGGGCGGGCGGTGTACACTCGGCCCAGCACCTTCCGAAAGGACGACCGCATGAAGAGAGCGTGGTTGCTCGCGGCACTGATCCCGGCGGCCGTGCTGTCAGGGGCCCAGGCGCCGGCCCCCGTGGTCCCCGCCCAGGCCCCCGCGCCGGCCGTCGCACAGGCCGTCGCCCAGGCTCCGGCCGTCGCGCCGGGGGGAGCGAAGGTCTGGATCGGACACTACGCCGAGATCGAGGACTACCTCAAGAGCGCGCCCATCGCGCGGATCGAGGACGTCCCGGTCGGGATCACCAAGCCGAAGCGGGCGTTCTTCGAGCCGGGGGCCTCGCGCGGGCCGCCATCGTCAAGCACCTGCCGATGGGCCAGCGGGGGGGCTTCTGGGAGGCCTACAAGTCCGAGATCGCGGCCTACGAGCTCGACCGGCTGCTCGGCCTCGACATGGTGCCGGTGACCGTCGAGCGCCGGGTGGGGAGGGACCTCGCGTCGGTCCAGCTGTGGGTCGAGGGCTGCAAGCTCCTCAAG
>CAWHGA010000050.1:0-115834 GCA_963828705.1 uncultured delta proteobacterium
CACCTTTCGCTAGTTTTGGCAGACCGCCGAGGATTTTCCGGTGAGGCGATACGTCGCATATAGATTCCACTGGACAGCCTCGCCACAGTGTGGCATGAAAGAGTTGTACCCCACTGGCGAGGCGCGATCTTGCAGCAACGAATTGAAAGAATTGATGACATCCCGCTTCTCTTGCACTGGCTTGATACCATGAGAGTCCAGGAAAGCATCGATTCCATCTGGCTTCCCCATGGCAACGGGGGTGGTCTCAGCTACGGGCAACTGGCAACGCTCTTTGTGACGTACGTGCTCCATTCACTCACTCACCGCCTGTATCAAATGGAGGAATGGCTTGCCAGCCACTTCACCGTGATCCAGCACTGCACCGGCTGGGATCTGAGTGCCAAAGATGCCACCGATGACCGCCTCGGACGGATGCTGCAAGTGCTTGGCTCCACAGCCATTGACAACCTGCGGTTCCAGCGGGAAATGGGCCGGCACTTGATTCAGGCTTATGAACTGCCCACCGATGTGGCGCGTTATGATACCACCAGCTTCAGCGTCTATCATGCCCCCGGTCGGCAAGAACCCGACGGCCTCTTGCGCTTTGGCTACAGTAAGGACCACCGGCCGGACTTGCTGCAGTTCAAACAAGGCCTGGCAACCCTGGATCCGGCTGGGATGCCCCTGTTGTCTGAAACCCTGCCCGGCAATGATGCCGATGATTCGCTCTATCTGCCTGCCTGGAGAGAACTGAAAAAGACCATCGGCCATGGCGAATTTCTCTACGTCGCCGACTGCAAGGCTTCAGCTCTGCAGACCAGGGCGGTCATCGACCAGGAGGGTGGTTGCTATCTGTTCCCGCTGCCCATGACCGGGGAGATCCCCCGGCAGCTATCCCGGTTGGTTCTCCATCCACCCACCGAGCCCCGGCCCATTTCCCTGGCCGCGACAGCAGACCAGAAGGTCGCCACCGTCCAAGATCGGCCAAGGTTTCGTCGTCCAGAAACCCATGCACGCCACCATCGAAGGCGGTTCACTGCATGGTTGGAACGAGCAGTGGTTTGTCGTTCAAAGTCGCTCCTACGCCGAGAGCCAAACCAAGGCCTGCATCGACCGCCTCGAAAAAGCCGAACAGGAGCTCCAACGCCTGAAGCCCAAAAAGGCGGAAACGGGCCAGCAGTTTCAGCACAGAGCCGAAAAGATCCTCAAAAACAGAAGCTGCGAAGGGCTTCTGTCCCTGGAGCTGCAAGAGACCATAACACACCGGGAAAAATACCCGGGGCGCGGCCGTCCCAAAGCCGACAGCCCGCGCCAAGTGGTGGAGCTCCGGCAGTTGGCCCTCCGGTTTCACCGTGATGATGCCGCCATCGAGCAAACTCTTCGGCTCGCCGGATGGCGGATCTATGTCAGCAATGCGGCGCCGGCGCGGCTGTCCCTGGAGCAGAGCGTCCGTTATTACCGGGAGGAATGGCGGGTGGAGCGTGGCTTCCACCGCTTCAAGGAAGGCTATCTTCCCGCATTGCCGCTCTTTCTTCGGGTGCCCGAACGGATCAAGGGCCTCATGTTGCTCCTTAGCGTCGCTCTGCAGGCCATAACCCTGCTTGAGTACGTGGCCCGCCGCGAACTGGCGGCCCAGCATGATCAACTCGCTGGTCTCGTTCCCGGCAACCCCAAAATGAAAACCCCGAGACCCACGGCAGAGCGTCTCCTATCTCAGTTCACGCAGCTCCATCTGCTCATTGAGGAATCCGACCATTCCATCTCCGGGCGTCTCATTGAGGCGCTCAGTCCCATCCAGCTTCGTATCTTGGGTCTGCTCGGCATTCCGGCAACTGTCTATGCTATCGCCTTCAGCCAGGGAAAATTCCACGACTCAAGCTGAAATGAGCGAAACGTCAGTAATAAGTCATGGTGTCCCTCCGGTCTCTTTTGTATTTTTCGGCCATTATTTTAAGATGGGAGAGATAGTGAACTCTTTCTTATGAACGGCTTGCCCGTAATATTTGAACATCTCCGGTACAAAGACCTCTGCAAGTCCCATCATATCTGAGCTCCCACCAGTACTATGGAGCTCAGCTTGCCAAATAGGAGGCGCATTGGGTTCCATCATATCAAAAACCGTAGAGAAAATAGCTATGGCAAGTTGACAATAATATTCCCTTCCAGAATAAAAGCTCGCTGCCCACCGAAAACAACATCAGGAGAACTGGAAATGTATTCCCGTGGTTTAACTGTATATGCATAAACTACCTGTGCAAAGGCAGGACCTTTCTCCTCTACAAATCCCAGCTTCTTCATTTCTTGCCTAATAAGCTCCTGGATTTTTAGATCCACAACTGAAGTTCCAAGTTTAGAGGAAAAACTAAACCGGACCCTTTGAGAATCGGGAGTTCCCGGTTTTGTCGCATCGGCTAAAGTGTCAGTCCATATCCTGTAAAGCTTCTGGTCAGGATGAATGGCAGAATCAATTACTCCCCCACGGTAAAGACGCATGCAACCGGTGCTGACAATACAAAGACACAGAAGTGTCAATCCGGCTCTTCTTGTGTTTGTCATCTCATCTCCTACCTCGCCCATTGTTCCTTGTGGCATAACACCGAACTAAGCCTCGCCGCCACAGACTGCAGGATAAAGCGCCTTGCGTACCCGGCGTCGGCTTGAGTGATTGGTTGGCCGGTCGCAACCCCCATCGGGAGGACCGAGGCCTATGCATAGCTACCCCACTGCGCAAAGGAGGGCCTGGCCCACCAGGAAAGCTCATATGGTGCAGCAGGGCTACCGCCCTTCGGCGCCAAGCTGGTTGCGGCTAGCGGCGACCAAACGCGACGCACCAACGGCCTTACGCCGAGGACACCGGCCAGTACAATGGAGTTACGACTGCCGGAGACCGCCAACCATTGATTATCAGGTACATTTGCCTTGATAACTTGATATTGGAGGCATTTTTAGGTAAATTCGCCCCATGTCCAATATCAAAACCAAATCGCCATGGCGAGGCTACGTTGGGGTCGATTTGTCGTGTGAGCAGTGGCAAGAACTGTGAGCATAGGGTGTGGATACGATACGTCCGCTTGGCTTGTTGATTCAAAATACAGACTGAAAACGGGGTTGTCAATGTCAAGACAGCGGCGGCTTCTCGACGAGGTGCGGGACCTGATGCGACTGCATCACTACTCGATTCATACCGAACGGTCATATTGTGATTGGATCAAACGGTATGTGCATTTCCATGCTATGAGCACCAGAGAGGATTTGCACGAGGGAGAAGCCAAGATTGAAGCCTTCTTGACTCATCTGGCGGTGCACGGCAAGGTGGCGCCCTCGACCCAGAACCAAGCCATGAATGCTCTCGTCTTCCTCTACAAAAAGGTACTCGGCCAGCCACTTGATCAAGAGATCAACGCGGTTCGAGCCTCACGAAAGCCGAAAGTGCCCTTGCTTAACAACCATCTGGTACGGGTGAAAGCCCTTCACCAACAGGACCGGCTGCAGGGGTACGGCGAGGTCTATATGCCCCATGCGCTGGGGCGCAAATACCGCGGCGCCGCCAAGGAGTGGGGGTGGCAATATGTGTTCCCTGCACGGAATCTCTCCACCGATCCGCGCACCGGCATCGTACGCCGCCATCACGTCGACCCGAGCGTGGTCAACAAAGCCATCCAGGCCGCGGTTAGAAAAGCCGGCTTGGCCAAGCACATCACGGCGCACACCTTTCGCCATAGTTTCGCGACCCACCTGCTGCAGCGCGGAACCGACATCCGTACCATCCAGGCGCTGTTGGGCCACAAGGACGTCTCCACCACCATGATCTACACCCATGTGTTAAATCAAGGGGGACACGGAGTGCCCAGCCCCCTTGATGACCTGATGGCATGAAATCAGCATCATCATCTGTTGGCGTTGGCAAGCGCGGCACCGAACAGGATGAAAGTGACACCACCGGCTCGATTGACGGCACGGCTGCCTTTGGCAGAAGTGAGCAACCCCTTGGCCCGGTTGGCCATGAGCGCATACAGCAGGTGAATGAGCACCACCAGGGCGCTGTAGGTCATAACCAGTGCGGCGAACTGAGTCGTGTAATGATCAGTGGCATCAATGAACTGGGGAAATATCGATAGAAAGAAGAAGATTACCTTCGGATTTGTGAGTTGCATTGCGATTCCTTCGACATAACGCCTGCCAAAGCCACCGACTGGAGCGGTTCCTTCCTTGAATTCGAGCGCCGGCGCACGCCAGAGCTTGATGCCCAAGAAAAACAGGTACACAGCACCGACATACTTCATAACCGTGAAGGCCGTGGCCGAAGCAGCAAGCACAATACCCGCGCCGGTCGCCGATATGGCCGCAACCACGAAGGCGCCGGAGGCGATGCCCAGAATGCCGCCAAATGTGCGGTAAAGGCTATGCCTTAATGCGTTGGTGAGGGTCAAGAGGACCCCGGGGCCCGGGCTGAAGACAGTGATGGTGGCCATCAGGATAAAGAGCGGGTAATGCTTCATAGGTGATACTCCCGAGGACGATGGAAGTTGACCGGTGGTGACACTGGCGGCGGTTCAGACGGCTTGCGCACCGAGTTCCAGCCCCATGGCGAAGGCCTTCTGATTGACCGCCAGGATTTTCGGGGGCAGCCGTTCCTCCAGCACCGCCAGCCAACTGGCTTCGCTTGCCGGAAACTTTCCGGTGCCGGCCAATACCCCCAGCATCACGATGTTGGCGGCCAGATTGGAGCCGGCCTGGCGGGCCATCTCAAGGGCCGGTACCCGGATCAGTCGGGCGACGCTTGCCGCCACCGGTCCGTAGATGGTTTCCAGGGGCGGGTAGACGCTTTTACCCGTGGCCACGGTGAAGGGAATAATCGGGGTCACATTGGAAATGACCAGGGTGCCGGCATGGCATTTGGGCAGGGCGCGCAGCGTCTCGATGGGTTCGAAAGCCATCAGCACGTCGGCTTCACCGTCGGCAATGGTGGGGCTAAAGATGTTTCCGATGGCCACGGCCGATTCCACCACCCCGCCGCGTTGGGCCATTCCGTGGATTTCGCTGATGGTAACTTGCAAGCCTTCCTTGAGCGCCACTTCCCCTACCAGTCGGGTGGCAAGCAGGGTCCCTTGTCCGCCGACACCGGTGAAGAAAATCCTCATGCCTGTTGTCTTACTGCTAGTGTCTAAAACCATCGGGTTTTCTCACCCTCCCCCAACCCCTCCCGTCAAGGGAGGGGAGTTTTGAGATAGTTACTGAGTACAGCTCCACGCAAATAAGTATCCGAAATGCTAGGTTCGTCATTCCGGCGGAAGCCGGAATCCAGTCTTTCTAAAGTTTCCGGGACCCCGGCTTTCGCCGGGGTGACGGTTCATAACTTGGGCACATTATTCTGTGGTCGTGCACCAAGTACAGGACTGCATGGATCATGGCGCTGAAACGGTAACGCCCCCTAATCCAGCCGTTTGGGCTTGATGGAGGAACAGATCTGGGAACAAACGCTGCAGCCGGCGCAAAGCGCCGGGTCGATGCGGATGCAGGCGCCGGCTGGGCCGGCCTCATCCCAGACAAAAGCCGGACAGCCCAGTTCTTCCAGGCACTGGCGGCACAGATCGCAGCTTTCCTCGACGGCGAATACCACCTTCTGTTTCTTCCCGGTCATGCGCCGTTCGTGCAACGGGCAGGGGCTTTTGGAGATGAGGACGATCACTCCCGGTTGCTGCAGGGCATCCTTGATCTGCGTGAGGGTCTCCCGGGTCTTTTTGACCTGCAGCGGGTTGACGGTGAAGACCTGTTTCACGCCGCATCCGCGAACCACGGCTTCAATGCTGACCTTGGGCTGGATCTTGCCATCCGCGGTGAGTTCGATCCCAGGGTGGGGCTGATGGCCGGTCATGGCGGTGGTGCCGTTGTCGAGGATCACCAGCAGGAACCGGTGATCATTGCCAACGGCGTTGATGAGGCCAGGTATGCCGGCATGGAAAAAGGTCGAATCGCCGATGAAGGCAACGACCGGCTGCGGCAGCACCTTGCTGAAGCCGCCGGCAGTGGATACGCTGGAACCCATGCAGATGAGGAAATCCGCCATGCTGAGCGGCGGCAGCAGCCCCAGGGTGTAGCAGCCGATGTCGGTGGGATAGACGGCATCCTGGCCAAAGGTTTGTTTCACCGCATAGAAGGTGGCGCGGTGCGGACAACCGGGACAGAGATTGGGTGGCCGCTGTGGCAGTTCCGGGATGGTGAAGACCTTGGGCGGTTGGTAGGGGATCTCGAAAAAGCGGCTTATGGCTCGCTTCACCTTGACCGCGTCCAGTTCGAATTCACGGGGGATGAGTTCCGCACCTTTGCCGGCAATGGGAATGGTGACTCGTCCTTCCTGGGCCGCCACCTTGAGCGCCTCTTCAAGGAACGGTTCCAGCTCTTCCACCACCAGGACCTTATCGACACTCTGCAGGAAGTCCTGGAACAAGACTTTGGGCTGGGGATGGGAAAACCCGATCTTGAGCACCTTCACCCGGTCTTCCAGCTTCAGGTCCTGGATGGCATCGCGCACGTAGAGATAGGAAACCCCACTGGTGACGATGCCCCAGCGGCCGTCACCGACGGTGAAGTTGAGCGGGCTCTGCTCGGCTTCCTGCTGCAGCTTGGCGAGCTTATCCAGAAGCACGAGCCGCAGTTTCCGGCCCACCATGGGTACCACCACCAGGTTGAAGGGGTCCTTGTGAAAGGCGGCCTGCGGCCGTTCCCGGGGAAGCTCGCCAAGGTGCACCGGCCCGCGGCAATGGTTGACCCGGGTGGTGGTGCGCAGCATCACCGGAATCCGGTATTTTTCGGAGAGTTCCAGGCCCAGCAACACCATGGCCTTGGCCTCTGCCGGGGTGGACGGTTCCAGCATGGGGACCCCGGCCATCTTGGCATAGTAGCGGTTGTCCTGTTCGTTTTGACTGGAATGGAGCGACGGATCATCGGCGGAAACCAGGACCATGCCGGCCTGCACGCCGACATAGGCGAGCGTCATAAAGGCGTCGGCGGCGACATTGAGTCCCACATGCTTCATGGAACAAAGGCTGCGCACGCCGGAAATCGCCGCCGCACAGCTGGTTTCCAGGGAGACCTTTTCATTCACCGAGTATTCCACGTAGACATCGGCTTCTTTGGACAACTGATAGAACCGGTCCAGAATCTCCGAAGAGGGCGTACCGGGATAGGCCGCCATAAACCGGACGTTGCCTTCCAGCGCCCCGCGGACTATGGCTTCGTTTCCCAACAGCAACAACGGTTTGCCGGTATCAGCCTGCAACAGTTCGTGCATGGTTCAAGGTCCTTCCTGTTAAGAGGGTATCCAAAAGCCCGGTGACAGGTTGCCTCTGCCGTCACCCCGGTGAAAACCGGGGTCCAGGAAGTCTTGAAAAATCTGGATTCCGGCTTCCGCCGGAATGACGCAAGTGTGACTCGCTACGACTCTTTCGACACGCTCTGAGAGGCACGGTAGGGCGTGAGAATGTGCGACCTTCCCTCCATACGGCCCTTCAGCGGTGATCGACAAACAACGGCACCACGCCGTCACGGCGTTCCAGGGTTCCGCGTTCCACCAGTTTGATGCGCGGGGAGAGGCCGATAAAATTGGCCACCTTCTCCCGCATCACATCCGCCAGAGTACGCTGTTCACGCATCTTGTCGAAGAACAGCTTCTCGGTGATTTCCACCCAGAGTTCCAACTCATCCTGATGCCCACGTCTGGTGGCCACCAATTGGAAGGGGGGGCGTTCCCCTTCGATGGATTCGAGCACATCGCCGATCCGTTCGGGAATGATATTGACTCCCTTGATGATCACGACCCCGTCGTAGCGCCCGCGGATCCGGCTGATCCGCTGGAAGGTGCGGCCGCAGGGGCAGGGTTCGGGAATCAGACTGCAGCGGTCGCCGGTGCGGTAGCGCACCACCGGGAAGGCTTCTTTGGTGAGGGTGGTGATCACCAGCTCACCTTCCTCGCCGGGTGGCAACACGCGCCCGCTCACCGGATCGATGATCTCGGCATGGAAGTGGTCTTCCTGGAGATGCATGCCCTGCTGTTCGAGGCATTCGCCGGCGACACCGGGTCCCATGACTTCGCTGTTGCCGTAGTTGTCGGTGACTTTGACGAAGAGCCGCTCCTCGATTTCGCGGCGGGTTTCTTCGGTCCAGGGTTCCCCGGCACAGATGCAGTAACGAAGCGATAAGGTCTTGCGATCGATCCCCAAACGATCGAGGCGATCAGCCATCACCAGGGCATAAGACGGTGTGGACACCAGCACCGTGGTCCGATAGTCCTGCATGATCTTCACTTGGCGATCGGTTCGACCCACCGAGGTGGGCAGCACCGAGGCGCCGATCCGTTCAGCACCATAATGGATGCCCAAACCGCCGGTCATGAGCCCATAAGCAAAGGTGATCTGGATGACATCGTCGCGGGTCACGCCGCCGGCGCTCAGGATGCGCGCCACCAGATGGCTCCAGGTGGCCAGGTCCTGGCGGGTGTAACCCACCACCTGGGGGTTGCTCATGGTGCCCGAAGAGGAATGGATCCGCACCACCTCACGCAGGGGTACGGCAAACATCTCGTAGGGATAACAGGAACTCACATCCTGGCTGGTGGTGAAGGGGAGGCGTTCCAGGTCCTTGAGATCGGTAATGTCGTGTTCCGGAGAAAAGCCCACTTCCTTGAAGCGGCGGTGATAGAAGGCCACATTGCGATACACCCGGTTGAGAGTCGCCTGCAGGCGCTCCAGCTGGAGCTGCCGGATCTCCTCGCGATCCAAACATTCCTTGTCCGGTTCCCAGATCGGCATGAGGGTCATCCTCCGATGACAATGGCGGGATATCGGGTTGCATCCCGATCCAGCAGCACTGCCGGTGTGTGTGGTCAAGCTTCCCAGATCTGTTTGTGGCCCTTGCCCAGGTAGGCGCGTTGAACCTCACGATGTTCCAGTAAGAAACGACCTTCGCCTTCCAGTACCACTTTCCCGGTTTCCATAACATAGCCGCGGTCGGCGATGCGCAACGCGGCCCTGGCGTTCTGTTCGATGAGCAGGATGGTTCGGCCTTCGGCGCGCAGTTCCTGGATGATGTCGAAGATGGCCCGGGTCACCAGTGGGGCCAGCCCCATGGATGGTTCGTCGAGCACCAGCAGTCTAGGCCGGGCCATGAGGGCACGACTGATGGCCAGCATTTGCTGCTCGCCGCCGCTCAAAGTCCCGGCCAGCTGGTGACGGCGTTGCTCCAGGATCGGGAACCTTTCCAGCAATCGCGCCATGTCTTCCTCTACCTGGGCGCGCCGACGCCGGTGGATGAAACCGCCCATTTGCAGGTTAGCTTCCACGGTGAGAGTGGAGAAAATCTGGCGGCCTTCGGGCACCAGCGCGATGCCTTTTTGGACAATGTCTTCGGCGGCCAGTTGGGTGATGTTGGCGCCGTCGAATTCCACGCTCCCCTTGGCAGCCCGCACCAGGCCGCAAATGGAGTTGAGGAGCGTGCTTTTGCCGGCGCCATTGGCACCGATCAGAGCCACCATCTCGCCGGAGCGCACATGGATGGAAACGCCTTTAAGGGCATGAATGTTGCCGTAGTAGGTGTGAAGGCTTTTTACTCGCAGCATGTATGATCCGGGAGTGAGTACGCCCCTATGAGTATTGTCTCGAGGGCCTGGGCCTGTAGCCTCAGTGCAGCTCCACAGTATAAGTATCCGCCAAAACTGCCCATCAGTGTCGCCATTTCCGCAAAGGCGGGATTTCAGATGGTCGTGTTCAGTGCATTCACGCGACCTACCGTCGGTTGCGTTGAATGCAATGAAACGCAACGTCTGCAATGGTTATTGCTGGATAGTCCCTAAGCTGCAGCCCAAAGCCGTGCGTTCCGCCTCTAGCCTTCTCCGAGGTAGGCCTCGATCACCGCGGGGTTCTCTTTGATCTCCGCGGGAGTGCCCTCTGCCAGCCGCTTACCGTAATGGAGCACGAGGATCCGATCGGAAATGTCCATCACCAGATTCATATCATGTTCCACCAGCAACACCGTAGCCCCCAGTTCACGAACGCGTTGAATCAGTTCCCCGAGTTCTTCGGTTTCCGTCATGTTGAGGCCGCCGGCGGGTTCATCGAGGAGGAGTAGCCGTGGTTCGGTGGCGAGTGCTCGGGCGATTTCCAGGACCTTTTGTTTTCCCAGGGGTAGGGTGCCGGCCAGCAGCTGAGCTTGGTCGGCCAATCCCACGAAGTCCAGGTAGACCAGGGCGCGTTCGCGGATACGGCGTTCCTCCCGGCGCATTCCGGGCAGGCGCAGCCCCGAAGTCCAAAACCCGGCACGGCTCTGGGTATGCCTTCCAACCATGGCATTTTCCAGGACTGTCATGTGATTGAACAGGGCCACGTGCTGGAAGGTGCGGGAGATCCCCATCTGGGCAATGCGATGGGGCGGTAGACCCTCCATTCGCTGCACATCCATCAATATGCTCCCGCTGCTGGGGCGCAGCACCCCGCTGATGCAATGAAACATCGTGGTCTTGCCGGCACCGTTGGGGCCGATAACCGCATGAATGGTGTTGCGCGGGATGTCGCAGGATACGCCGCCAAGGGCCGCCACCCCGCCGAAATTCATGTGGATATCGTGAATCTCAAGGATATTCACGGCGGCAAGCTCATCGCTGGAATCTAGTGGGGCAATGGCTGGTGCCGAATTCATGGCGCCCCCTTGCGCAGCGAAAACCTGCCGCAACAACGGGCGCAGCGAAACCAACCCCTGAGGCAGAAACAAGGCCACCAGCAACAACACCGCGCCATACACCAGGATCTCGTAATCGGCAAAGACCTGCAGCCATTCGTTGCCGACGAAAGTCATCAGGACTGTCCCCAGGAGCGCCCCCCAAATGCTCTGCATACCGCCCACCACCACCATCAATACAAACCGTATGGACCACATGAGATTGAAGGACGAAGGGTTCAGGAAGGTGACATAGTGGGTATAGAAACTCCCGGCCAGGGCTGCCAGGACCGCGCTCAGGACAAAAACCTGCACCTTGTAGCGAGCGGTCGGCACCCCCATGGCTTCAGCGGCCACATCCTGTTCATGAATGGCGCGCAACGCCCGGCCCACTCGTGAATGGATGACCTGGAGACAAAAGACCAGGGCCAGCATAACTACCGTCCAGATGAGGTAGTAGTAATGCAGTTCATCTCTGATGGCGTGGCCCGCCAGGCGCAGGCGGGGGATGTCGGACAGGCCCGACGGCCCCCCGGTCCATTTGATTTCCTCGGCGAACACAATGCTCACGATGACGCCGAACCCCAGGGTGGCCATGGCCAGATAGTGGCCTTTCAGCCGCAAGGCCGGGACTCCCACCAGCCAGGCGACGGCGGCCGCCACCAGACCGCCAACGGGGATTGCCGCCCAAGGGTTCCAGCCGAAATGCACCGTGAAAATGCCGGAAGAATATGCGCCAATGCCGAAAAATGCCGCCTGCGCCATGGAGATCTGCCCGGCGTACCCCATGAGCATGGACAGGCCCATGGTGACCAGGCTAAAGATGCCGGCGAAAACCATCACATCCACATAGTGGGAGATGGCTTCAATGGGGGTTACCACCCAGGGAAAGACCGCCAGGACCAGGGCCACAATCAGGAGTAAATGGATGTTATCCCGGCCCACTCTCAGAACCTCTTGAGTTTCGCGGCTTCACGGCTTCCCAGCAGCCCTTCCGGCTTAAAAAAGAGCACCAGCATAAGCAGGACCAGGGCCACGGCATCCTTGTAACCAGAGGAAAGATAGCCGGCGCAAAGGGATTCCGCCAGGCCCAGAGTCACACCGGCCAGGGCCGCGCCGCTGAAGCTTCCGAGGCCACCGAGGACGGCCGCTCCGAACCCCTTAAGACCCAGCAGCGCCCCGCGGTCATATTCAATCAGGGAAATCGGGGTGATGACCACACCGGCGGCCGCTCCAATGGCGGCACTCAAGACAAAGGCAATGAGGATCATGCGGCGCACCGGGATGCCCACCATGCGGGCGGCGTTGGGGTTGTCGGCACAGGCCAGCATCGCCTTGCCATAGACCGAGCGCCGAAAAAACAGGGTCAGGATCAGCACCACCGCGATGCTAACGGCAAGGACCCACAGCGCTTGCGGTTGCAGGGTTGCACCGGCAAGCAGAAGGGGACCCCCGGCGGTAAATGGCGGCAGGCTGTAAGGGTCCTTGCCCCACCACAGCATGGCTGAACCCTTGAGAAGGATGGAAACGGCAATGGTGACGATGATGAGCGACAGCACGCTGGCTTGCCTTGCCGGGCGAATGGAAAAGCGCTCCATCAGATAGCCGACCAGCCCCACCGATCCCACCGCCGCCAGGAAGGCCAACAGTAGCGGCAAACGTAGCGTTTCAACAAAAAAGACGGCAAACAAGCCGCCTAGCATAACGAATTCGCCCTGAGCGAAATTGATGATCTCGGTGACGTTGTAGATAATGTTGTATCCCAACGCCACCAGAGCGTAGATCACGCCGATGGTGAGGCCGCTAAAGACATACTGTAATGCTGCCGATCCCGAACTGAATCCGTCCACGGTTCACGATTCCATCCCAATGGATTCCGCATCGCAGAACCACCGTCGTTATGCGGTGGTAAAGGCGGGGCAAAAAGCTGTCGCAGCACTTCAGACCTAGCCCGACAGCTTGCCGTCTGCCGTGGCACGACGGTGTCAGGCAAACCATGGCAGATGGCGGTGCCGCATCTTTAAAACCATAAATGGCGGGTTCTATGCAAGGACAATCTCACCGTACGGACAAGTGACCGCACGCACCGGATTGCATTGGCCCAGGCGGGATGGCTGACGAATTGCGATTTCCGCGGGGTTAAGGAGATAAGAGCCTGGAGGGAGGGACCAAACCACGAAACCAAGCCCAGGTTTCCATTTGGCAACTCTGTGTTGCAGAGAAACCTGTAGAGGAGGGGACGTCCTCCCTCGATCCACCAGAGGCGTATCCATTTTGGGGAGAGTAGGAAACTATCTCCACATAGAGTACACTGGGCGAAAGCCCCTATCCCATGAAAAGAAGGTTCTGGGTGTGGGGTGACACGGCCAACTGGTTGGCCGTGCCGGAGGCAAGAGGTTTACACTATGGAAACCGGCTATTCCGCCAGCGCCCAGTCGCCTTTCTTCACCACTACCATTTCCAGGTCGTTTTTACTCAGGCCACAGTGGTCGGTGGCGGAAAAATTGAATACGCCGTGCATCCCCACAAAACCTTTGGTGTTTTCCAGGAAATCGCGGATCTTGGCCGGATCCGGACCAACCTTCTTGAGTGCGGCGACGGCGAGGTTCAGCGAATCCGAGGCATGGCCGCCAAAGGATGAAACCGGTTCTTTGTAGCGTTCTTCGTAGGCTTTGCTGTAGGCCATGATGGACGCCTTCTGGGGCTGACCGTCGGGCAGCAGCGGACCGACGTTGACACGAGCCAATGGGAGCAGTACCCCTTCAGCGGCGTCTCCAGCCAGTTGCAGGTTCTTGCGGTTGCCGAAACCATGGCTCTGGAACAAGGGGATATTGGCCATGCCCAAGTCGCGCCAGGTCTTGACCGAGAGCACCTGGGTGGGGCCAATGGACCAATTGACGACGGCCTGAGGCTGAGTCGAACGAATCTTGGTGAGCTGCGCGCTGAGGTCGGTGTCCTTGTCGCCAAAGCGTTCATCGGCCAGGATGGTGATGCCATATTCCGGCGCCAAGCGCAGCAGTTCCTCGCGGCCGCTGGAACCAAAGCCGGTGGAATCGGTCATGATGCCGATCTTCTGGATGCCCTTGGATTTCATGTACTCGAACATCTTCGCGGCCACATGGCTATCGGAACCGGCCACCTTGAAGACCCAGTGGCGGCTCTCAATGGGGGTCACAATCTTGTAGCTGGCGGCACACGAAATCAAGGGCACCTTTTCTTCTTCGGCGATGCTTACCACCGCCAGGCTTTCGCCACTGCGGGTCGGGCCAATGATAACCGGGACCTTGTCGGTCTTGATAAGCTTCTTAATCATCAGGTTACACTTGGTGCTGTCGCTTTCGTCGTCATAGATGATGAGTTGCAGCGGGTGGCCGTTGATGCCGCCCTTCTTGTTGATTTCTTCGGCGATCATCTCGGCGGTCTTCTTCTCAGGTTCGCCCAGGAACGAACCGGTTCCCGTGATGGAAAAGACCGCCCCTACCTTGTACGGTGTCTCCGCCGCCTGGGCGACTCTTCCGAGTCCTGCACCAACAACCAAGCCCATCAGTGCCAGTGTGAGAACTATTGAGCCTGACCATCGTTTTGCCTGCTTCATGATTGCTCCTCCTTGTTGCCGCCGGTTGAAGATGCCCTGTTGCCTAACAAAAAATGCCGTGGCACATAACCACGGCACAAAAATGCCGCGGGAAACCGCCTTGCGGTCTACCCACGGCCTTATCGACTCTCCTGGCCCTACCGTTGGGCAGACCGCCGAAAATAGCCGTAATAGCAGTAATACCTGTGTGGTTTGGCAGCCATTGCGCCCATGCTTATGATGTGTTCCCGGTGTGGAAGATGTGTTGACATGTCCGGTAAAGGCTACCCCTTTGAGCCTTGGGGTACCCTATGCCATACTGAAAGGCCCCTCGACTGTCAAGGGAAAACCAATGGCTACAGCCGTGGATGTCTTGGCGCGAATGCGGGGCCGGAAACAGCCCCGTCAAATGCTTGGTCCTCAACCACTGGTTTGGGACCGCGGGATGCAGGACGGTTTCATCTCGTCTTTGGTGGCAGGCCGAACATCTTTGACCAGGATGTCGAACTCGGCATGGGAGCCAGCGCGAGGATCATTGAAATCGACGACGATGACATCATGGCGAACCTCCCGCACCAGGAACTGGACCAAGCTTTTTTGGCGCATTTCCCGGTAGATCCGACCTGGCTGCAGGCGGTCCTGTTTGTAGTCGGCGCGCGGCAACTCGCGAACCAGTGTATCGTCGTAGGCACCGAACAGCTCTTCGGGTGGCACGTAAACCTGAATCCGGTCCCCCGGAGTTCGGTTCTGAAGAGCGCTTTCCACCGATGGGTATTGGGCTTCGACGCCATAGACAAAATCACAGGTGATCGGTCCGGCCTCACTGGTTTCGCCGTCTCTGGATGACGTGCGTAACTGGTATTCGATGCTAACCATCATGCATTCTTTGACTTGCGACATGAGCAATGTTCTCCTTGTGTTGGGTGCGCGTTTTTTTATACACTAACCGCCACACATTGCCTGTCAAGAGCGACGGTGGAAAATCACGGGGATGTGATCCCCAAATCGGGTCTCAGGACAACGGTCGGAGCCGTCACCTGCTGTTGACCGCGAAAGGTGGTCACAATTCTAGTGCTTTGTCAGCTTGGTTCTACGGGGTAGCGTTCGTGCTTCGATACCTCAGCACGGACGGATGATGGCCAAGCGCTAATGCCCGATCGCCCTGAGGTATCGAAGGGCGAACCCTGGTAAGACTAGATTGACAGAGCACCAGCAGGAGCCATGGCCTCGTGGAGCTTTGCGATGGGGGGAATCCTGCGGAGAGCAGCATGGGAGAGGAAGAGGTCTTCAAGATCGTGACAAAGGTTATCAGTTTCGTTGTGCCCCTGCTTTGGCTGGGTGCTATCTATTTTATCTTCAGAAAATTCCGCGGGAACTGGCAGTCGGTTAAAGACACTGTGAAAAACGCCCGCCAGACGCAACAAAAGCAACCTTCGGTGCCGCTGGGTGCGACTGAGCGACCGAAGGTCAATAGTGCCGGGATCGTTAGCGAAACCTTGGAACAAAGCCTCGCCAAACACCGTAAGCAGATGGATGACGAACTGGCGCGGTTGATGAAGCAGAAATCCCAGCCAAAACAGTAGTCCGTCCCGCCGATTCATTGAAGGCGTCCAGGAGTTCCATGAACACCGTTGATCCAGCCTTGTCTGTCGCCGATTCGAAGCCGTTGTCGAGCCTAACGTTTCCGTGTCTCACCGCTGTCCCCGGGTTGGTACATGGCGTTTTCGATCGTCGTGGTGGGGTCAGTCTCCCGCCCTACGACAGCCTTAACGTCGCCTGGAGCAATGGCGATCAGGAAAGTGCGGTGTGTCAGAACCTCATGCGCGTCAAGGAGGCGCTGGGGATTACTGATCTGGTTGCCGCTCCCCAGGTCCATGGTGATAACATCGTGGTCATCGACCAGAAAACCCTTCCGCCCCAGGATCCGCACCTCCCGGCAAGGATCACGCCAGCGGCGGATGCGCTGATAAGCCGTCTTTCCGGGGTCGGTCTGATGATCAAGGTGGCCGATTGCCAGGCGGTCTTCGTGGTGGACCCGGTCCGGCAGGTGGTGGCCAACGTTCACTGTGGCTGGCGTGGCAGTGTGCAGGGAATCCTGGGGAAGGTGGTGGACTTGATGGCAAACCTTTTTCAATCGCGGCCCGTGGATCTTCTTGCCGCCATTAGTCCGTCGCTGGGGCCGTGCTGTGCTGAGTTTTGCAACTACCGCCAGGAGCTTCCCGCGTCTTTTCTGCCCTTCAGGATCGGTAACAATCATTTTGATTTCTGGGCCATCAGCCGCCGACAGCTCGAAGAAGCGGGTTTGCGGCCGGAACATATTGAAACCGCCAACCGCTGTACGGTCTGCGACGGGGATCGCTTTTTTTCCTACCGGTCGGCTAAGGTCACCGGCCGCATGGCTGCGGTGGTGGGATGGAAGGGGGGCGGACGGTGATGGTGCTTCCTGAGGATCACAGTCGTGGCTAAGTATGAAGAGCAAGCCGAAATTGTCGAACAGCAGTGTGTGGCTGCCGGCACCTATCGGATGCGCCTGGTGAGTCCGCAGATTGCGGCTCACGCTCGGGCCGGGCAGTTTCTCCTGGTTCGTGTCAGTCAGGGCTTGGATCCTTTGTTGCGGCGTCCCTTTTCGTTTCATCGGCTGTTTTCTGACAGCGGCACCTTGGAGATCCTTTATAAAGTAGTGGGACGCGGAACACTCCTGCTGTCCCGGTGCCAGCCTGGTACCCGTCTGAGCCTCATCGGTCCCCTGGGTAATGGATTTACTCTGCCTGCCAACACCGACCAGCCGCTGGCCCTGGTTGCCGGTGGGATCGGAATTGCGCCGCTGCCGGCCCTGATGGATCAAGCCCTGGTCGCCGGCTGGGCTCCCACTCAACTGCATCTGTTCTATGGGGCGCGCGGCGCAGACGAGCTACTGCCTTCATTGTACGTGGCCCCATCCGGTGCCCACGTCCGCTGGAGCACTGACGACGGCAGTTACGGTCACCACGGGTATGTCACTGAAATCCTGCAGCAGGCGCTTGACGATGGCGGTCTGCGACCGGGGCGGCTCTACGCCTGCGGCACTCTGGCCATGCAATTTCATTTGGCGCGACTAGCGACGGCCCATGGTCTTGCGGCCGAGCTTTCCTTGGAATCACTGATGGCATGTGGTCTGGGGGCTTGCCTTGGGTGTGCGCTTCCCGCCCGGCACCCGATCGACCGCGAGGGCGATCATTACCTGCACGTTTGCAAAGACGGGCCCATCTTTTCCCCTGGATCGATTCGATGGCAGAAAATCCAATTCCAACGAGCGCAGGCCCCGATCTTTCTGTCCAGCTAGGGCCGCTGCGACTGCGGAATCCGGTGCTGGTTGCTTCGGGCACCTTTGGCTACGGCGCGGAATATTCTGAATTTGTGGACCTGAGCCGGTTGGGTGCCGTGGTGGTCAAAGGCATTTCGCTGTTGCCGCGACCCGGTAACCCGCCGCCGCGCATAGTGGAAACCGCGGCCGGGATGATCAACGCCATCGGTCTGGAAAACGTCGGCGTGGACGCTTTCCTGGCGGAAAAGCTGCCCTATCTGCGGGATCAGGACGTGCCGGTGGTGGTCAACATCTTCGGCAACACCCTGGAGGAATACCGGGATCTGGCTGCTCGGCTGGATGGCGTCGAAGGTGTTGCGGCGCTGGAAATCAACATCAGTTGCCCCAACGTGAAACAGGGCGGCATGGTGTTCGGCACCGATCCGGCCATGGCGGCATCGGTGGTGGCAGCCGTGCGACTGGCCACGCGGCTGCCGCTGATCACCAAGCTCACCCCCAACGTGACCCGTATCGCTGACGTGGCGCGAGCCGTGGTGGACGCCGGAAGCGACATCATTTCCTGCATCAACACGGTGGCCGCCATGGCAGTCGATGTTTTTTCGCGGCGACCGAAGCTGGCCAACATCATCGGCGGCCTGTCCGGTCCAGCCATCAAACCGATTGCCTTGCGCTGCACCTACGAAGTGCTGCAGGCGGTGGATTGTCCAGTGATTGGTGTCGGTGGCATCATGACCGCCACCGATGCCCTGGAGTTTCTGCTTGTGGGGGCACGAGCCGTGCAAGTGGGTACCGCCAATTTCGTCAACCCGCGGGTGACCCTGGAAATCCGCGATGAAATCGGACTATTCCTCCAGAGCCAAGGTGTCGACCGTCTGGAATCCTTCATCGGCGGCCTCGATACCACCTGCATGTTTCCCTTCGCTGAAGAGGCTTGCCCTCTGCCTTGATTTCGGCGAATCGCACCCTAGGGCACGGTCAACAAATTGGCCGTGTCAGCCATGGGATTGGCCACGCATGTGCGATCACATGGACTGAGTTGACACGTATGGGCCTCCGCCGGAATGACGGCAGGTGCTGTGACAGCAGGGCACGTACTTACGCAATTAAGCACTAGCAGGTTCTGCCAACAAATTCCGTCCCGGCCTGCCGGCAGTCGGCTAGCGCCGTTGGGTGATCCTTGATCGCTCCGCGGTGTTCGATCTGCCAGTAGCCGAGTTCGCCTGCAGGGTCCATGTTTATACCATCGAAAAAATACTTCATGGTGAGCAGAGCGCAATCGAACAAACGTTTGCCACGCGTGGCACCGGCGCCCAGGAAGTATCCTTTGCGCTGCAGGCGCTGCGCCGCCAGGTCTTGCCCCGCCTTCCTTGCCAGGTCGTTTTTCATATAGAGCGCCTGGGTGCGGTCGATGAGGAGCTTAAGCTGGCCGCTGACGTTATAGAAAAAAATGGGTGATGCCACCACAATCCGCGAGGCCGCCTCAAGGAGCGGGTAGACTTTGGCCATGTCGTCGGTAACGACACATTGGCCTTCCTTATCACAGTGGCCGCATTCGAGGCATCCCTGAAGGTCCAGATCGCGAACGTAAAGGCGCTCAACGTCAGCCCCTGCGTGCGATGCACCTTCCAGGAAGGCGTCCAGCATCAAATCGGTGTTTCCGGCTTTGCGCGGTGATCCATAGATCCCAAGTACCAGCATCGGCTATTACTCCTGTGAGGGTGTCGCGGGGTGCCCGCTGCGCCAGGTACCCCCGGCGGTGTCGGGCAAGCCAAGTAAATGTTCACCACAGCCCAGCCCTTAATTGCGGCCATTGGGTGTAGTGCGGTGAATGGTTACCACGAAACAGCGGCAGAATCTCATCGAGTTGTTGCACCGCCCAGTCGGGGCCGGGTCTTTCCCCCCTAACGATCTCTGCTATTAATCTGCGTTCCTTTTCGGGGTGAGTCAGCACCCAGAGGGTCCGCATACCCAAACGGCGAGCGGGCTCCAGGTCCAATTCGAAGCTGTCACCAATCATCCAACAGGCTTCCGGTATGGACTTCGCCTGACGCAGCGCCGACCGGAAGATCTCGGAGCCAGGTTTCTTGCAGCCTTGCTGGTAGCTGAGGATAGTGATGTCCAGCAGGGCGATGAGGTGTGGGCAATTTCGGCGGAACCCTTCATAAGCCGGATGCCAGGTGTTGGAGATGACACCCAGGCCCAGCCCCAGCCCCTTGAGACCCATGAGCAAGTCGTGAGCGCCTGGGATTTCGCGCACCGAAGCGATCTGTTGTCGCCAAAGTTCAGTCAGTGTGGTTTGGATCTGGTTCGTTGAGAGGCGGGACACAAGGGGGTATACGGCGTCGGCCAGTTGTTCAGAGGTTTCGGCCGGATGGGTCATGATCAGGCGGCCCACCCGTTTGACTTCCTTTTCGGTGAGCGGCAGATGGTCGGCAAGTTGACGGCGTGCAGGCAGATCGCCAGTGGCGGCAAGGGTGTGGCCGATGTCGAAGAAAACGAACTGTGGTTTCATGGCAGATTGACCTGTCCCACATCCCTAAGGTATCAATAGGGCAATTCGCGGTTGGGTTTGGAGAAACCGGGTGGCGTGTCCCATCGATGCACGATGATGGAAAACAGGATCTTCACCGGTTTATGGACATTCCAACCCATTTGGTTGGTGTGACCACCAGCGCTTGGCTGCCTCGAAACCATCTCGCAACTGATTAATAGAACAGGCGCAATCAATTGGCAAGCTGCCTCAACATTGACAAGGCAAGACGGCCTCAGGGAGGTGAAGACCATGCCAGTGCAATTCGTACAACCTGCGGTGATCCCGTTCGGTGTGGCCCCAGCCCAAGAAGACCAGGCGCTGAAGTTGGTGGAACTGTGCGGCAGGACCGCCTACAAATCAGAAGACCGCATCACCGCCGATTCTGCCAGGAGTTTTGTGCTAACCCTGAAGAAACTTGGCCACCTGTCTGTTCTGGAACATAGCAATATTGCCTTGAAAGTCACCAGACCGGCGCCGCCGGAAGGGGGCTCCCCGAGCGGGAACTCAACATTTTTATGGCAGGACATCGTTGAGGCACTCAAGGAACGAAACGCCTATCACCGGGTAATTCCCCTGGCGGGAAGATCGGCTCATGATTGTATCATAGCCGGCAACTTTAGGGGCTGGATCGAAACCCTGACCTGGTTCCAGGCTAATCGAGGCGACTACGGCAGGTTCTTCGGTCATCATTTGCACCGGTTCTTTCCGAACCTGTTTCCCGTCGATGAGACGCCGCCATCAAGGTGGGATTTCCGGGTGGAAATGGCGGAAGAATCGGAGCAGATGGATATGTTGCGGCAGGATGCCGCCAGTGATCTGCCGGTATTTGTTTTCAAGTTTATCTGTGACCGAGGGATCACTCACGAAGTGGTGCGCCACCGGGTTTTTTCTTTCACCCAGGAAAGCACCCGGTACGTAAACTACCAGAATCGGGGTATGGTCCTGATTCTACCCGAGGAACTTCAACCGTTCTTTGACGAGGCCAAAGGCAATCTGGTGTTGGGCCACCCAGTCGTGAGCATGTGGTTGGCTCGCGTCCAGTCCCTTTTTGAATGGTACCAGGCAGATTTGGAGCGCGGTCTGAAACCGGAAATCGCACGGGACATTCTGCCTAACCTGCTCAAGAGCGAGATTTTCGTGAGTGGCCGTTGGAGCGGCTGGCAGCATTTCATCCAGTTACGCGACTCCAAGAAGGCCCACCCGCGGATCCGAGAAATCGCCCGGGAAGTCAGGAAGTATTTTGATTCCATCGGGATGCAGGTGAGGTCGGCAGAGGAGCACTGATGAAAGATGTCTTCGCGATGCAATGGAAGCTCAATGAATACACCCTGAACAACATCGGCTTAGACTATACAACGGCGGTGGCCGACCCCGAATTGAAGGCTGTCTGGCTGGAAAACTACCGCAAGGCGCTTTCGGCGGAATTGGCCGAACTGGTGCGCGATGTTCAGGCACACGGAATCGGTACCAAGAACGGCATGATCGAGGTTGTTGACATCCTCCATTTTCTTGTGAGTCTCTCCCACATTGTGGCTATCGACCCAAGCGAAGTGAGTATCGGGTCGGTGAATGGAGTTACCTTCGACGATTGTGTGCTTGGGACCTTCCTGGCGCTGGACACGCTGCAAAACAGCGTCAAATGGAAATGGTGGGCGAAGGGTGGAGGGTACCAGGAGGATCAGGCCCGCCGAGGGGTGCTGCAGCTCTGGAAATGCTTCGAAGCGATGTGTGCGCTGTTTTCCATGGACTTCGCCACCGTCAAACGCGTGTATCTGGCCAAGAACGAACTCAACTTTCGACGGCAGGATCAGAACTACAACGAAGAGACTAAGACGGAGGCTGATAATCAGTCCCTGGAAATCTAGTGTTCGAATTCGCTCAGTCTGAAGCTCCTGGCGAACGGTTGGGGAACTCATCCAACGGCGTAAGAGGAAAAAGGCGGTTTATGACCAGCGACATACGACTTCCGGCGCGCTTCATTAGTTTTGAAGGTATCGACGGCTGCGGCAAAAGCACTCTTCTAGCTGAGCTGAACATGCTGCTAGACCAGGCCGGTATCCCTCACATCCGGACCCGCGAACCCGGTGGCACTCCTCTTGGGGAGCAGATCCGGGAATTATTGCTGGATCCTCGAAACAAAACAATGGACTCCTGGACTGAAGTGCTGCTTTACAGTGCCAGCCGTGCGCAGCACGCCAGGGAGATGATTTCACCGGCCTTGGGGCAGGGTATTTGGGTGCTGGCGGATCGCTTCAGTGATGCCACGCTGGCCTATCAAGGATATGGCCGGGGTCTGGATCTCGAAAGCCTGCGCGCCATTCAGGCATGGGCCACTCGTGGCCTGTGGCCGCATCACACGATACTGCTGGACTGCGATGTGGACATCGCTTTCTCCAGGGTGCTCGGCAGGAATTCGGATCGGGACCGGATCGAACAGGAGAAGCGATCTTTTCACCAGCGTGTCCGGGATGGATACCTGGAACTTGCCAGAGCAGAACCTCTCCGGTTTCTGGTCCTCGATGCCGGCCAGGAGTTGGATCGGGTTGTGGCCGATTTTCATGAACTGTTCTGGAAGCCGCTCTCGGGTGCCGAATAGGTCCGGCATGTGACGCATCCCACCAGATCGAGGCGGCAGCCAGGTTGTTCGCTTCCCAGGCCGGTCAGCGCCAGTACTCGATGGAACGTCCTCCAGTTGTCCCCGCCTGCCCGAGAGGCCCAACCGAACATCACAATCTTGTGGGTCATTTCTTCGAGTCGTCTGAACCCATCCGGGCCGGAATGTAGCCGCTGGGGCTTTTGGTGTCCTGCATTGCAGGCGCTGGCGGCTCCGAATAGAGCTTTTCCATCTTGATGAACCCCTTGCACTCGGGACAGCGTTCAATGACCTTCGGAGCGCGCTTGCCGCCGGCTAATTCAGTGAACGGGTTGTTGGCATCCACGAAATAGGACCGTTCGGCAGGTCCAACCTGTTCCTTGATGAGCAGAATGGCACAGCCACACCTGTGAAAGAGTTTGCGTACCTTCATGGGCCTTTCATCTCCTTGCGAATGAGTTCATCAGTCAGAGGGCTCAGTTCAACAGCGTTGCCGCCACTATGAATATGACCGAGTTCTGTGCAGTGGCTCCTTATTTGTCAACAATCGGCAACGAACCTGATGGGGATCAGTGGACGTCAAGATGTTCCACCCACACGATTTCGCAGGCGCCATCACCGGTGTCCGCCCGGCTGAGAGAACTCACCCAGGTCAATTGTCCGTTTTCCTGAATCCCGACCAGGTATCCGCTCAATTCAATAATATTGCCGCGACGAAGAGCCAGGAGCTTGCTCTCAATATCGTTATTGGCCGGGATCATATGCATGTTGGCGCTGCTGGCCAGGAGTACACCCATAGGCAAAGGCGGCTGGTTATGGCTGGACAACAAGACATAGCGGCGACTGCCCTGCCCGATTTCCAACTGATCCACGATCTTTTGGTCGGACATGGGTCCCCAGCCGAGAGCCGCATCGATCGGCGAAAGATCGGCCACAGGATCAAAACGGTAGCGCTCTGTACTGAGTACTCGCGCCTGGATCTGGAAGTGCGCCAGGGGCACCACCAGTCGCTTCCCCTTCTGCCAGGGGTGAGGGTTGCGGATCATAACCTGCTGTGGTTGCGCAGCGGCCAAAACTCCGGGAGGGTGTTTGATGTCGCGATTAGAGATGACGTGGTGTAGTAGACTCGCCAGGACAATCAGCAGTACCGTGAGCAGTATCCACTGTCGTCTTTCTTTGGCTAGATCATAGAAGGTGACAGAACTGGGGCCGATCCTGGTTCCTGGAAGGTTGCCCGAAGCAGCTTGAAATTTTCTGAAGATAATGCCGCAACGCGCACATTCTTCGGCTTCTGGCTGGGTATGGCCGCACTTGGGGCAGACTTGGGCGGTTTTGGAGACGGGGGCTGCCACTTCGTGGTGATCCTCTTTCAACTGGTCATGTGTTGCGATTTCCGGCTCAGTTTCCATCTGGAAATCCCGGCTTATTGGTATCAGGCCATACGCTCAGGCGAAGCAGGAGTTCCAAAGACGCGCTCTCAACAAGTGTTGACCGTCGTTGTCACCAAGTGACAATTCTTTACACTGAAACGGCTCCAGATTGACAACAAAAGTTGCTGTGACAGGCCTCTCGCATTCCAGCGGAGTGATTTCGCTTCGTTGCCGTCCGGAAATCGGGCCCATCCAGAACAAATACCCGTGACAAACGGTTGCAAGCAGTACCTGGTTAAGGTTTACCGGCCGCCATCTCGAGCAGGAACTCGGCGACGGCTGGCTGGAGAATATCCATCGGGAGGAAGATGTTTCTCGCTGTGCACAGCTTTACGACAACGCGTTTCCCCATTTCCCAAGGTGTGCTGTCGGTTCGTCTCCAGATTCCTGCGTCTATGCGTCTCCCGGTCGCCGTGTTTTCGCCTAACAGCTACTCGCCCTCCTCATTTTGTGTTACCTTCATTGCCAGGCAAGCATTCGACCAACGGAAACATGGAATACTCGGGACGCTACCGCAACGCGGCCGGCTGCAGATGGTCCCGATGCATATCGGGGGATTACCAGACAAGAGAGGTTACGACCTATGGGCGTTCAGACGGTGAATGTGGTCATTGGCGGCGAGGCAGGGCAGGGGTTGGTGACGGTGGGACAGTTGCTGGCCAAGAGCGTGGTGCGAAGCGGCTTCGAGATCCTGGTCACGCAGAGTTACATGTCCCGCATCCGCGGTGGGCATAACACCTTCACCATCCGCTGTGGGGTTGGAACCATTTCGGCTCCGCGCGAACCGGTGGACCTGCTGATTGCACTCGATCGGGAAACCATCTCCTGGCACGCAGCGGAATTGGCCCCTGGCGCCACCATCGTGGTGGATGCGGCTCTGTTTGCCGAAGTGGACCTGCCTTGTACCAGCTGTCTGAAGGTGCCCTTCAGTGATTTGAGTAAAGCGCGCTACCACAACGTGGTGGCGCTTGGTGTTGCCGGGGCGCTTCTCGGCTTGGACCGTGATATGCTCCTGGCAGCAGTGGAATCCTTGTTCGGCAAAAAGCATCCGGAAGTCACCGAGGAGAACCGCAAGGCCCTGGACGGCGCCTATGGCTGGACTGTCACGCAGAATCAGGAGGCGCTTAAGCTTCCGGTCCAGGAACGGGCGCCGCAGCGGCTGATGATGAACGGCAACGAAGCCATTGCCCTCGGGGCCATGGCGGCCGGGGTCAAATTCTGTGCGTTTTACCCGATGACTCCATCCACCTCAGTGGCCTTGACCCTGGCCGCTCAGGCCCGGAACCAGGGGTTGGTGGTGGAACAGGCCGAAGACGAGATTGCTGCCATCAACATGGCCATTGGCGCATCTTTTGCCGGAGCTGCCAGCATGGTGACCACTTCCGGTGGTGGTTTTGCCCTTATGGTGGAAGGGGTCAGTTTGGCCGCCATGACCGAGACGCCCGTGGTCATTGTGGTGGCACAACGACCCGGACCCGCCACCGGACTCCCGACCCGCACCGAGCAGGGCGATCTGGAACTGGTGCTGCACGCGGGGCACGGGGAATTCCCGAGAGCGATCCTCGCTCCTACGGACATCGAGGAATGCTTCCACCTCACTTGTCAGGCATTTTTCTGGGCCGAACGCTTCCAGGGGCCCGTCTTTGTCCTTACCGATCAGCTGCTGGCCGATTGTTACCGGGCAGTGACGCCCTTCGATCTGGACCAGGTGCCGTTGCTTCGTGTGGGGAGCGATCCGAACGAGGTCGCCGCGCCGTATCGGCGCTACGCTTTGACCGCGGACGGTATCTCGCCGCGCCTGCTTCCCGGTATGAGTTCTCACTTGGTGGTGGCGGACAGCGCGAGCACACGCGAAGATGGGCATCTGACCGAGGTATTGGGGTACGCAAGCAGATGGTGGAAAAGCGTTTCCGCAAGCTCCAGGGACTGTTGGCCGAAGTCATTGCCCCCAGCTACCAGGGCGAATGACCCAGCCGGAATGCCTGCTGGTGACTTGGGGGTCATCGCGGGGAGCGGTCCTGGAAGCGGCTGCGGAACTTCGCCAGCCGGAAAGCGGATCGCCACATTATGTTTCTCCCAGGTGTGGCCGCTGATGCCGGATAGTTTCTGGCTCGGCTCCAGGCCGCCGGTGAAGTCGTCGGGGTCGAAGGTAATGCCACCGGCCAGTTTGCTCGTCTGATCCGACGCGAAACCGGGTTCCATATTCGACGACTGGTTTTGCGCTATGACGGTTTGGCCATCACCCGGAATACATCCTGCGGGGATTGCAGCGATAGCGCGGTGGACGAGTCCCATTGCAAGTTGAGCTTTTTCGAGCGCTACTCCAGGTTACGCCGGTGAAAGACGGCATCCAGCAGGTTGTGCGGTTTCTCCGGATGTTCGCTGCACGGTAATGACGACGCGACACATTGCTCGCCATAAAGCGATTTCAATAAGCAGCTGAGAGGGGTGGATCATGGTACGATTGGAAGATTTTGGGCAATTCGATACGGCGTGGTGTCCTGGGTGCGGCAATCATGCCATTTTGGCAGCGGTCAAGGAAGCCTTGGTGGCGGCTGAATTAGCTCCCCCCCAACTGCTTTTTGTTTCCGGCATCGGGCAGGCGGCCAAGGCTCCCCATTACCTCAACGCCAACGTGTTCAACGGATTGCACGGGCGGGCGCTGCCGACTGCGACCGGCGCGCGGTTGGCCAACAGCGACCTCAAGGTAGTGGTGGAAAGCGGGGATGGCTGCAATTACGGCGAAGGCGGCAACCACTTCCTGGCGGCCATCCGCCGCAACATTGATGTCACTTTGCTGGTGCACAACAACCAGATCTACGGCCTCACCAAGGGTCAGGCCAGTCCAACCACAGCGGAGGGTTTCGTCACCAAAGCCCAGCCCGACGGGGTTTTTTCCGAGCCGTATAACCCCATCGCGGTGGCCGTAGCCTTGCGGGCCGGATTTGTGGCTCGTTCCTTCTCGGGTGCCAAGGAGCACTTGGTGGCTACAATCGTTCAGGCCCTCAATCACCGAGGGTTTGCCATGGTGGACATCCTCCATCCTTGTGTTTCTTTCAACAACGTCAACACCTTCGCCTGGTACAAGGAACGCTGCCGCCCGTTGCCGCCCGATTATGATCCCACCGACTGGCAGGCCGCCATGAACATATCCAGGCAATGGGGCGACGAAATCCCCATCGGGATCGTCTACCGCAACCAACGAATGGCGTACGAAGATCACATCCCGGCACTCAAATCCGGTCCTCTGGCGAAGCAACCGGTCAATCGCGAGGTCGTGCACCAATTCATGATGGGTTTTGCCTGATGGCCTGGGGAATCGTTCCAACGACCGCGCGGGTGAAGCCTGAAGACGACAAGCAACCTGGACAGCAGAAAGGACGCTGAACAAATCGATCCCTTGAGGACCTTACATAATTCGCGATAGCCGTCAGCCGCGCGAAGTCGGGGGGCCAGAACACTCCGAATCACGTTTGCGGCTGGGCTGGATTCCCGTCTGTGTCCCGCTGTGGGTGGGATTCCTAGGGAATGACATGATAAGGTTTTACAAGAGGTTGCACTGAAATGTGTGTTGTCATTGACGGGATTCATGCCCCACAAGAGCGTCCTGCCTGCACGCCTCCTTGAATTCGTGAGCTGACTTTGTTAAAGGACGAGCAACAGTTGCCAGACGAGCTCACGGCTGTCGGCTTTGGCGCCGTATGGGTCCGCACCGGTGGCCGTTCGGCGGCATGCGGCTGGGTCCGAACTGCTTTTTCCGAGAATGGGAGTCCCGCACCTGTTCGGATCATCGGCGGCGGCTTCAACGAAATCACTTTGGACATCAAAGGAGTCCGCGATGCGCTCACGGTTGGCTTTTGGAATCAAGACGCTGATCTCTTGTACCGTATTCAATTCCATGCTGTTGGTGGCTTTCTTCCTGGTTATCCAGCGTCTTTTGACCGGTTTCCACCAATGGTTCGACCCCTTCGCGGCGGCAAAGGAGCAGATCTTCCTGAGGATATTCGACTCGTGGTCAACAATGTCCTCCAATGGGTGAGCCAGTTGGAACAATACCTGGTGGTGGCGGTGTTCGGCACCGGGGCTGCCGTCACCCTGGTGTTGGTGCTGTTCATCCTGGGTCACGGCCGCCGTTTGGAGAAGGCCTGCACGACGCGAACCGAGGAGTTCCAAACGTTGGTGCCGGCGGCGGTGGAACCGGCCACCCAACTCGAAGCACCGGTGCGATACGCCCAAAAAGCCCCCGAAGCCGCTGTTCAGATCCTCGCTATCCTGCAGCGACAAGGGCGTTTGTGATTGATTTTCTCCAGGAGGATCTTAACCTCTATGAGGACGCTCAAATAGGTGCCGCGGTTCGCAGCATCCATGCGGGATGTAGACAGGCACTCAATGAACACGTCAGCTTGAATCCTATCTACGACGCCGATGAGGGTGCGCAGGTCACGGTGGAAGCTGGTTTCGATGCGGCGGCTACCCGTCTCACCGGTGCGATCTCCGGTCAACCGCCGTTCACTGGGGTGCTTCGTCATCGTGGTTGGCGAGTGGTGAAAATGGAACTTCCCCAATTGAGTCCCGGTCAAGAGAAGGATTGGGTCCTGGCGCCAGCCGAGGTGGAAGTGATCTAGTACTCTGTCAGCCTTGTCTTGCAGGCTCGGTGACCAGGCCGTCATTCTTGCGCAGGCGGGAATCCAGGTGTTTCCATGGTTCACTGGACCCCCGCCTTCGCGGGGGTGACGCAACGAATTATTGGGCACTTCATTCTGTGGACGTGTACTAAGCGAAAATAACCGTTCGCCCTGAGGTATTGAAGGACGAACCCCCGTTCTTGCTTCGATACCTCAGGGCGAACGGGGGGGTTTCATGCTTCGTTGTGCCCGCCAGGGCGTGGCCGTTATTGAGGTGATCGTGCATAATTCAGAATATGTCGTTGGTATTGATCTGGGCACGACCCATTGTGTCCTGGCGTTTGCGCGGGTCGTCGATGATGTCGACCATGAACCGGATATTCAGGTTTTCTCGGTACCCCAGGTGACAAGTCCCGGGGAACTCCGCACGCTGCCGTTGCTGTCTTCGTTTTTGTTTTTTCCCGGGCCGCACGAAGTGGCTTCTGGAAGCCTGGCGCTTCCCTGGGACGAGCAGCGGGATTTCGCTGTGGGAGAATTTGCCCGGCAACGCGGTGCAGAGCTGCCGCAGCGTCTGGTGTCGTCGGCCAAATCGTGGCTCTGCCACCGGGGGGTGGACCGGACTCAGGCCATTCTGCCGTGGGACAGCCCGGCGGATGGGCGACGAATTTCGCCGGTGGAAGCTTCGACGCTGCTCCTGGAGCACCTCCGCGACGCCTGGAACCAGACCATGGCGGGCACCGATCCGGCGGCACGGTTGGAAGACCAAGACATCTGTTTGACGGTGCCGGCATCTTTTGATGCGGTGGCGCGGGAATTGACCGCTCAGGCGGCCCGCGAAGCCGGCCTGGAGCACATCACCCTGCTTGAGGAACCCCAGGCGGCGGTTTACGCCTGGCTGGAATCGCGTCCAGCCGCATGGCGCAAGGAAGTGCGGGTCGGTGAATCCATCCTGGTGTGCGACGTGGGCGGCGGCACGACTGATTTCAGCCTGATCCAGGCCGCGAAGAAGGCGGCGAACTGGTCCTGCGGCGCGTGACGGTAGGTGACCACCTCCTTCTGGGCGGTGACAACATGGATTTGACGCTGGCCTACGCCGTCCAGGGCAAGCTGGCTCAAACGGGGATCAAGCTCGATTCCTGGCAGTTGCGCGGCCTGTGGTACAGCTGCCGCCAAGCCAAGGAGCGGCTCCTGGCCAACCCCGAGCTGACAGCCGAACCTGTGGTCATTCTCGGCCGCGGGTCGTCGCTGATCGGCGGCACCATCCGGACCGAACTCACCCGCGAAGAGGTGGTACAGGTCCTGCTGAATGGTTTCTTCCCCGAGTGTCAACGTACTGATTATCCGGAGGAGAAGGCCCGAGTTGGCATGCGCGAGATGGGGCTGCCTTATGCCGCGGACCCGGCCGTCACCCACCACCTCGCCCGGTTTCTCGGGCGCCAACGCGACGGCGGCAGCTCCGAAACGGTTCAACCAACGCGGTCTTTCCGTCGGCGGTCTTGTTCAACGGTGGGGTGATGAAATCCGAGGTGCTCCGTCAGCGGGTACTGGCGGTCCTGAACGCCTGGCGAGGGAAGCGGGCGTCAACCACTGCGCGAACTCACGTCCGTAGACCTGGATCTAGCGGTAGCCCGTGGCGCCGCCTATTACGGCCTGGCGCGGCGTGGCCGCGGAGTTCGTATCCGCGGCGGTGCGGCGCGCTCCTACTACATCGGCATTGAAACCTCCATGCCCAGTGTGCCGGGCGTTCCGACGCCAATCAAGGCCCTCTGCGTGGTCCCATTCGGGATGGAAGAAGGCAGCGAAGCCTCGATGCGCGAGAAGGAATTCGGCTTGGCGGTGGGCGAGCCCGCGGAGTTTTCCCTGCTTGGTTCCACGGTCCGCAAGCAGGACCAGGCCGGCGAGATCGTGGAAGACTGGAGCGGGGAAATCGAAGAGGTGAACACCATGACAGTCTTGCTTCCGGCGAGCGAGGCCGAAGTGGGCGGGAACGTCGTTCCGGTGTGGTTGGAAAGCCGGGTGACCGAGGTCGGCACGCTGGAACTCTGGTGTGTCGCTCGAGACGAAGCACTCATCGGTGGAAACTGGAATTCAATCTGCGGGAACATGAGGAAACCTGATGGAGGATCTCTGGATTTCCGAAGATCGTCCATACCGGTTCGTGGTCGGGATCGATCTGGGCACTACCAATTCAGCGGTGGCCTATGTGGACCGAACCCCGAAGGAAGTCCCCGGGAACCGCGGATCCGTTTCCTGGAGATCCCGCAGTTGGTGACCTCGGGGGGAGTCGGTCATCGCCGGGTGCTGCCATCTTTCTCTATCTTCCCGGACCCTACGAACTTCCTGCCGGCAGCACGGCGCTCCCCTGGGACCCGGAGCGCCATTATGCGGTGGGCGAATTCGCTCGCGAACAAGGCGCCCTGGTGCCGGGACATCTGCTTTCATCAGCCAAATCCTGGCTCTGTCATGCCGGTGTGGATCGCACCGCCGCCATTCTGCCCTGGGGGGCGGCGGCTGATGTGGCCAAGCTTTCGCCGGTGGATGCCAGCGCCCGCTATCTTCTGCATATCCGGGAGGCCTGGAATCAGGTCATGGCTGGCGCTCGGGAAGACTGCCAACTGGAACAGCAGCTCATTGTTTTGACGGTTCCGGCATCGTTCGATGAAGTGGCTCGGGAACTGACCGTCGATGCAGCTCGGCGGGCCGGATTCGAACGCATTATCTTGCTGGAAGAGCCGCTGGCGGCCTTTTATGCCTGGCTTGATGACCGCGCCCAGGACCGTGCCCAGACGGCCATGAAACCCGGCCAGATCATTTTAGTTTGCGATGTGGGCGGTGGGACTACCGATTTCACCATCGTCAGCGTCAGGGCTGGCCGCACCGGGTTTCGTTTCGACCGTCTGGCCGTGGGCGAGCACCTCATGCTGGGCGGTGACAATATGGATCTGACCATCGCCCGTCACATCGAAACGCGCCTCCTTGGGCAGCCCGGCAAGCTGGATGCCCGCCGCTGGCATCAACTCTGTCATCAATGCCGCCATGCCAAGGAAACCCTGCTGGCAGATCCCACCAGACCACAGGTGGATGTCACGGTGGTGGGGACCGGTGGGAAACTCATAGCCGATACCCTGCGGGCCACCCTCACTACAAATGAGGTGGAATCCCTCATCCTGGATGGTTTCTTCCCTTTCGTGGAAAGGGATGACGCGCTGGCGCCAATTCGTCGCACTGGGCTGAGCGAATGGGGTCTGCCGTATGTTTCGGAACCGGCGGTGACTCGGCATTTGGCGGCGTTCTGGCGCCGTCACCGGGAACTACTTCGCGAAGAAACCGGACGCACCGTCCTGTATCCCGACTATCTGCTCTTCAACGGGGGAGTCTGGCGCCAGAATCAGTTCGTCAGCGCCTGGCCGCCGTGGTGCAACGCTGGTTTCAAGATGATGCCGGTCCCGATTGGCAGCCTGAAGAACTGCCCAACCCGCAGCCGGAATTGGCCGTGGCGGTGGGCGCCGCCTATTACGGCTTGGTGCGCTTAGGGGAAGGGGTTCGAGTTGGAGCCGGGAGCCCACGCGCCTACTACGTGCAGGTGGCGGCCGATGAAAAGATGGATGCCCACCCGGACAGTACCCTTGCGACCCATTTCTTCAAGGGGGAAGTTGAGGAAGCTGAATCTTGCTCCATGCCCGCTGGTCCGTCTCCTCCGATCCCTCCCACCAGGGCGGGGGCGGGAAGCTCTGGCTTCAAATGAATGCGAGGCTCTGGGCGAGGAAGGTGGGGGGGGTGTCCATGCGGTTTGTCTGGTACCTCGCGGAGCCGAGGAGGGCTTTTCCACCGAACTCCAACAGCCTGCCTTCGAGGTCCTGGCCAATCAGCCGGTGGCTTTTCAGTTGTTCAGTTCCAGCACGCGGTTGGGCGATCATTTGGGCGATGTCGTTTACCTGAATCCCGATGAGGTCAGTGCGCTTCTTCCCATCCGCACCGTCCTTCGCTTCGGTAAACAGGATTCCAGTCGCAACATTCCGGTACGCCTCGCATTGCGGCTGACCGAGATCGGCATCCTGGAACTCTGGTGCCAGTCGCAACAGACTTCACACCGCTGGCAACTCCAATTCGATGTGCGCACCCGTCAGGAAGGCGAAACCCAGGATGGATCGGCACTGCCCGCGGGGAAACCCTGGACGCCGTCCTGGTTGAAACGGCTCAAACCAAAATCCGCGCTGCCTTCACCAAAGAGGCCGAGAGCACCGGTGTTGCGCCGGAACGCTTGGTCAAGGAGCTGGTGACGCTGCTGGAGCTTTCCAGGGAACGCTGGTCGGCAGCCTTGCTGCGAAGATTTGCCGACACCTTGCTGGAGTGCGAAGCTGGGCGGGCTTTGAGCCCCCAACATGAGGCGCGTTGGTTGAACCTTTTGGGCTACTGCCTGCGGCCCGGCTATGGGGACCCGGTCGACGAATGGCGCATGAAACAAGTGTGGAAGCTTTTCCCGCAGGGGTTGCGCTTTCCGAGGCAGGCGCAGAGTCGTTCGGAATGGTGGGTCTTCTGGCGGCGCGTGGCCGGTGGCCTGAACACTGGGCAGCAGTATTTCATCTACCAGCAGTTGACGCCGTACTTTGCCGCTACCGGCGAGAAGAAGAAAACCGCCGGCAAGCCGGCCAGGAAGGCAGCTCCCCAGGAGATGGTGGAGATATGGATGGCCTTGGCCAATTTCGAGCGACTGCCGCTGGAGGCCAAAACCGAACTGGGCGGCTATTGCTTCAGAGCCTCGTCAAAAGGTGCCTGGAAGGCCCAGGAGCTGTGGGCGCTCGAGCCGTATCGGGGCACGCATCCCCTTTTACGGTCCAGTGAATCGCGTGGTGGCGGCCAAAGAGGTGCTCACCTGGGTGAAACCCCTGATGAAGCCTTGCCACGCCCCACAACCGATGCCGCCCAGGCTCTGGTGAACTTGGTCAGGCCGAGTGGCGATCGCGCCCGCGACCTGCCGCGCGACGAGTACAGAACTGCATCACCGCTTGGCTTCAGCCATTGCCCAATGCCGGTCGCTATTAGAGCTTTTGACTCAGGCCGATGCCCCCCTGGACCGGAGGGAACAGGACTGGATCTTCGGCGAATCTCTCCCGGTGGGGTTGAGAATTGCCGTGCAAGAAAACTCCTGAGCAGTTGCGCAGTTAGCGCATATTCGAAAAATTTTGGTAGCTGCCCCCTCCTTCCAGATGGGAGATTTCAAGCGCTCCTTCAACGCCCCCGGAAAACTGGCGGGCGCTTCTGTAGAAACGCTTGCATACCTTCCTGAGCATCTTCGGCCATGCAGTTCATGGCAATCACTTCCTTGGCATAGTTGTAGGCCGATCTTTCGCTTAGATCGACCTGTTCGTAGAAGGCTTGCTTCCCGAGAGCCAGGGTGAAGCGGCTGTATTGGGCGATTTCCAATGCCCACAGGCGGGTGGTTTCTGCCAACTGATCGGCTGGGACCACCCGGTTGAGAAGCCCAAATTGCAAGGCTTCCTGACTCGAGATGAAGCGTCCGCTGAGCAACATATCCAGTGCCCGGCGTCGCCCAATCAGCCGCACCAGCGGTACCATCGGCGTGGTGCAGAAAAGGCCAATTTTCACCCCCGGTGTGGCGAATCGGGAGCCTTCTTCGGCAATGGCCAGGTCACAGGCGGCCACCAGTTGGCAGCCGGCGGCGGTGGCGATGCCATGTACCTGGGCGATCACCGGTTGGGGCATGTAGTGTAGCCGTTGCATCAACCGATTGCAGGTGGTAAAGATCGTGCGAAACTGGTGCAAGTCCTTGTCGTCGCCACACATCTCCTTGATGTCGTGGCCGGCGCTGAACATTTGGCCTTCGCCCCGAACCACCACCACCCGGATAGTCTCGTCCTGAGCGACTTGATCCAGTTTCCCGAGCAGTTCTTTCATCAGGTCCAAGGACAACGCATTGCGTTTATCAGGGCGATTCAGTACCAGATAGCCAATCGGCCCATCCTTCTGCAAAAGCACGGATTCCATGAGCTCAGCATCCTTTCTTGTGAAGTATCCAGAACCCCCAATCACCTGGTTAGCTGCCATCCCCGAAAACCACCACTGGAGCCCAGAAGAATGGATGGTGGTAGTATTCGCCTGCTTCGCTTCGGATCATGCGAAGCTTGCTGGTGCGCAGGCTTTCAGCGCGGCTTTTCCCGGACTTCAGGTTTTGGTAAAACCCGGTACTCAGGACCTTGGCAGATTTTGATTCCACCGACCAGAGCGTAACGGAGATAGCCGGGGTTCCGGCGTACATGAAAGCCCGGGTAAGGCCGATGACTCCTTCGCCCCTTCGTGTTTTACCTCTTCCGGTGTTACAGGCAGAAAGCGTGACAAGGTCGGCGTTCAGTTGTAGTCCAAAGACGTCGGCCATGGTGAGAAAGCCTTCCCCCTGGGTGTTAGGGTCAGGGTGGGACAGCACCAGGGCAGGCTGGGTCACGGGGTCCATTTCACCCGGTATGACGCCATGACAGGCAAATACCAGGTAGCGATACGCCCCCAACTTGTTTTCTTTGTTATAGCGAAGGATGTTGCTGCGGGAGGCAGCTTCCCTGAGCTGCAGTGGGTGGCTTTGGTCAGGGGCAGCAAGAATCGATTTGATCTCTTTGGCCTCATCTTCAGTGTCCGGCAATTCCGCAAAACCCCCTCCCATCAACTGCATATAGGACCGCGCCCGCATATCGGTCATGGCGGAGTCGCCGGCCGAAGTGCCGGCCTCATCGGCGCCGCTTGCCCTCAGCGGTATTCCCTTGGGGAGACTGGCCTTGGTCCCCCCATAAGTGGGGTTGGCGAAAGCCAACAGCGGGAATTGCGCAGTCTCTTTCCGTCGCGACTTGGCATCACGAAGTATCTTGAGCAGTGATGCGGAAGAAAGATAGCCAATAGAGTGGCTCTCCACCAAATAATGGAGGTCCTTTTCACCGGTTTTCCCGGCAGTCACTAGGGCCTCAAACGGCAACGCATAGAGAGAACCGGTGGGCACCACATAGAGCGTGCCGGCTTGCGCAACGATGGGGCGCGCGCCTTCCGGAAACAGCAGCGTATACAGTCCGCGGCCATTCTGCTGCAGGTCTTTGAGGGAGCTTTGGAGAATCTTGGAGAAACTCTCCACGCTTTCTTTTCTCTGAATCGCTTCCAGCACGACATCCAATCCTTGTCGAAACGTGCTGACCCTGTTCGCCAGTTCCTTTTCGCCGATGCCGATGGAGAAAAGCTTGAACTGATCCTTGGCGATCACCCAGAGGCAGGTGGCCTTCTCCAGGATCCTCCATAGACCAGGACCACTTCTCCGGGCTTAAGAACTCTATCCTGAAGCTCTGAAAGAGTGGCTGGCCGGGGGTATTTCATGGCATAATAGTCAGGGTAGCCGGCCTTCATCTCCTCGCGAAGGTTTGGCAGCCGACGATTTCAACTGGGTGATCTGCTGCTGCAGGGCGCGCACCGAAGGGGAACTTTGCCCTTTGGAGGATTTGGACCGCTCATCGGCAACAGCCGACCGTAGTTCGGCTAATCGATCCTCCAGCTCGCTTTCTCGGGTTCGTACGGCCTCGGGAAGACCGGCAAAGTTCCGGGCTCCGCTCTTCCCTATCTCCTCCAAAAAGACACGCCCCTGTTTGCGCTCGAAGATCTCCAGGGACTTGCGGTCATAGCCTTTGGCCGGGCTTTTGGCGTACATGGTCTGCAGAAGAATGATCAACTCATCATAGACCCTCAGCTTATCTCTCATGAAGGTGGCCTTGGCGGCTTCTTCGCTCAACTCGCCACGGACCGATTCGATGGTATCCAGCGCCTGCTCATAGTGAGCAACAGCCTCTTCATGCTTCCCCATCCTGGCTTCAACCGATGCAAGTCCTCGCTGTGCCCTCCACAGGAACTCGGGTGCCCCCATTTCCTGGAAAATTTTCAGGTACTGATTCAGCGCCTGTAGAGCACGGTCTTGGCGACCCAGTTGGCGGCAACCGAAACCGATGCCGACAAGGGCCATGCCTTCGCCGCGGAGGTCCTTGATTTCTCGCCTGATAGCCAGCGCCTGTTCTTGATGTTGCAGTGCCTTTTCGTATTGACCGAGGCCATTGTAGGCGCTGCCCATGCTACCGAGAGCATCACCCTCGCCCCTGCGGTCCTTGATTTCTCTGGTAATGGCCAGCGCCGGCTCAAAAGCCTGCAAGGCCTGGTTGAACTGCTGGAGATTCAAGTAGTCGTTGCCGATGAGGCTGAGCGCGGCTGCTTCACCCCTGCGGTTTCCGGTCTCTTTTCTGATAGTCAAGCATCGCTGGTGGTATTGCAGCGCCCTGCCATACTGCCCGAGCCTTCGATGAACGGTTCCCATGGTGGCGAGAACATTGGCCTTAGCCTTGCGGTGGTCGAGTTCCTCAGCGATGGCCATGGATTGTTGAAGAACTTGCAGCGCCTTTTCGTACTGGCCAAGCATACAGAAACATCACCCCAGAGATGAAAGAGCGGAGCTTTCCCCCAGCCGATTGTTGGTCTCTCTCATGATCGGCAGGGCCTGATTGTAGTACTCCAGGGCCTTTTGGTAGTAGCCAAACTGGCGGTAGAGGATGCCCATGTTGTAGAGATCGGCGCCCTCACCTTTGCGGTCGCGAGTCTCCCGTCTGATCGCCAGGGCCTGTTCACGAATCTGCAACGCCTTGTCGTATTGAGCGAGCAATTGATACACGCTGCTGATGTTGCCCAACTCCCGCCCTTCACCCTGGCGATCCCCGATGCTGCGGCTGGCGGCCAGGGCCTGCTCCAGGTACTGCAGCGCCTTGTATGTTCAGCGAGGATCACGATAGGTGGTGCCGATTCCGGTGAGGAATCTGGCGACCTTTTTTCTGTTATCTGCTGCTTGCGCCCGCTTCAACCCTTCCTCGTATTTTTCCAAGGCCTTGGAAAATTAGCGGTCCTTTGCGCCTTTGGCCTTGCTTCAGCAATCCACTCCGTTCAGAAGCTTGGGGTGCTTTCCTGGTAGTGGTTTGCTCCGTCCGAGGTGGAGTCGCGGGGGCTTGTTCCTGAGGTGCAGGTGCCGTGGTCACACACCCTGGAAGGCCCAGTAGTAGACCCAAACACAACAATGAGCAAACACAGGCATTGAAGCAAGCGTTGCATGGCTCTCCCTCCTTGTTGAGCAGTGTCGCAGTCCGTGGCGCCTGCCTGGACGGCATCCAGCCAGAATGCCAGGGCATTTTGTATCTCCTTGATCTGATCGGGGTCGGTCACCTTCTGTCCATCATCGGTCAGGATGTAGAAAACGTCAGCAACCTGGTCGATGCGGGTGGTGATCTTGGCCACATAGATACGTACGTGAAGGTCGAGCAAAGTGCGGGTGATAGTGTAGAGCAACCCCACGCGATCGGTGGAATACACTTCAAGGATAGTGTAACTGCCACTGGATTCATTGTCGACCACCGCTCGGCTGGGGGAACGCCGCACTACCGAACGAAGGTAGCCGCGCTGGGCGGCGTGGGCGGCGATGCGGTAATCCAGGGCCAGCTTGCCTTCCAGTGAGCGTTTCATGTCTTGCCGGATGGCTTTCCAGTCGGGTTTTTGTGTCAGCCCCTCGGGCACCCGGCATTGGAAGATCAGCAGTACCACGCCGTTTTTCTTGGTGAAGACCTGCGCTCCGGTGATGTTGAGGTCGTGCAGGGTCAGGATTCCCGCGGTGCGCACCAGCAGGTCCGGCATCTCCCAGCTCATCAGGGTCAGTTCATAGGTCAGGCCGGAGCTGCCGACCTCGCACATTAGCCGGTCCTTGCTGTTTTGCAGCTGACGTTCCAACCGCAGGTGCCGGGCAATGGTGTTGGGAGGCATGGAAAGCAGATAGCGTGGGGCCAGTTCGGCGAAGTGTACGTTCAGCTCGTCATGGTCGATGATGTCTGCCACTTCGTGACTGACCTGGATCTTGAGGTGCTCCATCTTTTCGGCTATGGCCTGGGCGCTGGGTTCGCCCTTTTCCAAGAGCAGTCGCACCTTCTGGGAGAGCTGCAGGACCGGGGTCTGCTGCCATTTCTCGATGGCCCTGGGGCCTGTGGCGTACATGAGAGCGAAGCTCAGCAGTAGGAGCAGGTCGAGCCGTTCCACGTTGCCGATGCTTAAGGCGCACTGGGTAAGCATTTCTTCATCGGCCAGGTCGCGCATGGCGGCGTTGTCCAGGAGCAGCAGATGTTGCGCCGTCAAAGCCTGCACGGCATCGGATTCTTCGGCCTGCAATCCGAGACGGCGGGCAATAGCCGGGATTTTTTCACCGCCGTGGAGGGCGTGTTCGCTGCCGGCACTCTTCCCGATGTCGTGGAGCAAAGCGGCCAGATACAAACACATGGGGTTGTCCACGGTGCGAACAATCTGGCTAAGCTCCGGTTGGCTCTGTTGGTATTCGCCGCCGTGGAGCCGTTTGAGTTCACTCAGAGTGCGCAGATGGTGTTCGTGTACCGGGTAGGCATGAAAGGCGTCGTGCTTCACCAGGCCGTGCACCGGTGCCAGTTCTGGGATGAGGGCGGAGAGCAGGCCTTGATTGTAGAGGCAGCGTACCATGGGGATGCTGGGTCGGTCTTTCAGGAGCAGGTCTTCAAATTCCTGACGGACCTGAGCGCTGCCCGCGGTGGCGTCCAAAAGGTTGCGATGATGGCGGATCCATTGCTTGGTGCTGTTGGCTAAGCCAAGGCCATGCTTGGCCGCCAGGGCAAACAGGTGTAGGAGCGATGCCGCAGATTGCGGGTAAATATTGGGATGCACGACGATCCTGCCGAACCGATAGGCCACACCGGTTTCCAACCAGGCGGGGGCATCCGTCGGAGGTGGTTCTTCATCGTCTCCCCACAAGCCCTCCGCCACCCGGCCCCAGAAATCCTCGCAAATCCGCATCACCTCATGAAAAGCCTGATGAACTTGTTGCATGAAGGTCTCCACTGGCAGGAAACCGGATCGAGTGGCATAATGAAGCTTTTCTGCCAGCATTTCCTGGTCATGGAAACGCAGCACGGTAGAATGGTCCCGGGCCATGGTTTGGACCACCACGAGCAGTCTTGCCAGCAGCTTTTCCGCTTGAAGCAGCGCATCCACTTCTGCGCGCAGCAAGTAGCCGCGAAAAATGGCATCTTCGATACTCCGCACATCACCTGCGATGCGGCAGGCGGTGCGGATTCCGTGAATGTCCGCGAGTCCGCCGGGATTCTCCAGGAGGTCAGGTTCCAGCCAGCTCTCCGGTTTTTGCCAGCAGAAGCAGGCGAGCCTCACCGCTTTCGCGCAGTCGCTGCAGCCACTGGTTGCGATTATTGGCCAGCAGGTCACCAAGGGCGCCGTCCAATTGTTCCATCAGCGGGCGGCTTCCGGATACGTAACGCGCAGTCAGAAGTTGCAGGAGGTAGGGAAAATCGATCTCGGCCCGGCCCAGAATATGCTCGATGTGGTCCACGCTCACTTCGAGCTTCCACCCCGCTTCTTCCAGCGGCACGGTGATTTCTTCATGCCAGGGGAAGCCCTCGGCGAGGGTTTCGGTTTGCAGGAACAGAATGTGGACCGGATCGTCCGGCCCTATGGCACTCCTGCCGAAGGCCCCCAGTGCCACCACCACCCCGCTGGCGCGAACCTGCTCGCTGTCCTGGCTAAGCCGGTTGACCAGACGGTTGTAGAGGGAAATGATGGCGATCTCCAACAGACTCGTGTGGCGGCTGAAGATGTCTTCGCCCAGGTCTTCGATGAGCTGCTGCCGTTGTTTGCGGAGCGATTCGATAATGCCTTGCATGGTCATGTCCTTACTCTGTGAGTGGTTATGCCGATGCCGGGTGAGCAAGACCAGGGCTGACGAATCCCCTAGCCACCAGGGGATGGGCTCTTTCCTGTTGAGCGTAAACCTCAAAAGAATACCTCTGCCCAGCAGTGCTAGGTTCCCGGTGACGGGTGGTGTGTTTTGAAGAATCTTGCCCCTTAGCGGAAAACATGTCAAAAGAAACTTGCAGCAACGGCCCGAGGCCGTTGCTGGCGAGGAAACGACAACGAGGAGAAATTCTGTGATCGCTATTCTGGACTATCGAGCGGGAAACCTCACCAGCGTGGAACGGGCCCTCAGCCACCTTGGCTATCCCTGTCAAATCACCCACGACCACGGTGTCATCCGGAAAGCCGAACGAGTGATCTTTCCAGGGGTAGGTGCGGCCGGTAAGGCCATGGCCGACTTGGGTGAATTGGGACTGGGCGATTTGCTGCGCGAACGGCTGGCGGCCGGGGTGCCAATCTTGGGCATTTGCGTGGGCTTGCAGGTGTTGTTCGACTACAGCGAAGAAAATGCTACCCCGTGCCTTGGCATCATTCCCGGTAAAGTGCGGCTGTTCAGTAAAGACATGACCGAAAGTGATGGTCGGCCCCTGAAGATCCCGCACATGGGCTGGAACGGCGTGGCTTTTTCAAGGAGCCACCCGGTTTTTGCCGGCATCCCAGTCACCAGTGAGTTCTACTTTGTTCACAGCTATTATCCGGACCCATCAAATTCCCAAGATATCGCCGGAACCACCGATTATGGCGTCAACTTTACCGCGGCTGTGGCCCGTGACAATCTGGTGGCGGTCCAATTCCATCCGGAGAAAAGCGGGCCGCCGGGTCTGCAGTTGCTGCGCAACTTCTGCGGTTGGGATGGCCGACTGTGAGGTCGGCCTGGCGAGGTGCAGTCCCTGAGACACAGGGCGTGTGGGCAACCTCCAGCTCTCAGAAACAATAGAAGGGCATAATGAAGTCGGTAGCAGCCTCGATTCATAAGCATTGGGGAGAACGGTTGGCAGGCTTGACGTCCGCGAAAACCATTGAGGAAAGAACCTGCCGCAAGGAGTCGCTATGCTGAGCAAACGCATCATCCCCTGTTTGGATGTGCGCGATGGGCGCACCACCAAGGGGATCAAGTTCAAAGACAATGTGGACATCGGCGATCCGGTGGAAATGGGGCGCTATCTACTACGAAGAAGGCGCTGACGAGATTGTTTTCTACGACATCACTGCGTCCAGCGACCGTCGCAACATCATGCTGGACGTGGTGGACCGGGTGGCCGCTTCCATCTTCATACCCTTTTCGGTGGGAGGCGGGATTCGGACTCTGCAGGACATGCGCGATGTGCTGCTGGCCGGGGCGGAAAAGGTCAGTGTCAACTCCGCAGCGGTCAATAATCCCGACATCATTCGCCAGGGGGCCGGCGCCTTCGGCAGCCAGTGCGTGGTCCTGGGCATGGATGTCAAGAAAGTCCCGGTCTCTCCCAAGATCCCATCCGGCTATGAAATCGTCATCAACGGCGGTCGTACTTTCATGGGAATTGACGCTCTGTGGTGGGCACAGGAGGCACAACGCCTGGGTGCCGGCGAGATCTGCCTCAACTCCATCGATGCTGACGGCACCCAGGTCGGCTACGAACTGGAACTGACCAGGATGATTTCGACCCATGTGCAGATCCCTGTGATCGCCTCGGGAGGGGCGGGCACACCGGAACACCTGCTCGATGTTCTCACCCAGGGTCATGCCGATGCGGCACTGATCGCTTCCATGGTCCACTACGGCACCTACTCCATCCGACAGATTAAGGAATTCCTGCAGGAAAACGGTGTCCCCGTGCGCCGCACCTGGTAGGAGGCCGCGGCGTTCTTGGTGTCATGGGAAACGTTTGGTGACCGTCTCCCAGTTGATGTTCCTGAAGAACGCCTCGATGTAGCGGGCTCGATCCAGTTGGTAGTCGGTCATGTAGGCGTGTTCGAACACATCCATGACCAACAGGGGTTTGCAGCCGGCCAGGTGGTTGGTTTCGTGCTCGTTTACCCATTGGTTGAACAGACGTCCGGTCTGCGCATCGAGGTACAGGATCACCCAGCCGATACCGCGCATCGAGCCGGTGGCGATAAAGTCCTTCTTCCACTGCGCATAGCTGCCGAAATCCTTGGTCAAAGCCACATGCAGAGGACTGGCCTGGTCCAGGTCCTTTTTCCCGCCCAGGTTGGCGAAGTAGAGTTCATGGAGTCGCATGCCATTGAATTCAAATCCGAACCTCCGCTTGAGTTCGGCGTATTCGGGGGTGTCGGTTTTGCCGTCCTTGAGCATGCCTCTGAGCTTTTCATCGAGAGCATTGGTGTTCTTCACATAGCCTTGGTAGAGCTTGAAATGATTTTGAAGGAGGCTGTTGCTGAAGCCATCGATGCCCAGAAGCTTGCTGAAGTCGGTCGGCTGGAAGGTTTCGCCGGGGCGCCGCATGTCCGCACCCTGGGCTGGCGAATCCATCGCCACCTGAACTACGGTCATGGCTGCCCACAACGCCACGGTTATGAGGATGGTCTGCCTTGTCATGGTGTTTTCCTTTCTGTGGTGAGTGAGTTTTTCTGAATCATTGGAGCCTCCTGGGGGAAAGATTCCTCCACAGTCCGAGAACCGTAAGGCGTGAGCGCGACTGACTGCCGATCCTGCTCTTGCGCCCTCGAGGCCCTCTCCCGTCCTCGCAACTCTGTTACGCTCTTGCCCTCTCCCCGCTCTTTGATGCCCAAGCCAGGGTTCGCTGTAAACCATCCTGAAGAGAAATCTGCGGTTTCCAATCGCTTGCCCGTTGCAGCCGTTCAATGTCGGCCAAGGAGTGGCGGATGTCGCCAGGACGTTCCGGGGTGAAGGACGGGTCATGGTGGTTGCCGGTGAGTTCACGGATGAAATCGGCCAGCTCAAGAATGGAGGTCGACCGGCCGTTGGCCACATTGTATATGCCGGGGGGAACCGGAGCTGGAGAGGTTCTTCCCGTGAGGCCGGCGGCATGCAGGTAGGCATCCACCGCATCGGCCACATAGATGAAGTCCCGGGTTTGTTGACCATCGCCAAAAATAGTGATGGCCTGGTTGCGCCCACTCAGTTCCAAAAAGCGGGAAATGACACCACTGTATGGACTGGAAGGGTCCTGGCGGGGGCCATAGATGTTGAAAAAGCGCAGTGCAATCCCACAGGGCTGGAGGCTCGATGCCACGGCATTACTCGCCAGAAACTTGCTCGCTCCGTATGGGCTGAGGTGGCGGGTAGTGGTGTCGGCGTAGTCCTCGCGTAAGGGGAGGCGGGTATCGGCGCCATATTCGGCAGCCGAACCGGCGAACAAAAAAGCATCAAGGCCGTGCTGGCAAGCTTCATCCAGTAGCCTGAGGGTGGCATGGTAGTTGACGGCCATGGTTTCATCGGGATGGGAAAGAGAGTAGGGGACACTGACCACGGCTGCCAGATGGAAAATGACCCTTATGTCCGGATGCCGCCGAACAAGTTCGGTCAGCAACCCTGGTTCGACCACGGATCGTTGGTGAAAGGAGAAGCCAGGGTGGGCTTGGAAGGAATCCATGTTGGGTAGCCGCCCCGTGGAGAGATCGTCAACTCCCACCACCCGGTGGCCCAGCAGCAAGTAGCTGTTCGGCCAGGTGGCTCCCGACAAATCCGGCGACTCCCGTCAGTAAACAGGTGATTCCCATGGGATAGCTCCGTGTTGGTATGGGTGTGCTTGGTTCCTGTTCAATGAAAACGACCGTTCGCCCGAGATATCGAAGGGCGAACACCCCGTTCATGCTTCGATACCTCAGCACGAACGGGGGAGTCATCATTGGTTGCGCCCGTCACGTCATGGTGGTTATTGACGTTGAAATGGCGGGCGACATCTGGCACTATCCGGGGCAGGCGTGCCCTGGGAGGCATTACGAAATCCAATCATCCGCCGCATCCCTGTAGGTGAGCTGTATGGTCTCAGCTCGTCAAACATAACCTTACGAGGACAAACATGGCTGAACTTGTCGAAAGAATCCAGAAGAAAGAAGCAGTAGTGGGCATCATTGGCTTGGGGTACGTGGGGCTGCCGTTGCTCATTCAATTCGGAAAGGCGGGCCTGTCGGTCATTGGCTTCGACATCGACCGCAACAAGATCGATGCGCTGCTTCGCCGGGAAAGCTATATCAAGCACATTCCCATCGCACCCATCAGCGCTTTGTTCGACCAGCACCGGTTGGATGTCACCATTGATTTTGAGCGGCTCAAGGACGCCGATTGTATCGTCATCTGCGTGCCGACGCCGCTCACCGACAAGTTGGAGCCGGACCTGCGCTACCTCCTGGATACGACCGAAACCGTGGCCACCCATCTGCGCCCGGGGCAGCTCATCATCCTGGAAAGTACTACTTACCCCGGGACCACCGATGAAATGATGCTGCCGCGACTGCAACGAGACGGACTGCAGGTGGGGCGCGATTTCTACCTGGCCTTTTCGCCTGAACGGGAAGACCCGGGCAATAAGAACTTTCATACCGGCAACATCCCCAAGGTGGTGGGAGGAGTGACCCCGGCGTGTTTGGAATGTGCCCAGGCGCTCTATGCACATGCCATCTCCCGGGTTGTAGCGGTATCGTCCACGCGGGTAGCGGAGCTGTCCAAACTGCTGGAAAACATCTACCGCAGCGTCAACATCGCCCTGGTTAACGAACTCAAGGTGCTTTGTCAGAAGATGGGGATCGACATCTGGGAAGTGATCGAGGCGGCATCCACCAAACCATTCGGTTTCACGCCATTTTATCCAGGGCCCGGGCTGGGTGGCCACTGCATCCCCATTGATCCTTTCTATCTGACCTGGAAAGCTCGCGAGTACAATTTTGCCACGCGTTTCATCGAGCTGGCCGGTGAAATCAACATCTCGATGCCCGCTTATGTGCTGCAGCAACTCATGAGTGCGCTCAACGATCGCCGCCAGTGCCTCAACGGGGCGCCAGATACTGGTGCTGGGTGTGGCCTACAAAAAGGACATCGACGATGACCGTGAATCCCCGTCCTATGAGATCATGCATCTGCTGTTGGAACGGGGCGCGGAAGTCTTCTACAACGATCCGCACATCCCTCAATTGCGTCCCGGGCGCAAACAACGCTTCGAATTGAAATCCGTCCCGCTCAGCCCTGAACTTCTGCGGGAAATGGCTGCAGTGCTGGTTCTGACTGATCATTCAAGCTATGATTATGATTGGATCGTCGAACACTCACGGCTAGTGATCGACACTCGCAACGCTACGAAGAATGTCCGAGAAGGGCGAGAAAAAATCGTCAAGGCATAGGGAAGCCGCTCATGACAGTATTGGCCCGGCAGGGAATCCGGGCCGATCTGGCGTGGCTATTCGTTCTTGATACGCTCGATGGTCCCTTCCACCAACTTGCGAATCTCCTCGAGTCTCTCCTCGGTGTTGGCCTCGTAACGAAGAACCAGCACCGGTTGGGTGTTGGATGCGCGTACCAGCCCCCAACCGTCTGGAAACACGATCCGAGCACCATCCACATCAATGATGTCGAGGTGCATCGCCTGAAAGCGCTGCTTGGCCTTCTCCACCACGGCGAACTTGATGTCGTCCGGGCATTCTACCCGGATCTCCGGAGTCGAATAGGTAACGGGCACTCCTTCCAACAGTTGCGGTAGGGTGGCGCCGGAATTGGCCAGGATTTCCAGCAGTCGGAAAGATGCGTAGAGGCCGTCGTCAAAGCCGAAGAAGCGATCCTTGAAGAACATGTGACCGCTCATTTCCCCTGCCAGAACAGCGTCCACTTCCTTCATTTTGGCTTTGATCAGCGAATGACCGGTGCGCCACATGATGGCCTGACCACCGCGCTTGCGGATGTCGTCGTAGAGCGTCCAGGAACACTTCACTTCGGAAATGAAGGTGGCACCAGGGTGACGAGTCAAGATTTCGCGGGCAAAAATAATCATCAATTTGTCGCCAAATATGACCTCGCCGTTGTGGTCCACCACACCGAGACGGTCACCATCGCCGTCGTAGGCAATTCCGACATCCAGTTTCTCACGTTTGACCAGGGCTATCAGGTCCTTGAGGTTCTCCATAACCGTCGGGTCGGGTTCGTGGTTGGGGAAACTGCCGTCCATATCGCAGTAAAGGGGGTAGACTTGGCATCCGAGTTTTTCCAGAAGCGGCAGCGCCACCGGGCCGCCCACCGAATTGCCGGCATCCAGTCCGACCCGGAGTGGTTTGGAGATATGGATATTCTGGAGCACAAAGTCGGTGTACGGGGTCACGATGTCGTAGCTGTTTGCCTGCCCCCGGCCAGTGACGAAATCGCCGGATTCCATGAGCCTTCGCAGGTTTTGGATGGCCTCGCCGGAAATGGTGTCATTGCCGTCACAGATCTTGAAACCGTTGTATTCGGGCGGATTGTGGCTGGCGGTGATCATGATCCCGCCTTCTCGTTCCAGGTGGCGCAGGGCAAAGTAGAGCAGCGGGGTGGGGCAAATACCCACGTCCACGACATCCATGCCACCGGCCAACAACCCTTCCAGCAGAAGATCCCGGAACGGTTCGGAACTGGCCCTGCAATCGCGGCCTATGACAATGCGGCTTTTGTGTTTCTGCCGCATGTAGGTGGCAAACGTCCGGCCCATGCGGATCACGTCGTCGTTGCCAATTTCCTTGCCGGCTACACCACGAATGTCGTATTCCCTGAATGCTTTGATGTCCAAGCGAAATCCTCCTCAATCAAATATCAAACCCAACAGCTATGGATGATCCTTTTGCCATGTTCCATGCCGCTAGCCCGTTGACAATTAACCCTGTCATTTCGCAGTCACCTTTGAGTCTCGTATCGGTGCATCCAACGCGCTCTGCCCTAGGTTGCGCTGAATGCACTGATACGCAATCTTTGCAATGGTGATTTCTGCACAATTTGTCAGTGTGGCATCAACATGGCTGTTGAAATTTAGGTGAGAGCAGCGGGCCTGGCTCAAAGGATTGGAGCGACGCGGGCAATGCCATCCAGGATTTACGTTGAACCCGGTTCGACCAGACAATTTCAAAGGCTCGCAGGGCGACGCAAGGCTGCGACCGGTTTCGATGGCCGAGTGGATCGCAGCCTCGATTGGGCTCCCGTGCTATGCCAGCGGTCAGGGTACGTTTCGATCTGTGGCGGGTTCGGAGCTGCGCCTCACGGGTCGTTCGGTGCCAAGCCCCATGGTGTAATGCGGGTTCGGCTCCGAAGTCGGCAATCCCGAGTAGGCCGCCGGGCCATTCGGCACCAACGAGGTGCCTGGCTGCAAAAGGTCGTGGTCGGATCGTTGCCAGGCGCAAAACCATCAATGGTGTGAGCCGCTGTCTGCTTTTTTTGTGGATCGGATGGTCATCACCACCGCAATGAACAGTCCGAGACCAATGAAGGACAGCGCTCCGTAAAGCGCCGCGAAGAAGATTGTATGGCTAGTGTCATACCAAGGGATATCCCAGGGCAGCAGGCTGGCCAGACTCTGCTTAAGAGTGACGCACAGCAGTTCTTTCATGGTGATGATCCTTTGAATTCAATATGCTCAGAGCTTGCTCGTCTTCGAAGCAGGCGGCGGTGCCCGCCGCATGGGGCTGTTTGCAACGTTTAGCAAGGTTTTATAGTGAGGTCAACGGCAAAAGGCCTGTGTCGATGGCGGTCTATCTGCGCTGTCGGCACTAAGGATCAAAGCAGATCTCGTTTCCCAGTTGCCGGCCAGACAAGATTCCAACCAATAGCTCAGATCACCGGACTGGAGACAGGAGTTGAGCTGGCGACAGACCACTCGATCGGTGGGGAAAGCTAGATCGACGGTTTCAGAGATGTCCCGGATGGGAAAGAATCGAGCATCGCTGGCATCCGATCCTGGCTGCAGTGTACCTCCCAAACGCCTTCCCCAGAACCAAATGCCCACTGTCTGATGGTCCTGTTGGTGAAAGTTGGAATGGACGGCGAAAGCTGGTCCCACGGCCACTTCCAGGCCAGTTTCTTCCAGGAATTCGCGGCGGGCCGCAATGCGTATGTCTTCGTCCCATTCCAGGTGGCCACAGGGGATACACCAGAGCCCTTCATGCGATCCCAGACGGCGCACCAGCAACAGCTGTTCGTCTTCTACCACCAGCACAGCGACGCCTACGGTCGGGTTGCGGTATTGAACATAACCGCAATGGTGGCAGTGCGGCCGCAATCTGTCATGGAGCAGTTCCTGGCGGAGAGGTTTTCCACAAACGGGGCAAAAACGAAACAACATCAATCTCTCCTGATGCCGGCAGCGTCGATAGCGCCTGGTGTCATCCCGGCAAAGCCGGATGAACCCCTCTTCACTCCAACCGCATACCTCGTGCCAATCCGGTGAGCCTCCAAGGGCATTTTCTGCTTAGCCGGCTTGGCGACTTTGGCGATAGTCGGAGGGGCTTCATGTGAGCACCTGTCAAGCCGGTTCGTGGTCCTCTGTATCTGCCTTGAGGACATAACCGGCTCCGCGAACGGTGTGAATCAGCTGCGGTTGTCCAGCCCGTTCGATCTTCTCCCGCAACCTGCAGATATGGACTTCCACCACATTGGTGGATGACGGCGTACTATAACCCCACACGCGCTGGAGAAGGTCCTGACGGCCAATGACCTCACCACTGTGACGCATCAAGCACTCCAGAAGATGGAATTCGACCGGGCGGAGGTCGATGGCCTCGTCACCGCGAAAGGCTCGTCGTGCTACCAAGTCGAGGTTCAGATCCGCAACCTGCAGATGGGTTATGGGTTGCGGACTGCGAACGCGCCGCAGCAAACTGTGGACTCGAGCCAGCAGTTCGGTAAAGGCGAATGGCTTGACCAGGTAATCATCGGCGCCGATATTGAGGCCGGTTACGCGATCTTCGACGTGGTCCTTGCCGCTAAGAATAAGCACCGGCGTATCGATGGCCTGTCCCCGGAGCCGCTGAAGGACTTCCAAGCCATCCATGTCCGGTAGCATGATATCGATGATGAGAGCGTCAAACGGGTTCTGACTGGCCAGCCGTAACCCATCCCGGCCGTTGCTGGCGACTTCAACGGTGAAACCGGCCCGGGTGAGGGCTCCATGAAGGAGTTCCAGGATCTGCAGATCATCATCGATAACCAGAATCCGGGTTTGATGGAGGGCTTCCATGGTTTCCTCCCAATGGTCACACTGGCTTCATTGCCTCTGGGGAACGCCGGGCAGGCTACCGTGCCCATGGCAGCGCTAAGCCAGGTTTCGACATGGTGGTGACGGTAGTGCGAAACTGCTATCCGGAGCCGTGAGTCGGTTGTGCAATGGAACATCCAAAAGATAGTGCAATGAGCCGGAGAGAGCAAGAGACGCGTTGTTGTCGCGGGGCGTGTGACTTGGTTTTCAGCTCTTCAATCGGGAAGCAAGTGCCGCAAGATGCTGGCGAGACTTGATGCCGGCGACCCACTCGGAGGGGATGGCGTCCCAACCGTGGTGCGCGGCCATCACAGCTCCCACCAGGATGCCACGGGCGGCGGAATCGCCGCCGGCCATGATTCCATCGATAAGCGCCTCGGCCAGATTGTCCTCGTGTCTGGCAAGCAGCTGGATGACTGCAGGAAACGCATGTGATGCGTGACAGCTCTGTCCCAGGTTGCCAATGGCGGTGATGCTGTCCATGGCGGCAAGCTGCTTGCCGGTTGCCACCCAGCCAGCTAGAGGAGTTGTGGTGGGCAAGCCGGTGGCGACCTCATCGACGGCTACCAGTGGAGATTGCCCATGAAGTACCCTCCAAAGGACTCGGGCGAAAAACTCGGCGGATTCTATCACTTCCGGGTTGTTGTGAGTCATTTGGGTTTGTTGACGGGCTGCCCGGAGCAGTTCATCCAGATCCTGGTGATAGCATAAAACTAATGGCACCATGCGCGCGGCCCCGGCCAGGTCGTTGGAGGGCGAACCGGCATCCGCGGGGCTTGCCCCGCGGGCGAAGTTCTCCAGAGTGGTCCGGGTAGCCTTATCGACGTAGCCGTGATAGTCGGCAAAGAGTGCCCGCCAGCGCCAGGCAAAATCGTCCAAGTCAAACCCATTGCACGCCGCCACGCGACTCCAGCAGGACCAGCATCTGATCGCCGTAATGAGTAAATTCGCCTTTGTCCTTGCCGAAATGGTAAGAACCCTCGGCAGGTTTCAGAAATTGGTTCAGCCGACCGAATTCCTTGGCCAACTTGCCGGTATCGTAGATCCAGTGCGCCGGCAAGGCCAGAGCATCAGCGGCGAAGGCGGCAACAAGTGCGGCCTGCACTTTGGTCTTCATGAGCGATCCTCCGTAAGGTCAGGGGCCGGTATTGGGTTTGACTGCCGGCCTAGCATGAAGTGCGGATCAGAGCCTGTCTGCCCCGTCCCCCCCACTTGTGGGTGGCGACGGGTATTCTCACGCTCTTGGGTCAATCTCCACTCGCGTCTCGCCAAGACACTAGTATAAAATATGAAACAGGCTGGTCGCTCGAGCGTGCTATACACTCGGGGTAACCCAAAACCCGAAGAAAGGACCACCCCATGGGAAAAATAGCTTACGTTGGCTGTTGATTACCACATCAATACCGTCTCAGTGGCAGTTTTGGTTGGTGGCGCAAGTGATTTTTTCGACAGCATTCACATCAAAAATGAGGTTTTTGCCATGACCAGAACCAACCGTCACCTTCCTTCCTGGACGATCTTGCCAGACCCCGGCCCGATCCGGGTGGCGGGTCCGCCACCGCCTATGCTGCCCTGGTGGCTTTAGCCTTGGGTGAGAAGGTCACGCGCCTGGAGTTGGGACGCTGCCGACCAGAGCAGACCCACCGCAGATTCTGGGGTGAACAACTCCATGGAATCATGCAATTGCAGCAGGATTTTTCCCGATTGTGCCACAGGGATGTCCTGGCATACCAGCAGGTTGCCCGCGCTCTGTCAGGTACGGCCGAGCGTGATCAGCGACAGCGACAGACTGCGGTTGAGGAGGCCATCGAGTGCCCTCGGCAAGTGATGGCGACCGTTTGCTTGGCACTAGCGACCGCACAGGCCCTCGGCACCCAATGCCGGCAACACTTGGTGGGCGATGTGCTGGTGGCGGTGGAACTGCTGGGAGCGGTACTTCTGGGAGCCCACCACATCGCGGTGGCTAATGTCCCCTGGTTGGAGGAGAGTCAACAGCAAGTGGCGATGCTTGAGGGTCTCCATAAGGAGCTGCGGGAGGGACTTGACCATCTGGCTGTGGTTCGAGATGAGCTGGCGGGACGCCTGCTGGTGGGCGCACACCCAGAAGGTGCCGCGTGATTCTCGCTGCCGACAATCTCCATGCGCTCAATCCCGTGGTGTCCGAAGCCCTCAAACGGCTGGATCCCCATCCTATCCAGGAGCTTGCCAGGCGCTGTGCGCTTCGCGGGGTGGAATTCATCGACATCAATCCCGGATATCTGTCCAGACGTCACGAGGATCGCATGGCATTCATGGTGGAGGCGGTTCAAGAAGCAACTTCGCTACGCTTGATTCTGGACAGCCCCAATCCGCGCTTGCTCGCACTGGGGCTCGCGGTTTGCCGCGACAAACCATTGCTCAATGCGCTTTCCCTGGAGCCACACAAACTACAGGAAATCTTGCCGCTAGCGCTGGAACACGGCACTCCGTTGGTGTTGCTGCTGATGGATCAGCGATCTCGGTGCCAGCCAGCATCGAGGGGAAAATCGCATTGGCTGTCGAACTGCGTGAGCGTGCGCTGGCGGCCGGGATGAAGGCTGCAGACCTGATCTTGGACCCGGTGATGCCCAACATCACCTGGCCCGACGCCTATGCCCAGGTCAGCGCTGTAATCACGTTAGTGCGCCTGCTGTCCGGATGGTCGGTGTTTCCGGAACCCATGACCACCATGGTGGGCTTGTCCAACTTGTTGAGTGGCCAGCGGCGGCGGTTTCCCGTGAGCCTCGAACATCACTGCCTCGGTCTGCTGGCGGGTGCCGGCCTGCATGTGGCGTTGGCAAACGTCTTGCGCCCGGACTTGATGTCCACATTCCGGCTGATCCGGCCTATGATCCAGGAAGAACGCTCGGATGGAGGAACCGCCCCATGAAAGTTATGACCCACCACGATTTTCACGATGTCTACACCAAAGAACCGGCGGCGGCACCGGGACGAATTGAAGCGATATTGAGGGCTATTGAGCCCGAAGTAACCCTGGAAGAAGCGGAACCCGCCGGCTGGGACGATATCGAAGCCGTCACAGCGGTGACCATGTTGATTCGGTTACGCGGCGCGGTCTCTACAAGATCGCCGCTCTGGCGGCGGGAGCCACCATTCAGGCCGCCGTTATCGGACTTTCGGAACCCAGTTTCGCTCTAGTGCGGCCACCCGGTCACCATGCCTCGGCTGACAGCTCCTGGGGTTTCTGTTACTTCAACAATATGGCCGTCGCGCTGGACCATCTGCGGCGCCACGGCCATATCCAGACGGCCTATGTGCTGGACTTCGATCTGCACTACGGGGATGGCACCGTCAATATCCTCAAACCAAAAGGTTACGCCGCAATTCACAACCCCATGGCCGAACACCGGGCAGTCTATCTCAAGGAGGTCGTACGCATCTGGCCGACGCCAGCGCCGACATCATCGGGGTTTCTGCCGGATTCGACAATCACTCATGGATTGGGGACAGGTACTGCACACCGAGGACTACCACGAGATCGGGTGATGGTGCGAGAAACCTGCCGGCGCCTGGGAATTGGCTGTTTTGCGGTGCTGGAAGGCGGTTACAATCACCAGGTGCTGGGAGAAGCCGTCCGGGCTTTCTTGCGGGGATTGCAGGGACGGTTGAGGTTGAAGGCGGCTCTGGTTGTAATGGTCTCCGAGGGGAGGCTTCGCTGGCGGGATTGATTCGGGTCTGGTGAGAGGCCGCTCCCGCCGCGGGTGTGATTCAATAATGTTGTTCGCGGCGGTTTGGAAGGGCATCATCCAACCCAAGTCTGTCTGAGCTGAGCCTCTTGCAAGACTACTTCCGTTCATGGTTTCGATACCTCACCACGAACGGAAAACCTGCACGTTACGGATGCAGAATTCCGTTCGTCCTAGAGGTAACGAAGCCTGTCCTGAGGAATCGAATGGGGAGGCAAGGGCTTTTTCAAGAGGCTCCACCCGTTTTCAGGAAACTGCATTGAGAGTTCCAGCGTTTACCCTCTGGTACCTCCATGTCGCAGAATGCGCAGGAAGCGCTGCAAGATGTTATCCTGACGCAGGGTCTGGGCCACCTCGTCGTTGGAAACACATTTTAACCGCTCGAGAGCGGCCGCGTTCCGGGCTGCTCGTCGGGCCACCATTTGGGAGAGCACCGTCGGGATTTCCGGATGGAGTGCGAGCAGGCAGGCGAAAGCATCCTGAGGAATTTCCAGCAATTCCACTTCTTCTCGGACGACGACGGTAGCGGTGCGCGGCAACCCCGTCATCAGACTCATCTCACCCAAGAGCGACGCCCGGACCCAGCGTCGAATTCGACCGCTTCCCTGGCGTCCTCGTACTCAACCCGCCCGTGTAGATGGCCGCGGACCACCACATAGCAACTATCGCCCGGATCACCCTGGCAAAAAAGGGTCTCGCCCGGAGTATACCGTATGCGTCGCATCTTTATGGCCACCTGCGAAGTTCCGCATCCTGCAATAGCGCTTGACCGTCCGCATCCACGAGAATGCGCGTGCAAAAATCACTGTCCTTGAGGTCACCGACACGGCGTTCGATTTCGTCATCTTGAGGGGGAAGTCGTCGTTGATGGGAGACGACCGCCATCATGTCGTTGAGCAGCTTGTCGCTCATGGGGAAGGGGATTTCGATCCCGCGCCGTTTGAACTGATACCAGATCTTTCGGGCCACATCGCCGTCGATGGCTCTCACGTTCATGATAGGACTCAGTCCAAAAGCGGACAACGTAATTGATGCCGAAGTCTTTGAACTCGGTGATGGTGGCATCGGGATGCGGGTCGCGAAGGACCTCGGGAACGCTCAATGCCGATTGCAGCAACGCTTCGATCACGTCACCGGGGGCGTCCGAATAGCTGGCGCCCACAGCCACGTTATGGCGTCGCACAGGGTGTCGGTCTGCTGATGTTGTGGATGGTGGCATTGGCAACGGTGCTATTGGGTACCAGGATGATGTGGCCACCATGGGTGCGGAGGCGAGTCTCCCTCCAGTTGGTTTCGATGACGCGGCCTTCGACATCGCCGATCCTCACCCAATCGGCCGGCATCACCGAACGGGTGATGTGCATGGACATCCCTGCCAGCAGGTTGCTCAACACCCCCTGCAGGGCAAAACCGACCACCGCGGTGAGCAGGGCAGTGGACGCGAGCAATGGGGAGATGTCGATATCCAGGATGGTTTTCAGGATTGCAAAGGCGGAGGCAACATACAAAATGGTACGAATGATCGAGGTCAGAAGGTCGGGGATGGGAAACGGACGTCCTCGGATGATGTAAATCTCCCGAGCGATCCCTTCCACCAGGTTGAGGCTCAACACAATCACCCAGAAGGACAGCCAGGCCTTGATGTGACCAGGAATCGCGGAAATGCTTGGCTGAACGCCGGGGAAGAAGTGAAAGGCGCCCAGTAGCAGTTCGGTGATGAGAAGAACCGCCAGCGGCCGAGATATGTGACCGACGAGGTTTTTCAGGCCCAGCAGTACGCCGCGTTCGGGGTGTTCGTGGTCGCTCATGGCGCGGCGCAGCGGCAGCGTGATAGCATATGCCACAGCGAAGATCGCCAGGAGACTCAGACACTCAATGACCAATGGAAGAAAGCCGTTCATTTTCAAGTTTTCACCAGCCGCACAGAGTGACCGGGGGTGCGTTGGCAGCCCGTCACCATGGTATGTGTTCTATCACTTTTCGGTTAGGTTCCAGATTCCGTCCCAGGATGCCTCGGGCTTATCCAGCAATTCGCGGCATCGTTTGGCATAAACCGCGGAGAGTGGGTCTTTGTCAAGCACGGAAAAAACATCCAGGGCTTCAATCCAACGACCATGCTGGCAAGAAGCCAAAGCCTGATTGAACGCCTGGAGATGCTCCTCGGCCATGGGAGTATCGGGCGTCAATGGTTGGAACACCCGAACAGGGGTATTCCGGCCTACAACCCGCAGCAAACCCATTTCTCGCCCTGGGATGGCCCCCTTGTCTGCAGCCAGGTGGATTCGGCCACCATAGTAAAAGTGTCGAAAGCCTTGTTGGCCCCCTCCAGACGGGATGCCAGGTTGGCGGCATCCCCCAAAACTGTATAGTCGAAGCGCTGCCTCGATCCCATATTGCCGACGGTGACCGTGCCGGTATTGACGCCGAATGCGCATCCGGAATGGGGCCCCGGCCCGTCGCTCGAATTCCTGACGGCGTTGTTCAAGCTTCTCCTGACAGCGCACCGCCGTCCGACAGGCGCGCAACGCGTGGTCAGGCTGATCCAGCGGGGCGTTCCAGAAGGCGATAATGGCATCACCTTCGTATTTGTCCAGGGTACCGTCTTCTTCCAAGATAATGTCGGTCATGTCGGTAAGGTATTCATTGAGCAGGTTGGTCAGGTCATGCGGGTCGAGACGTTCGGAAATGGAGGAAAACCCCTGAAGATCGGAAAAGAAAATCGACAGTTCACGGCGTTCGCCACCGAGTTGGAGCCGCGACGGGTCATCCAGCAGGCGCTCAATCACCGCCGGGCTGAGGTAGTGCTGAAATGCCTGCTTATAAAACGCCTTCAGTCGGCCTTCGGTGGCGTAGTTGAGGCCCAGCGCCGACACTAGCGCAAGTGCCGTGGCGCCTTCCACAACGACAATGGGCCACCAGAAACCGAGATGGTAGCACCCCATCGCCACAACGACAGGAATAGTGAGAAAGACCGCGAAGGCAAGAATGGAATGCCGCACCTTCTTGCTGCTCACCACCATTATGGCACTGGCCTCGGCCAGCAGCAGCACCGACAGGATCACCAGCCATCGCGGAGCATCGCGCAGGAAATCGTTGGACAGAAGATTATCCAGCACCGTGGCATGGATTTCCACCCCCGGGCCAGTCGGGCTCAGGGGTGTGGGTCGTAGGTCCTTGAGTCCGGGGGCGCTGAAACCGAAGAGCACGTAGCAGTCCTTGAAGACCTCGGGGTTGGTGATAATGGGCAGCCGGCCTTCCCGCAGGCGCAATTCCGACTGGATCACCGCAGCGGCGCCGAAGGTCTCGTGGGTCTCGGATGGACCACGGAAACGCATAATTGCCCGCTGTTGTGCGTCAACCGGGAAGCGATGCTGGCCGAGAACCACCCAGCCGTCTTCGATGTGAGCCTGCTCCATTACGGTGCTAAGATCGCTTGTTCCGCCGGAGAAGGTTGCGCGGCCGGCAAGGTAGGCGGCCACAGCCAGCGAAGGGACGGCACGGCGGTCGAACACCTGAAACAGGCGAGCGCGACGAAAAATGCTGTCGGAGTCCGATTCATCGATGATGTTAGCGAGCAAAGTGGCGCTCCGGGCTACTTCCGGAATGGGAAAGGCGCAATGGGGGACACTCAACTGCTGCAGGATCGTTCGGGCCGGTTCCTGGTCAGGGTGCGCGAAGCGCAGCGTTCTATCGGGGATATCCGGCGGCCAGGAAGTCACGGTGCCGGATTCGTCGCCGAGGGCAAGCGGCGCAACGAAGGGCGAGGCCCTGCGAATGGCCGCCTCCAGGGCCTCGTCGTCGCGCACTCCATAGGGTGATGGTTCGGTGTAGAGTCACATCAAAAATGATGGCCTTAGCCCCACCCCGCATGCAGAAATCGATGAGTGGAGCGTAGACCTCGCGTGGCCAGGGCCAGGGCCAGTGATTCTCTTCTTTCCCCCAATCCAAACTGGCCTGGTCCAGCAGGATTATCTTGATCTTAGTCGTGGCCGGTCCGGGACGCGCCAACAGCGATACACGCCAAGTCCAGGTGGTGTACTCCCAGCGATCCAGTAGACCCGCTGACCACAGAACCAGAGAGAATAATGCCGCCACGAAGCCGATGGCTATGCCCATTAGGGTTTTTTGAGTTCGCTTAATGACCATAGAGGGCAACCTCGATCACCAATATCAGCCGGCCCCGAAGGTCTGCTGAAAACGAGCCTGGCGCGGCGCGGGCGGCGGAGCTGTGCTGGGGCTGCCGGCAAGCGCCTGGATCTGGCTAATGCGGTCTTGAGGGTCGGGATGGGTCTTGGCAAAGCCGGCGCCACCGGGTTTGAGTTGTGTCTTCATGACCGTCAGCATGTCCACCAGAGCGTAAGGGTTGTAGCCCACGCGTTTGAGGATGGTGATCGCGGCCTCATCGGCCTGACGTTCCAGCTCCCGGGAGTAGCCGCTGGTTACCAGGGTGTTGACGACGTCGCCTACGGAACCCTCGAAGTGCTGGGTCAACTCCGCCAATTGCGTCCGCTCGTAGCCTGTTTGAGCACCTTCCCCGGCGATAATGGTCAGGGCCGAGGTCAACCGGCTGCTTTTGATGGCTCGAAGCCCATCCTGGTTCTGCACGTGGCCGATTTCATGGGCCAATACCGCTGCCAGAGCGTCTTCAGTCTTGCAGCAGCGCAGCATGCCTCGGGTCACCAGAATCAAGCCGCCCGGAGCGGCGAAAGCATTGATTTCCGGGGAATCGATAACCTGGAAATGGTAGCCGCCGAAGGTCTGTGGTCGATTGGATGCCTGTGCCAGGGTCTGACCGATCATATTCACATAGCGGTTGAGTTCAGGGTTGGTGAAGGGGCGAAATTGGTAGAGCACGTTCGCTGCCACCGCTCGCCCAATGTAGTATTCCTGTTCCGGGGTGATGTCTTCGAACGACTTGCCCACGGCTTTGGCACTGCGGGTGATGGATTCGGCTTGGCCATGAGTGATGGTTCCGGAGGCCACTCCCACGGCCGTGCCTACGTCCACCACGGGTTGCATGGTCTCACAGGCGCTCAGCGCGGCCATCAGGATACCCAGAAGGAGAAAGATCCATTTCGTTTTCATTTGCCACCTCCCACACTGGGCTTGACTGCCCCCTTTTCGAGGAACGCCAGCATTTCGGGAGGAGCTATCTTGACTCGTTCCATCTGATCGACGGCGGCGAAGTCGGCATTGCGATGACCTCTGCGGTACTCGGCCTCGACGTCGGCGTTAAACCCCTTGCCGGCCAAAGCCAGTTCCCTGCCGGAGGCTTTGGTCTGGGCGTCGGTACTACCGCTCCGGAGGCTGATGAGCTTGGTTGTCAGCGCGGAACTATGGATCCAGCCCTTCTGGCCTTTGCAGCTGACTTCCATCCAATCGCCCTGCTGCTGCAGGACGTCCACCTGGTCCGCATAGCTAACAGCGGCGACCACTGTCCCCAAGAAGGAAGGGGTGGCGCGAAGCTGCCCATCCCGCACCTGGACACTCATGGTGCCCGATGCCGACCAGGTTGTCGACACCAGCAGCCAAGAGGATGCCAATACCCAATAAAGAGTTCCATTTAACCATTAATCTGTCCTCCTTTATGGTCTCAATGTTGACGGTGCTGCCAATGGTTACCAACCCCGAGCCACTGCGGGGCGCGCCTCGCCCGCCAGGATATGTCGAGTTCCCGAGCCATTGCCGAGTTCTGATCAAATCACCAGGCGGTGGCGTTTCCACGCCGATGGGTGTCTGTTCGCAAAAACGTGGTTTCCCGATGACTTTATTGATGAGCTCGTAAGAAGGTGGAAAACACCATTTCTTGTCATTCCGGCGAAAAAGCAGGAATCCAGGAATTTTAGATACTTATAGTGGCACTGGACCTCGGCTTTCGCCGGGGTGACGACTTCTTACGAAAGCATCATCATTGATAAACTCGCAAAAAGTCCAAAACCATCATTAATTGGGGTATCGCCGGCGCACCCTAGGGTTTGGCAGTAATCCAGAAAAAACGTACCAGCTACTGGATGCCCACCTGCGTGGCAATGATGTGCAGCAGCGGTCATAGTCGCTCAACGTAGATTGCAATCGCTAGAGAAGCTATCACGAAAAACGGATCAAATCCACGATAAGTCAACGTCTGTAGGTGCGTGAGTGGCTACGGCCACGCGAGATGCCTGCAGCATGTCCATGGGCAGCCTGCGGAGTTAAAGTGCGACCAGTGGCCTGGGTTGGATGGTCCCATGCACATGGGGTGCGAGCAAAGACGAGAACGCTTTGCCCAAGATCCCAACGGGTGGTATAGTGCACTGAAAGTGCTTATTAAATTTCACCGATCTGCCGAGATATCGGTACACAGCAGCTGGCCACAGGGACTATTGGCCGGTCAGGCGCTCATGTGGGCGCCCCTAAAGTTTGGAGGAGGAGACAAGAGCCAGTGAAGATCAAGGTCCTTGGTTCGTCCGGTTCAGAAGCCCCAGGGCACAATTCACCTGCTTTCCTGCTGGACGACTTTCTACTGCTGGATGCCGGAACCGTTTCGGGCTCCCTGGACCGTGACGCGCAATGCCGGATTTCACATATTCTTCTGACTCATGCCCATCTGGATCACATTAAAGGGATCCCTTCCCTGTTGGACAATATCGTGGCGGCCCAACTCGGCTGCCAGTTGGTGGTTGTGAGCGGCAAGGAGGTACTGGCGGACTTGAAACGCAATATCTTCAACAATCGGATATGGCCGGACTTTGCCGTGATCCCGAACGGGGAACAGCCGGTGATGCGCTATCAAACCATATCGAGCCGCCATCCGCTGTGTATCGGGGGCTATTCGATCACCGCCGTGCCCGTTGATCACACGGTACCGGCGTACGCCTACGTGGTTGCCGACGATAAGCATAATGCCTTGGTCTACACTGGTGACAGTGGCCCCACCGAGCGGATTTGGAAGACCCTGCGCCGTTACCATGTCAAGGCCCTCATTACCGAAGTATCATTTCCCAACGAACAGCACGCCTTGGCCGCAGCTTCCGGGCATATGACGCCGGCGCTTTTTGCCAGAAGAGCTGAAAAAGCTGTCGGTTCTTCCCGAGAAGATTTTCATCACCCACGTCAAGCCCTATTATCGCCAAGCTGTTGAGGTGCAAATGGCGCAACTGTCGGGTGTCACCGTGGAGTTCCTGCATGACAGCATGGAGATAGTGGTTTCCGCGGGTGATGGCAACAGGTCGTGCACTTCCGCCATCTGATGCGTTAATCCTGGATGCAGGAGAAGCCTCATCCAGGTTAAGGGAGACTGAAGCTTGCCAATAGCAGCGAAACGGGCCGGTTTTCTGGTCAGATGCAAGCCGGATGTCGACCGTTACTGGCTCTTGCTGGTGGCGGGGTTATTGTGGTCTGTCATCGGTCTGGGATTGTGCGGCGTCGCCTGCTATTGGCTGTCTTTGTTAGCTTGGCCGGGGAATCTGGCCGCTGCCCTGGTGGGTTTTGTGGGCGGGGTCCTGGTTTATGCCTTTGGTTTCAGCCGTATCGTTCGCCGCAACTTGGTGCGCATTGCTAACCAGCCTTCTCAGGTTTGCGTTTTTGCCTTCCAGGCCTGGCGCAGCTACGCTCTGGTTGTGACTATGGTTGTTGTGGGTTGGATCCTGCGTCATTCGCGAGTGCCACTTGTGGTGTTGGCGGTGATCTATCTGATGGTGGGAACCGGACTGGCCTTGGCCAGTTCTCTTTACTATGACCAATCCCGGGTGGGATGACGACTGGCAACGTCGTGCAGAACCAGGGAAAGGGTGCACCAATTCTAAGCAACCATTCTGAATAATTGGCTATTGACCCAATAACTCAGCTTTGCTACACGGTTATGAGGGTCCTGATGGGGTGCAGCTGATTGGAAAATCCCCCGAAGGTGGGATCAACCACCGGGTTTGATGACAATACTTGAACGGTTCCGAAGTACAGCAAGCCGTGGGCGAAATCACCGGTCCACGGCTTTTTTGTTGACTCAAGATAATGTCTTTATCTTCATCAGGGAGCGAGGGCAATGAATCACATGTCCCAAGCTTCTGATTCCCGCTGCGCGGGAATGACAACTTAACCTGATTGTCATTCCCGCGCAGGCGGGAATCCATTGTCTTGGCTCAACTTATTGGGATGTTACTGCAGCGCCAAGCCACCCAGCGTTACCTCGGCCTTCGCGAGGGTGACGGTATTGAAGGGTATTGCAGCGGCCTCTATTGGATCGTCACCTTGATGCACATGCGGCTGCGACGACATAGGAGTGTGGGTTGAAGCAACGGCGGATCTTTCTAGGTAACCAGGCGATGGCTCACGGACTGTTGGAAGCAGGCTGCTCCGTGGCAACTTCATATCCAGGCACACCGGCATCGGAAATCCTTGGCACTCTGGCAGCGTTGAAGAAGAAACAACCGCAACTACCGATTCACCTCGAATGGTCCATCAACGAGAAGGTGGCGTTCGAGGTTGCCCTGACCAACAGCTTTGCAGGGCGACGGTCGGCGGTGATCATGAAGCAGGTGGGCCTCAATGTGGCGGCTGATCCGCTCATGAGTGCCGCCTATACTGGGGTGAAAGGCGGTATGGTGGTTATTGTCGCCGATGATCCGGGGCCGCACAGTTCTCAGACCGAACAGGACACACGGGGTTACGCCATGCTGGCCAAATTGCCGGTGTTGGACCCCTCCTCCCCTGAGGAAGCCAGACAATGGATCGCCCCGGCCTTTGAGCTGTCAGAACGCTACGAACTTCCCGTGATTTTGCGCCCCACCACCCGCGTTTGCCATGCTCGGCAGGACCTGGAGGAGCGCCCCTTCGCCGGTCAGGTTCAGGCGGCGCTTTTCGAAAAGGACCCGGCGCGCTGGGCCGCGACCCCCAAATTCCGGCTGTTGCTGCACCGCAAGCTCAATGAAAAGATTGCCCAGATCGCCACCGACACAGGTTTTGGCCCGCGCCTGGTGGAAGGTGACCTCGCTGGTGGCGGTCCCGTTGGCCATAGTGCTTGCGTGGTGGGATCTGGAGTGGTGCTGGCGCATGCCGAGGAGATCCTGGCCGATCTGGGCTTGCGGGACCAGATCCCGCTCTATCAGGTGGTGATGCCCTATCCCTTGGCGCCGACTTTTCGAGATGACATCCTGCAGCGCCATGACCGCATCCTGGTGCTTGAAGAAAGCCTTCCCGTCATTGAATGGCAGTTGCAGAACCGGGACAAAGTATTTGGCCGGACCACCGGCACCGTGCCGGAAGCAGGGGAACTGCTGCCGGAAGTGGTGGAAGATCTTCTCCGCGATTTCCTGGGTCTGGAACCGGCCGTTCGGCCCAGTTCACCGGCAGCGGCGGGAAGGCGGCCCACGCTCTGCGCCGGATGCCCTCATCGAATCAGCTTTTTCGCCATCAAGAAGGCCTTTCCCAAGGGGATATACCCCAGCGACATCGGCTGTTACACCCTGGGACTCAACCTCGGGGTGGTAGATACGGTGCTGTGCATGGGGGCGTCCATCAGCCAGGCCGCCGGTTTCTATCATGCCTATCGGGCCTCGCGCGAGGATTATCCCAGCATCGTTGCCACCATCGGTGACTCAACTTTTTTTCATTCCGGTATCCCGGCACTGATCAATGCCGTGGTGCAAAACGCCCGGTTCGTTCTGGTGATCCTGGACAACAGCACCACCGCCATGACCGGCAACCAGCCCACTCCAGCCGCCGGGTTGACGCTGACCGGCCATGCCGGCGCCACGGATCCTGCTGCCGGACCTGATCAAGGCCTGCGGGGTGCGTTTCGTCGCGGAAGGCGACCCGTATCAGTTTGATACCTTCCTGGGTCTACTGAAAGAAGCGGGCAGCTTCGCGCGTGCTGAAGACGGCGGTGTGGCGGTGGTCATCGCCAAACATCCCTGCCTCATGGACCGCAGCCATCGGGAGGCGATGAAACGCGTGCAGGTGGTGGTCAACGATAAGTGCAAAGGTTGCGATTTCTGCGTCAAGCAGTTTGAGTGCCCGGCCCTTGTGGTTCAGGGCAAAGAAGAACCCATTCTGATTGACCCCATGGTGTGTGTGGGTTGCGGCGTGTGCGTCCATGTGTGCCCTCACAGGGCACTGGAAATAGGTCCTGGGCTTTCCACCTGAGGAGCCGGTTTCGTCATGCAACAGATTGCCATTAGTGGTGTGGGAGGCCAAGGGGTGCTTTTCGTCACCAAACTCCTGGCTGAGACCGCGCTGGATTTGGGATATTCGGTGCTGATTTCAGAGACCCATGGTATGGCCCAGCGGGGCGGAAATGTCATCAGTCACCTCAAGATCAACGACAGAGACGACAAGGGGTCTACGCTGCGCAGCCCGCTGATCCGCCCGGGCCGGGCCGACCTGCTGTTGGTGCTCCATCCGGATGGACTTCTGATTCATGGCCATTTCTTGAAGCCTGGTGGCTCGCTATTCTGCAACCGACCGGCCACGGGTACGGTTAACGCAGCAGTGGGCGAGGCGTCCCTGGATGCCAACGGTCTTGCCTCGGAACTCGGTGCTCCGGTTTGTGCCAATTTGGTGCTCCTCGGGTTCGTTGTTGGTTCTGGAAAGCTTTTCTGCCGTGCTGAGCAGGTGGAGGTAGTTTTGCGGCGAACTGGCGGCCAGCGGGTGGAGATCAATCTGAAGGCATTCCAGGTTGGTTTGGCGGAGGCCCGCGAGGGGAGTTCGTTATGATGGCGGCATGGGTATCAGCTGGCGACCTTTAACCACTTCCCCTGGTGCAGACGTTAAGGCCATGGTTTGGCAACAAATCCCGCAATTTCTGGTATCCGGTGTGACCAACGGCAGTATCTACGCGCTGATCGCCTTTGGTTTCTGTCTGATCCAGAACGCCACCGGCCTGGTCAATTTCGCCCAGGGGGATTTTGTCATGCTGGGCGCCATGATCATGGTTTCACTGCTTCAGGTGGCGCATTTGCCGGTGGTGGCGGCTTTGCCGCTGACAGTGGCGACGGTGGCTCTGGTGGGGGTTCTGTTGGAACAGGGTCCAATTCGCCAGTCCAGGAACCGAGATGTCTTGACCCTGGTGATGATCACGGTGGGGGCATCGATCTTTGTGCGTGGCGGCAGCATGCTGGTCTGGGGCAAGAACGCCCACATCCTTCCGGCCTGGGGGGGCGATCAACCGATCATTGTCGGCAGGGCCGCCATTTTGCCACAGGCGTTGTGGATCTTGGCGTTGTCGCTGGTGGTTTTGCTTTCGCTCTATATCTTCTTTCACCGGACCTTGGTGGGAAAAGCCATGCGGGCCGTTGCCGACAATCCCGAAGGGGCACTCCTCATCGGCCTTTCGGTGCGCCACCTGGTGGCACTGGCCTTCGCCTTAAGCGGCGCGGTCGGGGCTCTGGCTGGAGTTCTGGTGACGCCGCTTACCAGCATGTCTTATGACGGTGGCTTGATGCTTGGTCTGAAAGGCTTCGCGGCGGCCATTCTGGGAGGTTACGGCAGCCCTTTGGGTGCTGTGGTCGGGGGACTGCTCCTGGGCATCCTGGAAGCCCTCGGGGCCGGCCTCATTTCCTCAGCCTATAAGGATGCCTTCGCCTTTCTGGTGCTTCTGGCCATCCTGTTATTGAGGCCTGCAGGCATCCTCGGCAGCGTCCGGGTCCGAAGGCTGTGAGCGTGCGAACCACCCCTTTCCTGCCCAAACACTGGCCCTGGCTCCTCGGTTTGAGCGCGGTACTTGCAGCCTTGCCGCTCTTTCTCGGAAACGACTACCTGCTGCTGCTCTTCAATTTGATTGCCCTCAATGCGCTGGTGGTCCTCGGTTTGAATCTGTTGATCGGTGCTGCCGGCCAGATTTCTCTTGGACATGCGGCCTTCTACGGCATGGGCGCGTACCTTTCGGCGATTGCCAGCACCTCCTGGCATTGGCCGCTGATCGCGGCATTGGGGTTTGCTTTGGTGCTGGTGGGGCTCACCAGCCTGCTTTTAGCGCTCCCCACTTTGCGTCTGGAAGGTCATTACCTGGTGATGGCTACCCTCGGGTTCAACATCATCGTGAATATCCTCATGAACCAGTTGGAACCCCTTACCGGGGGTCCTTCGGGTTTTCCCGGCATTCCCGGCATTTCTCTGGGATCGTTCGCAATCAGCAGCGACCGGCGGTTCTACTACTTCATCTGGGCGGTATTCATGGTCATCTTTGCCGCAACCCTGAATCTCAAGGATTCCCGCTTGGGGCGGGCGCTCCAGGCGATTCACGAAAAGGAGCTTACCGCACAGGCTCTGGGTATCCCGAGTCATCGCTACAAGGTTATGGTCTTTGTGCTGAGCGCTCTCTACGCGGCCATTGCCGGGTTTTGCTATGCACACTACGTGAGTTTCATCAGTCCCAAGACCTTTGATATTTTCTATTCGATACAGGTGGTCACCATGGTGGTGGTGGGCGGCATGGGCAGCCTCTGGGGCGGGCTGGCCGGAACGGCACTGCTTACTTGTTTACCGGAATTGCTCCAGCGTCTCGAAGACCTCCATGTGTTGATCTATGGGCTGATCCTCATGGTGGTCCTGGTGTATTGCCCGCAGGGGTTGATCCCTGCTTTGTTTGTCTGGTGGGCCCGACTCCGGCGGCGCTGGGAGCCGGCTTTTAAAGCTGTTACACCGGCGGGCGGGGAGGTGTGTGCCGAAGGGCTGCGCCAATTGAGCCAATTTTTTCATCGCGAGCAACCGCCGAGACCATTTCCTCATGGTCTGGTGGCCACCGATCAAACGTCGATGAATACCACGGTGCTGAATCGTCAAGGAGATCTCGCTGGCTTTCGGCGGTTTGCAGGCGCTCCAGGCGGTGAGCCTTGAAGTTCGACGTGGCGAGATCGTGGCGCTGATCGGACCCAATGGGGCCGGTAAAACCACCTTGCTCAACATCATTTCCGGGCTGCTTAAGCCTCAGGCCGGAAGCATTCAGTTGGATGGACAGACGCTGCTTGGATTACCTCCCCACGGCGTGGCGGCTTTTGGTGTCGGCCGCACCTTTCAGACCGCTCAGGTGTACCAGAAGCTTACCGTACTGGAGAATGTGCTGCTGGGTTATCATAGCTGGGGCCGCTCCGGATTGGTGGCCACCCTGTTGCACACTCCGGGTGAGCGGCGCGAAGAGGCCGAGCAACGCCGTGAGGCGATGATTCTCCTGGAAGGGCTGGGGATGGTGCCTAAGGCGCAATGGCCAGCGCAACAACTGAGCCTCCTGGAACAGAAGCTGGTGGAGCTTGCTCGAGCGCTGGCGCTGGCTCCACGCCTGGTGCTGTTGGATGAACCCGTGGGTGGCCTCAATCCGCGGGAAAGCCGACTGCTCATGGATTTCATCGGGCGATTGCGGGAACTCGGTATAGGCATTCTGGTGGTGGAACACGACATGGATTTCGTCATGCAAATGGCTGATCGGGTCGTGGTGTTAAACCACGGTGCCCGCATTGCCATCGGTTCTCCCCGGGAGATTCAACGTGATCCCTTGGTCATTACGGCCTATCTGGGACGCAGAAAGTAGCATCACCAGAGCTTCACCGGCAGCCGGGTTTATCATGACGCTTGGGTGCCTGGTTCAGCCGAAGTGATCACTGCAGAGGGTCTTTGGTGTTACGAATCGAAAATGTCTCCGCGTACTACGGGGTGGTACAGGCACTCAGGGGGGTCAGTCTTCATGTGGGAGCCGGGGAAGTTGTGGCCATCATCGGTGCCAATGGTGCCGGGAAAAGTACGCTGTTGCGGGTGATCAGTGGTTTGCATCGAAGTTCTGAAGGAGAGCTGTGGTTTGATGACATGGCCATTCATAGGCTCAGCCCGGAGCGCATTGTGCGCCGTGGGTTGGTGCAGGTTCCCGAAGCCCGGCAACTGTTTCCCAATCTGACGGTCCTGGAGAATCTGGAACTGGGAGGGGCCATACATGGACGACGGCACATTAGCCAGAGCCTTGAAGGGGTTTATGTGTTGTTTCCAGCTCTGGCCCAGCGTCAGCAGCAAAAGGCCGGCACCTTAAGCGGAGGCGAGCAGCAGATGCTTTCCATTGGCCGGGCGCTGATGACCAAACCTCGCCTTCTCGTCCTCGACGAACCTTCCCTGGGACTAGCACCGCTGGTGGTCGAAGAGATCTATCGAACCATCGTGGTCCTCCACCAACAGGGGACCACCATCCTGTTGGTGGAGCAAAATGCCATGGGAGCCCTAAGTATTGCTCATCGAGCCTACGTGATGGAGACCGGTCGGGTAGTGCTGGCGGGCAAAGCTGAGGAATTGCTGGAACACGATGAGGTGCAACGGGCCTACCTGGGCAAGGACTACCAGTACAAATGGGAACGCTGATGTAAGGCTGGTGGGAGCGGGAGGGCGTGAGCGCATATGGCCGGAGGGTTCAAGAAAATTGAGACGTGGACGGGTCCGGTGTGAGAAGGTGAGCCGGGGTGTTGGTTCGCTCTCACAGCTTCACGCCGTAAGCCCTTACGGGTCCCAGGGGAGGTAGCGCCATGGCAACGGCTGAGAGTCCGCCGGTGACTCGGGAACAGATCCGGCAACTGCAGCTGGAACGGCTGCAAGTGAGTCTGAACCGGGCTTATCTCCATGTGGAGTTCTACCGGCAGCGCATGGACGGACTGGGTATCCTGCCGGAAGAGGTTGGCACCTTTGAGACGCTGCGACGTTTTCCCTTCACCACCAGACGGGACTTGGCCGAGCATTACCCGTATGGTCTTTTTGCCATGCCTCTTCGCAACATCGTGCGGCTTAAGATGACCGCCGGCAGTGGGGGGCAGCCCGTGGTGGTGGGATTTACCAAACATGACGTGGCCATGTGGCAGGAGCTGATGGTGCGTCTCTACCGGCGCCTTGGAGTCAACGATCGCGACATCGTTCAGGTAGCGTTCAATTCCAGCTTGTTTCCTGGGGCTTATACCTTCATGCAAGCGGCGGAAGCGCTGGGGGCAACCCTGGCGCCATCGGCTACCGTCTCGGCAACCCTGCAGCTCAAGATCATGCAGGATTTTCGTTCCACGGTGCTGGCCACCAATCCCGCATTCGCGCTTCACATCGTGGATGCCATGGAACGGCAGGGGATCGATCCGGGAGGTTTGCAGTTGCGGTTGGTGCTGCTGGGTCCCGAGGCTTTGCCGGAAACGACTCGCGATCACCTCGAGACCTTTTTGCGGGTGCCGGTACGCGTCCTGTATGGCGTCGCTGAGATGGTCGAACCTGGCCTGGCGGGCGAATGTCTGGCCAAGAACGGACTCCATCTGGCTGAAGACCAGTTCCTGGCTGAAATCATTCACCCGACCACCGGTGAGCCGGTCCCCCCGGGTCAAGAAGGGGAATTGACGCTCACCACACTCACCACTGAGGCTTATCCGCTGATCCGCTATCGCACCGGCGACGTCACTGTGTGGCAGGCCGCCCCGTGTGTTTGCGGGCAGGTATCGGCGCGTATTCGACCGATCCTGCGGCGCACTGACAATCGGGTATCCGTTCGCGGGATTCCGTTCTATCCGGAACAGGTGGGAGCTACGCTGTGGAGTTTGGACCCTGCGGTGGAGGATTACCGCCTGATCATCTACACTCGGCAGGGAATCGGGGAACAGCTGGAAATCCTGGTAACGCGTTCGACCGGAGCAGAAATTCCTGGCGACAGCCGGTCATCCTATCTGGAGCTCCTGCGCAGCCATATGCGCCGCACCCTGGGGCTGGGAGCACGGGTGCAACTGGTGGACGACGACCGCCTGCCGATGGAGGGCTTGATCAGCAAGACTGTTTTCAGGAACCTGTCCACAGACTACGCCTTGCCCTGATAGCAGCCTTGCAGCTTGATAATTCGTGGGAGTGGTGGCTAGTGGGCATCTTTCTGGTCGACTGGGCGAATTTAATGGTGCAGGGGAAAGGGCTCTACTGTCTAATGATCGATAGATTTGCTAGAATGGTATGGGTCTATTCGCAAAAATCAGTCGCTCCTGCGGAGGTCTGGGCCTATGGAACCATAACCAGTTTGAAATTACTTGATTCTGTCTTCACTGAATAACTAAGAAATGGTATTTCACGATTTCATTCAGGATCATCAATATTGGTATGGGTAGCCCAGTTCTGTTGCGGGAGGATGGGGCGCTGGGACTGGCTATGGAACCTCGGAAAGGGGGGAAGTGCATGGGGGACAACGAGAGTAGTCAAGAGGCCCTAGGAGAAAGGCGGCAGTATTTCCGCGTGGACGATATTCTGCCGGTGGTGGTACGAGTCATTCATGGGGACCGTTCGCGAGTCAAGGCAAAGGTCTGTACCGGATTTTCGGCGGGAGCGGGGGCTCACCTGTTTCATGACGAAACGCCGGACGAGCGCATTCCTCCGCGACTCTGGGAGATGCTCGTTGATATTCAAACAAAACTCAGTCTAATGATCGATAAGCTGTGTCAGCAGGGCGAAGGCCTCGTTCCGTCGGAAAGCAAGCCGGTTTCCATCAGCGCTTCAGGCATTCGCATCCTTACGAAGGATACCTTTGAGATCGGTCAATATGTGGAAGTCCAGATGCTGCTCACTCTTCATGCACCCGTTTGGATCATGGTCTACGGCGAAGTCGCGCGTTTCTCCAGCTCGGATACCGGCGAGAACGAAGTCGCCATCAACTTCGACGATATGGATGAGGATGTCCGGGACATGATCAACTACTACACACTCAAACGCCAGCGCGAGGTTATCAGGAAGCAGCGCGGCTATTAAATCTGCGGAGGGCCGCTGTCGTAAGCGGTGTTCAAGATGCCAGCGATAGCTGGCGGAAAAGCGGATCGAGACGGCGCCTTCATTGGAACCAGGCCTGTAGTGTACTTCGACCATTGACTTCCCTTGCCAGGATCAGGATGCGCGTATGTTCGTTATCGTTGGTAGCTTGTTGTGCTGGGCGGTGTTTTTGGTGGGTATCTCATGGAGCATGGCAATTTCAGTGTTCTCATCCAGCCCGCTGAACTTGTCATTATCGGTGGGGCGGCCCTGGGGGCGTTACTGATTTCATCGCCGCCCAGGATATTGAAGCTCATTGTCAAGGAGATTGGCAAAGATCTTCGGCGGTGGCGGAGTCAGTCGTGAGGCCTACATGGAGCTTCTGATGCTGCTCAACCAGCTGTTTTGGAAGATCCGCCGCGAAGGGCTCCTGGCCATTGAAGGTGACGTCGAGGAACCGGAAAAGAGCACCATCTTCAACAGATTCAAAACAGTCGTTTCCAACCATCATGCCATGAGTTTCATCTGCGACAACTTCCGGGTGATCATCACCACCAACATGGCACCCCACGAACTGGAGGCACTCCTCGATGTGGATTTGGAATCGACCCATGAGGATTCCCTCATTCCCGCTGCCAGTATCAACAAGGTGGGCGACGCCCTGCCGGGACTGGGGATTGTGGCGGCGGTTCTGGGTGTGGTGATCACCATGGGTAAGATCAGCGAACCGCCGGACGTCCTTGGCCACAGTATCGGCGCTGCGTTGGTGGGGACTTTTCTGGGGGTTCTGGCCTGTTACGGTTTCGTTGGACCCATGGCCACAAATCTGGAGCACAAGGCCAGGGACCATGGGATTTACTTCAACGTGATCAAGTCGGCGCTGGTTTCCTTTGTGGGCGGTGCGGCGCCCCAGATCGCGGTTGAATCCGGACGCCGGGCCATTCCCGGGAGCGAACGGCCATCCTTTGCTCGAGGTCGAAGAGGAGATGAAGAAGTGGAAGGACAAAACATAATCATCAAGAAGGTCAAGAAAGGCGGCCATGGAGGGCATCACGGCGGCAGTTGGAAGGTTGCCTATGCCGATTTCGTGACGGCCATGATGGCCTTCTTCCTGCTCCTCTGGCTGATCAGCATGGTGGCACCCGAGAAACGTGCCCGTGTTTCCAATTACTTCAAGCACTTCAGTATCTTCGAGAAGAGCGGCACTACCATGCTCGACTGCCGGCAAACCCGAGGCCACGATCTACCGTCATCGAAAAGGAAGGTCCACCGGAAAAGGTTCAAGAACCTCCGGTCACTGTCCCGCCCGAAGCTCCGTCAGCAGCCGACCAGAAAGCCGAGAACGAATTCGTCGACAAGCTGAAGAAAGGAAGTTGAAACCAAGCTGGCGGATGTCAAGGACCAGATCATGCTGGATGTTTTCGAAGGTGGGTTGCGCATTGAAATTGTCGATAAGGACGGCAACCCCATGTTTCCGTCGGGCAGCAACGGAGATGACTCCCGCAAGCCAAAAAAATACTTCAGGTGATCACCGAGAACCTCAAGGACAACACCAGCAAAATCGCCATCGAAGGTCATTCGGATGCCCGTCCTTCGACGTCCCCACGCTACAGCAACTGGGAGTTGTCGACGGAACGGGCTTCGTCAGCAAGAAAAGAAATGGAGCGGGATGGGCTCGATCCCAACCGACTCATCCGGGTTGCGGGGTACGCATCCACGGAGCCCCTCATTAAGGCGAACCCGGTGGATGCACGCAATCGCCGCATCAGCATCCTGCTCTTCTATACCTACGGAACTGCTGCCGCTGGAGCGCTGCCGCCGCCGGCACGACTATTGCGCCGGCGAATGCGGACAAGGAACCAGTCCGGAGGTGGCGATACACAGCCGGCACAGGAAATTCCCCAGGGCTATGCCAAACCGCCAGTGGATGCCGTCCGGGAGTATCTCTTCAAACGGTGATCAGGGTTCAATCTGCTTGTCCGCACGGGAAATCCGCTGGGCAGCGGCGATGCCGGGTGCCCACATGGTACCGTGACTTGACATGACAGCAGGACTCAGGTAGACACACGGGCGGTCATTATCTATTCCTGTGGATCAGAAGGAGGCAGTATGAGAGTCCCGTTGCAGATCACCTCGCGCGACATCGATCTTCCCGATTCGATTGCCGACGTCATTCGTGAAAAGGCCCAGAAGCTTAGCGTTTTCAGTGATCAGATCATCGGGTGCCGAGTGGTGGTGGAAACTCCCCATCGTAGCCAGCAGAAAGGCACCCTTTACAACATCCACATCGAACTGACCGTCCCGGGGAGCGAGTTGGTGGTCAAGCGTGAACCCCACATCGAGATCCTGGCAGCCATTAGGGACGCTTTCGATGCAGCCAAACGACAGTTGCAAAACTACAGCCGGCGACAGCGCGGGGAAGTAAAAACCCATGAGGAAACGCCGTGCGCCCGGGTCCACTCGTTGTTTCCCGAAGACGGTTATGGCTTCCTGACAACCCCGGATGGGCGAGAGGTCTATTTCCACGAAAACAGTGTAATCGACGATAAGTTCAAGGTCCTCAAGGTAGGTACCGAGGTTCGGTTTGCCGAATCGGATGGGGACAAAGGGCCCCAGGCCAGCAGGGTGGTGGTTCTGTAGTCGATTGCTCGGAGCCCGCCTGGTAATGCGAGATCGCTCTGGCGGGTGCGGATGAAACTCGCCAGAGCGATCTTGTGTCGTGCCGTGGTGTTGAGGTTTATCCCCGACTGCTGGAGCCTGGGGATCTCGACGTGACCACGAGCGCCAGTGGCAGTGCGCAAGTTCGCCCGCAGGGCAGGCTCATGGGAAGGCTGATCCGGTGAACCGAATTCCAGGTGAAGCGGATGATTGTGACCAAACCGGATTCGACCAGCATCCGTTCCGCCCGCCAGTGGCATCGCCTGGATTGTGGGTCGCATCCCTGGCACGCTTATTCTTGGCGGCTTCTGGCATGTCTGGTGGTCGCTGTTGTCTCTGGTCTAAGCGGCTGTTGTGTAGACCCTCCCGTCATCCGCGATATCCGGTGGCTCCCCCAGGATGCCTGGTACTACGTGGCAAGGGATCAGGGTGAGAACCCAACCCTTTCTCCGGAAGACCATCTGGCCATCAATGCACAATTCAATCAGAGGTATCTTTTCCCCCTGGCATCGCGATCGGCCTGTCCTACGACCAGGGGGAACTGGTGGAGCGATTGGAGCGGTTTGGCGCCAACCTCGGCTATGGCGAGAACAAGCAGCCCCATAGCCGTCAGTGGCTGGAAGAACTGACCCAGGCCACGGCCTTAGAAACCTTTCCCAATGCCGGTTTCGCCGCCATCACTACCGCCGCCGGCGACCTCCGCGAACTTCCCAGCCACAAGCCCCACTTCAACGATTTTGAACGTGCCGGGGAAGGGTATCCTTTCGACAACCTTCAATATTCGGCTATTCCCGCCAACACGCCGGTCTTTGTTTCCCATCAGAGTGCCGATGGCTCCTGGGCGTTGGTAGAATCACATTATGGTCTGGGCTGGTTGCCGAGCACAGATGTCGCCCGGGTTGCCTCGGCCTTCATCTGTGCCTGGGAAACCGGCCGTTATGCGGCCATCATCAAAGACGATTGCCCGGTGCACGACGATAGCGGGAGATTCCTTTTCAAGGTCAGGAGTTGGGCTGATGTTGCCCCTGGTGTCACAGGCATCCGACCACTGTCGAGTGTTGGTGGCTGTTCCGGACGAGAACCGGCATGCGCGCCTCAAAGAGATCGCCATCCCATGTGAGGCGGTGGCCGCCAAACCCATGCCTCTGACCCGGAACAACATAGCCGCCATGGTGAACCGCTTCATCAATCAGCCCTACGGCTGGGGAGGGTTGTACGGTAATCGGGACTGTTCCTCAACTCTCAAGGACCTCTTTGTCCCGTTTGGCCTGTGGCTGCCGCGCAATTCCTTCCACCAGGCGCACCACGGTGGGAACTACGTCTCTCTCAGCCGATTTTCGCCGACCGACAAAGCGCGAACGATTTTGGCGGAAGGCGTCCCGTTCCTGACTCTGCTCTGGGCCAGGGGCCACATTGCGCTCTATCTGGGCGAGCAGGCAGGACAACCGGTGGTCTTCCACAACCTCTGGGGGGTTCGGACGCGTGATCGGTGGGGCCGGGAGGGGCGCCAGGTGATTGGCCATGCCGCCATAACCACCCTGCGTTCCGGAGCAGAACTCTGCAACTTCGATCGCGCCCACGGCGATCTGCTCACCCGCATCGAAGGCATGACCCTGCTGGTTTCGCCACGGTCTGGGCAGCGAGAGCCCATCCAAGAATAGGCAAACATGGGACGGTCCCGCCATGCAGGCGGAATGGGCCTGCCGGATAAGGCCTGCAGATAATAGCGAGTTTCTGGCTGTGGAGGACACGGTCAGCCGCCCCGCTGCTAGTGGGCGAACTGTATCCGGCCTTCGATGGTGGCGCTGATCTGAGGCGTCGTCTGGATTTGGCTACGGGCGGATTTCCCCGATGATACTGGTTTGCTCACACGTTACGTTCAGGGAGCTTTTTGGGGATCATTCCAGCCTGATTTTCTTTGGCGTGACCTACTTTGTTTTCGCCGGGAAATGGCTTTCCCGGCAGTTTTGACGGTTGGGTTCGCGGCTTGGTTGGTGGGCGCGGCCGTGCATCAGTGGGTCCTAAAATAGTTCGCGGTGATAGGCCAAGTCTCTATAACATCTCAATAAGTTGAGGCCAAAGGCACTGGATTCCCGCCTGCGCGGGAATGACGAATAGCGTAACCTGCTGTCATTCCCGCGCAGGCGGGAATCCAGAAGCTTGGGGCATGTGACCATTGCCCGCGCTTAATGAGAAGATACGAATCTCTCAGAAGAACGAGGCCGAGCCGGGGAGGTAGCGATGTCGGAGCAGACAGCAACGGTACGCAATTATCATGAGGTCACCAAGCACCATCCCAATCGCTACGCCCATGGTCCGGGGAGGTTGGACTGGGCGGTTCAACCGGACCAGTTTCGTCGTTACTCCGGGGCGTCCAATATCGAACTCGACAGGCTGACCGTGGCGCCCCAACCCTTGTACGATCAGGTCTGGGCCGGTGGCCTGATTCCGCCGGCAGAGGTCAACCGCCGTAACGTGTCACAGCTGTTCCTGGACAGCCTGGCACTGTCAGCCTGGAAACGTGCGGGGACTTCGAGTTGGCCGCTTCGGGTCAATCCTTCGGCCGGCAACCTGCACCCCATCGAGGGTTATCTGGTTTGCGGCCCGGTCGTTGGGTTGTGTACAGAACCCATGGTAGCGCACTATACCCCCAAGGAGCACGGCCTGGAACGGCGGGTTGCCATCCCTGCTACCCTGTGGCAACGACTCACAGGCGGCCTGCCGGAAGGCTCAATGCTGGTCGGACTGGCCTCCATTTGCTGGCGATCATCGTGGAAATACGGTGAGCGGGCCTATCGCTACGTTCACCTCGATCTTGGCCACGCACTGGCGGCGATTAGTATCGCTGCTGCTGGATTGGGTTGGAACACCCGACTGATTGACACTTTGGGTACTCGAGAAGTGGCAAAAATCCTCGGGATTATTGATCCGGCAGGGGCTGAAACTGAGGACGCCGCCTGCCTGCTGGTGGTTGTACCTGGGAATCAACCCGACCTGGAACTCCAAGTGGATACTGAAGCCATTACCGAACTGACGTCGTTGCCTTGGGAGGGTAGGGCCAGTCGCTTGAGCCATTCCCAGGTCGTTTGGCCATTGATCGAAGAGGTAGCGGAAGCCGGCCTCAAGCCCTCCAAGTTGCCGGCTTATCCACTGGTGACCCAACCACAAGCCCAGGTCTCAAGGGCTTCGAAACAAATGCGCGACACGCCGCTGCGGGCGATCATCCATCAGCGTAGGAGTGCTTTGGACTTCGACGGTACCACTTTCATGCCACGAACAGTTTTCTATGGCATGCTTGAGCGTACCGTTGCACACCCGGAGACCGTTCCACATACGGTGTTACCCTGGGCATCCAGGGTGCATTTGGCGGTGTTCGTGCACCGGGTCCAGGGACTGGTGCCCGGCTTGTACCTGCTAGTGCGCGAAACCAGTCACAGGGATCGCTTGCGATTGGCTATGAATCTGGACTTCGTCTGGGAAAAGCCGGATGGATGCCCGGACGGATTACACCTGGTTCGGTTGGTGGCAGGTGACCTTTGCCAGCTGTCCATGCAGGTGGCCTGTGCGCAGGCGAGTGCGGGAGACGGTTGTTTGAGTCTGGCTATGATTGCCGACTTCCAAGGGGCCCTGGAGGACTACGGTCCCTGGATGTATCCGCGTCTTCACTGGGAATGTGGCATGGTTGGGCAAGTCTTGTATCTGGAAGCTGAAGCGGCAGGTTTTCGCGGGTGCGGGTTGGGTTGCTACTTCGACGATCTGATGCACGAACTGCTGGGGCTGAAGGGCCACGATTTCCAGGATCTGTATCACTTCACCATGGGCAGAGCGGTGGAAGACCCGCGGATCACCACACTTCCTGCCTATTCCTAGGGTTGCTGACACGGCTACCGATGGGATGTTATGCCCGTTAAGGATGAGATGTTGCGTTTTTCTCCTGGGGCTGCCTGAGTCACAGACCTTCCTGGATTCCTGCCTTCGCAGGAATGACGACCGAATTGGAAGCTCTAGCTCGTCATGCCCGCGCAGGCGGGCATCCAGAAACATGATGAGAAATGAAGTATTCAATCCTTAACGAGTATAACAAACCTACGGGTTTATTGACAAAACAAAGGCAGAGCCAGCCCTTAGCCAGAGCAGGGTCCTCTCACTTAAGGATAAGCTTTGGTTCGGTTGCAATTGCTACCGGTGTTGCCGAGGCAGGTCTCTGTTAACCGAATAAATGATGCGATCGCCGATGCGGATGCACAAGAAAAGGGAGGCACTTGTGCGCCTCCCCACATCGCGATCGTCCTGTCGGCCAAATAGAATCCGTGAATCCCCTGGATACTCTTCTGCGCCCTGTCGCTAGGAGCCTTTTGGCCAATCAATACCACAAGGTGAAACCGAACCATGGCCAGAAGAACGGCAACACGTAACGGTACGGGTACCAGTAAGGATCGTAGTAGGAGTTGTAGCTATAGCGAGGAGCGTAGTAGTAACGATTCGGGTAGTTGCTGTAGTAACGGTACGGGTAGTCGTAGTAGTAAGGGTAGCCGTAGAAGTGGCGCGGATATCGGTAGTGCGAACCCCAATGGCGGTACGGCCGGTGCTGATAACCATGCCCGTAATGGCTTATAGTCGCGGTAGGACCTGTGCGAAGAGCCGGTGTAACTGGAGGGAGCGCGATGGTGATAGCCGCTGTACCCGGCTTTGGGTCCGTAGCTGTGGCGGCTTTGCGCATAGCTGAAGACGGGCACAATGACCATGAAGAACAGGCTAAACACCGGAATCAGGATTACCCAGCGTTTCATTGTGATCACCTCCTTCTCTCAGTACATATTATAACCATTCTGGATTTGGTGAGAAAGAGGAAATTAAGAGCAACCCAAGACCGATGGCAAAGCCTTAGCCGGCAGCGACCAGTCCGTGATGTTGCAGTAGTGGCAACAACCGTTCCCGCCCCAAACGTCCCGCTTCAGCGGGAGTGTCAACATAAGGATAAAGTTCCAGGCTGATGTCACCACCGTAGCCGAGTTGTGCCATCCGTGCGCAGATGGAGGCAAAGTCAATGGCGCCAAGGCCTGGGATGAGGTGCTGGTGGACGCGGTTGGCGGCAATGTCTTCGATGTGGACGTGCCCCACCCAGGGAAAGAGCCGTTCGAAGACCTCGGCCGGATCTTCGCCAGCGCAGTAAAAGTGACCAATGTCGAAATTGCACCCCAAAGAAGGTGACTGAAACTCGCGGATGAAAGATTCAAACTGACGGCTGTTTTCGATGACCAGAAAAGGTTCGGGTTCAATGAGCAATCGTACCCCCAGTCGTTCTGCGGTCGGGATGACCTGTTCCAGCCCCTGGCGGAACAGGCGGAGGGCTTCTTTTTCCGGAACAATTCCGGTGCGGCCGCCGGGTGGGATGGATATGTTGGCGCACCCCAGGGCGGCTGCCAGATGAAGACATCGGTCGGTGTGCGCGATACGCGTCTGGCGCATCTGGGGGTCGTGGTCGATCCAGGAGGGAAGTATCACATCGCCAATGGCATACAAGGTGAACGAATTCAGATTAGTGACTTTCAAATTCAACTGCTGGAGGGTGGCCTGCAGTTGATCAAGCTGCACCGGATTCCATTCCGGCGGATATAGGTGCGGTTGGTCGCACATGATCTCCACCCCTTGGAAACCAAGAGCGGCGATTATCTCCAGGGCGGCAAACAGGTCATAACGAGTGAAAGCATTGGTGCTGTAACCAAAAGCCATGGTCTCACATCCTGAATCATCTGAAGGTTGCTGGTCCTGAACTGTGGTTTTTGAGTCTCCATATTGGCGCCTGTCTCCTCTCAGATGGCGGCGAAATGCGCCTTGCCATTTCTCGGCAGTGATGCTAGATTCTGGCCGAATTGTGGAGTCTGACCCGTAGGTTATCCAACATACTCTGAAATCGATTTGGTGTCAAAACCGCTGTCTGGGATGTGAAGATGCACCCTGCAGGGATTGCCGCAGCCCTATCGCCTTGGGAACCCGGCCTGTTGGCCCTGGTGATGTATGGTTTGCTGGTGCTTGCCCTGATGACGCTGTTGCTGTTTTGTTGCTCGTGGCTGGGTGAAGGGAAATCCAACCGTGAAAAGTTGCGTCCTTACGAGAGCGGCATCATTCCCACCGGCACCGCGCAGCTGCGTTCGCCGGTGCCTTTCTATCTTGTCGCCATCTTTTTCCTGATCTTCGATGTGGAGGCGGTTTTCATCCTATCCTGGGCGGTGGCCTTTGATCAACTCGGCTGGGCTGGCTGGGTGCAGGTGGCGGTGTTCATCGTGTTGTTGCTCTTCGGCCTATTCTATGTCTGGCGTAAGGGAGGGCTCAATTGGGGGTTGGCGGCTTCAAAAGCTTCCTGCGACGACAAGACTTCCTGCTGACTCGGCTGGACACTCTGATCAACTGGGCCCGCCAGTATAGCCTGTGGCCTATGTTCTTCGGTCTGTCCTGTTGTTTCATCGAGGAAGCCGTAGCGCTGACGTCCCGCTATGACCTGGCCCGCTTCGGCGCTGAGGTGCTGCGCGGCTCGCCCGCGCCAGGCCGACCTGCTGATCGTTTCCGGTACCGTTTTCAAGAAAATTGCTCCGGTGGTTCTTCGTCTCTACGAACAGATGGCCGAACCCAAGTGGGTGATATCCATGGGTTCCTGTTCGAATTCTGGCGGTATGTATGATGTTTATAGCGTGGTTCAGGGAGTGAACCAGATCCTTCCAGTGGACGTCTACATCCCGGGCTGTCCGCCGCGGCCGGAGGCCGTGCTGCATGGTCTGATGCTTTTGCAGAAGAGAATTGGTGAGGAACGGCCGGCCCGTTCGGTTTTCCATCTGGGAGGCGGCAGCCAGGGATCACATCAACCGGTGCTGGTGGATGGGGTGAGCAAGAGCCGCGACGCCCGTGGACCTGGCTATGAAGGTCTTGCCCTTGCGCGGCACTGCCGCCACACCGCCGCACTTCTGGCAGAGCCGCGTCGAAGGAATGTGGACGCCGCCGGCCCGGCGGATTCGAACTGAGTTCAACCGATATGTCACTGCGCGGCCAGCTTCGGGATCGATTCGGCGATGGGGTCGAGGCGCTTGATCCCAGCTCAGACATGTCCACTATCCAGGTGAAGGCAGACCAAGTTCATGACGTTTTGCGCTTCCTCAAGCAGGAAGCTTCACCCCCTTATCTGCGCCTGGAAGACCTCACCGCCGTGGATGAATCGGTCCGCCAACAGCGCGCCCGCTACCCTGAATTCACCCTGGTCTACCACTTGCTCGCCTTCGACGGTCCCAACCGGCTCCGAATTAAAGTTCCGCTGCAGGGGAAACACCCAGCCGCGCCAACGATTACTGATATTTGGGCCAGTGCCAACTGGTACGAACGTGAAGTCTTTGACATGTTCGGAATCAACTTCCGTGGGCATCCGAATCTGCACCGCCTGCTCATGCCGCACTACTGGCAGGGATATCCGTTGCGGAAAACTCATCCCGGAAGGGCCACGGAAATGGCTCCCTATACCCAGGCCGATGCTCAGAGGCATCAGCCGGTGGATGCCGGGCTGTTTCTGCGACGAGAAAATGGCGGGGATGAACTGATTCTTAACCTGGGGCCGCATCACATCGGTACGCATGGTCTGATGCGATTCGTGGTGGCGCTGCACGGTGAACAGATCACCGCGCTCGATATGGACATCGGCTACCATCATCGCGGCGTGGAAAAGATCGGGGAGCGGCAGTCCTGGCACCAGTTTATCCCCTACACCGACCGGGTGGATTACCTCAGCGGTCTGGCCAATAATCTCTCCTATCTGACCGCGGTGGAAACCTTGGCGGACATTCAGGTGCCGGATCGAGCCCAGTACATCCGGGTGATGCTCAGTGAGTTCTTCCGCCTGAGCAACCATCTGGTGTGGTTTGCTACCTTCGCCCACGATCTCGGTGCCATGACCCCCAATTTCTACACCTTTCGAGAGCGCGAACAGATCATGGACATCGTGGAGCTGATCACCGGGGGGCGGTTGCATCCAGCCTGGTTCCGGATTGGCGGGGTGGCCGCCGATCTGCCCGATGGCTGGAAGGAAGCTGTGAACGCCTTCGTCAAGGTCTTTCCCAAGCGTCTCCGGGAATACGAAGCCTTGATCAGCAAGAATCCCATTTTCAGGGCGCGCACTCAAGGTATTGGCCAGATATCACTGGAAGATGCCGTGGACTGGGGCGTCACCGGTCCCAAGCTGCGCGCCTGCGGATTGGAATGGGACCTGCGCAAGAAGATCCCCTATTCAGGATATCAGTCCTTTGACTTTGACATTCCGACAGCGACTGCAGGGGACTGTTATGCCCGCTACCTGGTCCGGGTCGAGGAGATGCGACAAAGTCTCCGCATCATCCGGCAGGCGTCGGAACAAATGCCTCCCGGGCCATATGCGAATGCCGACTGCCGCTATGGCATTCCAGCCAAGGACGCCACCCTGCGGGATATCGAGACCCTCATCCACCACTTCATCAATGTCTCGCGTGGCCCTAAAATGCCGGCTGGTGAAGCCTATGCTGCCACTGAAGCACCGCGCGGCGAACAGGGCTATTACGTGGTCAGTGACGGTGGCAGCGCCGCCTATCGGATGCGGATCCGCACCCCGGCTTTCGCCAACGTCCAGGCCATGCCGCTCATGGCCTTGGGAGCTTCCATTGCCGATTTTATCGCCATCATCGGTTCGGTGGACTACCTGTTACCTGATATCGATCGCTGACCACTCGCCGCAGAGAACACAAAGACCGCAGATAACGTTCGGCACTCTCCACGGTACTATCAGGAAATCACAAGAACAATGGATCAAGCTGGCGGACAGGGCGTTCAAGGAGACCAGACAACAGCATGCTGCCTGAGGACCTGAAACAAGCGCTGGAAGGCAAAATCGCAGTCTCCGAACACCCGCGGGAACTGGCGGTGGATGTCATCTTTGCCGTACAAGATCGGTTTGGCTTTCTCAGCGACGAACTGCTTGAAGACACCGCCGCGCTGTTGCGGATGACTCCGCTGGAACTGAATGAAATCGCCACATTCTACGAATTCATCTACCGCCAGCCAGTAGGCAAATACGTGATTCATGTCTGTGATGGGGTGGTGTGCTGGATCCAGGAACATCAGACGGTTTTGGATTATCTGCGTGAAAAGCTCGGCATAGGATTTGGAGAGACCAGCGCGGACCGGCGGTTCACGTTGCTTCCCACCTGCTGTCTGGGCTATTGCGACCGTGCGCCGGCCATGATGATCAATCGCAAGGTCTATGGGACGCTGACTCGGGAACGAATCGATCAGATACTGGCAGGGCTTCCTTAGCAGAGGGGTTGGTTGACAACCTTGAACAACACCCAATGGAAACGAGATGGGTTTTGCTGGCTTGAGTGGCTGGCAGAACTGCCCGACAGGGGGCCGTGAGTAGTCAGCTTGGTGTAGAAGGTTCCCGAGGCTTTGTCTTTTAGGCGTGCTTCCATGGTGATAATGCAATGATGTGGAATAGGAAGGTTTGGAGGCAATGCCTGCCATGACGCAGCAGGTCCTTTTTCAAAACCGGCAGCCTAATCGCATTGCCACCCTGGAAGAATATCGCGCCAGCGGCGGTTATGAAGCGCTCGCCGCGGTCCTGAACAAACACTCCCGCGCCGAAGTTCAGCAGATGGCGCTCGATGCGACCTTGCTGGGGCGCGGCGGCGCCGGTTTCCCAGCCGCCAGGAAGTGGATGACGATAGCCGATAATGCACCGTTTCCGCGCTATATCGTCTGCAATGCCGACGAAATGGAGCCAGGGACCTACAAGGATCGCTTGCTCATCCATGTGGATCCGCACCAGATCATCGAAGGCATGATCATCGTGGGCTATGCGGCTCTGGCCGCAAAGGGGATCATTTTCATTCGGCCGTCCTACGAAAACGCTGCGCGGATTTTGGAGCGGGAAATCCAACGGGCCAGGGAAGCGGGATTTTTGGGCAAGAACATCCTGGGAAGCGACTACTCACTGGAAATCGTTTTGCACCGCAGCGCCGGTCGTTACATCTGCGGGGAAATCACGGCCCAGATCAATGCCATCCAGGGCAAGCGTGCCAATCCGGTCCAGCCGCCACCTTACGCTACCGAGAAGGGTCTTTGGGGACGTCCTACCGTGACTCACAACGTCGAAACCCTGGCCTGCGTGCCCCACATCATCAGGAACGGGGCTGAATGGTTCAAGGGACTGGCCCGGACTCCAAGCGGAGCGGGAACCAAGCTCTACTGCGTCAGTGGGCGGGTGCGGCGGCCCGGCTGTTACGAGCTCCCCATGGGCACGCGCTTGAGCGAGATCATCGAAGTCCATGCGGGGGGGCTTGTGCCCGGCAGTGAGTTCAAGGCCTGTCTCCCTGGCGGAGCTTCCTCCCGGTTTCTGCCCAAGGAACTCTACAACATCGAAATGGACTACGATGCCATGAAGAAGGCGGGGCATCGCCTGGGCACCGGGGCTCTCATCGTGTTCGATCACAAGACCTGCCTGGTGGGGGCGACGCTCAACCTGCTGGAATTCTTCGCTCGCGAATCCTGCGGTTGGTGCACGCCGTGCCGGGAAGGGCTGCCGTTCATTCGCGACCTGTTTCGTCGAATTGAGGCTGGGCAGGGAAGGGAGGAATTTATCCCGATGCTTCGTCAGATGAGTAAGGACTTGTGGAATTCGTACTGTGCTTTCGCCCCTGGGGCGGTTTCGCCAGTGGAAAGTCTGCTCACCTATTTTGAACAGGAAGTGCGGGAACACATCAGCCAGCGGCGGTGCCCCTTCAAGGGCTAGTGGAGTGTTGAAAAGCCGGAACGAGGTTGGCTGAAAGACTTTCCACTCGTGTCAGCCCATCACAGACAGGTGTGGGGCAGGCTTTAGAGCCGGTCGAAACCTCGGTAGTTAGGAACTGTCCAAAAGAAGCCATTGCAGACGTTGCGTTTCATTGCATTCAACGCAACCTACGGTAGGTCGTGTTGAATGCAATGAAACGCGGCACAAGAATCACGGCGAAACGGCACTTTTACTTTTGGGTGGCTCTTTAGATGTCACCGCCAACCATCCCAATGGGCCGCGAGACGAGCGATGCCAAAACTGATCATCGATGATCGCGAAATCCAAGTCGCTGCCGGGACCAAAGTCATCACCGCGGCTGAACAGGTGGGGATTGTGATCCCGCGCTTTTGCTACCATCCGGCGTTAGGGTCGGTGGGCGCGTGCCGGATGTGTGCGGTCAAGTTTCTGGATGGTCCGGTTCGAGGGCTTCAGATGAGCTGCATGGTGGAAGCTCAAGACGACATGGTGGTGTCCACCGGAGACTCGGAGGCGGTGGAGTTCCGCCGTCAGGTCATCGAATGGCTGATGCTCAACCACCCGCATGACTGCCCGGTGTGCGACGAAGGTGGTCACTGCCTGCTGCAGGATCAAACCGTGGCCGGTGGCCATGGGATTCGCCGCTACCTCGGCAAGAAGCGTACTTACCGCGACCAGTATCTGGGAGAGCTGGTGCAGCACGAAATGAACCGCTGCATTCACTGCTACCGTTGCCGTCGCTTTTATCAGGAGGTTGCCGGCGGTCGCGATTTCGGCGCCATGCAGATCGGTGACCGCACCTATTTTGGTCGGTTCCGCGACGGGCCGCTGGAAAGCGGCTTTGCCGGGAATCTCATTGATTTGTGCCCCACCGGGGTATTCACTGATAAACCGTCACGGTTCAAGGGGCGGCGCTGGGATTTCCAGCGGGCGCCTTCGGTGTGCCTGCACTGCTCCCTGGGTTGTGCCACCACCGCCAGCGCTCGGTATCGAGAAGTGGTGCGGGTGGAAGGGCGGTGCAGCGAACCGGTCAACGGCCACTTCATCTGTGACCGCGGTCGCTACGGTTTTGGCTATGCCAACCATCCTGACCGGCCGCGCGAAATGCTTATCGGCCGTCACAAGGTCCCTTATAACGATGCCATCCTGACCGTAGCCGACCGATTGAACGCCATCCGTCACCGTGGTAAACCTGAAGCGGTCGGCTGTCTCACTTCGGTGCGCGCCAGCCTGGAAACTATGGTGCAGCTGAAGCGTTTGGCCCGGGTTCAGGAATGGCGCGAACCCAACTGTTTTCTGGATGCCTTCGATCAGGTCAAGACAACCGCGGCAGTCGGGCGATTGACCGCGGATCTGGCGATATCGATGCAGGAAGTGGGAAAGGCCGATGTTGTCCTGGTGGTCGGGACCGATCCTCTCAACGAAGCTCCGATGCTGGCTTTGGCAATCCGTCAGGCCGTTCGAGCTGGGGCGCGGGTGGTGGTGGTGGAGCCGCGGCCGGTTTCCTTACCCTTCGATTTCGCACACTGGCCGGCATCGCCCCGCGAACTGACCACGATTCTCCACGCGGTGACGCGTGGGGCGGTGCCACAGGCTGCGGTTCAGCCGCTGGGAGCGGAGGCTGTCGCTTTTCTGGAATCTTTGCCGGCCGAAGTCCCCGGCGGAAAGCTGGCTGCCGATCGGCTTCGGGTGGTGGCCGCCTGGTTGCGAAGCAGTCGCCGGCCGGTGATCGTCTGCGGCACCAGACATCGTTTATCGTTCAACCATCAGTGCCGCCGCGGATTTAGCCGTGCTGCTGCGGGCGGCGAAGCAGGACGCGGGTCTTTTTTACGTGCTGTCCGGGGCCAATGCCTTTGGAGCGGCGTTGGTGGCGGCCGACAGCACGCCGTTTCCCCAGTTGCTGACAGCGATCGAACAGGGTCAGGTTAAAGCGCTGCTGCTGGTGGAAAGCGACCCGCTCAGCAACTATCCCGACCAGGACAGAGTCTGGGCTGCTCTGAAGAAACTGGAGCTGTTGGTGGTGCTCGACTATCTCCCCAACCGCGCGCTGGAACTGGCCCATGTGGTGCTTCCGACGCAGAGCGTTTTCGAAACGTCGGCGAGTTTCATCAACCAGGAAGGCCGTTTGCAGGTGACGGCCGCTGTCCACCAGGGTGGGGTGCCTCTCGAACAGTGGACCGGTGGGCAGCATCCACCGTTGGATTTTTCCAGGGAAGGTCCCGGTAGCGGAGCACGAGCGGCCTGGCAGATCCTGGCGGAACTGGAAGCGACTCTGGCCCCGTACCATCGGGTAGCATCACTTCGTGAACTCTGGTCGCAGATTTCCCTGGAACTGAATGTAACCCTGGATGGGGGGACGGATCTGGGTATCCCGGATGGGCAGCGGGTCGCATTCAAGGATTTTGGCGTGCGACCCTTCGCCGCAGTCCCGCCTGACGCCGCTACTGAGCCCGAGGCTGGATGATCTCGGCCTCACCTTGTTTCGCGTCGATTGGTTCTATGGCACCGAGGAATTGTCTGCTGTTCTCATCCATCGCCCAGAAGGTCGAGACAGCCCCCCATGTGCTGATGCATCCAGCCGATGCGGGACAGCGTGGGCTATCGCCAGGGGAACAAGTAGTGGTGCGGTTTGACGGTGAAAGACTGCTGAGGGTGCAATTGCAGGTCTCTGACCGAATGGCCCCGGGTGTGGTCATCTTGCCGCGCCACCGGCTGTTGCCGTGGCAACAGGGTGGCGAAGGCGCGGTTAGGGTGTCGGTGGAGCGTGAGCCATGATCGAGTGGATAGCCGGTCTTGTCCTGCTTATCGTCAAACTTGTTCTGGTGTTGGTGGCTCTGCTGCTGGGCGCCGCTTATTTAGTGCTGGCGGAACGCAAGCTCCTGGCACGACTGCAGGTTCGCTACGGCCCCAACCGGGCCGGGTGGTTTGGGGTCTTGCAGCCGGTAGCTGACTTGATCAAGATGCTGACCAAGGAAGACACTATCCCCCATGGCGCCGATGAAGTGCTGTTTCGCTACGCCCCGGCGGCGGTGGCCGCCAGCGCCATGCTCATCTTTGCCGTGGTGCCTTTCGGCGACGCTGTTACGCTGTGGGGGATGCAAGTCCCGCTGCTGATCTGCGACCTCAACGTCGGGTTACTGATGGTTTTGGCCCTGTCTTCGCTGAGCGTGTATGGCGTGGCCCTCGGAGGCTGGGCGTCCAATTCCAAATATAGTTTACTGGGGGCCATTCGCGGAGTGGCGCAAATGATCAGCTACGAACTGTCCCTGGGGCTCTCGTTGGTTCCCATCGTCATGCTGGCACGGTCCTTTAGCCTGGTTGATATCGTTGCTGCTCAGGTTCACAAGCCATTTATCCTGGTTCAACCAATTTCCTTCGTCATCTTTTTCCTCAGTGCGATGGCAGAGATCAAGCGGATTCCCTTCGACCTGCCGGAAGCAGAAAACGAATTGATTGCCGGCTTCCATACTGAATACAGCGGGCTGCGTTTTGGGCTCTTCTTCCTTGGTGAGTACGTCACTCTGGTGGCCATGGGGGCGTTGGTGGCGGTGTTTTTCCTTGGTGGGTGGCACGGGCCGGTACGACCCGGGATGCTGTGGTTTCTGCTCAAGGTCGGAGCGGTGGCGTTTGTCATGATCTGGATACGCGGCACCCTGCCGCGACTGCGCTATGATCAGTTGATGGGGCTGGGGTGGAAGTTTCTGATACCGGTCGCGTTGCTGAACATCTTGGTCACCGGTGCGGTGCTTCTGAAGTGGGGATTCTGACATGGGAGGGAGAGCTTTCTCAGCAATTGGGGTATTCCTGGAAGGCACCTGGGGGCTGTGCCGGGGTTTTGCCACTACCCTGAAACACTTGTTTCGACGTCCCATTACTGAATGCTACCCGGAGTACAAACGCAATCTGCCGGCACGGACGCGCGCCACCATCATCCTGACCCGCGATCCCGATGGCGACGAGCGCTGTGTCGCCTGTTATCTCTGCTCGGCGGTGTGTCCAGTGAGCTGTATTTCGATGCAGTCAGCCGAACGCGCCGATGGCCGTCGTTATGCCAGCTGGTTTCGAATCAATTTTGCACGTTGCATCTATTGCGGGATGTGCGAAGAAGCCTGCCCGACCCTGGCCATCCAGCTCACTCCGCATTTTGAAACCTGCCAGCGGGAGGTGATCGCGCTTCTGTACGAAAAGGAAGACCTCCTGGTCGACCACGGCGGCAAAGACCACGACTATCATTACTACCGCCATGCTGGTGTGGCCATGGTGGGCGGCAAGGGCACCCATATCGGGGAAGATGAACCGGTGGATCTCAACAGTCTGCTGCCGTAGAGTGCGTCTGAGGGCCTGTTCTTAAACCTTCCGAGGCCATTATGATCCTGTTTGACATCGTGTTTTATCTAACAGCTGCCGTCATTCTGGTTGCCACCGGACTGGCGATCACTCGGCTGAACACAGCTCACGCCGTGTGCTACCTGGTGATTTCGTTTCTGGCAACTGCGGTGCTCTTTTATCTGCTCGGCGCGCCGCTGCTGGCTCTCCTGGAAGTGATTGTGTATGCCGGGGGCATTATGGTCTTGTTTCTCTTTGTCATCATGATGATCCGGGGACAACAGCCGCATCGAGGAGTGGCGTCGGTGGTGCGGCAGTGGCTACCGGCCTTGATGCTGGGTGGGGTGGGTGCGGTAGTGGCCGGGCTATTGATCTTTGCCGATCCGGGCAACTGGGTGGAGCCGCCCGCTGTTGTGGGCACACCGCGGGAATTCGGGCGGGTTCTGTTTGAAGAGCTATTGGTTTCCGGTGGAAATCGCTTCGGTTTTGCTCATGGTGGCCCTGATTGGTGCGTACTACCTGGGGCGACAAGCCGACCGCAAAGCTGACGGCAAGGGGGAGGTCGCATGAGCGTCGTGAGCCTGGCGCAGATGCTGTTCCTGGCCTTGGTCCTGTTCCTGATGGGGGCTGCCTGTGCCATGACCCGCCGCAACCTGATCATGATCCTGATCGGGGTCGAGGTCATGCTCAACGCCACCGGGATTGCTTTCGTGGCCGCAGCGATGCGCTGGCAGCAAATGGACGGCCAGGTCATGGTGTTGTTTGTCATGACGGTGGCCGCGGCTGAAGTGGCCGTTGGTTTGGCCTTGATTGTCTACGTGCAGCGTCGGACTGGGTCGGTCAACGCCGACCGGCACAACCTATTGAAGGGCTAATGTGACGACTGTTCTGATCCTGCTGCTGATCTTCCCCTTGCTGGGGGCTGTGGTGCTGGCCTTGACCGGGCGCCGCTGGCCGCGCCGCGCCGTGGAAGGGTTGGCTTGCAGCACGGTGGTGGCTTCGTTGGTGGCGGCCGTGGTGGCCATGGTCCAGGCTGGACAACGAGCCTACTTTCTCGATCTGGGAACCTGGTTTGCAGTCGGCCGGTTTCAAGTCGCGGTGGAGCTTTACTATGACCCGCTGGCGGCAGCCATGGCACTGATGGTCACGCTGATTGCCGCGCTGGTGCACTTTTATTCCGTGTCCTACATGCGCGCCGAATCCGATTACGTGCGCTATTTCTGCTTTCTGAATCTGTTCGTATTCGCCATGCTGATGATCATCGTGGCCGGCAACCTGGTGTTGTTGTATTTGGGTTGGGAAGGCGTGGGGCTGTGTTCCTATGCGCTGATCGGTTTCTGGTATCGAAAACCGGAAGCGGCTGCCGCAGGGCGCAAAGCCTTTGTCGTGACCCGACTGGGGGATGTGGCCTTGGCCATTGCGATTGCGCTCTGCTGGACCAGTCTTGGCCAGATTTCGCGTGCCGGCCATCCAGCAGGGAGCAGCCGGTCTCAGCCCCAAGATCGACCTTGCTCCTGGGTTTGCTGTTGTTGTGGGCGGCGGTCGGGAAGTCGGCGCAGCTACCGCTGGCGGTCTGGCTGCCGGATGCCATGGCGGGACCAACGCCGGTTTCAGCGCTCATCCACGCCGCCACCATGGTGACCGCCGGCGTCTATCTGCTGATGCGGCTTTTCCCCTTAGTCCAGGCCTCGCCCCTGGTGATGCTGACGGTCGCCTCTCTGGGGGTGGCCACCGCCTTCTTTGGCGCCTGTGGCGCCCTGGTGCAACGCGATATCAAACGGATTCTGGCCTATTCCACCATCAGCCAGGTCGGCTACCTGTTTCTGGCCGTGGGCGCCGGGGATATCGTCGGAAGCATGTTTCATCTGTTTTCCCATGCCTTTTTCAAGTCTCTATTGTTCCTGGCGGCTGGCTGCATCATTCAGGCGCTCCATGAGGAGCACGACATCTTCCGGATGAGCGGTCTGCGCCGCAGTCTCCCGGAACTCTACTGGCTGTTTCTGGCCGGGACCGTATCGCTGGGGGCGTTGCCGCTGGCCGGTGGGCTTCTTTCAGCAAGGATCGCATCCTGCTGGCTACCTTTGTGCAAACGGCGCCACATTTCAGAACTCTCTGGTGGTTCGCCATGCTGAGCGCGGTTCTTACCACGCTCTATGCTTTTCGGCTGCTGTTTGTGGTGTTTTTCGAGGAGGCCGGGAAGGCAACGGAACGTTCCCCAAAGCCGATTCGGCGCTGGATGATCCGGATCCTCTATCCGCTGGCGGTTCTTTCGGTGTTTGACGGATTTTTGAATCTTCCCGGGAACTGGACCGGAAAGGAGTATCTGGCCCGCTATTTGTCGCACGGTCCCGGGGGCCGTGCCGCATCTGCAGGCGTCTGCTGGCGTGGAGTGGGCCATGCAAATTGGGTGTGGCCTGGTCACGTTGTTGGCCATCATCTTTGCCTGGTATCATTACGGACCGCGAAACCTATTGGGCGGTCGCTCCCCTGTGGCGCTGCCGGGCGGGGTGCACAACCTGTTTTTCAATGGGTTTTATTTGGATCGATTGTCTTTACGTCGTCATCGTGCAACCATTTCGGGAACTGGCCAGAGTGCTCTGGCAGAAGGTGGACGAAGGCTGGTTGGATAATACCCTGGAACGCTCTGCCCGGACCTTCCCGGCGTTGGCAGGGGTAATCCGGCACTGGACTTCGGGCCAGGTTTCCTCCTATGTGGCCATGCTGCTTTTGGGGCTGGTTCTGATCCTAGGTGTCTTGACTGTGGCGTGGTGGTTTGTGTGAAGGAACTGATCACGACAATGATGCCTTTCCCCTGGTTGAGCGCCATCGTGTTCGTGCCGTTGGCCGGCGCGCTGCTCGTTCTCGCGTGCGGGCGACGACCTGGCTGGTGCCGCTGGCTCAGCCTGGTAATCACGGTGCTTGACCTGTGCCTGGTGTTGCCGCTTCTGGGGTTGGATGCCAGCCCGCAACCCGGTCTTGCCGGCCGATGGCTCTTGGCGGAAGACCTCCCCTGGATTGAACCGCTGCAGGTTCACTACAGCCTGGCCGTGGACGGCATCAGTGTTCTGCTGGTTCTGCTGACCGCCCTGTTGGGTGTGCTGGCCGTACTGGTTTCCTGGAAAGAGATCAATCAACGCGTGGCAGGCTTTCATTTTTTTCTGCTAACGATGCAGACCGGCATTCTGGGTGTCTTCCTGGCCACTGACCTGTTTCTGTTCTACCTGTTTTGGGAAGCTCAGCTTATTCCCATGTTTTTTCTTATCGGGGTTTGGGGACACGAACAACGCATCCACGCCACGGTCAAATTTGTGCTTTTCACGATTGGCGGAAGCCTGCTGATGCTTTTCGCGCTCATGGGGGTCTACGTGCTGCATGGCCAGCAGACCGGCCACTACAGCTTTCTCCCTGATGGAGCTGGTACACACCTCGTATTACCGGCCGGTCGAGCTGGTGTTGTTTCTTTTCTTTGTTCTGGCTTTTGTTATCAAGATGCCGTTGGTGCCGGTGCATACCTGGCTGCCGGACGCGCACACGGAAGCTCCCACTGCCGGAAGTGTTATTTTGGCGGGGGTGCTCCTCAAAACCGGTGCCTATGCCCTGCTGCGCATCGCCTTTCCGCTCTTTCCCCAGGCCGCTCAGACCCTGGCGCCCTGGCTGGTGACTCTGGGGTTGGTCGGGATGTTTTACGGCGGCTGGATCGCTTTGGCCCAAGAAGACTTGAAACGGTTGGTGGCCTATTCGAGTATCGCCCACATGGGTCTCATTGCCGTTGGGTTGGCGGTATGGAACGCGGTTACCGTGACCGCCTCGCTTTTGCAGATGATCAATCACGGTATCACCACTTCGGCGCTCTTTATCCTGGTCGGGATGCTCGATGAGCGTCTTCATACCAGGAAACTCTCCGGTTTGGGCGGGTTGTGGCAAGTGATTCCGGTCTGGAGCGGGTTTTTTCTCTTCTTTGTCCTTGCTTCCCTTGGGCTTCCTGGGCTCAATAATTTCGTGGGCGAGCTGCTCATTTTGGTGGGGGCGTTCAAGACACATCCCTGGGTCTCTGCGGCGGGTTTCTGGGCCTGCTCTGGACCGTGGTTTATGGTCTCCGGATGCTGCAGGCAAGCCTCTGGGGCAAAGCACCAACTGGGCTCGAAGTTCCGGATCTGACCGGGCGCGAAGTGATCACTCTTGTCCCGCTGTTCCTGGGAGTGCTCTTCATGGGGATCTATCCGATACCGGTGCTGACCATTTTGCAGAAGGGTGTCGCTGGACTCATTACCCGAGGTGGCTAATTGCGGACCGAGCCAGGGTGGGTGGTTACGTCGGGTGTGAATTGGTCTCGGTGGACTGAAGAGGAACTGGCAAGACATGACCAAGCAAGTCCGCAGGCGGGGTATTCATATCCAGGGAATGGCAGGGTCCCCCGCCCATGGTTCGCCCGTGGGCGAGCTGTGCGAGTCGGCTTGCAATGACATGGATAGCAGACTGGGTGTGATATGACTGAACTGATGGCCATCCCCTGGGCTTCCATCCTGTTCCAGCTCCTGCTGACGGCAGGGGGGATCGTTCTTTTTGCTGTTGGCGCTCTCAGTAATAAGCGGCGGCAATCGCTTCTTTGCGTCCTGGCCCTGATTTGGGTGCTGGCGGCTGGTGCTGCGGCGCTGCTTCTAGACGGCGGCCGCGAAGCCTTCCTGCAGATGCTTGACGTGACTGGCTATGCGCGCTTCTTCAATGTGTTGATTGCCATCGTCACGGCCCTGACAGTGCTCTTAGCCCACCGGCACGTGGGGATGCGCCAGGTAGCCGGAGATGAGTTCTACGGGCTGGTGCTTTATGCGGCTCTGGGCATGTCGCTGGTGGCCGGTGCCACCCACTGGCTGGTGTTTTTCCTCGGATTTGAACTGCTGTCGCTGTCCTTCTATGTGCTCGTTGCCGTGCGTAAACAGGATTTTTACGGCAACGAAGCGGGTTTGAAATTCCTGGTGATGGGCATGGTGGCAGGCGGCTTCCTGGCTTTCGGCATTGCCGTGCTGTATGCGGCAACCGGCACTCTGAATATGGCGCAGAGCCTGGTGGTGGCCGCTAAATCCGAGCGTTCGTCGGGTGCGTTGCTGGCCATGGGGCTCATTTGGGTGGCCATTGGTTTCAAACTGTCGCTGGTTCCCTTTCATCTATGGACGCCGGACGTCTACCAGGGAGCGCCGGCTCCGGTGACGGCGTTCCTGTCAACGGGTTCAAAAATCGCGGTCTTTGCCGGTTTGCTGCGTCTGCTGGAGCTGGCGCCTGATCGGCTTTGGGGATATTGCATCCCGGTCCTCTGGGGACTCGCCGCAACGACCATGGTGGTGGGGGATGTGACCGCCCTGGCGCAGACTCGACTCAAACGGCTCCTGGCCTATTCCTCCATTGCCCAGATGGGCTACGTCGTGATGGGACTTCTGACGGTACGAACCGAGGGAGGGGCGGCCGTGGTGTTTTACTTCGCGGTTTATGTTCTGGCTGAACTGGGGGCATTCGGTGTAATCGCCACGCTCACCGGCGAACATGGCGACGACCTGGACGACCTGGATCACTATCGTGGTCTTGGCTACAGCCACCCCTGGCAGGCGTTCTTGCTGAGCCGTTTGCCTGTTGTCGCTTGCCGGCCTGCCGCCTACCGCCGGTTTTATCAGCAAGTTTCTGGTGTTCGAAGCGGTCTTGGCGGCCAATTATGTGTTGCTGGATATCCTGGCCATCCTCACAGTGATTGTTTCGATTTATATCTATTTGAAGGTGTTGGTAGTGTTATTCATGCGGCCGTCAGAACATCCCGTAGAAAGCAGCGGCTTTGGATTGGCTTCCCGCTGCGGGCTTGGCTTGGTTCTAGCCGGCACCCTGTGGCTTGGAGTACATCCTTCCCCGTTACTCAGCCTTATCTCGCAGATTCTCCTGGCGTTTCGCACCATGAACTGAGGTGCAGCTTTTGAGGCGGTTCCACGGCGCTAGCGGTGAACTCCTGCCTGTTCTCCGCATTGAATCCCTGATACCTGATGGCATTCGTTTGAGGCACACTGTTTAGAGCAGGAACAATGATGGGACAAAGAACCGTCATGCGGCATATCGTTTTGTTCAACCGGCATCTTTTCGCCAGGCCAACCGGTGTTCCAAAGAGCGTGACAGTGAGGTGAAGGCGAAGCAAATGATGAAATAGAGGATTGCGATGAAGAGAAAAATTTCTGCAGGGTAGATCATGCTGCGATTGTTGATTTGAGTGCCCACATGAGTCAGTTCGGAAACCCCGACGATAAATGCGAGGGATGTGTCTTTGATCAGTGAGACGAACTGGTTTACGAAGGAAGGGACCATGTTGCGAAGCCCCTGGGGGAGGACGATGTAGATCATGGCCTGCCAGGGACGGAGCCCGGTGGATATGGCGGCTTCCGTCTGTCCCTTGGGAATCCCTTCAATACCGGCTCGGACAATTTGTGCCATGTAGGCCGAAGTGAACAGGGTGAGCGCCATGATGACGGTGCTGCTTTCCGGCATCGGGTGGCCCACCAGTGCCGGCGCCAGGAAATACATCCAGAAAATCACCATCAGCAGCGGCATGCCGCGGATGAGATTGACCACTGCCTCGGTAGTTCGGCGGATGAATCGATTATTATTGATGGACAGCAACCCTAAAATCAACCCTCCAAAAAATGACAACACGCAAGACACCACCGCCAGATGGAGGGTTAAAGCCAAACCACCGAGAGGCCCATGAGGATACGCGCCGATCAAGAAATAGGTAAGGTTCTTGCCGATGATCGAAAAGTCAAGCCAGGAGCCCATATTCAGTGGCCCTTCATCAGTGCCAGGTATTTCTTGTCGTAAAGATTCACCAGAGCCGTAATCACAAAAGACAACAGCACGTAGACCAGGGTTGCGGCTGAAAAGGCCTCGTATCCCTTGAAGGTATAGCTCTCGACTTGCCTGGCCTGATAGGTCAACTCCGCCACACCGATGGTCATGGCCAACGAGGAGTTCTTGGTCAGATTTAGAAATTGATTGATGAGCGGCGGAATGGTGATGCGGATGGCCTGGGGTAAAATGATGTACTGCATGGAGCGCAGGTAGGAGAAACCCGCGCTTCGGGCCGCTTCCATCTGCTCCTTGGGAATGGAGCGGATGCCCGAACGGATGTCTTCGGCGATAAACGCTGAGGTGTAGATGGTGAGTGCAATGACAGCGGCGCTGAATTCGAAGTTGGTGCTTCCCAACCAGACGTTGACGAGCCTGTGGGAGCACCTTGTAGGAACCGAAGTACCAGAAGAAGATCTGAACCAGCAGCGGGGTGTTGCGGAAGAACTCAAGGTAGCCGTGAGCGAACCAGCGAACGGGTTTGACGTTGCTCATCCGCATCACGGCTATGAGGAGTCCCAGGAGAAATGCCAGGACGATCGACACCAGGGAAAGCTGAATGGTCGTGTACAATGCCCGAAACCAGCCAGCCAAAGTACTTTCCCGAAAGGACGATGGCCCAGTCAAATTTGTAGCTGAGCACGGTGTAATGGCCTTTCGAATCTATTTATCAGCAGTGATGGTGAAAGTCCGCTTCATCGGGGTGGTGGTGTTGGGGCCAAACCATTTATCAAACAATTCCTTGGCCTTGCCGCTCTTTTCCATCTCCAGCAAGGTGGCGTTCACGAAATCCACAAAGGCTTTGTCGCCTTTGCGCATGCCCAGCCCATAGGGTTCATCGGAAATCTGCACGTCGGGGATTTCAAATTCTTCCTTGTTGGGGGCTTTGCCGCGCATCCCGGCGAGAATCGATTCGTCGGTGGTTACGGCAAACACCTTGCCCTGCTGCAACGCCAGGAAAGCCTGGGGATAATCGTCGAAGGACAGGATGGTAGCGGTCGGCAGCAGCCTTGGCAGCGTTCTGTTCCGAAGTGGAACCCTTAGCGGTGCCGATCTTCTTGCCTTCCAGGTCCTTGAGGACCTTCACCGTCCCCTTTTTCACCAGAAACTTCTGACCGGTGGCAAAGTAGGTCACGCTAAAATCGATCTGTTGGGCTCTTTCGGGGGTTTTGGTCATGGTGGCGGCAATGATGTCGATGTTGCCTTCGACGAGTTGCGGCATGCGACTGGCCGAGGTCACGGGTTTCAGTTCCAGTTTGACACCAAGCTTGTCGGCAATGGCCTTGCAGAAATCGATGTCATAGCCGATGATGGTGCGGGTTGATTCATCCACGTAGCCAAATGGCGGCAGGGAGTCTTTGACACCGGCTACCAAAACCCCTTTTTTCTTGACGTCTGCCAGGGTGTCTCCAGCCAAAGCGGCACCGCAAAACATTCCCACTAGCACCATTGCCAGGCAAAGAATTCCAAAGCGTTTCATGGCATTTCCTCCTTTTGAAGTTTAGTGCATTGGTGACAGGACCTGCTTCAGGAACTGCTGTGTCCGTTCATGTTGCGGACACAGGAAAAACTCCGACGGGATAGCCTCCTCGAGGATCTCCCCGTGGTCCATAAACACCACGCGATCGGAAACCTCGCGGGCAAAACCCATTTCATGGGTCACCACCACCATAGTCATGCCGCTCTGTGCCAAGTCTTTCATGACCGCCAGCACTTCACCGATCATTTCGGGATCCAGCGCCGATGTGGGCTCATCGAAGAGCATAATCTTCGGCTTCATGGCCAGGGCACGGGCGATGGCCACGCGCTGCTGCTGTCCGCCGGACAGTTGCGCTGGATAAGCATCACGCTTTTCCGCGAGGTCGACACGTTCCAGCAGGGTCATGGCTTGCTCTTCGGCTTCGCGTTTACTGGTCTTGCGGATTTTGGTGGGCGCCAGGGTGATGTTGCGCAGAACCGACAGATGGGGATACAGGTTGAACTGCTGAAAAACGAATCCCACTTCGGCACGGAGCCTGTTGATGTCGGTCTGGGAGTCGGAAAGATCCATGCCGTCAACAACAAGCTTTCCGGAATCAATGGGTTCAAGCTGATTGATGGTGCGGATCAGGGTGGATTTGCCGGACCCCGATGGGCCGCAGATTACCACCACCTCACCTTGTTTGATACGGAGATTGACATTGTTGAGCACATGCAGCTTGCCAAACCATTTGTGTACCTCTTGAAAACTAATCACGCTTCCCTCGCAACCGTGTCACACCGCCAAATCCGTTCTGTCCGGCATATCCAGACTTCATAACGCATCTGGCAGGTGCCGGACGAGTTCCGCAAGCTTCCAACCGCCGGCTATCGCCAGCAGCACTTCCAGCCGTCAAGTAGTGGGCCTTTAGCCTGAACGGTTATGACGACTGCGTCCAGGTGATCAACCAGCAATCAGCATGAAACAACGTTTGCTCTCTCTATACATGACGCAGTTACAAGGGTCAAGCGAGGTCATAAGCGCCAGGCGGAATGCAGCGGATGAGTTAAGGAGGGTTCGCACATGTAACCAGGGCGGGGCTAGCGCCTCGTGTGCCAGCTACCACCGGTAGATTTCGTCGGGTTCCGGCAGGAAAGCATGGAACTCTTGCACTTCATCCAGGATGCGGGTGATTTCCCGGTGTCGCTCACGGCGCTCATCTCGCTGCACATGAACCAAAGCCAGGGCTTCACATCGGGCAGCTCGGGCAAAATCCACGCAACCCTGAACGCTACCATGGCCAGAGGTCGAACCATCGAGGCGAAAGGCTTCATGGACAATAACCTGGCAATGACGAGCCAGTGCCAGGGATTCCCGGGTGGGTCGCCCATCACCGCTATAGAAAAGTGATTCCAGACCATGATCAAGGCGAAGCGCCAGGGATCGCTGGCTGTGTTCATTCTCCGCCGCCTGCCAGGAAAAACCCAATAACGACAGTGGATGGTCCGTGTCGAGCACGATAAACTCAAGGGGGAACTCCAACTTCTGGCGAAAATCGGGATAGGCCAAGTCCACGGTAGTCTCGATCAGCCGCGCCAGTCCTTCAGGGCCAACAATGCGCAAGGGTTTTTGCCGCTTCATTTCCCAGAAACGCAAAAGAAGGAGCGGCACACCAAAGAAATGGTCGCCATGAAAATGGGAGATCCACACCGCATCCAACTCGTCAGCATCATCGGCGTGTCGCCAGTAACGACAGGCTGCGGTAAAGCCGCAATCGAGCAGCAGCGACCGAGCGCTTCCCGCCACATCGGCACGCACCAGCAGGGCGGTGTTGGGGAGTCGTTCATCGCAGGCTTCGCCCACGCCCACAAAAGTCGCTTCCATGTGGACTCCTCCGGTATCGGTGAAAGATCCAGGGCTTGTTCCCGCATTGTCCCCAACGAGGAAACAGCTTGGCGGATGGGATCAACGCGGTTTCAGCAGCTTGGCTCCATAGCCGGGTTCGTTGCCGGTACGGCCGCGGTACTGGCGCAGGCACGTTTTGCAGACGCCATCCAGCCGCACCTCGACTCGCTCAATCAGGGCGGGAAAGGTGTTCTGCAGGGTGTTCACATCCACGGTGACGCTTTTTGGGTTGAGGCATTCCATGCTGCCGCAATGGGTGCAGTAGAAATGCGGATGACGGGGATGATTGGGGTTTTCTGCCAACCCATAACGGAAGGAACGGTCCCCGGCCGTGATACGGTCGACCACCTTGTGTTCCACCAGCAGGTCAAGGGTCCGGTAGAGAGTCACACGGTGGACGGCCATGGCGCGTTCCATGGCGAAGGCGATGTCCTGGACGCTCAGGGGGGAGGTGCTGCTGCCGATGATCGCCAGCACCTGCAGGCGTCCGGGGGTATGGCCCAGGCCTGAGGATTCCAGCAATTTGGTGTAATCGCAAGCGTTACACATGGAAGAGGATCCTCGCGCAAGGGTTCATCGACTCCGGCCCTGGTTGCATGCAGCTAAGGCTAATGCTCAAGGCGTTGTTGCCGGAGTCGCAGAACGCGCCGATGTAAGGCGCGGCTTCCGGCTGCCAGGAAGTACCCACAACAGGCAATCATGACGATGGTGGCACCGGAAGTGAGGTTGAATCGGTAAGAAACCCACAATCCGAGGACAATGAAGGTGGCTCCGAAAAGACAACCCAGCCCCATCATTTTTTTCAGGGAGTAGGTGAACTGGCCGGCGATGGAGGCGGGAATGGTGAGCAGGGCAATGACCAAGATGAGCCCGACGATGCGGATGAGCATCACCACCGACAGGGCGATCAGCAAAAGCAGCAGGTAGTGAAGCAGCCGCACCGGCACGCCGCGCGTGGCGGTGAAGGCGTCGTCATAGGAAAAACTCAGGAGTTCCTTGTAAAACAGGCCCACGACAAGGAGAACCAGGAGGTCCAGGAGACCCATATACAGAAGGTCGACATGGGGGACGGTAAGAATGCTGCCAAAGAGATAGCTCATCAGGTCACGATGATATCCTGGGGTAAGATCCACCAGGATCACCCCCAGGGCCATTCCCACCGCCCACATGACGCCAACGATGGTATCTGCACCCTCCCGGTTCTCAAACGTGAACCAACCCATCAGCATGGCGATGCCTGCGGAAAATAGAGTGGCACCGAAAATCGGGGGAATGCCGAAAAAAATGGCCATGCCGATGCCGCCGTAGGCGGCATGGGCGATCCCGCCGGAAATAAAGACGATGCGATTAACCACCACCAGAGCACCAATAATGCCGCAGGTGATGCTGACCAGCAGCCCAGCCCAAATAGCGTTGCGCATGAATTCGTAGTGCAGAATCTCCATGGGAAGACCTACTCCTCGGAGGCGTGCCGATGAAGCACTCGGTGCGGCAGGCCGTGGGCAATGAGATCCACCGGACACTGATAGGTGGCATCCAACATCCCGACCGTGATCTGACCTTCATGATGACATACCAGGCGATGGTTGAGGCAGGCGATGCTGCGCACGTGGCGGGAAATCACCCCGATGTCATGGGTTACCAGCACAATAGTGATACGCGAGTTGAGTCTTTCCAGAATGACGAACAGGTCATCTTCGAAGTGAGGATCGATGCTGGAAGTGGGTTCATCGAGCAGCAGGATTTCGGGTTCGGTGGCTAGAGCTCGGGCAATAATCACTCGCTGGCGTTCCCCGCCCGAGAGTTGGACCATGGGTCGTTTGGCGAAGGCGGCCATGCCCACTTCCTCCAGACAAGCCCTGGCCGTTTCCTGATCGGCGCGCGAATAGCGTCGTCCCAGGCGGCGTGGTTCGAGTCTCCCCATAAGCACCACATCCAACACGGCGATGGGAAAATGCACATTCATGTGTACATTTTGCTGCACATAGCCGATCCGCGTGCGAGCCTTGGCGGCTGACTCGCCCAAGATGCGGATATCACCGCTATCAGGGGTCATCATTCCCAGGATCAGTTTGAGCAGAGTGGATTTGCCGCCCCCGTTGGGGCCGATAAGCCCCCAGAAATCGCCAGGCTCCACCGTCAGGTTAATGTCCTCAAGGATTGCCTGGTTGCCGTAGGAAAAATATAGACGCTGAATGTCAATGGCTGGAATGGACATGATGACCTCGCGGCAGATGCCCGGCTTTGGGTCTGGCGTGCCGACCGCTCTCCGGCTAGGGTTGTGGGGATAAGTGGGCCGTCAGCTGTCGGCCGAGCTCCCAGAGATTGTTTTCCCAATCTGCAGCGAGTGGGTCTGCAATCATCGGTCGGATACCGGTCTGGCGCGCCATCACATCGGCAAACCGTTGTGAAAATTGAGGCTCCACCAGTATGACGTTGATCCCCGCGGCGCTGGTTCGCTGAATGAGCTTTACCAAATCGGCGGCAGTGGGTTCCTTGCCTTCGATTTCCATTGGAATTTGCTGCAAGGCATAATCCCTGGCGAAGTAGCCCCAGGACGGATGGACCACGAGGAAGCCGCGGTGATGCTGAAGTGAAGCAAAGACCTTGACCAGTCGTTGGTCCAGAGCGTCGATTCGTTGCTGGAAAAGCTTCAAATGAGCCTGATAGTCGTCGGCATTGGCCGGGTCCAGGGAGCAGAGCGCGCGAGCAATGGTGTCCGCCTGGATGCGGACCAGCCTGGGAGACAACCAGATGTGCGGGTCCAGCGCATCGGTTGGGTGGTGATGATGGTCGTGGCTTGGGTGGTCGGCCGCTGAACCATGTTCTCCATGGATTGCAGCACGAGTTTCCATGGCCATCTTGGCAATCCCCTCATCCTGACGGACCACTCGGAGATCAGGGCGAATGGCAACTAGTCGGGGTAGCCAAATCTGCTCTTCGGGGATCCCCATGGCGAAATACAGCCTCGCCTGGGAGACTTGGACCAGGGTTTGGGGCTTTGGCTCGTAGGTGTGCGGGTCCCCGCCGGGTGGTACCAATACCGTGACAGAAACGTGATCCGCACCGATTTGTTCGACGAAATAACGCTGCGGCTCAATCATCACCATGACTTTGACGGGTCCAGCCGCTGCAACAAAATTGCAGGCACCCAAAAACATCAAGAGCGCCGCCAAAAGTGTTTGGATAGTGCGGATCATAACGTTGAACCTCCCGGGTCTCTGGCAAAACGACTTCCGTTGGTGGTTCGATAACTCACCACGAATGGAAAATCAGCTGGTTGAAGTCGACAACATCCGTCTCGCCCTGAGGTATCGAAGGGTAAGACGGTCTTTTGTATGAGGCTCCCCAATCAGGTCTAAGCGCACGACCACAGAATAGAGTGCCCAATAAATGAACCATCACCCCGGCGAAAGCCGGGGACCATGAAGCATTGAAATTCCTGCATTCCGGCTTCCGCCGGAATGACGAACCCAAGATTTTGGACACTTAATTGTGTGGCGCTGTACTAAGCACCTGACGAGCCGCACAAAGAGCCTCATCAACCCAAGGGGCATAAGAACACGACGCCAGTGCCGTCAACACTCGCCTTGGCGCCAGTGAGAAACCAGAGATGACCTTCGGTTTCAGCTCACCGATAGCGCCGCGACGACGGTGACAAATCCTCATGATTGGATAATGCAACAAAGTTGCATTATCCACAATAGGCAAGAATCGGGTTGAGGGGTCTACTGTTCGCAGGAGATCCGCCGGAGGCTGGTGATGGCGGTTCGGTCTGGTGAGCTTGGCGCGGTACAATTCGGTGGAGGCGGCAATAAGAAGGTCGTAGGAGCGGGCCATATGGTCATCCAGACTGGCCCAGCCGATGGTGGCCTGCAAAAGAATGGCGGTGTTGTGTTGCATAAAGGGGGATTTGCGCAACACCTGCTGGAAGGTTTCAGCCAGAAAGGCCACCGTTTCTTCATCGGCCCCGGGAAGCAGCACCAGAAATTCCCCGCTGCCATAGCGCCCCACCAGGTCCCCTTCGCGACAGACTCTCTGCAATAAGGTTGCAGCATGCTGCAGAATGGCCACAGCCGTGTCCTGACCAAAACTTTCGTTAATCCGTTGAAATGAGTCCAAATCCACCAGCAGCAGGGACAGAGGTGTGCCGTGCCGATAGGCTTTGCGAAATTCGAGTTCGAGCATGCCCTGGAGCTGGAACAGGTTGACCAGGCCAGTCAATGGATCCAGCAGGGTCAGGTCCTTCATTCGCTCATAACTGAGGCAGTTTTCCATGCACAGGGCGATCTTGATGCCCAACTGTTCCAACAGGTCGGTGCTATCTCCAGGTTGGTAGCGTTCGATGTCCCGACTGCCAAGAAACAGCGCGCCAAAAGCCATTCCGTGGACGTTCAAAGGCACCCATACGCCGGAGTATGGGCCTTCAGTGATTTCGGATGGGAGGCAGGAGTTTTCGCGAATGGTTTCCTCCACCATGAGCAATGGCCCGACCAGGTCGCCGATGATCTCATCCAGATCCTCCCAGTGGACTGCCAACAGCCGAGTACCGTCATCGAAATCCTGCCCTTCTTCCGGGAGGTCCGGGAAAAAGCGTTCGAGCACGTCCGTATGGGTAAGAAAGAGCAAGGCCCAGTCGATCTGGAAGCGCGATTTGATTTCCTTAAGCAATTCCTCCACCAGGAGGTCAAACTGACGAGTGCAGAACAGGATCCGTTCGATCTCGAGGAAATGACGCCAGATGGTTTCGTTAGCGGCAGCAATAGCGGTGACTTCTCGGAGTTCCTGCTGCAGTTGCAGGTTCTCTGAACGCATCAGATCCAGCTGCTGCTGCCCATCAGGCTGGCCGTCCGGAGCAGGTCCGGACTGGCAATCAACGGCAACCTGGGGTTGGTCCTCAAGGGCGACTTCCGAGTGTGTGCAGGTTGGTGTCTGGTCCATGGGATACCCTAGCCGGCAACGAGTTTGTCAAAGACGATTGCCACGGCTGTCTCAGCTGTGTCTGCCCGTTGTACACCAAAAATCTCAAACTGTGGCTTCAGGGCCACCACGGTCTTGCCAATCTTCAAAGCCAGTGCAATTTCTGAAAGCGTGCCATACCCGCCGGCCACTGCGATCAGGGCCTGGGCCGTCTCTACGATTATAGCGTTGCGAGCCTGCCCCATGTTGGTGGCGACGGCAATATCGATGTAGGCATTGGCCTCGGCCACGTCGGGGCCGGGCAGGATTCCAACCGTGAGTCCTCCCTGTTCTTTGGCGCCGCGGGCTGCCTCTTGCATGACGCCCCCCAGCCCACCACATACCAGCACCGCACCTCGGCGGGCAATTTCGCCTCCGACCTGGCGCGCCAAGTCAGCCACCTCGTCGGAACAAGAACCGGCGCCGACAACGCCAATGATCGGCCCACGCATCTGGGGTGTCTCTCGATAAGGGTGAGCTATTCTTTCCAGGCGCATTTGCCGATGAGGTCGACAAAACGGCAACCGCCCATGTTGGTCTTGCGAATACCTTCCGGAATCCGTTCCACCAAGACCAGTTCCTGGGACAAGTGGTCGCCCACGGGGACGATCAGCCGCGCATTCATGGCCATTTGATCAACCAACGGCTGGGGCACGAAGGGCGCTCCGGCGGAAATGAGAATGGCATCAAAGGGGGCTTCTTCCGGCCACCCCAAGGTGCCATCACCCACCTTTAGGGCCACGTTGCGATAACCGAGGTCCTGCAAAACCTGGCGAGCCCGCTGGGACAATCCCAGAAGCCGCTCGATGGAATAGACCCGGTTGGCCAATTCTGCCAGGATTGCCGTCTGGTAACCGGAACCGGTACCGATCTCAAGGACTTTCTCGGTACCTTGAAGACCCAGGGCCTCGGTCATCAGTGCCACGATGTAAGGCTGGGATATGGTCTGACGTTCGCTGATGGGTAGGGGATAGTCGTTGTAGCCCTGGTCGCGCAGAGCTTCATCCACAAATAGGTGCCGGGGGGTTTTGCGCATGGCATCCAGCACCCGAGGGTCATGGATGCCGCGGCTCACCAACTGAGTGTCCACCATGCGGTCTCGAGCTTTTTGAAAGTTGATCAACGTTTGGTCTCTTTAAACCTTCAATACTAGATTGTCTTCATCCGGAAACCACCGTTTGGCACCAAGTTCTCACGGCTGAACAGGCCCTTGATCGTCATTCCCGCGCAGGCGGGAATCCAGGAAAGGGCCTTTCCGGGTGGATACCAGATTGGAAAACTGCCGAGGCACCGATCCCTATTGCCCGCTGTGTCGTGGGCAACGGGAGCATCTCTCTAATGCCGATGTGATCCTACAACTAAAGGTTAGCATTGGAGGTTGTCAATTCATTTCTCAGCGATTGCATCGAAAACACGGGCACTGACAATGAGTTGCACTGGGGACGGCAGCTTGGATCGGTCACAGGTATTCACTAGGCTTGATGTGTTCCTGACTCCACTGGATCAGGTCGTCATAGGTGGTTCCTTTGGGGAAGAATTCTGCCACGCCCATGGCCTTGATGCGGGCAATATCCTCTTCGGTCAGGAATCCGCCGGCGGTGATCCGGATATGGGAGGCTTCTTCGCGGGCCAACAGGTCCATAATCCGGGCAAAGTGTTCGATGTCAGCCCCTGGCAGAGTGGTTATGCCGATATGATCCACCGATTCCTGTATGGCCGCAGCCACAATCGCCTGCGGCTCCTGGATGTCCGTGTAGATGACTTCGTAACCGGCTTCACTGAAAGCGCGGGCAAGCTTCATCATGGGACTCTGGTAGCCTTCACCCAACTTTGCCATCAGGATTCTGACCTTTCTCGCGTTCATGGGGGCATCCTCTCGGTAAATGAGTCAATGTTCGATCTGGGAGCTGCAGCAACCGCATGGGGAGATGCCCTTGACCAACCTGCAAGTCTGGTTGAGCTATTCCCCGGGCCTTCGATTTTGTGTTCCTAACGACGCTGCTGTTAATGTATAATTTTTTGCTACAAAAAGCGAGATTCTCGAATTCCCTCAGCCTGTTTCTTCTGTTCATGTTGTTCCTGGCGCAGACTGGCAGCCACCGCTCGCTTCGAAATGAAGCCGTGTTTTCTCAGGGCCACAATGCGTGTGGCTCATCAAAGCCATAGCCGGTTTCCATGATGGCAGCGAGGTGCTTTTGCTGACAGACGCCACCGCTTCCACTCCCGCTCGTCGTGGACCATATGGAGGGTTAGGATGGCCTTAGAATACGACCTGCTAGCAAATTTTCAGGTTGCCGAACAGACGGCCATGCTCACCAGCATTTTGGACAACTTTCCTACGCCGTTTTTTACGGTCGATTCCAACCTGCTTATCACGCACATGAACCAGCTGCTAGAAAAGCTGACCGGTTATCGCCGTGAAGAGGTGGTCGGTCGTATGACCTGTGCCAGCGTGCTCTAAACCGACCAGTGCAACACCTGCGACTGCCTTCTGAAACAGGCCATGGAGACTCGTCAACCGATTTCGGGAGTGCGCCGCAACATCATGCATCGAAGCGGCAAAACGATTCCGGTTGTGATCAACGCCTCGCTGCATCACCGATGCCAGTGGGAACGTGATCGGGGGTTTTGAAGCGATTCGGGACATCACGTCGATGGTGGAAGCGGAGCAGAAGATCACACTGCTCACCGAGATGACCCAGGAAGGGATCATGATGGTCGACGAGGACCAGCGGATCATCTTTGCCAACACGCGTATGGCGGAGATCTTCGGCGAAACCAAAGACGGATCTGCTGGGCAAGGCGGTGGGGGAGGTTCTTTCGGCCCAGCATGTGGGCATGATTGAGGATATGACGAGACGAGTCGACCGGGAACACCCCGAGCAATTGCGCTTCTGCAGCACGGTAGCCGTCAGTCCACCGGTAAAGCCAAGGATGGTCGGGCCTTATGAAACCTGCATGGCGGCGGCCTGATCGGCAATCGGGTCATCACCTGCCTGTACTTCCGCGATCTTACTCAGCGCATTGAGATCGAAGAGCAACTCCGCAAGGCCAACAGCTTTCTCGAGAACATCATCCGCAGTTCGGTGGACGGTATCGTGGTGGTGGATACCGAAGGCAATGTGCTGATGTTCAACGAAGGCGCCGAGAACATTCTGGGTTATCGTGCCGAGGATGTCATCGGTCATCCGGACGTGTTTCGCCAGTTCTACAGTCCGGAACTGGCGCGGGAGATCATGCGCCGCATGCGCAGCGACCAGAACGGACCGCCGGGAAAATTGAACACGACCCGCGTCACCTTCATTCGCAAGGACGGCGAGGAAGTGCCGGTCAACTTCTCCGCTGCCATCATCACGGAGGGCGAGCGGGAATTGGGCAGCGTCGGCATCTTCTCCGATATGCGGGAACAGTTGCGGATTCGTCGCGAACTGGAAGCAGGCCAGGATCCAGCTGATGCAGGCCGAAAAGATCGCGTCCCTGGGCCGATTGGCGGCCGGTGTGGCCCACGAAATCAATAACCCGCTGGCGGGCATCCTCATTTACGCCGACATGCTGATCAAGGACCTGAGCGATCATCCCCAGTGGAGTCAGGATCTACAGGAAATCATCGATCAGACCCTGCGCTGCAAGCAAATTGTCACGCGTCTCCTGGAATTCAGCCGGCAACCGCTGGGGCAGCGGGTCGCTTTCGATGCCAACGACTTGATGGACCGCTGCGTGGAGCTGCTGAGCCACCAGCCGCTGTTTCACGATGTGGAAGTCCTGCGCGACCTGCAGAGTGATCTTCCCGAGATCGTCGGGGACCCGGCCAGATTCAACAGGTGCTCACCAACATCATCATCAATGCCGCCAATGCCATGAAAGGCAAAGGGCGTCTGACCATCAGCAGCCGTTTCAACCCTGAGGGCGAGCGAAGTGTTGCTCGAGTTTTGCCGATACCGGTCCAGGGGTACCCGCGGAGATCCTCGACAAGATCTTTGAACCCTTCTTCACCACCAAGCGACCAGGAGAAGGGACCGGCCTGGGATTGTCGGTGGCCTATGGGATCGTGCAGCAGCATGGCGGGAAGCATCCGGGTCGAGAATTCTCCGGTGGGAGGAGCGGTCTTCACCGTGCAATCTGCCGCTGGAATCACCGGAGCAGGTCAGCGAGATTTGGGAGTAGGACACGCCATGAATAGCACATACGGTTTTACTGGTGGATGACGAGAAGGTCATTCGTGAAGGGTGCCGTCGCGCCTTTACCGCGGAGGGGTTTCGAGTGGTGACCGCGGTCAACGGCCGGAGGCTCTTGAAGCTGCTGAGTCGGCGAACCGATCGACGTCATTCTCTGTGACCTCAAGATGCCGGTCATGGGCGCCTTGGGCGTTCTGGAACAGGTGATGGAACAGCATCCGGAGGTGCCTTGATCATCATCACCGGCCAGGGGACCATCGCCAACGCGGTGGAATGCATGCGGCAAGGGCGCCTACGATTTCGTCACCAAACCCTTTCGCGTCTACGACCTGGTCGTGGTGGCGAAACGCGCCATCGACGGGCTTCCCCCTCTGCAGCGCTATCAAAAGAATTCCAGCTGAACGAGAGTGTCATGCCCATGGATACAGTTCTGGTGGTGGATGACGAAAAAGTGATTCGCGACGGCTGCAAGCGGTTCCTGAGCACGGAAGGCTTATCACGTGCTGACGGCGGAACAATGGTCAGGAAGCCCTGGATGTGCTTGGCCCGCGAACCGGTCAATGTGATTCTTTGTGATCTTATGATGCCGGTCATGGGCGCTCTCGAGGTGCTCGATGAGGTGAGCGTGCAGGCTATCCCTGATGTGCCGCTCATCATCATCACCGGTCACGGCACCGTGGCCAATGCGGTCGAATGCATGAAGAAAGGGGCCTACGACTTCGTCACCAAGCCCTTTCGCCCCGATCACCTGACCCTGGTGGTGCGCCGTGCCTCGAGAAGCAGGCCCTGGAACGGCGCACCCAGCAGCTCCAGGAGGAACAGGCCCGCAACCTCTATGATCTGGCCATGGAACAGAGCCGCATTCGTACCATCGTGAACTGCATGGCCGATGGTGTGCTGGTGACCAACCGCGATCTGGAGGTGGTTCTCTACAACCCGGCTTTGATGCGGCTGCTGGAACGCTCCACCCCGGCGAACCAACCGGCCCCTCTTTCCGCTTTCCTGACTGACGAACAGCTGATGGACGGGCTTCGTTCCATGCTGAACCAAGAAGGCGGAGGGGAGCGGCTTCCGCTCCCAGGAACTGCGCCATGGGCGGCTGCATCTGCGGGCCTTGTCGGCTCCCATCCAGGGGCCGGAGCGGCAGGTCGCTGGGGACGGTGACTGTGTTTCATGACATCACCAAGCTCAAGGAACTGGACGAGATGAAATCCACCTTCGTGCAACTGGTGTCCCACGAACTGCGTTCACCCGCTGGCCAGCATCAAACAGCAGCAGGCGGTGATCTGCGACGGCCTGGCCGGACCGCTCACCGACAAGCAACGGGAATTGTTGGAACGTGCCCAGGGCAAGATCCAGGGACTGATGGAGCTCATCAACGATCTTCTGGATGTGGCCAAGATCGAAAGCGGCCATGGCCTGCAGCAGCAGGTGCCGCTGCAACTGGAGAAGATCCTGTCGAGATATGGTGCAATTCATGCGGCACTCGCGCCGAGAATCAGGGGATTGTTCTGGAGCTCGACATCCCTCAGCCGCTTCCCCTCATCCAGGCCGATGCCCGCAGTATGGAGGAAGTCTTCAACAACCTCATCAGCAATGCCATCAACTACTCCCCGGATGGCGGCCGGGTCACGGTGACCGCCATCAGCCATGGGGACTACCTGGAGGTGCGGGTGAGCGACACCGGGGTCGGCATCGCCCCCGAGGAGATCCCCAAGATCTTCGACAAGTTCTATCGCTCCAAACATCCCAAGACCCGACAAGTGATCGGTACCGGCCTGGGGCTGGCCATCGTCAAAGGCGTTGTCGAGGCCCATCGGGGTTCGGTGCGGGTGGAAAGCGAACTGGGTGTGGGAACCACATTCCGCGTCCTCCTGCCCGAGACTGGTGGGAGAGCATGAGACAAGCCATGCAGCGAATTGATACCGCACGCCGGGTGCTGGTGGTCGACGACGAAGCGGTGGTGCGCACCGGCATGGCGCGGGTGCTCGAGCGCTCAGGGGCTGGAGGTCGAGGTTGCGGCGACGGGGCCGAAGCGCTGGAAAAACTGGCCATCAGGCCCTTCGCGTGGTGTTCCTGGACATCAAGATGCCCGGCATGGATGGTGTCGAGGTGCTGCGCCAGATCCGCACGCAGCATCCACGGACCCTGGTGATCATGATCACCGGCTATCCCACCATGGACAGCGCCATCGAATGCCTCAAGCTGGGGGCGGTGGACTATCTGGTCAAACCCTTCCGGGTGGACGAACTGGAAGCGCTTGTTGCTCAAGGCGCTGGAAGTTCTGCGCCGACAGGAGAAAGCCCTCGAACCTGGCTGGCTCAGCGAGGAATCCGGCGATCGCTTCCATCGTTGGCAGCAGTGCGGCCATGCAGAAGGTGTTTGCCAAGATCCGGCGCGCGGCACCGAGCGACAGCACGGTGCTCATCACCGGCGAAAGCGGTACCGGCAAGGAACTGGTGGCGCGTGCCATTCACAGCCACAGCCTGCGAGCCGATCAGGCCTTTGTCCCGGTGGATTGTTCGGCCCTGGTGGAGAGCCTGCTGGAAAGCGAGTTGTTCGGCCACGTCAAAGGCTCGTTCACCGGTGCCTTTCAGACCAAGCACGGTCTGTTTGAACTGGCCAATCATGGGACCTTCTTTTTCGATGAAATCGCCAACCTGAGTCTCAACATCCAGGCGAAGCTGCTGCGGGTGATCCAGGAGCGGGAATTCATGCAGGTGGGCAGCCAGAAACGCATCAAGCTGGACATCCGCATCATTGCCTGCTGCAACCGCGATCTGCGGGAAGCCATCAAGGCCGGGACCTTTCGCGAAGACCTGTTCTATCGCCTGAGCGTCATCCCGATTCACCTGCCGCCGCTGCGCGAGCGGGTCGAAGATATCCCGCTGCTGGTAGAGCATTTCCTCGAAAAGCATGGACCGCGCAGCCATCGCGAGGTCAAAGGGATTGTCCGAGCGCGCCCTGGAGGTGCTCATGGCCTACTCCTGGCCAGGCAATGTGCGGGAACTGGAGCACACCATCGAACGCATCCTCATTCTCGAAGACGGGGACGTCATCCAGCCGGAACATCTGCCGTCCTTTATCACCCAGCGGCAAGGGCGAATTCCGGGTGTTTTCCGAGGACACCTGCACCCTGGAAGAACTGGAGAAACGCTACATCCAGTTCGTCCTCCGGCGCACCCGCGGCAAACGCCAGGAAGCAGCCCACATCCTCGGCATCGACCGCAAGACCCTGGGACTCAAGATCAAACGCTATGATATTCGAACCAAGTGAGCTGGCTGTCCATTGCGCGTTGAGCTTATGATACCTGAGACCAGTGGCCAAAAATTACCTTATCTGGCCCTTCGTGCCGCGCACAGGTAAGTGTCGCCGCCTTCAGTGAGCAAATGGTCCTGGTCGCAGCAGGTCACCGGCGAGATCCATCCAACGCGCGGGTGGTATCTCAAGGGCATCAACACTACTGAGGTATAATTCTGCTGCCCAATGCGGCCTTGTGTGTTAACTATGCGTCCACAGAATAAAGCGACCAACAAATGAACCGTCACCCCTGCGCAAGCCGTGGTCCATGAAGCTTTGATAAAATTGGATTCCGGCTTTCGCCGGAATGACGAACGTAGCATTTCGGATACTTAATTGCGTGGAGCCGTACTTAGCGAAGATCGAGGCTGTAGTTAGCGAGAGCGAACCAGATCGAGATCTCTAGGAGGAACCCATGAACATTCTGGTTACCGGTGGGGCCGGCTATATTGGTTCACACACTTCGAAGCTACTCAAGGCTCAAGGCCATATGCCCATTGCCTTCGACAATTTGTCCCGGGGTTGGGTGGAATTGGCCCGTTTCGGGCCTTTTGTGTTTGGCGACATTCGCGATGAGGAAGCGCTTTACGCGGCCTTGAGCACGTTCCGGGTGGATGCGGTTATTCACTTTGCTGCCAAAGCCTACGTCGAGGAATCCACCCGCATGCCGGCAGAATACTTCGACAACAACGTGGCCGGCACCATCGCTTTGCTCAAGGCCATGGAGCGGGCCGGCACCAAACGCCTGGTGTTTTCCAGTTCCTGTGCGGTTTACGGTGATGCTCAGACCCCAACCATCGGTGAAGATCATCCCAAACAGCCGCGAAATCCATACGGTCTGTCCAAATGGCAATGTGAGCAGGTTATCGCCACCGTGGCGCCGATCGCCGGGATTCGTTTTGCGGCGCTGCGCTACTTCAACGTGGTAGGCAGTGATCCCGACGGAGAAGTCTATGAAAAGCACGAGCCTGAAACTCATGTGCTGCCCAATCTCATACGTGCGGCGCGAACCGGTGCGGAATTCAACCTCTACGGAACCAACCATGACACTCCCGATGGCACGGCCGTCCGCGACTACGTCTATGTGATGGATCTGGCGGCGGCTCACATCGAAGCCATCAAGGTGCTGGAAACCAAAACCCAGCACATTTCCAATGTGGGCACAGGGGCGGGGACCTCAGTGCAGGGGCTTCTCAACGCGGTGGAACAGGTGTTGGGGACCCGGGTGAACAAAGTGGTCCACCCCATCAGGGAAGGTGACCCGCCCTCCCTGGTGGCGGACAACACCCATCTGAAAACCTGGTTTCAGCATGCTTTCAGTTCGCTTACCGAGGTGATCAAGGGCCTGATGGTGAACCCACCGCGATGACCAACCTGATGGTGCAGGGCTTCGCTGATGGGCTCTGGAAATCTATCGGCGAGTGCCGACCTGGAGTTCCCTAAGCAAGGTTTGCAAACTCTTTATTTCGGGTTTGTGAAGCGGTCGGTCGCGGTAAAAGAGGGCTTCAAACGAAACCACAAAGACTTCGGCTTGCCCGCGCAGTTCTTCATCCGTAACCCGATCGAGGAATTCCTCCAGGCCTTCATTGGGTGCCCGGTGGTAGCCGCGGCGTTTCATTATATCGTTGAATTCGTTGATGAGTTTCATTGCGGCGGTGGTTTTCCTGGGCCAGCGGGTTTTAATGAGCAGCACTGTCAGTCCCACGACCAACGGGAATAGGGAAAGGATCATTAACTGCGAACGATCGATGCGCAGCTGCAAGTCCCGGGCACGCTGGGCGAGGTTGGTGGCGATACGCAACTGGTCGTTGAAGCTATAATTGATCACCACCATGTTCCAATAATAATTGATGGTGTCCAGCATCAGACTCACTTTGCGGAAAACCTCGCGGACCTGGTAGTACTTCGGCACGACCGTGAGCGGCGGGGTGGGTTCCAAGCGCAGCCAGCCAGTCCCCATAACATAGGCTTCCACCCACAGATGGGCCTCGTTTTGACTCACCACGTAGTATCGCCCCATGTCATTGTATGCGCCACCGCGATAGCCACCCACGACTCGGCTGGGGATGCCGGCAATGCGGAGCATCATCGCCAGCGCCGAAGCAAAATACTCACAATTGCCGTATCGATGGGAGAGCAGGAAGTCGTCGATGGGGTGCTCGGAAAGCGGCAGGTCCTCCAGGGAATAACGAAAACCCGCCTGCCGGAAGTACTGACTGAGCACGGTGATCTGATGGCTGGGCTCCCGGCCGGCAATCAAGCTGCCCACCAGGTCCACCACACGCCTGGAAATTCCCGCCGGTAATTGTAGGTAGGGATCCCAGTGTTGGAGTTCTGTGGGGTAGTTCCGCGAAGGGATGGACTGGGCAGTATAGTGGGTTTTGCCAGTGATGTGGGTCTTGGCGCGGTAGCTCAGGTTGCGCGTTCTGATCACCTGTTCGTGCCGGATATGAATGGGCCGGTCCAGCGCAAACAGGTATTTGTTATCAGTGGGTTCCAGATAGATGTTTTGCGTGACAGCCGGACCGGTTTGTTTGACCTTGCCGGCTTGTGTGGCTGGTTCGGTGGAGCGCCAGGCTTTCCCGTCAAAGTAGTCGAGCACCACGCCGCGCCAGTAGAGATCTTCTTCCTTGACTCGGTCCATCTGGGCTCGGAACACGACGTCGCTGTTGGCTTGGATCCCGGTCACATCGCCCAGCTGGACCTGATCGGTGAAACCACTGTGGGCACTTCGGCCGATGTTCAGGAACGTCAGCAGGGGATAGGTGCTCCGTGGCAGGATGAAGAAGAATATACTGGTCAAAGGGTATGGCAATGATGGCGATATAGGATGTCTTGTACAAAATGGCGGCGGCAGATGAATAGTCAAACTGCAGGGTACGATCTTCCGAATAGTAAGCCAGCGCCACCACGGCAGCATTCAAAAGAATAACAGTGAATATGAAATAGATAAGAAAAATAGCGCGAATATCAATTAGTGTGGATCCAGCCAATAGGAGCAGTGACATGGCATAGATCTGCATATAATCACGAAATGCACGTGTGCCAAGGAGCTTCACGGCAAGAAGCAGAGTTAAAGCTTCGATCGAAGGCATGACTATATCATCGCGTTGCAATCTGGTTGAGAAGAAAACAATAATCATGACGGATAGGATGGTAAGTAATATATTTGGAACTTGGATAGTTTTGTAAAAATACTGGTAGATGCTTAGTAATATAACGCAGCAAAAATGACACTGACGTTGATGCTTATATGTTGTATCACCGTCAAGAAAGACAGTAATGCGATACAATAGGTGATAATGTTGACAACGGTTTCAATTCTTACCATAGACTGCCAGCTCCTTTAGCATCCTAAGTTTGTGGCTCTTATGGAGGCCGGGTGGAAAGAACTGCTGGTCAAGTCGCAACCCCACCGGGGTATTGTGTCTGATGAAGCGGTTGATGGTGTAGGTGACCCAGGAAAGCCTGGTTTCAAGGTCGGCCGGAGGCAGGTTGGCGAAATCGAGGATCACGGGCTGAGCCAGCGGGGCGGCGAACTGCTTGGTCTTGAGCTGATCGGTTCGCGCTGAGGCCTTCCAGTTGATATATTTGAGCGGGTCGCCGTCGATATAATCGCGGACGGCGATGAGATCGTCGTCCTGGCCCGAACTGTCGGGAACTTTGATCACCGGTGTGGCGCTGGAATCTTTGGGTTTGTTCCAGCAGGGTGCAGCGCTGCGGTTCGGGAAACACCAGACAGATGCGGTCAGCGGCCACGTCCTTGTAACGGATGAAGAAATTGAACGGAAAAACCGAGCTGATAAAGACTCGGTCGAAGCGGGATTCACCACGTTGGGGAAATACCAGCTGAACAAAGCGGGAAACCTGTTGCCGGCTATCCACGAAGGGAAACAGCAGGGTGCTTTCGCCCAGGGATACGCGGATGAGGAAAGCGGGCAGGAAGCGTCTGGGGTTGACCAAAGTCACCCGGATGGGGACCGGCCGGCGGGCATAGAGTTCTTCGGGGAGATCAACCAGGATATTGATGCCGATGAGGTTATTGCGGCCGAAAAAACCGGAGACCGCCATGAAGCTCAGCATCGCCGAGGCGATGATATACACTAGATTGTTGGCGGTGTTGACTGCCGCAAACCCCAGGACGATGGTCAGGCTGATGTAGAGATAGCCCGCCTTGGTGATCTTGATCACGCCGGGACTGGCACGTCTTCGAGCAGTGATTGGATGATCTCCCCTCGGTCAAGATGATCGTACTCTTCCTTGTACTGGACTCGGTGGGCGGCGACATTGGGCGCCAGGCGTTTAACGTCTTCCGGGATGACGAAATCGCGTCCCTCCAGAAAGGCAGCGGTTTTGGCCGTGGCCGTGATGGCCAGCGATCCTCGGGTGGAAAGCCCGGCCACCAGGTATTTGCTGGCGCGGGTCGCTGCCACCACGTCCAGGACGTAATCCAGGATCTTGTCGGAAAGGTACACCCCATTACCGATGCTGGCCTGGATTTCCAAGACTTCGGTTCGGTTCAGCAGGGGCTGGATGGTGTGCATGTCCTTGCGACGACTGCCACTTTGGAGGATCTCCTTTTCCGCCTGGCGTGACGGGTAGCCGATGTCGATCTTCATCATGAAGCGATCGATCTGGGACTCGGGGAGTGGGAAGGTGCCGAAGTGTTCCAGCGGGTTTTGGGTCGCGATAACGAAAAAGGGGGTGGGCAGATCGTGGGTTTTTCCTTCAACGGTGACCTGGTTTTCCTCCATGGCTTCGAGCAGCGCGCTTTGGGTCTTGGGGGTGGCACGGTTGATTTCGTCCACCAGGAGAATGTTGTTAAATACTGGCCCAGCGTGGAACTCAAAAACCCCCAGTTTCTTATTGAACATCGACAGGCCGGTGATATCCGAGGGGAGCAGGTCGCTGGTGCACTGCACCCGGCCGAAGGTCAGCCCGAGGGTTTTGGCGATGGCCAGGGCCAGCGTTGTTTTGCCGAGGCCGGGGAGGTCTTCGATGAGCAGGTGACCGCCGGCGAAAAAACAAAGCAGGGCCAGGCGCAGGGCGGTTTCCTTGCCGTGGAGCAGGGTGCATAGGAACTCCATGGCGGTCCGGATCCTGTCGTGGTGGAGTGCAGTTTGCGCAGGCGTGAAACGCGGTTCTACTTCGGCGTCACGAACCCTGGCGGTTCGGTCTACCCCTTGGCTTGACTGCAACTGGTATTGGGAGGAGAGCATCTCAGAACCCATTTC
>CAWHGA010000051.1:0-19422 GCA_963828705.1 uncultured delta proteobacterium
TGGGCTGGCGAATCCATCGCCACCTGAACTAAGGTCATGGCTGCCCACAACGCCACGGTTACGAAAATGGTCTGCCTTGTCATGGTGCTTTCCTTTCTGTTGTGAGTGAGTTTTTCTGAATCGTTGGAGCCTCCTGGGGGAAAGATTCCTCTGAAGTCATAGAACCATAAGGCGTGAGAGCGACTGACTGCCGGTCCTGCTCTTGCGCCCTCAAGGCCCTCTCCCGTCCTCGCAGCCATCTTATGCTCTTGGCCTCTCCCCGTTCTTTGATGCCCAAGCCAGGGTTCGTTGTAAACCATCATGAAGAGAAATCTGCGGTTTCCAATCGCTTGCCCGTTGCAGCCGTTCAATGTCGGCCAAGGAGTGGCGGATGTCGCCAGGACGTTCCGGGGTGAAAGACGGGTCATGGTGGTTGCCGGTGAGTTCACGGGTGGAACTCGGCCAACTCAAGGATGGAGGTCGACCGGCCGTTGGCCACATTGTATATGCCGGGGGGAACCGGAGCTGGAGAGGTTCTTCCCCGTGAGGCCGGCGGCATGCAGGTAGGCGTCCACCGCATCGGCCACATAGATGAAGTCCCGGGTTTGTTGACCATCGCCAAAAATAGTGATGACTTGGTTGCGCCCACTCAATTCCAAAAAGCGGGAAATGACACCACTGTACGGACTGGAAGGATCTGGCGGGGGCCATCGATGTTGAAAAAGCGCAGTGCAATCCCACAGGGCTGGAGGCTCGATGACACGGCATCGCTCGCCAGAAACTTGCTCGCTCCGTATGGGCTGAGGTGGTTGGTGGTGGTGTCGGCGTAATCCTCGCTTAAGGGGAGCCGGGTATCGGCACCGTGTTCGGCAGCTGAGCCGGCGAACAAAAAAGCATCAAGGCCGTGCTGGCAAGCTTCATCCAGGAGCCTCAAGGTAGCGTGGTAATTGACGGCCATGGTTTCCTCGGGATGGGAAAGCGAGTAGGGGACACTGACCACGGCTGCCAGATGGAAAATGACCCTTATGCCGCGATGCTGCCGAACAAGTTCGGTCAGCAACCCTGGTTCTGCCACGGATCGTTGGTGGAAGGAGAAGCCAGGGTGGGCTTGGAAGGAATCCATGTTGGGTAGCCGCCCGCGTGGAGAGATCGTCAACTCCCACCACCCGATGGCCCAGCACAAGCAGCTGTTCGGCCAGGTGGCTCCCGACAAATCCGGCGACTCCCGTCAGTAAACAGGTTATTCCCATGGGATAGCTCCGTGTTGGTATGGGTGTGCTTGGATCGTCTAAATGAAAATGACTGTTTGCCTTAGCGAAAACGACCGTTCGCCCGAGATATCGAAGGGCGAGCAATCCGTTCATGTTTCGATACGTCCGTACGAACGGGGGATCATCATTGGTTGTGTCCGTCACGTCATGGTGGTTATTGACGTTGAAATGGCGGGCGACTTCTGGCACTATCCGGGGCAGGCGTGCCCTGGGAGGCATAACGAAATCCAATCATCCGGCGCATCCCGGTAGGTGAACCGTATGGTCTCAGCTCGTCAAACATAACCTTACGAGGACAAACATGGCTGAACTTGTCGAAAGAATCCAGAAGAAAGAAGCAGTAGTGGGCATCATTGGCTTGGGGTATGTGGGGCTGCCGTTGCTCATTCAATTCGGAAAGGCGGGCCTGTCGGTCATCGGTTTCGACATCGACACGCAAAAAAATCGATGCGTTGCTTCGCCGGGAAAGCTATATCAAGCATATTCCCATCGCACCGATCAAGCGCTTTGTTCGAGCAACACCGGCTGGATGTCACCATTGGTTTTGAGCGGCTCAAGGACGCCGATTGTATCGTCATCTGTGTGCCGACGCCGCTGACCGACAAGTTGGAGCCGGATCTGCGCTATCTCCTGGATACGACCGAAACCGTGGCCACCCATCTGCGCCCGGGGCAGCTGATCATTCTGGAAAGCACCACCTATCCAGGGACCACCGAAGAGATGATGCTGCCGCGACTGCAACGGACGGGTTGCAGGTGGGCGAGGATTTCTACCTGGCCTTTTCGCCGGAACGGGAAGACCCGGGCAATAAGAACTTTCACACCGGCAACATCCCCAAGGTGGTGGGAGGAGTCACACCGGCATGCCTGGAATGCGCCGCAGCGCTCTATGCACATGCCATCTCCAGGGTGGTGCCGGTATCCTCCACGCGGGTGGCGGAGCTGCACCAAGCTGCTGGAAAACATCTACCGCAGCGTCAACATCGCTCTGGTTAACGAGCTCAAGGTCTTTGCCAGAAGATGGGCATCGACATCTGGGAAGTGATCGAAGCGGCTTCGACCAAACCGTTCGGGTTCACGCCGTTTTATCCCGGGCCCGGGCTGGGAGGCCACTGCATCCCCATCGATCCCTTCTATCTGACCTGGAAGGCTCGCGAGTACAATTTTGCCACCCGTTTTATCGAGCTGGCCGGTGAAATCAACATCTCGATGCCCTACTTATGTGCTGCAGCAACTCATGAGTGCGCTCAACGATCGCCGCCAGTGCCTCAACGGGGCACAGATACTGGTGCTGGGTGTGGCCTACAAAAAGGACATCGACGATGACCGTGAATCCCCGTCCTATGAGATCATGCATCTGCTGTTGGAACGGGGTGCGGAAGTCTTCTACAACGATCCGCACATCCCTCAATTGCGTCCCGGGCGCAAACACCGCTTCGAATTGAAATCCGTCCCGCTCAGCCCTGAACTTCTGCAGGAAATGGCTGCAGTGCTGGTTCTGACTGACCATTCAAGCTATGATTATGATTGGATCGTCGAACACTCACGGCTGGTGATCGACACTCGCAACGCTACGAAAAATGTCCGAGAAGGGCGAGAAAAGATCGTCAAGGCATAGGGAAGCCGCTCATGACAGTATTGGCCCGGCGGGAATCCGGGCCGATCTGGCGTGGCTATTCGTTCTTGATACGCTCGATGGTTCCTTCCACCAACTTGCGAATCTCCTCGAGTCTCTCCTCGGTGTTGGCCTCGTAACGAAGAACCAGCACCGGTTGGGTGTTGGATGCGCGTACCAGCCCCCAACCGTCTGGAAACACGATCCGAGCGCCATCCACATCAATGATGTCGAGGTGCATCGCCTGAAAGCGCTGCTTGGCTTTCTCCACCACGGCGAACTTGATGTCGTCCGGGCATTCTACCCGGATTTCCGGAGTCGAATAGGTAGCGGGCACTCCTTCCAACAGTTGCGGTAGGGTGGCCCCGGAATTGGCCAGGATTTCCAGCAGTCGGAAAGACGCGTAGAGGCCGTCGTCAAAACCGAAGAAGCGATCCTTGAAGAACATGTGACCGCTCATTTCACCTGCCAGAACGGCGTCCACTTCCTTCATTTTGGCTTTGATCAGCGAATGACCGGTGCGCCACATGATGGCCTGACCACCGCGCTTGCGGATGTCGTCGTAGAGCGTCCAGGAACACTTCACTTCGGAAATGAAGGTGGCACCAGGGTGACGAGTCAAGATTTCGCGGGCAAAAATAATCATCAATTTGTCGCCAAATATGACCTCGCCGTTGTGGTCCACCACACCGAGACGGTCACCATCGCCGTCGTAGGCAATTCCGACATCCAATTTCTCACGTTTGACCAGGGCTATCAGGTCCTTAAGGTTCTCCATAACCGTCGGGTCGGGTTCGTGGTTGGGGAAACTGCCGTCCATATCGCAGTAAAGGGGATAGACTTGGCATCCGAGTTTTTCCAGAAGCGGCAGCGCCACCGGGCCGCCCACCGAATTGCCGGCATCCAGTCCGACCCGGAGTGGTTTGGAGATATGGATATTCTGGAGCACAAAGTCGGTGTATGGGGTCACGATGTCGTAGCTGTTTGCCTGCCCCCGGCCACTGACGAAATCGCCGGATTCCATAAGCCTTCGCAGGTTTTGGATGGCCTCGCCGGAAATGGTGTCATTGCCGTCACAGATCTTGAAACCGTTGTACTCGGGTGGATTGTGGCTGGCGGTGATCATGATCCCGCCTTCTCGTTCCAGGTGGCGCAGGGCGAAGTAGAGCAGCGGGGTGGGGCAAATACCCACGTCCACGACATCCATGCCCCCGGCCAATAACCCTTCGATGAGAAGATCCCGGAACGGTTCGGAACTGGCCCTGCAATCGCGGCCTATGACAATGCGGCTTTTGTGTTTCTGCCGCATGTAGGTGGCAAAGGTCCGGCCCATGCGGATCACGTCGTCCTCGCTAATTTCCTTGCCGGCTACACCACGAATGTCGTATTCCCTGAATGCTTTGACGTCCAAGCGAAATCCTCCTCAATCAATTATCGAACCCACCAGCTATGGATGGTGTTGTTGCGCTGTTATCTTTGTGTCGCGTTTCATTGCATTCAACGCGACCTACCGTAGGTTGCGTTGAATGCAATGAAACGCAACGTCTGCAATGGTTATTTCTGCACAGTTCCCTTAGTAAGGCATCAATATGGCTGTTGAATTTTGAGGTGGGAGGAGCGGGCCTGGCTCAAAGGGTTGGAGCGACGCGGGCAATGCCATCCAGGATTTACGCTGAATCCGGTTCGGCCAGGCAACTTCAAGGGCTCACAGGGCGACGCAAGGCCGCGCCGGTTTCGATGACCGGGTGGATCGCATCTTCGATTGGGCTTCCGTGCCGTGCCAGCGATTAGGGTACGTTTCGATCCGTGGTGGGTTCGGCTCCGATTTCGGCCATCCCGAGTAGGCCACAGAGTCATTCGGCACCAACAAGGTTCCTGGCTTCTTCAGATCATGGTCGGATCGCTGTCAGACGCCAAACCATCAATGATGCGAGCCGCTGTCTGCCTTTTTCATTGATCGGATGGTCATCGCCACCGCAATGAACAGTCCGAGACCAATGAAGGACAGCGCTCCGTAAAGCGCCGCGAAGAAGATCGTGTGGCTGTTGTCATACCATGGGATATCCCAGGGCAGCAGGCTGGCCAGACTCTGCTTGAGAGTAACGCACAGCAGTTCTTTCATAGAGATGATCCTTTGGTTTCGATGGACTCTGAGCTTGCTCGCCTTCGAGGCAAGCGGCGGCGCCCGCCGCAGGGGCTGCTTGCAACGTTTAGCAAGGTTTTATGGTGAGGTCAACGGCAAAAGGCCGACGTCGATGGCGGACTAATTTCGCTGGCGGCACAAGGATCAAGCAGATTTGGTTTCCCAGTTACCGGCCAGGCAGGATTCCAACCAATAGTTCAGGTCACCGGACTGGAGACAGGAGTTGAGCTGCCGACAGACCACTCGATCGGTGGGGAAAGCCAGGTCGACGGCTTCAGAGAGGTTCAGGATGGGAAAGAAGCGAGCATCGCTGGCATCTGAACCTGGTTGCAGTGTCCCTCCCAGGCGCCTTCCCCAGAACCAAATGCCCACCGTTTGATGGTTCTGTTGGTGGAAGTTGGAATGAACGGCGAAAGCCGGTCCTACGGCCACTTCCAGGCCGGTTTCTTCCAGGATTTCGCGACGGGCCGCAATGCGTATGTCTTCGTCCCATTCCAGGTGGCCACAGGGGATGCACCAGAGCCCTTCATAAGACCCCAGACGGCGCACCAGCAACAACTGCTCGTCTTCCACCACCAGTACAGCGACGCCTACGGTCGGGTTGCGGTACTGAACATAACCGCAATGGTGGCAGTGCGGTCGCAATTTGTCATGGAGCAATTCCTGGCGGAGAGGTTTTCCGCAAATGGGGCAAAAACGAAACAACATCGATCTCTCCTGAGGCCGGCGACGCGATCTTCGACGGTGAACCCGGCCCGGGTGAGCGCTCCACGCAGGAGTTCCAGGATCTGCAGGTCATCATCGATAACCAGAATCCGGGTTTGATGGAGGGCTTCCATGGTTTCTTCCCAATGGCCACACTGGTTTCCTTGCCCTCGGGGAAAGCCGGGCAGGTGACCGTGCCCATACCTGTGCAAACCAGGTTTCGACATGGTGGTGACGATAGTGGGAGACTGCTATCCGGAGCCGTAGGTCGGTTGTGCAATGGAGCACCCAAAAGATAGCGCAATGAGCTGGAGAGAGCAAGAGACGCGCCGTCGTCGCGGGGCGTGTGACTTGGTTTTCAGCTTTCCAATCGGGAAGCAAGTGCCGCAAGATGCTCGCGAGACTTGATGCCGGCGACCCACTCGGAAGGGATGGCTTCCCAGCCGTGGTGCGCAGCCATCACAGCTCCCACCAGGATGCCACGGGCGGCGGAATCGCCGCCGGCCATGATTCCATCGACAAGCGCCTCGGCCAGATTGTCCTCGTGTCTGGCAAGCAGCTGGATGACTGCGGGAAACGCATGTGATGCGTGACAGCTCTGCCCCAGGTTGCCAATGGCGGTGATGCTGTCCATGGCGGCAAGCTGCTTGCCGGTCGCCACCCAGCCGGCTAGAAGATGTTGTAGTGGGCAAGCCGGCTGCGACCTCATCGATGGCTGCCAGGGGAGATTTCCCATGCAGCACCTTCCACAGAACTCGGGCGAAAAACTCGGCGGATTCTATCACTTCCGGGTTGTTGTGGGTCATTTGGGTTTGTTGACGGGCTGCCCGGAGCAGTTCATCCAGATCATGGTGATAGCATAAAACCAGCGGCACCATGCGCGCGGCCCCGGCCAGGTCGTTGGAGGGCGAACCGGCATCCGCGGGGCTTGCCCCGCGGGCGAAGTTCTCCAGCGTGGTCCGAGTGGCCTTATCGACGTAGCCGTGATAGTCGGCAAAGAGTCCCTGCCAGCGCTGGGCAAAATCGTCCAACTCAAACCCATTGCACGCCGCCACCGACTCCAGCAGGACCAGCATCTGATCCCCGTAATGAGTGTATTCGCCTTTGTCCTTGCCGAAATGGTAAGAGCCTTCGGCAGGTTTCAGAAATTGGTCCAGCCGCCCGAATTCCTTGGCCAACTTGCCGGTATCGTAGATCCAGTGCACCGGTAAGGCCAGAGCATCAGCGGCGAAGGCGGCAAAAAGTGCGGCCTGCACTTTAGTCTTCATGAGCGATCCTCCTTAAGGTCAGGGGCCGGTATTGGGTTTGACTGCCGGCCCAGCATGAAGTGCGGATCAGAGCCTGTCTGCCCCGTCCCCCCCACTTCATGGGTGGCGATGGCTATTGTCTCGTTCCTGGTCAATCCCACTCGCGTCTCGCGAAGCGCTAGATAGTCTCCATCCGGAAACCCGGCTGTGGGGGTTGTATCGTAGGGGAGGGGTTTATCCCCTCCCGAAACATATTGGAATTATTGCGCATTACGGGCGGGCATAAAGCCCGCCCCTACATGAGTCTAGAACATAGAGTTTCCGGATGGACACTAGATAATATGAAACAAGCTGGTCGCTCAAGCGTGCTATACACTCGGGGTAACCCAAAACCCAAGAAAGGACCAGCCAACGGGAAAAATAGCTTACGTTGACTTTGATTACCACATCAATACAGTCTCAGTGGCAGTTTTGGTTGATGGTGCAAGTGATTCTTTCGACAGCATCCACATCAAAAATGAGGTTTTTGCCATGACCAGCAATCAACTGTCACCTTCCTTCCTGGACGATCTTGCCAAGCCTCGGCCCGATCCGGGTGGCGGGTCTGCCGCTGCCTATGCTGCCCTGGTGGCTTTAGCCCTGGGTGAGAAGGTCACGCGCCTGGAGTTGGGGCGATGCCGACCAGAGGAGATCCAGCGCAGATTCTGGGGTGAACAACTCCATGGAATCATGCAATTGCAGCAGGATTTTTCCCGTTTGTGCATCCGGGATGTCCTGGCATACCAGCAGGTTGCCCGCGCTCTGGCCGGCAGGGCCGAGCCTGATCAGCGACAGGCTGCGGTTGAGGGGGCCATCGAGTGCCCTCGGGAAATGATGGCGACCGTCCGCGTGGCACTGGCGACCGCACAGGCCCTCGGCACCCAATGCCGGCAGCACTTGGTGGGCGATGTGCTGGTGGCCGTAGAACTGCTTGGAGCGGTACTGCTGGGAGCCCAACACATTGCGGTGGCTAATGTCCCCTGGTTGGAGGAGGGTCAGGAGCAAACGGCGATGCTTGAGGGTCTCCATAAGGAGCTACGGGAGGGACTTGACCATCTGGCTGCGGTTCGAGATGAGCTGGCGGGACGTCTGCTGGTGGGCGCACGCCGTGAAGGTGCCGCGTGATTCTCGCTGCCGACAATCTCCATGCGCTCAATCCCGTGGTGTCCGAAGCCCTCAAACGGTTGGATCCCCATCCTATCCAGGAGCTTGCCAGGCGCTGTGAGCTTCGCGGGGTGCAATTCATCGACATCAATCCCGGATATCTGTCCAGACGTCACGAGGATCGCATGGCATTCATGGTGGAGACGGTTCAAGAAGCAACGTCGCTACGCTTGATTCTGGACAGCCCCAATCCGCGCTTACTCGCACGGGGGCTTGCGGTTTGCCGCGACAAACCGGTGCTCAATGCGCTATCCCTGGAGCCAATCAAACTTCAGGAAATCTTGCCGCTAGCGGTGGAACACGGCACTCCGTTGGTGTTGCTGCTGATGGATCAGCGATCTCAGGTGCCAGCCAGCATCGAGGGGAAAATCGCATTGGCTGCCGAATTGCGCGAGCGGTCGCTGGCGGCCGGAGATGAAGGCTGCCGACCTGATTGTGGACCCGGTGATGCCCAACATCACCTGGCCTGATGCCTATGCCCAGGTCAGCGCTGTAATCACGGTAGTGCGTCTGCTGTCCGGATGGTCGGTGTTTCCGGAACCCATGACCACCATGGTGGGGTTGTCCAACTTGTTGAGTGGCCAGCGGCGGCGGTTTCCTGTGAGCCTCGAACAGCACTGCCTCGGTCTACTGGCGGGTGCCGGTCTGCAGGTTGCGCTGGTGAACGTCTTGCAGCATGAAGTGATGGCCGCTTACCAGCAGATCCGGCCCCTGATCGAAGAACCCACTGGTGCAGGAGGGACTATCCCATGAAAGTGGTTACCCATCATGATTTCCATGAGGTCTACACCAAGGAGCCGGCGGCGTCCCCAGGACGAATCGAAGCGGTACTCCAGGTCATCCGGTCTGAAGTAGCACTTGAAGAAGCCGAACCTGCCGGCTGGGACGATATTGAAGCAGTGCATACCGGTGATCATATCGACACGGTGACACGACGCGGTCTATACAAGATCGCCGCCTTGGCGGCGGGGGCCACTATTCAAGCGGCCCTCATCGGACTGTCGGAGCCCTGTTTCGCTCTGGTGCGCCCTCCTGGCCACCACGCCTCAGCCGGCAGTTCCTGGGGTTTCTGCTACTTCAACAATATGGCCGTCGCCCTGGATCATCTGAGTCGCCACGGGCATATCCAGACCGCATACGTACTGGACTTCGATCTACATTACGGGGATGGGACCGTGAATATCCTCAAACCTAAAGGCTATGCCGCGATTCACAACCCAATGGCAGAACATCGACTGGTCTACCTCAAGGAAGTCGAAGCGCACCTGGCCGATGCCAAGGCTGACATCATCGGAGTTTCTGCCGGGTTCGACAACCATCTCCTGGACTGGGGGCAGGTGTTGCACACCGAGGACTACCACCAGATTGGCCGGATGGTATGGGACACTTGCCGGCGGCTGGACATCGGCTGTTTTGCCGTGCTTGAAGGCGGATACAATCACCAGGTGCTGGGTGAAGCCGTGCAGGCTTTCTTGCAGGGGTTGCAGGGACAGTGAGGGTTGCGGCGTGAGCTATGTAATGGTCTCCGAGGGGAGCTCCGCCGGCGCAAGGTATGTGACGTGAACAATCAACGCCTTCTACCGCGGGTAAGGAGGGCTATCCTGAGGTATCGAATGGGGTGACAAGGATCTTTTCAGAAGGCTCCACCCGTTTTCAAGAAACAGCATCGAGAGTTCCTGCGTTTATCCTCTGACACATCCATGGCGAATGATACGCAGAAACCGCTGCAGGATGTTATCCTGTCGCAGGCTTTGCGCAATATCCTCGGTGTTCAGGCTTTTCAAGTCGTTCCAGGGCAGCGGCATTCTTGGCGGCCCGTTCCGCCACCAACTGCGACAGTACTGCGGGGATTTCCGGATGGAGTGCGCAGCAGGCAGGCGAAAGCATCCTGAGGAATTTCCAGCAATTCCACTTCTTCTCGAACCACGACCGTGGCCGTGCGCGGCAACCCGGTCATGAGGCTCATTTCTCCCAGCAGCGCGCCGGGTCCGACATCAAATTCGATGGCTTCTGAGGCGTCCTCATATTCGACCCGCCCGTGCAGATGGCCACTGACCACAACATAGCAGCTGTCGCCCGGATCCCCCTGGGAAAAGAGGGTTTCGCCGCGGGGTATAGCGAACGCGCCGCATCCTGGCGGCCACCTGACGCAGGTCCTCATCCTGCAGCAGCGGTTGGCCGTCGGCATCCACCAGAATGCGGCGTGCAGAAATCACTGGCCTTGAGGTCATCGACGCGGCGTTGCGATTTCGTCGTCTTGAGGCGGGAGCCGTCGTTGATGGGAGACCACCGCCATCATGTCGTTCAGAAGCTTGTCACTCATGGGAAAGGGGATTTCGATGCCGCGACGTTTGAACTGGTACCAGATCATGCGGGCCACATCGCCGTCGATGGCTCTGACGTTCATGATAAGACTCGGATCCAAAAGCGCAGCACGTAGTTGATGCCGAAGTCCTTGAACTCGGTGATGGTAGGCATCGGGCTGCGGGTCGCGAAGGACCTCGGGAACGCTCAGGGCCGATTGCAGCAGTGCATCGATCACGTCACCGGGGGCATCCGAATAGCTGGCGCCCACCGCCACGTTATGGCGGCGCAAGGGTGTCGGCCTGCTCATGTTGTGGATGGTGGCATTGGCCACGGTGCTGTTGGGCACCAGCATGATGTGGCCGCATGTGGTGCGGAGGCGGGTTTCCCGCCAGTTGGTTTCGATGACCTGGCCTTCCACATCGCCGATCCTCACCCAATCGGACGGCATGACCGACCGCGTGATGTGCATGGACATCCCGGCCAGCAGGTTGCTCAACACCCCCTGCAGGGCGAAACCGACCACAGCGGTGACCAGGGCAGTGGAGGCGAGCAATGGGGAGATGTCGATATCCAGAATGGTTTTCAGGACTGCAAAGGCAGAAGCCACATACAATACAGTTCGAATGATCGAGGTCAGAAGGTCGGGGATGGGAAACGGACGGCCACGGATGACGTAAGATCCTCCCGAGCGATCCCTTCCACCAGGTTGAGGCTCAACAGCAATCACCCAGAAGGACAGCCAGGCCTTGATGTGACCTTGGATCGCGGAAATGCCTGGCTGAACGCCGGAGAACAAGTGAAAAGACGCCCAGCAGCAGTTCGGTAATGAGAAGCACCGCCAGCGGTCGAGATATGTGGCCGACGAGGTTTTTCAGGCCCAGCAGTACGCCGCGTTCGGGGTGTTCGTGGTCGCTCATGGCGCGGCGCAGCGGCAGCGTGATAGCATATGCCACAGCGAAGATCGCCAGGAGACTCAGACATTCAATGACCAGTGGAAGAAAGCCGTTCATTTTCAATTTTCACCAGCCCTAAAGGGTGACCGGGGGTGCGTTGGCAGTCCGTCACCATTGTATGTGTTCTATCACTTTTCGGTTAGGTTCCAGATTCCGTCCCAGGATGCCTCGGGCTTACCCAGCAATTCGCGGCAACGTTTGGCATAAACCGCGGAGAGTGGGTCTTTGTCAAGCACGGAAAACACATCCAGGGCCTCGGTCCAACGACCATGCTGGCAAGAAGCCAAAGCCTGATTGAACGCCTTTAGATGCTCTTCGGCCATGGGAGTGTCGGGCGTCAATGGTTGGAACACCCGAACAGGGGTTTTCCGGCCTACTACCCGCAGCAAACCCATTTCTCGCCCTGGGATGACCCCCTTGGTCTGCAGCCAGGTGGATTCGGCCACCATGGTATAAGTGTCGAAAGCCTTGTTGGCCCCTTCCAGACGGGATGCCAGGTTGGCGGCATCCCCCAAAACCGTATAGTCGAAGCGCTGCCTTGATCCCATATTGCCGACGGTGACCGTGCCGGTATTGATGCCAATGCGCATCCGGAATGGGGCCCCGGACCGTCGCTCGAATTCCTGACGGCGCTGTTCGAGCTTCTCCTGACAGCGCACCGCCGTCCGACAGGCGCGTAACGCGTGGTCAGGCTGATCCAGCGGGGCGTTCCAGAAGGCGATAATGGCATCACCTTCGTATTTGTCCAGGGTGCCGTCTTCTTCCAGGATAATGTCGGTCATGTCGGAAAGGTATTCGTTGAGCAGGCTGGTCAGGTCATGCGGATCGAGGCGTTCGGAAATGGAGGAAAACCCCTGAAGATCGGAAAAGAAAATCGACAGTTCACGGCGTTCCCCACCGAGTTGGAGCCGCGATGGGTCATCCAGCAGGCGCTCAATCACCGCCGGGCTGAGGTAGTGCTGAAAGGCTTGCTTATAGAACGCCTTCAGTCGGCCTTCGGTGGCGTAGTTGAGGCCCAGCGCCGACACAAGAGCAAGTGCCGTGGCGCTTTCCACGACGACAATGGGCCACCAGAAGCCAAGTTCGTAGCACACCATGGCCACAACGGGCAGGAACGGCAAGAAAGACCGCGAAGGCAAGAATGGAGTGCCGCACCTTCTTGCTGCTCACTACCACTATGGCACTCGCCTCGGCCAGCAGCAGCACCGAAAGGATCACCAGCCATCGCGGAGCATCGCGCAGGAAATCGTTGGACAGAAGATTATCCAACACCGTGGCATGGATTTCCACCCCCGGGTAGGTCGGGCTCAGGGGTGTGGGCCGTAAGTCCATGAGTCCCGGGGCGCTGAAACCGAAGAACACGTAGCAGTCCTTGAAGACCTCGGGGTTGGTGATAATGGGCAGTTCGGCCTTCCCGCAGGCGCAATTCCGACTGGATCACCGCAGCAGCGCTGAAGGTTTCGTGGGTCTCCGATGGACCACGGAAACGCAAAATGGCCCGCTGTTGTGCGTCAACCGGGAAACGCTGCTGGCCGAGAACCAACCAGCCGTCTTCGATGTGGGCCTGCTCCATTACGGTGTTAAGATCGCTTGTTCCGCCGGAGTATGTTGCGCGGCCGGCAAGGTAGGCGGCCACAGCCAGCGAAGGGACGGCGCGGTGGTCGAATACCTGAAACAGGCGAGCGCGGCGAAAAATGCCGTCGGAGTCCGATTCATCGATGACGTTAGCGAGTAAAGTGGCGCTCCGGGCCACTTCCGGAATGGGAAAGGTGCAATGGGGAACACTCAGCTGCTGCAGGGTCGTTCGGGCTGGTGCCTGCTCAGGCGTTCGCGAAGCGCAGCGTTCGATCGGGGATATCCGTCGGCCAGGAAGTCACGGTGCCGGATTCGTCGCCGAGGGCAAGCGGCGCAACGAAGCGCGAGGCCCGGCGAATGGCCGCCGTCCAGGGCCTCGTCGTCGCGCACTCCATAGACTGATGGTTCGGTGTAGAGCACATCAAAAATGATGGCCTTAGCCCCGCCCCGCGTACAAAAATCGATGAGCGGAGCGTAGACCTCGCGTGGCCAGGGCCAGGACCAGTGATTCTCTTCTTTCCCCCAATCCAAACTGGCCTGGTCCAGCAAGATGATCTTGATCTTGGTCGTGGCCGGTCCGGGACGCGCCAGCAGCGATACCCGCCAGGTCCAGGTGGTGTACTCCCAGCGATCCAGTATGCCCGCTGACCACAGAACCAAAGCGATTACTGCCGCCACGAAGCCGATGGCTATGCCCATTAGGGTTTTTTGAGTTCGCTTAATGACCATGCAGGGCAACCTCGATCACGAAGATCAGCTGGCTCCTAAGGTCTGCTGAAAACGGGCCTGGCGGGCCGCGGGCGGCGGTGCCGTGCTGGGGCCGCCGGCAAGCGCTTGGATCTGGCCAATGCGGTCTTGAGGGTCGGGATGGGTCTTGGCGAAACCGGTGCCACCGGGCTTGAGTTGTGTCTTCATGACGCTGAGCATTTCCACCAGAGCGTAGGGGTTGTAGCCCACGCGTTTGAGGATGGTGATCGCAGCCTCATCGGCCTGACGTTCCAGTTCCCGGGAGTAGCCACTGGTTACCAGGGTGTTGACGATGTCGCCTACGGAACCCTCGAAGTGCTGGGTCAGCTCCGACATGCGCCCGCTCGTAGCCTGTTTGAGCACCTTCCCCGGCGATGATGGTCAGTGGCCGATGTCAACCGGCTGCTCTTGATGGCTCGAAGCCCATCCTGGTTCTGCACGTGGCCGATTTCATGGGCCAATACCGCTGCCAGAGCGTCTTCAGTCTTGCAGCAGCGCAGCATGCCTCGGGTCACCAGAATCAAGCCGCCCGGAGCGGCGAAAGCATTGATTTCCGGTGAATCGATCACCTGGAAATGATAGCCGCCGAAGGTCTGCGGCCGATTGGAGGCCTGTGCCAGGGTTTGACCGATCATATTCACATAGCGGTTGAGTTCGGTGTTGTCGAAGGGGCGAAATTGGTAGAGCACGTTCGCCGCCACCGCTCGCCCGATGTAGTATTCCTGTTCCGGGGTGATGTCTTCAAAGGACTTGCCCACGGCTTTGGCACTGCGGGTGATGGATTCGGCTTGGCCATGAGTGATGGTTCCGGAGGCCACTCCCAGGGCCGTGCCTACGTCCACCACGGGTTGCATGGTCTCACAGGCGCTCAGCGCGGCTATCAGGATACCCAGAAGGGGAAAGATCCATTTCGTTTTCATTTGCCACCTCCCGCACTGGGCTTGACTCCACCCTTTTCGAGGAACACCAGCATTTCGGGCGGAGCTATCTTGACTAGTTCCATCTGATCCACGGCGGCGAAGTCGGCATTGCGATGACCTCTGCGGTACTCGGCTTCGACGTCGGCGTTAAACCCCTTGCCGGCCAAGGCCAGTTCCCTGCCGGAAGCTTTGGTCTGGGCGTCGGTACTACCGCTCCGGAGGCTGATGAGCTTGGTTGTCAGTGCGGAACTATGGATCCAGCCCTTCTGACCTTTGCAGCTGACTTCCATCCAGTCGCCCTGCTGCTGCAGGACGTCCACCTGGTCCGCATAGCTAACAGCAACGACCACTGTCCCCAAGAAGGAAGGGGTGGCACGCAATTGTCCATCCCGAACCTGGACACTCATGGTGCCCGATGCCGACCAGGTTGTCGACACCAGCAGCAAGAGGATGCCAATACCCAATAATGACTTCCATTTAACCATTAATCTGTCCTCCATTATGGTCTCAATGTTGACGGTGCCGCCAATGGTTACCAACCCCGACCCACTGCGGGGCGCGCCTTGCCCGCAGGTCATGCGGGTTCCCGAGCCATTGCCGAGTTCTGATCAAATCATCAGTCGGTGGCGTTTCCAAGCTGAGGGGTGTCTGTTCAAAAAACATGGTTTCTCGATGACATCATTGATAAACTCTTAAGAATTCCAAAACCATCATTATTGGGGTATCGCCGACGCACCCCAGGGTTTGGCAGTAATCCAGAAAAAACGTACCAGCTACTGGATGTCCACCTGCGTGGCAATGATGTGCAGCAGCGGTCTTAGTCGCTCAAGCTAGACTGCAATCGCTGGAGAAGCTATCACGAAAAACGGATCAAATCCACGATAAGTCAACTTCTGTAGGTGCCGGGATGGCTGCGGCCACGCGAGATGCCTGCAGCATGTCCATGGGCAGCACGCGGAGTTAAAGTGCGGCCAAGTGGCCTGGGTTGGATGGCCCCACGCGCATGGGGGGCGAGCAAAGACGAGAACGCTTTGCCCAAGATCCCAACGGGTGGTATAGTGCGCTGAAAGTGCTTATCAAATTTCACCGACCTTCCGAGATATCGGTACACAACAGCTGGCCACAGGGACTATTGGCCGGTCAGGCGCTCATGTGGGCGCCCCCCAAGTTTGGAGGAGGAGACAAGAGCAAGTGAAGATCAAGGTCCTTGGTTCGTCCGGTTCAGAAGCCCCAGGGCACAATTCACCTGCTTTCCTGCTGGACGACTTTCTACTGCTGGATGCCGGAACCGTTTCGGGCTCTCTGGACCGTGACGCGCAATGCCGGATTTCACATATTCTTCTGACTCATGCCCATCTGGATCACATTAAAGGGATCCCTTCCCTGTTGGACAATATCGTGGCGGCCCAGCTGGGCTGCCAGTTGGTGTTGTGAGCGGCAAGGAGGTACTGGCGGATCTGAAACGCAATATCTTCAACAATCGGATATGGCCGGACTTTGCCGTGATCCCGAACGGGGAACAGCCGGTGATGCGCTATCAAACCATATCGAGCCGCCATCCGCTGTGTATCGGGGGCTATTCGATCACCGCCGTGCCCGTTGATCACGCGGTACCGGCGTATGCCTACGTGGTTGCCGACGATATGCATAATGCCTTGGTCTACACGGGTGACAGTGGCCCCACCGAGCGGATTTGGAAGACGCTGCGCCGTTACCATGTCAAGGCCCTCATTACCGAAGTGTCATTTCCCAATGAACAGCACGTCTTGGCCGAAGCCTCCGGGCATATGACGCCGGCGCTCTTTGCCAAAGAGCTGAAAAAGCTGTCGGTCCTTCCCGAGAAGATTTTCATCACCCACGTCAAGCCCTATTATCGCCAAGCTGTTGAGGTGCAAATGGCGCAACTGCCGGGTGTCGCCGTGGAGTTCCTGCATGACAGCATGGAGATAGTGGTTTCCGCGGGTGATGGCAACAGGTCGTGCACTTCCGCCATCTGACGCGTTAATCCTGGATGCAGGAGAAGCCTCATCCCGGTTAAGGGAGACTGAAGCTTGCCAATAGCCGCAAAACGGGCCGGTTTTCTGGTCAGATGCAAGCCGGATGTCGACCGTTACTGGCTCTTGCTGGTGGCGGGGCTATTGTGGTCTGTCGTCGGTCTGGGATTGTGCGGCGTCGCCTGCCATTGGCTGTCTTTGCTAGCTTGGCCGGGGAATCTGGCCGCTGCCCTGGTGGGTTTTGTGGGCGGGGTCCTGGTTTATGCCTTTGGTTTCAGCCGTATCGTTCGCCGCAATTTGGTGCGCATTGCTAACCAGCCTTCTCAAGTCTGCGTTTTTGCATTCCAGGCCTGGAGCAGCTACGCTCTGGTTGTGACTATGGTTGTTGTGGGTTGGGTCCTGCGTCATTCGCGAGTGCCACTTCTGGTGTTGGCGGTGATCTATCTGATGATGGGGACCGGACTGGCCTTGGCCAGTTCTCTTTACTATGACCAATCCCAGCTGGGATGACGGCTTGGCAACGTCGTGCAGAACCAGGGAAAGGGTGCACCAATTCTGAGCAACCAATCTGAATAATTGGCTATTGACCCGATAACTGCAGCTTTGCTACACGGTTAAGAGGGTCCTGATGGGGTGGAGCTGCTTGGAAAGTCCCCCGAAGGTGGGATCAACCACCGGGTTTGATGACACATATTTGGACGGTTCCGAAGTGCAGCAAGCCGTGGGCGAAATCACCGGTCCACGGCTTTTTTGTTGACTCAAGATAATATCCTTGATCTTCATCATTGAGCGTGGGCAATAATCGCATGTCCCAAGCTTTCTGGATTCCCGCCTGCGCGGGAATGACGAATAGCTTAAGCTGTTGTCATTCCCGCGCAGGCCGGAATCCAGTGTCTTGGCTCAACTTATTGGGATGTTACTGCAGTGCCAGCCACCCAGCGTTACCTCGGCCTTCGCGAGGGTGACGGCATTGAAGGGTTTTGCAGCGGCCGCTATTGGACCGTCACCTTGATGCACATGCGGCTGCGACGACATAGGAGTGTGGGTTGAAGCAACGGCGGATCTTTCTAGGTAACCAGGCGATGGCTCACGGACTGTTGGAAGCAGGCTGCTCCGTGGCAACCTCATATCCGGGCACACCGGCATCGGAAATCCTTGGCACTCTGGCAGCGTTGAAGAAGAAACAACCGCAACTGCCGATTCACGTCGAATGGTCCATCAATGAGAAGGTGGCCTTCGAGGTGGCTCTGACCAACAGCTTTGCCGGGCGACGGTCGGCGGTGATCATGAAGCAGGTGGGCCTCAATGTGGCTGCCGATCCGCTCATGAGCGCCGCCTATACCGGTGTGAAGGGCGGCATGGTGGTTATTGTCGCCGATGACCCGGGACCACACAGTTCCCAGACCGAACAGGACACACGGGGTTACGCCATGCTGGCCAAATTGCCGGTGTTGGACCCGTCCTCCCCCGAGGAAGCCAGACAATGGATCGCCCGGGCCTTTGAGCTGTCAGAACGCTACGAGACTTCCCGTCATTTTGCGCCCCACCACTCGCGTTTGCCATGCTCGGCAGGACCTGGAGGAGCGTCCTTCGCCGGTCAGGTTCAGGCGGCGCTTTTTGAAAAGGACCCGGCCCGCTGGGCCGCGACCCCCAAATTCCGGTTGCTGCTGCACCGTAAGCTCAATGAAAAGATTGCTCGGATCGCCACCGACCCAGGTCTTTGCAGCCGCGCCTGGTGGAAGGTGACCTCGCCGGAGCCGGACCCGCTGGCCAGAGTGCTTGCGTGGTGGGCTCTCGGGAGTGGTGCTGGCGCATGCCGAGGAAATCCTGGCCGATCTGGGCTTGCGGGGCCAAATACCGCTCTATCAGGTGCTGATGCCCTACCCTTGGCACCGCTTTTCGTGATGAAATCCTGCAGCGCCATGACCGAATCCTGGTGCTGGAAGAAAGTCTTCCCGTCATCGAATGGCAGTTGCAGAACCGAGACAAGGTATTTGGCCGGACCACCGGCACCGTGCCGGAAGCCGGGGAGTTGCTGCCGGAAGTGGTGGAGGATATTCTTCGTGATTTCCTGGGTCTGGAACCGGCCGTTCGACCCAGTCCGCCGGCAGCGGCGGGAAGGCGACCCACGCTCTGCGCCGGATGCCCTCATCGAATCAGCTTCTTCGCTATCAAGAAAGCCTTTCCCAAGGGGATCTACCCCAGCGACATCGGCTGCTATACCCTGGGACTCAACCTTGGGGTGGTGGACACGGTGCTGTGCATGGGGGCGGCCATCAGCCAGGCCGCCGGTTTCTATCATGCCTATCGGGCCTCGCGCGAGGACTATCCCAGCATCGTTGCCACCATCGGCGATTCTACTTTTTTTCATGCCGGCATTCCGGCGCTGATCAATGCCGTGGTGCAAAACGCCCGTTTTGTTCTGGTGATCCTGGACAACAGCACCACCGCCATGACCGGCAATCAGCCCACACCCGCCGGCGGGCGGACACTGACCGGGCAGTCCGGCACCACGGGTCCTCATACCGGACCTGGTGCGGGCCTGCGGGGTGCGTCTGGTGGAGGAGGCCGACCCCTATCAATTCGACACCTTTGTGAGTCTTTTGAAAGAAGGCCGGCAAGCTTTGCTCGATCGAAGGATGGCGGGGTGGCGGTGGTGATCGCCAAACACCCGTGTTTGATGGATCGCAGCCAGCGTGACGCCATGAAGCGGGTCCAAGTTGTGGTCAACGAGAAGTGCAAAGGATGTGATTTCTGCGTCAAA
>CAWHGA010000052.1:0-33695 GCA_963828705.1 uncultured delta proteobacterium
CCGGTCACAGGGTTCAAGTCTGGTTGGGCCTTCCCGTTCTGCGGTGTTCTTTAACCGCTTTCGCCAGTCGAAGGGCCGCCGCTTCTGGTGAGCGAACGCCACCGATTTCTGCTTCGGACAGCTCATTCGAGGGTCTCGACTATCCACTTTGCGAGCGCAGCGCGGTCTTTCAAATTCAGCTTCTTGATCTAAGCCTCGAGTTATTTGGGGCTCAAATGGGCCTGCTTCGCTTTTCATGGTTACGCCATCATACATTTCCAGCCCAACGCCATGGCAGCCGAAGAGCCGGTTTTTCGGCGATTGGCTGCACCAAGTTGTGTACGCCCGGCATGGGTATGAACTCCCTCGGTATGGTCCCCTGCACGTGATGCCTGTCAGTGAGCAGTATCACTCGTACGAGGGCCAGCCGAAGGCAAGATCCTGCCCCGGACCTGATCGGGGGCGGAAATGTGAGCGACCGTCCGCGACTTGCCATGTGCCGGCTCCATCCGGCCACGCCGGGGGGAGTGGGGGCACAGCACCTGGCCGCATCCGGGCGGAGTCACCATCGGCTGGAGAGATTCCCCCCAATCCTCAACCCTTTGTGGGGAATCTGAGCCTAACCCTGGCGATATGTCTGTTATGCTCGCGAAGTTCAACCCGATGGCTGTCTCCTTGGTCGAGGAGTTGAAACTTGATACCAAGACGCCCTGCAGGCGGTATTTGCAGTATGCGAGAATCTGCCCTTTCCGATCCTTATTGACACAAGTGATGCAAGCTTCACGAATGCGGGTTCCATTGATTTCTGCATGAAACAGGGTCTGCAGATGTGGACACGACGATGGCAATACGACTTTCAAGTCATATAGACTCGGCGAGGCTGCCGCACGAGGCAAATCGACAGCACTTGCCGCCTGGGCGAGACCGAAAGACATGGAGAGGATCTGGGTGTTGATTACGACCCCATCAAGTTTCACCCAAAGATACGTTTTCAAAACAACCTCCTCGGTTTAATCACGCCGCAGTCCCGTGAACGGCCTGCCCACTTGCCGGTGTGGAGCGGTCGTGGAACACCGGGCAAAGTGCAGCAGGGAGGTTAGGGATTACGCGACTCCGTTGATTGCGAGTTGGGAAAACCCACCAGATCGGGATCAAATATCGCCCCCCAAAAACTTGTACCGCCATCGCATGCGATAACCGGGGCTGTTAGCCAGTTTTTTCGGGTATTGGGTCCACGGAATGCATTGATATAAATAAGTCGACGCCCTTCAGAGATAATGCCGACATATTGTCGAAAATAACCACGAACATTGGATATGTGCACATTCCGTAAGCAGCAAAGATTTGGAGCGAGGTGTTCTATTTTGTCTAAATTGGCTTCAACGGATAAAACCATTTTGTCATCGGGAACCCAGGTGTCTGTAAATTGCGGGGGATTTGCCCTGGAACATTAATCAAGAAATACCATTCGCTTCTTCACCGATAAGTACTGTGTACATCTTCGTAACCATTTCGCTTGAAGCCGTTGCGCCTTGTAATGTGAAAAGTGCTATAAAACAGATTATTGTCTTCGTGGTCCGTTCCCTAACGAAAAGGGATCACCCAATGTCATGCCGATTTTTACAAGTCGGGCATTCCAAGAATTTTAAGGACGTAGATCAAACCAGCTCTTTTGTTTTGACATTCTAAGCCTCTTCAGCTTGGGGGTATAACAGATAATTGTACAGTTTTTGGATATCTCCATAGCACAGAAAAGTTCTCATGGGTTCGGCGCGTCAGCGGGGATGGCCTGCTGCCAGATCGAGGGGTGGTGGGTTGCGAGAACCTTCTATGTTCTCAATATATTATGCGAAAATTCTTGACAAGGTTATTTTGCTGACCTTGAGTTTCCTTTTTCTGGATATCACCTCATATTGAGGAATATCCTGCTGCAGAGAACACCAAATGCTCACAGTCCCTTCATCGTTGCAGACACAATTTCAGACCTGGTTACGAAACAGGGCGGTTCCGAATAAGGAGCATGCGCTTTGCATGAAATAGTAGCATTATTATTAGAGTTTTTATTAGAGGTTCGATTGAGAGATAAACGGGAAGAGAGTTTTGCTATTGGTTTCAACTTTCAAGTTTCAGGTTACGGCGCATGGCAACCATGGTCTGACCATGGATGACATTGCCAAAAACATTTCCTTATACAACTATAGCAGCACGATCTGGGCGATCTGACCCCAATCAGCCATTTCGCGGTAAGAGACCCGCGCCCCGGCGTTCGGGCCGGGGTGCTCCCTTAATGGAGGTGTTGGGTGGGGACGCCTGGATGGCATTGAGCATCAGGTTGCCCAGTGCCTGGCGCATCTGGTCCGGGTCCAGGGGAAACCGGAGAGGTCGCGGCGACGTCAACTGAATGGCAATACCGGCTTCCTGGGCCGGCTTCGGCATACAGGGCACCAATTTCCGCCAGGTTAATGTGATCGACAGTCGCCTTCGACCCCTTTCGATTTGGCCACTTCTTCGCTCTCATCAGAACCAGTCCTTGTCATAGCGGGGCACAAAGTGGGACTACTGGAGTTTTTTCAGGGTTTTCCCGGCGGCGTGAGCCTTCCCTGGGATGATTACGGCAGGCCCCAACCCGATGGCCAACGCTCCTGCCCGGCGACTTTAATGAAATCTCGCCTGGTGGAGGCGTTGTGGTAGCCTTCTCTTCCATGGTCCCTCCTTTCACAATCTCAAAAAGAATCATGATGGGTTGACGTGGTAAACAAACGGGAAGATCACAAGATCTATACCCGTTAAGGATGAGATGTTCGTTTTTCTCCTGGGGCTGCCTGAGTCACAAACCTTCCTGATTCCTGCCTTCGCAGGAATGACAACCGAGTTGGAAGCTCTAGCTCGTAGATGCCCGCGCAGGCAGTGCCAGAAACATGATGAGAGATGAAGTATTCAATCCTTAACGAGTATAGTATTACCCTAGCAAATCCAGAAATTCCTATCATCTCTATTGTGAAGCAGGGTCCGGGAACAGGACTGATTGAAAGCGGCTGATAACCTTGATTTGGTTCCTTGTGTTCCGGCGCAGTGGGAAACGATTCATGCCCACGATGACGATGTGGTATGGGAAGCGTTATGGTGCATCACCTGGCCGTGGGGAGCTGGTTTGCTCCGTGAGGTCAGAGCAATAAATGGAACCTCCCTTCCTCAACCAGGTTATAATTCCTAAAGAAACGGCAGACACGCGCAACGAAGGATAGCCAATGAGCTTAAGAACCGAAAATCTCGTCATAGTGCTGACCGACATAGTTAGACACGGAAGCCTCAGAACAGAAGTCCAGGCGTGAGAGTGAGGAATTCCTCGGCAATTACTCGGCCATACTGCTTCCGATTATCAAGCGATTCAAGGGAAGGCTCATAAAGACGATGGAGACGCACTGCTCATGGTTTTTAAATCACCAACGGATGCCATGCGCGATGGCCATGCAGGATGCCCTCTTCGAATACAATCGCCCCATTCCAAGTGAGAAGCAAATCCACATCAGGGTCGCTGCCAGCCTTGGTGAAGTCAGGGTGGTCAAAGAGGATATTTTTGGGGATCCAGTAAATGTAACCATCAGATAGGAGTACGAGTACTTCCATCTGACGATCTACTTTAGCGAAGCCATATACCTGGCCATGAACAAGGCGGAAGTGCCGGCCAGAAGAGATTCCATGAGAGCTAAGGCATTTCAAGTGAAATCAGAGTCTATCAGATTCCCCGCTTTTCCACGGTTGTTCTCGTTCCTCAGAATGTCATGGATTCGAGGACATTGGAGAGCTGACCTACCCTTACGGTGGCGCTCATTTTCGCGGATTGCACCCTTCATCAAGTACTATCGGCGGGTACATCACTTCCCTGGGTGAGGGTCTTCATTATAGCCACAAATACGCGAAAATGGGCTTGCTTGCCGCTTTCGCCTTACTGGTTATTGCCCTGGTTGTCCCACGGCTTTGGCCGGTTGAGGGACAGACCTCCCCAGACTCCTGGTCAGTGTCGGAGAACAAACCGCGATCAAAACTGGTACGCCGCCCAGTCAGAGCATTGTCGATTCCACTGTGTCTTCCCCATCGCAACCCATAGCACTCCCCAGCGGGGTTGTATCAAGTCCGACTAAGGTCTATGGCAGCGCGGAAACTCAGCGAGCCCGCAGCCACGGTGCCGGCGACAGGACCGACCGGTAGACAACATTTGATCTCTGAGAATGCCTCCGCTACTGCCCGCTATTGGAGAATCCCAGCCGCGAATCGCCCAAGCTGCCGTAGCGGAAGCGTACCCCCCGGTCAAAGTGCTATGGCGCCTTTAAGCGGAGGCCCAACCTGTTCCACCAGCTTGCCTTCGGGAAGCATTCCTCGTGACTCCCTAGGCCCCGGCAGGCCCATCACCAGCAGCAAGCCTCCGCCCCATCCGTCGAGCTCCTATCCCTGTCCCTGTGTCTCCGACCCCCCAACAGGTGTGCCATCAGGAAAAACTCCAACCGCGGCAGTAAGTCCCCAAAAGCCCAAGCCGAAAGCAGATCATTCTCGCCAAAGGAAGCCCCTGGAAGAAGATATGCCAACAACGGTTGCCAAGGCGCCGCCCCCGCCACAGCACCCCAGAATTACATCCTTTAGAGAAGCGAAATCGGCATATGCCAGCCATGCGATAACTGCCGGAGAATATCGAATGATTGTGGAGAAACTAAAGACAGAATATGCCAGAGAAGTTGAACAGTTGAAGCTCGACTATCGGTCAGGCAGAGTGGATAAGACCGAGTATGCCAGAAGAGCTGCAGATATCAAGACGAGGTACAAGTAGGTAAAAAAGCCCCGTACTCCACTGTAATCCGTCCGGATGACTATGCACTTACAGCAGGTTGCCGCATCCATACCGCATTGTTCCTGTTCCATCTCTGATCCAATGATGAAAGCATGGTGAGGGTTCGAGATGCCAACACCATTGCAGAGGTTTTTCGTGTTCATCGACAGTCCAATCGAGATAAACTCCGCTCCAATTTTCACGAGAACTGGAGAGGGCGTCCGGGTTTTGCAGCTTCAGACGAAAGACCAACCACCGCGGGTAGATGTTGAGCGTATGGAACCGGATCGACTGTCGAAGTTGTCGATTGAGCGCAAGGAGTTCGCTGGGCCGCGGCGGCGGCGCTGGGTGCGTCGGGTGATGCTGGTGGGATGCTGGTGGCCGCTCATCGCGGTGCTCGGCCACCTGTTTCGCCAGGGGATGCTCACCCCCACCACCGAAGTGAAGGTGACCAGTCTGTCCCTGGTTTATCCGTCTCAGGTGATTACCGACCTCAACGCCAGTGGCTATGTGGTGGCGCAGAACAAGGCGGCGGTGGCCTCCAAGGGGACCGGTCGCCTGATCGCGCTGGAAGTGCGTGAAGGCAGCCGTGGTCAAGAAGGGCGACATCCTGGCGACGTCTGGAATCCGATGACCTCCAGGCGGACGTCGATCAAAGCCGGGCGCAACTGGCGGTCGCCCGGGCGCGTACTGGGTCAGGCCCAATCGGAGCTGGACACCGCGGCCAGGAACTGGCAGCGCTACCAAACCCTGGTGCAAAAGCAGTCTGGTGGCCCAGGCCGATGCCGACATCGCTCGCGACCGCTGGGCCAAGGCCAGGGCCGCGGTGGAATCGGCCCGAGCCAACATCAAGGCCGCTCGAAGCGGGCAGCGAACGCGCCGCCGTGCTGCTGGAATTCATGCTGATCCGCGCCCCGTTCGACGGCGTGGTGCTCACCAAGAACGCCGACGTCGGTGAAGTGGTGGCGCCCTTCGGGTCGGCCACCAACGCCAAGGCGGCGGTGGTCACCATGGCCGATCTCGGGTCGCTGCTGGTGGAAACCGATGTCTCGGAAGCGTTTCTTTCCAAGGTGCGCTTCGGTCAGCCCTGTGAAATCCAGATGGATGCTCTGCCCCGCGAACGTTTTGCCGGCAAGGTGGATATCATTGTTCCCACCGCCGACCGCACCAAGGGGACAGTGCTGGTCAAGGTCAGTTTCGACCAGCTGGACCCGCGGGTTCTGCCGGAAATGAGCGCACGGGTGGCGTTTCTCAACCGCCCCCTGACGCCCCAGGAAAATCAGCCGGTGCTGGGCGTCCATCGCGACGCCCTGACCAAGCTGGATGGCGTCCAGGGCTTTTTTCTGGTGAAGGACCAGCGCGCCCACTGGGTTGCCCTGCCACAGCCGGAATTCATGGGGGATTATGCGATCCTCGCCCCGCCAATGAAGGCCGGCGATCAGGCCGTGCTCAAACCCGGACCTAAGCTCCGTCCCGAAGCCCGCATCAAGGTGGCGGACTAGCCGTGAACCTCGACCAGAAATCATCTCAAGATCCCATGGTGGCGGTCCTGGACGTCTACAAATCCTATCGGCGTGGTCCGCAGACGGTGCCAGTGCTTCTGGGGATCCGACTTGGAAATCGCCGCCGGGGATTTCGTGGCGCTCATGGGACCGTCCGGTTCCGGCAAAACCACCTTGCTCAATCTCATTGCCGGCATTGATCGACCCGATGAAGGCCAGTTGCTGGTGGCCGGGACCGACATCACCGAGCTCAGCGAAACCGAACTGGCCCAATGGCGCTCTGCGACCGTCGGTTTCATCTTTCAGTTCTACAACCTGCTGCCAGTACTGACCGCCGTGGAAAATGTCGAGCTGCCGCTGCTGCTGAGCGGTCTGCGGCGCCGCCAGCGCCGCGAGCATGCGCTCCTGGCGCTGGAAATGGTGGGTTTGCAGGACCGGGTCCAGCACTATCCGGGAGAGCTTTCCGGTGGTCAACAGCAGCGGGTGGCCATTGCCCGGGCCATCGTCAGCGACCCGAAGATCATCGTCGCCGACGAACCCACCGGGGATTTGGATAAGGTTTCGGCTGGGGAGATCTTGGACCTTATGGAAAAGCTTAACCGGAATTTTGCCAAGACCATCATCATGGTGACCCATGACCCCAGGGCGGCGGAAAAGGCTCGGGTCATCCATCATCTGGACAAGGGACAGTTGGGCAACGAGACGTGACGGTGTGAGTCTTTCCCATGGAACTGCTCAAGCTCATCATTCGAAACACCTTGCGGCATCGGCTGCGCACCTCGCTGACGGTGTTCGGCATGGCGGTGGCCATCCTCGCATTCTGCTTGCTGCGCACCGTGGTCGAGGCCTGGTATATCGGGGTGGCGGCTGCGGCGCCCGATCGGCTGGTGACGCGCAGTGCGGTGTCGCTGATCTTCCCGCTGCCCATCGCCTACCGCCAGAAGATCCTGCAGGTGGCCGGGGTTCGCAAGGTGGCCTACGGCAACTGGTTTGGCGGGGTCTACATTGATGAACGCCACTTTTTCCCGCGTATGGCCATTGGTCCCGAGTATTTCTTCGATCTTTACCCGGAATTCATCGTGCCGGCCGACCAGCTCAAGTCCTTCTGGCGGCAGCGCAACGGGGTGATCGCCGGCCGCAAGATTGTCGCGGAAAACCGCTGGAAGATCGGCGATCCGATAACGCTCACCGGCAATATCTATCCTGGGGAATGGCGTTTTGTGCTGGCCGGGGTCTATCGCGGCGCCAACAAATCCACCGACGAAACCCAGTTCTTTTTCAACTGGGAATATCTCAACGAACGGATGAAGCAAACCACCAAGAACCGGGCCGACCGCGTCGGCTGGTACGTGGTGCAGATTGAAAACCCGGTAAGGGGCGCTGAGATCTCCCAGGAGGTGGATGCCATGTTCAAGAACTCCCTGGCCGAAACGCTGACCGAGACCGAAAAGGCCTTCCAGATGAGCTTCGTGTCCATGACCGAAGCCATCGTCATTGCCGTCCGGGTGGTGTCCTACGTGGTGATCGGAGTGATTCTGCTGGTGCTGGCCAACACCATGGCGATGACGGCGCGGGAACGAATGTCGGAATACGCCGTGCTCAAGACCCTGGGTTTCGGCAACGGCTTCGTGGCGGTGCTCATCGGTGGTGAATCGGTAGCCATCGCCGTCCTGGGCGGGGCGGTCGGTATTGGTCTCGGCTTCCCCACGGCCGCTGTCTTTTCCTCCAAGCTTGGGTGCGCTTCTGCCGGTGTTTGAGATCAGCCGCGAGACCTTGATCTTCAGCGTGCTTCTCAGTTGGGCCATCGGGCTGGTGTCGGCCATTATCCCGGCCTGGCGCGCCACTCACGTGCGCGTGGTGGACGCCCTCCGTCACATCGGCTAGAAATCGGTGCGGAACCGACCATGTTCTTGTTGACGCAATACAGCTATCGGAATCTGTGGGTACGGCGCCTGACCACGATTCTGACCGCGGGCGGCATGGGGCTGGTGGTGTTTGTGTTTGCCGCCGAACTGATGCTGGCCCAGGGACTCGAAAAGGCGCTGGTGAGTACCGGCCGCGACGACAATGCTGTCTTCATTCGCCGCTCGGCGGAAGCCGAGGTGCAAAGCATTGTGGAACGCGACCAGGCCACCATCCTTGAGAGCCAGCCGGAAATCGCCGTGGACCAAAGTGGCCAGAAGCTGGTAGCCCGGGAGTTGGTGGTGCTTATCTCGGTCACCAAACTCAGCACCAATTCCCCGGCCAACGTCACGGTCCGGGGCGTGAACCCGGAGCTTTCCTTTGCCTTGCGTCCCCAGGTGCGACTCATTGCCGGCCGTCGGTTCCACCCGGGGGCGGCGGAAGTCATCATCGGCAAAAACATCGCCGACCGCTTTGCCATCGGCGGCCTGGGACAGAGCCTTAGCTTCGGCACACGTCAATGGACCATTGTAGGCATCATGGACGCCGGGGGGAGCGGCTTCGATTCCGAGATTTGGGGCGATGTCGACCTGCTTCTGGGGGCTTTCCGCCGCCCGGTGTATTCCTCGGTCATCTGCCGACTGAGCAATCCTGCGGACTTTGCCCAGCTGAAAACACGAGTGCTCCAGGACCCGCGCCTGACCGTCGAAGCCTGGCGCGAAACCGACTACTATGCCGCCCAATCGCAGCTCATGGCGCGTTTCATTCGAATTCTGGGAATTGCGCTCACCATCATCTTTAGCCTTGGCGCCGTGATTGGCGCTATGGTGACCATGTACGCGGCGGTAGCCAACCGTATCGCCGAAATCGGGACGCTGCGGGCCCTGGGATTCAGGCGTCGGACCATCCTGGCCACGTTTCTCCTGGAATCGATCTTCCTGGGGCTGTTGGGCGGGATGCTGGGGCTTTTTGCCGCGTCCTTCATGAACCGGTTCACCATTTCCACGCTCAACTGGCAGACCTTCTCGGAACTGTCCTTTCGCTTCACTCTCACCTGGCAGATCGCCAGCAATGCTCTACTGTTCTCCGCCGTCATGGGCCTGATCGGTGGTATGCTCCCGGCCCTCCAGGCATCCCGCCTCGCCATCGTTGATGCGCTGCGCTCGGGGCATTGATGGGGGGAGGGGTGTTTTCCAATGCGCCCTTTCCACCTGAATGAGGCTGTTGCCAACCCATTTCCGTCCATGGTTCGATACCTCACCACGAACTGGAAAACCAGGACGAACGGAAGACCAGGACGAACGGAAAATCACCACGAACGGAAAACCAGCAAGTTACCGATGCGGAGTTCCCGTTCGCCCTGAGCGAAGTAAGGAACCGCCCGACAATAAGTGTGCCATTTCGCCGTGATTTTTGTGTCGCGTTTCATTGCATTCAACTCGACCTACCGTAGGTTGCGTTGAATGCAATGAAACGCAACGTCTGCAATGACTATTTTTGGACAGTCCCTAAGCCCCGCTTTGGGCGAGGTAAGGTGTGGTCTACCAACCAACAGATTGGGGCTGTTCGTTGTGAGGGATCGAAGGGCGAAAAGGGCTTTTGCAGGAGACACCAATAATTCGCAAACTCGGATTGTTACGGGAGAGCAAAAACAATGTTGAAGAACAGATTGGCGGTATGGTTGTCCTTGTCGGCATTAGCCATTTTGCTTATTTCTTGTTCCACTCGTTCGATCTCCAATTCCGGCTACGCCAGCGGCGGGTACGGATCCAATCCCACCTACCAGGGGGAACTGCACGAACTGGCGGTACTCGGCATAACCGACGAAGCGGCCATCTCAGAGGCCACCATCCAAGCCGCTCTGGAAAGCGCCAAGGGTGTCAGCTTACGTCGGGGTGACTCCGTCGTGGTGGTGCAATCTGGAGCAGCTTTTCCCGATGATGCCATGATGGAGCTCATGCAGAAGTACTTCAAGGTTGTTTCGCTAAGCGGTGTTCCGGACCGGCCCTCCGGCTCTCAGTACGGTACCGGTCAGCAGAAGGCTCAGCCGGTGGCCAGATCTTTGCGTCTAGCAGCCGCCCTGGGTGGGGCTAGGGTGTTGGTGGTCTATTGGGGGATACTGGAAACCGGCCGGGAAAACCAGGTGACCAAGACGGTGTCCTGGGTGCCGATCGTGGGTTCGGTCATTCCTGATGAGGCCCAGCAAATGCGCATTCGCATCAAGGCAGCGGTTATCGATGTGGCCACTGGTCATTGGGTCGTGGTCCAGCCCCGGAGCTTTGAAGACAAGCGGGTGAGCGCTGATATCAACCGGGAGAGTTCCGATCAGAGCCAGGTCGCTATCCTCAAGAAACAGTCCTACGCCGATCTGGTGGATGCTTTAGCCAAACAGTTCGCGCTCTGATGCTGCGTTGGCACTGCTCGGGCCTGGCTGATGGTGAGGCGTGGAAGTAAAGCACAAGGGAGCAAGACCCATGGGGATGGTTGGTGATGGAGTGCTGCGGCTGGTTGTGAGGGTGCCGGACTTGCTGGAGTCGCGCTTTTTTCTGCTGTTGCAGAGCGGCTTTCAAGTCCGGGCGCAGATGGGTTGCAGCGTTAGGAGGCTGCTCGGCGAGCAATTGGGACTGTCTTCTGACTACATCCAGGAGCGCATCCGCACCCTGTTTCTGGATGGCCATCCGGTGGATGACATGGATACGGCCGTTGTTCAGGACGGTTCGGTGCTGGCCCTGTCCGGTGCACTCCCGGGGCTGGTGGGGGCCACCCTTCGCCTCGGCGGTTATTACGGCTGTCTGCGCGATTCCATTACCTACCAGCCGCCAACGGCAGGCTCTGACGAAAACCGGTCCACAGCCGTCGGCACCATTACCGTCAAGCTGTTTAACCTGGTCCTCAAAGATTTAGGGTCGCAGTTCCTGTCCCAGGGGGTGTTGCTGCCGGCGGCGGCCGCTGAAGATTTCTTCCGAACTCAACTGGCTGATTTCTGGGATGCCGCACCACAGGTTCGGATCGAGGGTGAACCGATGGTCGAAGCTTTATCCCGCCATCAGTTGTTGCAGTTGGGAGCCGGCACAGTACTGCTGCGTGTGATCACGGCGGCACACTGGTGATGCGCAAGGGTTCAGCCATTAGGTGTTAGCATTTAGCTAGAACGAGGCACTGGTGTGCATCAACCCCTTTGTGTGGTGGCATGGACCGCACCTTAGGCCATTGAAATTTCTGTTATGGCTAACGGCTAATGGCTAACCGCTGAACGCTTGCGGTGATCCGTCGGTCACAACTTTCCCGAGCGGAAGATATTGATGATCAGCCACAACCCCAGGAAGGTGGCGACGGCATAGCCGGTGAGGCCGAACAGGGCGGTCAGAGGGATGGTCTTGATACCGAAGATGTTGACGGTGATATCGGCCAGTCGCTGGGTGGAATTGAGCACCAGGGCGGCGGCCACCAGCGATGCGGAAATCACCAGGCCCACGGTGAGGCGGTTGACACCCTTTTCGATGCGGCTATCCAAACCTTCAAAGCCGCTATGGTGGAAGGCCAGCCGCTGCCGCCCTTCGGCGGTCTGGCGCAGTATGGTCTGAAGGTTTTGGGCATGGCCTTGAGGGTGTGGCCCAGGTCGCGAGCATCCCGGTCGAGGTTTTTGAGGAGCTTGCGCGCCTCATAACTTCTCTGCAGCAGCCGTTTGGCGTAGGGTTTGGTGACTTCGAGCAGGCTGGCATCACTGCCCAGGATTTTTCCCAGGGCTTCCGTTTGGATGAAGGTCTTGAACAGCAGCAGCAGATTTCTTGGCAGGCGGATGCGGTATTTCAGCACTAGTTGCATCACTTGTTCGTACACGTCGCGGACCGAAATGTTCTGCAGTGACCGGCCGTAGAAGGGTTCGCTGATGTCTTTCAGATCTCTCCGAAAACTGTCCAGATCCAGCGCGTCTTCATGCACCAGCCCGGCCCCCCGCAAGGCATCCAGCACCAGGTTGTAGTCGTGTTCGGCATAGCCCAGGAAGAGGTTGGCGATATGCATCATCATTTCTTCGTCGAGATAGCCGGTGATGCCGAAATCCACCAGACTCACCCGGCCATCAGCCAGCACCAGGGTGTTTCCTGGATGTGGGTCGCCGTGAAAAAAGCCAAAATCCATGAGCTGCCGCGAAAAGGAGCGGAGTCCGATCATGGCTATTTCCTTGGGGTCGATGTCCATGGCGCGGATCGCTGCCACCTCATCCATCTTGACCCCATCGATGTATTCCATGACCAGCACGGATTTGCTGATGGTGTCCCAGTAGACCTTAGGGATGTAGAGTTCATCCACATCCTTGAAGTTCGCCGCAAACTTCTCCATGTTTCCGGCTTCGATGAGCATATCCAGTTCGCGGAAGATGGTCCGCTCGAACTCCTTCACCAGATTGATCACACCAATGATGCGCCCCGCTTCGAAAACCTGCTCGATGCGTTGGGCAATGGAGTACATAAGGCGGATATCCTTGCGGATTTTTTTCTGGATTCCGGGGCGGATCACCTTGATGGCTACGTCCTCACCACTGAGAAGCCGTGCCCGATGGACCTGCGCCACTGATGCCGCCGCCAGGGATGCCGGGTCGAAGCTGGCAAAAAGCGAAGCCACCGGCTGTTTGAGCTCTCGTTCGATGACCCCCTGGATGTCCTCGTAGGGCACTGGCGGTACCTGGTCCTGGAGTTTTTCGAACTCGGTGATGTATTCCGGCGGGAACAGATCGGCGCGAGTACTCATGAGCTGCCCGAGCTTGATGAAGCTCGGCCCCAGTTCCTCCAGCACCAGTCGGAGCCGGTGCGGCGACGGGAATCCGCCGACGAACAAAAGTTCCTCGTCGCGCGGTCCCTTGGGTTTGCTGCCGCTGCGGCCGAACAACCGGTCCACCAGATTGCCCATGCCGTGTTTGACAAGCACCCGCACGATGCCGGCAAACCGCCCGAAACCCCGCAATCCCTCCATGCCTTTGGTCCATTTCATGCCGTTATGGTCTCCCGATGAAACCGTGAGCCTTTCTGATGTCAATGATCATCAGACCTGCCGACACCGGCAAGCGGTGCCTAGCCGGTGGCACCTCGAATAGCCGGTTCCGCCTTGAATCGGACTCCGTTGTCGGATGCCAGCAGCGCATCCCTTATCCGCATCTTATCTCAGGTGCAACCAGAAAATACAGCGAATCTATTGCCAAACAAACAGGGTTGCTCTTCTGACGATGCTGGTTATACTATACTAACACTAATATAGATTCACTGTGAACAATTTCTGCTCCGCCGGTATTGTTGAGACGGAGATAAACAAGTGGAGGGTATGACATGAAGTTTATCAAGGATGCCAAAGCCGATGCTTCCGTGGATCTGGTCTATCGTATGTGCCCAATGCACCTGCTGGAACCGGTGGAGCAGATCAATGATATGCGCAAGGGGCAAGTACTCGAGATCCTGACCGATTACGACGGTGCTTTGGAAGATATCCCGGCTTGGTGCGCCAAGCACCAGCAGGAGTTCGTCGGGATCGATGAGGACGAAGAAGGCGAATTCTATAAGCTCTACATCAAGAAGCTCCATTAAATGGTGCAGGGGGCAGATATGAGAACCGTCTATATGGACCATGCGGCGGCAACGCCGGTTCGCAAAGAGGTGCTGGAAGCGATGCTTCCCTATTTCGCCGATCATTTTGCCAATCCGTCCAGCGTCTACGATCTGGGTTTCAAAATCAAAGACGCGGTGGAGGAACAGCGAGAAAAGGTGGCGGGCCTGATTGGCGCCGGCAAGGACCATATTGTCTTCACCTCTTCCGGGGCGGAGGCTAATAATATGGCGGTAAAAGGGATGATTCTGGCCAGCCGGAATAAGCGCAAACACCTTATCGTGTCGGCGATCGAACACCATTCGGTGCTCAATTCGGCCCGGTTTGTGGAGCGGTTTCTCGACACCGAAGTGACCTTTTTGCCGGTGAACGAACATGGTCTGGTGGACCCGCAGCGCCTGGCAGCCGCAATTTCCCCCGAAACCGTGCTGGTTTCCATCATGCATGGCAACAACGAGATCGGCACCATCCAGCCCATCGCCGAACTGGCCGCGATTTGCCATAGCAAGGGAGTGCCGTTGCACACCGACGCGGTGGCCACGGCCGGGACCGTGCCGCTGGACGTGAAGGGCCTGGACGTGGACCTGTTGAGCCTGTCCGGCCCCGCGCTGGGTGGCCCTAAAGGCAGCGGAGCGCTTTATTTTCGCGATAAGATCCGGTTGGTTCCACTCATTCATGGAGGTATTCAAGAAAGTGGCCGGCGCGCCGGGACCGAGAACGTCCCTGCCATTGTCGGTCTGGGAACGGCAGCGGAACTGGCGCGTCTGGAATTGCCCGCCAGGGCCGAGCGCCTGAGGATGCTTCGTAGCCTCCTGGTTTCCGGAATCACCGCCGGCACTACCGATGTCATTCACACTGGCCACCCGGACCAGAGACTCCCCGGCCATGCCAGCTTCTGTTTCGAAGCGATCGAAGGGGAAGCGCTCCTGTTCATGCTGGCGCGCGACGGTATCTATGCGAGCACCGGTTCTGCCTGCGCTTCCAAGGCCTTGAAGACTTCCCCGGTGCTGGTGGCTATCGGCTTGGCGGCCGATCTGGCCCAGGGATCTTTGGTCTTCACGCTCAGTGAAGACAGCAGCGAGGACGACGTCGGTTACGTGGTGGCAAAGGTCCCGTTGGCGGTGGCTAAGCTTCGTTCCTTTTCCCCGGTCTGGCGCAAGAAGCAGGCAGCATGAAGAGGAGAATCCGCTCATGAAGCTCTCGACTCGCAGCCGCTACGGTACTAGACTGATGCTGGACATGGCCGAGCATTACCAGGAAGGCCCCATTCAGCTGGGAACGATTGCCAAACGCCAGGATATATCGGTGAAGTACCTGGAGCAGCTCATTATACCGCTGAAAAAGGCCAACTACGTGACCAGTGTGCGCGGCGCCCGTGGTGGGCATATGCTGGCCAAGCGTCCCGATGAAATCACCGTGGGTGAAATCGTCGCGCTGCTCGAAGGCGGCATGCAATTCAGCGATTGTTCTGATAAGCCGGAGGTCTGCAGCCGTTCCGACCAGTGCCTGACGCGTCTGGTCTGGAAAGAGGCTTCGCGGGCTGTCTATGACAAGCTTGATGCGATCACCTTGTCCGACCTGCAGAAGATGGCGCAAGGTGAGCGAGAAAATATGGAGGACTCCCAATGTATAGCGACAAGGTAATGGATCATTTCACCAATCCGCGCAATGCCGGGGTCATCGAACAGGCCGACGGGGTCGGCGAAGTCGGCAATCCGGTCTGCGGCGACATGATGACCTTCTACATCAAGGTAGCAGACGACCGCCTGGTGGACGTCAAGTTCAACACCTTCGGATGTGTGGCGGCCATTGCAGTTTCCAGCATGGTCAGCGAAATGGCCATGGGAAAACCGTTGGACGAAGCCAAGAAAATCAGCAACGAAGTGGTGGCGGAAGCGCTCGGTGGACTCCCCAAAAGCAAGATGCACTGTTCCAACCTGGGTGCCGAAGCCCTGTCTTTGGCGATTGAAGACTACGAAGCAAGGCTGGCTGGGAAGTCCAGCGGTACTGCGGCCGCAACCGAAGTGGGCAAGCGGCGCAATGTTTGTACCCGCTGCGACGTGGAAAACCCCGAGCGTGCCAGGTTCTGCATGGATTGCGGCGACAAGCTCGAACCTGAAGCAGCCTATGCCTGCGAAGCTGTGTGAAAACGGGTCATTTGAACACCATCCCCCGCCAAGGCGAACAGGAAGGAGACCTCGAAAGGACTAAGCCTCTATGCTTGAAACCGTCTCGCTGTACGTGGCGCTCGCGGTATGCGGACTCGGCCTGATCTACAAAGGCTCCACCTGGTTTCGTCACTCTATCGGCAACAGCGCCGGCAACATCGGAGCGGGGAAAAGAATTGCAGCCGCATCCCGGGGACTGCTCGGAACCGTGCTGGGACCAGGGTTCTTGGTGCTGCTCCGCGTGTTCCTGGTGGACGTCCTGCTGGAGCGCAAGCTGTTTCGCCAGGACCGCCGGCGCTGGCTCGCCCACATGAGTTCGCCCACATGCGCATTTTCGTCGGCTTCACCATGCTCTTTTTGATGCATGCCATGGCTAAGTTCACCAGCATGGCGGTCTTCCGGTCCTACCTTCCCACCCTCAACCCTTTTGGTTTTTACGTGACCTGTTCGGCGCCATGGTCCTCCTGGGGCTGGGATTTTCGATCTATCGCCGCTTCCTGCAGAAGTCGGACGGTTTGTCAACCAATGGCCGAGATGTCTATGCCATCGTCATTGTCGCCGCTGATTGTGCTTTCGGGGGTGCTGTTGGAAGGGGCCAAGATCAGTTCCTACTCCGCCTACCAGGAAATGGTGGAATCCTACGCCGGCGGTGAAAACGCCGAGCCGCTGCAGGCGCTCGAAGCCTACTGGGTGGAGAGCTTTGGGGTGGTGTCGCCCCATGGGAAGGGGCCCTTCGATCCGGCCAAGCTGGCGCAAGGCCAGGAACTTCATCAAGCGGTTTGTGCCGAATGCCATGCCCCGGCCGGTTGGGGATTTCTTGGCTACGGCGCGGCTAAAGCCATGGGACCGGTGGCTCTGGCAGCAGACCGGGCCAATCTGCGCAGCATCCTTCGGTATGTGCATTTCCTGGCATCCTTCCTCGGGTCTGGCGCTGCTGCCCTTCAGCAAGATGCTGCACATCGTCACCAGCCCGCTCAGCCTGATGGCCAACGCGGTTATGGCGAAGGGCCAGTCGGACCCGGCCAATGAAGCCACCAGACAGATCCTGGAGCTGGATGCCTGCACCCACTGCGGGCTGTGCACTGCTCATTGCGCAGTGGCCGTTGCCTACCAACAGGTCCCCAATGTGAACATTCTGCCGTCGGAAAAGATCGGCTCCCTGCGCCGGCTTGCCGGCGACCGGCAACCGAGCCCCGCCACCGTCAGCACCATTCAGCAGGGGCTTTTTCTCTGCACCAACTGTTACCGATGTACCACCGTCTGCCCGGTGGGTATCAACTTGCAGGAGCTGTGGTTTGACGCCCGTGAAAGGCTTCTGGAAAAAAATCAGCCCGAGTTTCTACTGCTTTCCCCGCTGTCTCTGTATCGTGGATTGATGCAGACAAACCTGTTGGACGGTCATTATGAAAAACCCCTGGATCTGGCCAGACAGGCTATCGGCAGTGGCTGTGATCAGGCAGCGGTGCGCGACCGGATGAGCCCGCTTCAACCCGGGAGCAACGGCATCGCGGCCGCTTCCGGATTGAGCTTGAAAGCAAGAGGGTTTTCCAGTTGTTTCCGCTGCATGACCTGCAGCAATGTCTGTCCCGTGGTGCGCAGCTTCCCCGACCCGATGCGACGGCTGGGACTGCTGCCGCATCAGATCATGCATGCCACTGCGTTGAAGCTTTGGGACCTGGTTTTCAGCTCCCGGATGCTGTGGGATTGTCTTGGTTGTTTTCAGTGCCAGGAACACTGCCCGATGAATGTCCGGCCCGCGGATATTATCGGTGAACTCAAAAGTGTGGCCATCGAACGTGCCATCGCCAAAATGGCCCATGATGCCGAGGAGAAATCGTGAGGTACGCACTGCTGCGCTGTTGCACCACGCCGATCTTCCTCCAGCAGTACGAAGCCTCGACCAACGCGGTGCTGGAGAAGCTGGATATAACTACTCAGGGCGATAGCGAATTCAACTGCTGTGGCTATCCCCTGCGGAGCTTCAGCCCCAAGGCCTATGTGCTCGCTTCCGCCCGCAACCTGGCCCTGGCCGAGCGCATGTCCCTGGATCTGATGACCGTGTGCAACTGCTGCTATGGGAGCCTCAAGCACGCCGCCCACATTATGGCTCATGACGGGGCGCTGCGCGAGGAAACCGCGCGCAGCCTAGCCAAGGAAGGCTTGAGCTACGACGGCCGGATAAGCGCCAAACATCTGCTGCAAGTGCTCTACCACGACATCGGGATTGACCTGATCCGGCAGAAACTCCAAAGGACCTTCAATGGGTTGAAGATCGCCACTCACTACGGCTGCCACCTGTTGCGGCCCAAGGAGGTCGTGGACTTCGACAGCCCTTTCGCCCCGGTGAAATTCGACCAACTGGTGGAGTTGACCGGTGCCGAAAGCATCGCCTGGCCGGCCAAGCTTGACTGCTGCGGATCGCCGCTGTGGGGGGTAAACGACGAGCTGTCCATGACGCTCACCGAAAAGAAGCTGGTTGGCGCCAAGAGCGCCGGTGCCGACTACCTGTGCGTTGCCTGTTCCTATTGTCAGATCCAGTTTGACCGAAACCAAAAAACCATGCTGCCTCGTCTTGGTCTCGACAAACAGCTGCCATCCATTCTCTACACGCAACTGCTGGGACTGTGTCTGGGGGCTGATGAAGCCGCCCTCGGGATGAACCTGAACCAGATTTCCCCGACCGACATCACTCGCTTCTTGTCGTAATGCACCCACGAGACCCCTGAGAAGAAAGATCCCCTGTGGGGCAGGTTTTCTATAGTTATTGAGAAAATGATTTTGGGGCAGCTTACGTCGCTCCCGCATGCTTTTGACGGGAGTCCAGCCCAGCTTCCCTGCCTGGATTCCACCGCTAGAACCATGGATGTCCAAACAATCTCCTAGAGCTTCTCCAGAAGCTCCCTGCGCTTGTTCTGGTGTTCCTCTTCCGAGATCAGTCCCTTTTTCAGCAGATTGTTGAGCGCTTCCAATTTGTGTTCGATACTCTCCATCGCGTCCGGTGGAGCGCCCTGGACCCTGGTGGGTGGGTGAGCAGGCGGGGGGGGTGGGACGGCGGTTTTGGAACCAAAGAAGCCCTTGAGTTTGCCTAAAACCAGCTTGATTCCCTTCCAGAGTTTGGGAAGGAACCAGATCATGAAGAGCAGCATGAGCACGAACAGTGCCAGGAAAGCCCAGGGATGGTGCAGAGCCGTCCACAGACCGCCAACAACCAGTACGTCTTCGAAAACCGAAGCCGCCCAATTGGTGAAAGGTTCCGGCGAAGTGTTGATCAGGACCCTCGATCCTGCCTTGGTGGAATGGGACAATCCGGCAATGCTGCCACCAATGAGGGCGGCAGCCAGGGATATGGCCGGTTCGGTGCTCCCGACCGCCTTCGCGGCCAGGATTGCGCCCGCCGGAATGCGGATGAAGGTATGCAGTGCGTCCCAGCCAGTGTCCACCCCCGGTATCTTGTCGGCGATGAATTCCACTACATACATAAAACCTGCGGCGATCAGCACCGCGGGGTGAGTGAGAATCTGCAGGTTGTGGGGCAGCACCATACCACCGCTATTGCCAAGGATCCCCAGCACCAAAATGGCGGCATAGAGGTTGATGCCGCTGGCCCAAGCGGTTCCCATGGTCAATGCCAAGGTCCGGGTGACTTGATTGAGTTCATCCATGTGCTTGTTCCTGTTACCTGAGGGAAAAGGGTTTCCGAGGCTACGGCCCCATCCATTTCTGGCGCAGTTGTTTGTCGATGCCCTTGGCCTGGACAGCTTCGATGCCCTTGTTGAGCATCTCCACGACATCTTTGTTGCCCTTTTTTACAGCCACACCGTAGAATTCATCACCTGTTGGCAGAACAGCGCTGATCTTAAACCGGGCGGTGTATTCAGTCTTTTGCAGGACGTATTGGGCGGCCACCGGGTCGTCGCAGACCACGCCGTCAATCCGACCATTGAACAGGTCTTCCATGGCCAGACCAATTTCATCGTAGGGTTTAGCGTTGACCCCGTCTACCTTCTTGATGGCGAAGTAGCCGGTAGTTCCAACCTGACCGCCGAGAGTCTTGCCCTTCAGATCTTCGATGGATTTGGCCGGGGAGTCCTTGGGGACCACCAGCGCCTGGAAAACCTTGAAGTAAGGGATGGTGAAGTCCATGACGGCTTGGCGGTTTTCGGTGATGGTCACCGATGAACAGACTGCGTCGTATTTGCCGGCATCCAGACCGGCAAAGATGCCGTCCCATGCCACGTTCTTGAATTCCACTTCAAAACCGGCTTCCTTGGCGGCGGCTTTCATGACATCCGGATCGAAACCAACGATCTCATTGTTGGCGTCGACGAATTCCATCGGTGGCCAGGTGGCATCGAAAGCGACAACGATGCGCTTGGCCCAGACGCTGGGGGCGATCAGCAGTATCGCCAGGAGAAATGGAACGACTCGTTTGCTCATGTGATGATCTCCTTAAATAGGTGAGTTGGGATCTGCGGTTTCGGTCAATGGCAAAATATATGCGAATTCAATCGATTACGAAAATTGAAAGCGCACTAGGCAAAGATATAAACAAAGGCGGGATTTTGTGTCAAGATGGACAGCGTTGGAATGAACTGACGACTCGCCTCTGGATCCATTGTCTTCCAATCTTCACCGCACCACAAGGGATGTCGGCATGATCGATTATTTTGCCAGGTACCTGTCCATTTTTCGTGTTCTCGATGGTTTGCGTAAAGGTCTTTCCTTCTATTCGGGTCCAAGCCGCGCGGCGTTGATTTATGCGGAGAAACCTGATGACCCGATATGCGTCTACGATCCTCAGCAACTACTCAGCGACCACGAACCTAAGCTGGTGGAGATCTACCTGCATTCCGACCAGTGGCGTACCGAAGCTCCGGATGTCGCCGAAATGCAGTTCCTCGGGCATATCCCGGTGGAGAACCTGCAACTGAGCGGTTTGATTTCGTTTGGCGGGCGGTCGCGCTCCCTGTTCTACCAAATGTGGTTCACCGAACATCATCCCAATATGTGTTCCATTGGCCCGGTGGAACGCTGGCTGGAGCATGCCGCCTGGCTGCTGGCGCACGATTTTGCTTCGGAAGGGGCTTTTATCACCGGCGCGTCGCGTTATGCCCTGCAGGGTTATGCGGTCCATGCCATTCATGACCACATCCGGGAAGAACTCAATACCCGCTTGGGGCGCGACACTCACATGCTGGTTTACCCCATCCTGGATGCGGCTCTGGGTGTCTCCAAGACCTCCGAAGAAGGTGCGCCGCCGCGCGGTCAATTGGCGTTTATCGAACCGGAGGAGGTGACTGGTGTGGACTGCCTGGTTCGTTTTCCCGTCCTGGAGATGCCACGCCTGCGCAACTACAAGCATGTCCGCAAGCTGCTGCAAGCGGTGGAGAATTCCAATCGCAAGCTGCTTTCTGATGGCGACCATATCATCGGCATCTGCCACGGTCAGCTGCCGCAATGCCGGATCACAACCGACTTTCGAGGACGGCGGGGGTTCCTGCGAATCGGTGGCGATCTGGCCTGCAGCTTCGCCGATGGCAATTTCCATTCATCCACGCGCCGTCCCAACCTGGTGCAACTGGAAGAGGTGCTGCTGGAATCCAGGATGGATCAGTCGCTGGTGCATGTGCTGTTCAAGCAAGTGATGAGCATCGTGGAGGGGGCCAGAGAGCGGCTGCACGGTTGCACCCTGGTGATCGATCTGGAAGAACAGCCCTGCGAAATCCCTGGACAGAAGCTGGAAAAGCCCACCGATCTTCGAACCGGCGAATACCTGGAGCTGGCCAAATCATTGTCAAAGGTGGACGGGGCACTCCATATCGGGGCTGACTTGCACCTTCATGCCTTCGCCTGCCTGCTGGACGGACTGTCCGTGCCGGGTGAAGACCGTTCACGCGGTGCTCGCTTCAATTCGGCCCTACGCTTCACCGCCATTCATCGGAACCTTGTGGTGGTGGTGGTGTCTTCCGACCGGCCGGTTTCTGTCATCCAGGGAGGCCTGGAACTGACCGCTGCCTGCGAATGGAAGCCGGTGGCCGAAGTCCCCTCGCGCCCACCCACCATGGCAGAGTGGATCAACGGGAAATAGGCTGGGAGGTTCGGTGCCCATGGTTGACCCTGCCAGGCTTTTTGTTTTATGGTGACCACGAAGGGCTTGTTGGGCAAAGGCCCAAACCTGCATCTCAACCCGCTTCCAGGGGGATGACCATGACTGAATGCCAGCTTCCTGACAACAATCCGTGTGATGACGAGATCGCGGCCATTCTGAAGAATGCCAGGACGATTGCGGTAGTGGGTATTTCTCACAAGGAAGACCGCGACAGCCACAAGGTGGCCAAGTATCTTATGGCACACGGCTATCAGATGGTCCCGGTAAATCCCAAGTATCGAGAGGTTTTAGGGGAACCCTGCTATGCAACGCTTGGCGACGTTCCCCAGCACATCGATGTGGTGGATATCTTCCGCAATGTTGAGGCCATACCTGCGATTGTGGATGAGGCCATTACCGTGGGCGCCGGCTGCGTTTGGATGCAACTCGGCCTGGTGCACAACGAAGCCGCCGTTAAGGCGCGCGCGGCCGGTCTGAAGGTAGTCATGAACCACTGCACCAAAATTGAACACAGCAAGCTGCCCAAGGACTGAAACGCTATCATGGAAAACGGCGAATTGTTAGACCCTAGAAGCTTCTTCGATTGGGGTGATGAGCCCATCGGGGCACTGTTTGACGGCTGTGGCCGGGTCTGGGATGCGCTCACGAGGATTTCGCCTTACCTCAAGGAACACCTTTGCAGCAATGTTCGGGAGATCGCCTGTTTCCTGCAGCCCCTGCCGCACACGGTGATCATCTGGGATGGTCGTATTTGGCGTGAAGACTATGAAATCCTCGGGGGAGCCGTCACCAAGGGCACCTTTATCGTGCGCATTGCCGGTCAGGAGACCACCGAAGCGGTGGTCCTGTGCGCCGGCGCCGTGCTCTGGGATGACCAGATCCAATTGGGGCCAGGTTCAGTGGTGGAACCCGGTGCCCTGATCAAGGGACCGACGATCATTGGGGCGCACACCGAGGTTCGGCAGGGGGCCTACATCCGCGGCAAATGTATTGTCGGCAGCCGTGCTGTGGTGGGCCATACCACCGAGATCAAAAGCAGCGTCATGCTCGATGGCGCCAAGGCCGGGCATTTCGCTTACATCGGCGACAGCATCCTGGGGCGCGACACCAATCTGGGGGCTGGCACCAAACTGGCCAACCTGAAAATCAAAGGCGATACCGTGCGAATCCCCTTCGAGGGGCAAATGATCGACACGGGGCTGCGCAAATTCGGCGCCATCATTGGCGATGGGACTGAGATCGGGTGCAACGCCGTGACCAATCCCGGGACGCTGCTGGGCAAGGGATCAGCGGTCTTTCCGACGGTTTCCGTCAGGGTTGGCTATTATGGGCCAAATTCAGCCATTCGCGGCTAAGCAGGAAGTCAATGCAACGGCCCGCTCCGATGCTCGGTTTTGCCAGGATCGAAGCTTACTACCGGGAATTGCACCAGCATCTGGAACACTCCGGCCAGGGTTGTTATCGTGCTACCGCCCTGGGGGCGTGGGCGGCTTCCATTGCGCACCATGTCTATGATTTCTTTCGAGAGCTGCGGCTTGATCGGCAGCGGCTGCTGATCGATCTGGGCAGCGGGGATGGTCTCGTGACCTGTATTGCGGGTCTGTTCACTGAGGCCGTGGGAATCGAGATCGATGAACTGCTGTGCCTGAGGGCTCGGCGGGCCATCCGGGAGCTGGGCTTGGATCGGCGAGTGACGACGGTCTGTGGCAACTATCTGACGCAGCGGTTCCGGCACGCAGACTGCCTCTACGTTTATCCGGACAAGCCGCTGGATGGACTGGAAGCCATGCTGGCCGGCTGGGAGGGGATGTTGCTGGTGGCCGGTGCCCACTTCCCACTGCGCTCATTTGTTCCGGTACAAGAGTTCACCCGTGGTTGGGATCGGTTGGTGGTCTACCGTAGGTGCGATGCTGCTGTGGGGTTGTAGCAACGGCCTGGGGTTTTGTATCGAGTCGTGGCCGAGATACCGCTGGTACTCTCAGTAAGACAGCAAGGCGTCCTAAACAACCGACGCTTCGCGACGTTGCGGCTTTGCGTGAGGTGACACCCTGCGAATTACGGTAATCAGGCGTTTATGCTACGTCTAGGTGCTTCAGGACGAATGGCGCATTTATTGAGAGCGGCTCTTAGACCATTCGCTTAACATAACAGCGGAGACACACTCATGGCGGTAGCTGAAAAAATGCTGGGGTATATGGAAAAATCCTCCTGGATCCGCAAGATGTTCGAGGAAGGTACTCGTCTAAAGCAGATCCACGGGGCCGATAAGGTTTTTGATTTTAGCCTCGGCAACCCCAATGTGCCTCCGCCGGATGCCGTCCATGACAAGCTCCGCGAACTGGTGCGCAGCCTCAGCCCCGGCATGCACGGCTACATGCCCAATGCCGGACTTCCAGAAACGCGTGCGGCGGTGGCGGCGCAACTGACTCGGGAAAAGGGCCTCAGCCTCACCGCCGATCAGGTGGTGATGACGTGCGGCGCGGCGGGCGGTTTGAATATCATTCTGAAATCCTTGCTGGACCCGGGAGATGAAGTGCTGACGCCGATACCGTGTTTTGTCGAATACGGGTTCTACGCCGATAACCACGGCGGTACGCTGAAAACGGTCCCAACCCGCGCCGATTTCACCCTGGATCTCGATGCCATGGCTCAGCATCTGGGGCCGCGAACCAAGGTGGTGCTCATCAACTCCCCCAACAACCCGACAGGGCAGATTTACTCCGCTGAAACCCTCACTCAGTTGGCAGAACTGCTGCGCCAACGAAGCCGGGAGTACGGCAAGCCCATCTACCTGGTTTCCGATGAGCCCTACTGCAAAATCGTCTACGACGGGCATCAGGTGCCGAGTGTATTCGCCGCCTATGAAAACACTCTGATCGCCACCTCCTATTCCAAGGACCTGTCGCTCCCCGGTGAGCGCCTGGGATTTGTCGCGGTGCATCCCAAGGCGGCCGACCATCAGGCGCTCCTCGGGGCACTCACCCTTGCCAACCGCATCCTCGGATTTGTCAACGCACCCGCCCTGCAGCAGCGGCTCATTGCCCAACTGCAAGGGATTTGCGTGGATGTCTCCATTTATCGCCGTAAGCGGGACCTGTTGGTTACCAGTCTTCGGGACGCCGGTTATGACCTGATCAATCCGCCGGGGGCGTTCTACCTCTTTCCCAGGAGCCCTCTGGCCGATGATGTGCATTTCGCCCGGTTGCTGCAGGATGAAAACGTTTTGGTGGTACCGGGCAGCGGCTTTTTCGGGCCGGGCCATTTTCGTATTGCCTATTGTGTCGATGACCGTACCATCGAAGGGGCGATCCCCCGATTCCAAAGGGCTTTGGAGCGGGCAAAGAATCTGTAGACTACAATCGGGCGATGTGCGAAAGTTGGAAGTCAGGGATTTACCCACCAAGGCACCAAGAAATGTTGGTGGCTTGTCCCGGCTCAGGCAGAATCGGTGGTGGACTGCAACGGGCAAGATCTCATCTTCATTGAGTTATGGATAAGGCAAAACATGAAAGAAAAGATTTTTCTCAAAAGAGGTCCCCGGGTGGGCAAAGCGCCATCCTCGTCATCATCTTCCTTGTTTCAGTTTCGTAACCTGGTCAAATTCGGCATCATCCTCTTGTTTTGGATCGCCTTCATACCGCTCCTGTGGCACCAAAAGACCAAGACCACCGAAGACAAATCCACTGCCAAGGTGGTGAAGGAAATCCCTAAGACCCAGGCACCAGCCGCGAGTGTTGAGGACAAAACCATCCCGCGGGAAACCTTGCCGACCTCGCCGATGGTGACTGAATCCACGTTGCCGGCCCAGCCGGAAGAAAAGCCGGGGACCACGACGCCACCCGGCGCCACGACGGGGCAGCCTCGGGAACCTTTGGGGGGACGCTCTGAGGACCAGGCGAAACCGCCTATTGGTCCAGTGCCGGAGACTCGACCCGCCCCCCCCGTCCCGGGATCGCTGACGGCGGTTCCAGGGTTGAGTGGGGAAGCGTCGGTGCAGAAGCCTGCAGGACTTTCCCAAGCGGCTGGTGCGTCCAAGCCTAAACCTGTCGCCGCGGCGCCTGCCGCCAAGCCCAAACCCGGTGAGACCGCAGCCTCCGGGGTCAAACCCAAGCCCGATGCCAGTCGCGGTGGCGCTGACAAGCCCAAGCCCGGCACCACGGCCGGCGCCGGCTCCACCGCCGCAGGGGCTAAGCCGGTAGCGCCCAAGACCCAGCAGGCGCGCGCAGCAACCGATCCGACCAAGGTGGCATCGCCGAAACCACCCGCTTCAGTCGCTTCCAATGATCGTCGGCCAACCTCTGCCGTTCCGCCTGCAAAACCGGTAGCAGACGGGTACTCCGGCTGCCGCTTCCGGCACGCCGCCGGCGCCGTCCGCCGATAAGGCCGAGGTCCAGACCCCGGGTCGTCAACTGGGTCTATGTTGTCCGTCTGGGCAGTTTCGAGAATGCATCCCAGGCGCAGGAGCTGCAAAAGAAGCTTCAAAAGAAGGGCTACGCAGTGGTGGTGAAAAGCCAGCAGAACCTGCAGAAGGGCAGGGTCCATAACGTGGAACTGAAGGGTATGCGGGATGCGGGTGAAGCCAAGGATAAACTGAACAAACTGCAGAGCGAAGAACAGGTCAACGGCGTCCTGCTCAAGGTCACGGAAGGGCATTGAGAGCTTGGGCGGTTGCTGAACCCGCCCTGATGACCGAGTTTACTCCAGCCAGGCCAACAAGGATGGGTTTCGCTTCGCTCCACCCATCCTTGGGCTACGATCTTGTTTGCCGCGGGTTCGGGTCGTTATCTCAGGAACCTTTGGATTCCTTCTTGGACTTTTTCGAGGCCTTTTTTTCCTTCATGGTCTTGGTTGGTTTCTTCTTACCCTCTTTTTTACTATCCTCACCTTTGCTCATACTTGTCCCTCCTTATGATCCAGATTAGGCTTCGACGTTGCTGACACATCTGCTGATTCTCACAAGAAGCTCTTGCTGTCAAAGGGTAAGGTTTGATCCCAACCCCTCCAGCCACAATGGCCGTTCTCTTTTGGCCATTGTCGATACGAGGTGTTTCAACCCCGTCCACGTCGAACCAGCCAGCCTCCTCCGTCCAGCAATTCCTGAAGCTCGTTTGACGCGGTTCGATCCGTAGCCTTGTCATCCAGCCCGGGGGAAGAGGTGACGTCGCAGTATGCAATAGATCCTAGCAGCACTGAAACGTCAGTGGCATGTAATGCCGGCTCGATCTTGGCATGCTCTCTGGCTCTCCCCCGCTTAGCAGGGCCATTTCCCTGGCAAAATGCCCATTCTAACCTCGAAAAACTCACTTGTTGACAGGTGATACATAAGTAAAGTCAGGTGCTTGGTTTGGTCCGACCGCGTCCGATCGTGGCCGACCCGTCCGACCCCGTCCGAGTCGACCCCGTCCGACGTCCGAACGCGTAAACCCGATATCCCCGAGAAAACCAGCGCCAATGATCAGTGTCAGAAAGCCTTGCGGTGGGAAGCCTGATCGTTTATGCGGGCAACGAGAGCGAGGCGGGGCGTGAAGGGAATAGTTCCGGGGTAGTGGTTCATGCAGACGAGTGTGCACTCAAGGGATCACGGACGGATTACAAACAGCCTTCAGCGTATTCTATTTCAGGAAACTTACCTGTATGGAAAGCTGTGACTACTCCCATTGTACGTTTCGAACCTTATGGCCAGTGAACCTTTACCATTCATAATCGTAAGATAATTCCCTTCTGGGGCCAGGTAATGATGAGGTTCAATAACCAGTTTCTCGCCATGAATGGATTTCACCCGTTCCTCAGTGTCACCCACCTGTATTGCGTCCGCTGTATAGATACCCGGAGCGGAAACGTCTATTCGGGAAATCCGCCCTTCCGTCACCATGAATGAAACTGAATCCCCGCCAACCTTGGGAGAGATATAGTAGCAGTCAGGATCACCCGGGGTGGGTTCGCGAATGACTTCACCTGAAAAAATCTTGGAAACAGCTTCAGGCGTCATGCCTACCTGAACCGGACCCAGCCTGCCGAAAGAAAGAACCCAATTGTCGGCAGCAAGCACCGGCCCCGCGGCAAAAGAAATGGCTATCAGTAGTGCTCTAAACGCTCGCTTCATGTCATCGGCCTCTTGCTAGCGATGCCTTCAACCGGCCTCTCCACATGCGCTCCGATGGTCAGCGAATGTCCCCAGACCGTGTGGCGGAAACAACGAGTATTTGCTGGGACGCCAATCTTGGCCCTGCTCGTTGCGAGCGCGGGGTGTCTCACCTTTACCTTCATACTATCGGCATATCCTAATCGTTAATGAGAGAATGATTTTAGGGCAGCTCAGGTCACTCCCGCATGCTTTTGGCGGGAGTGCACAGCGCAGCTCCCCTTCCTGCATTCCCGCTAGAACCATACCGGCATGACGATGAAGGGCACCACGACCTCAAGATCTTTTTCTTAAAGTCTATAAGCAGTGACTTGCAGGAGGTTATCGGCGAGTGGCCGAAGGGTGGTGGGGTGGGTTGTGCGGTTTTCATGGACTGTCAGATCATGCAAAATCTACTTGCTTGCGGTTCCAGGAGGGTGTCGAACAAGTCCATCAGTCCAGTCACCCCGGCGGAAGCCGGGGTCCAGGGCTTCTTGTAAGCTGGATACCGGCTTTCGCCGGTATGACGTGCCTAGAAGTCCGATCGTCGTTCCAACTGGCCAACAACACAGGAGAAATCGTTGAGTTGATGCTAATGGGTTTTCACCGGAATGACGCATTGTCAACCCGGAGGATAATTCTGACATGCGCTGAGAGCGCTTCCCCTACGAACTCACCACCTTCTTGAGATCAATTCCATAATGGCGCATGCGGTTCCACACGGTCACACGGCTGATGCCCAGGAGGCGCGCGGCCTGCGACTGGTTTCCCCTGGTCTGGCGCAGGGCTTCGATGAGCGCGGCTTTTTCTTCGAGGGGTTGCTGCGGCTCGGGTGCAGAAAGGCTGGTCGGTTCAGGTTTATGGCTGAAGATCTGGGTGGGCAGCTGATAGGGTTCAATGGATCCCTGTTCGGCAATGACAAAGGCATATTCCAGAGCGCTCTTCAGTTCCCGCACGTTTCCCGGCCACGGATAGCTCATGAACAGCTGCATGGCTTCGGGACTCAGCCCGCTGATATGCTTTTTCCGCTTGACGCGTAACCGGTCGAATCAAGGCGTCGACCAGCACGGGAATGTCCTCCATGCGCTCGCGCAGCGGCGGCAGGTGGATGGGAATGACATTGATGCGGAAGAACAGGTCCTCGCGAAACTTCTTTTGCGCCACCAACTCCTGGAGATCGCGGTTGGTAGCGGTGATCACGCGAGCATCGGTGTAGATCGAACGGTGATCGCCGACCCGTTCAAATTGCTTGGTTTCCAGCACCCGCAGAAGCTTCACCTGGATATTGAGCGGAATGTCGCCGATTTCATCCAGGAAGATATCGCCTCCATGGGCGGCTTCGAACCGCCCCTGTCGATGGCGGTAGGCACCGGTGAACGCACCTTTGACGTGCCCGAACAGCTCGCTTTCCAGGAGCGATTCATTGAGCGCGGCGCAATTGAACTGAATGTACGGCCCGTCCTTGCGCCGGCCAATTTCGTGGATAGCGTGCGCGACCAGTTCCTTGCCGGTACCGCTCTCGCCCAGGATGATTACCGGTGCGTCGCTCTGAGCGGCCTTCTCAATGATCTGAAAAATCCTCTGCATGCTGGCGGAACGACCGATCATCCCATGAAATCCGGCGTCCGTTTCGAGCAGTCGCGAGAGTTCTTCGATTTTTTGGTCGCGCTTGTCGATTTCCGAGATGTCGGTGAGGGTCTCCACCGCTCCGAGGACTTTACCTGCACTGTCTTTGAGCAAAGACGCCTTCTTCAGCAAAGACACATAGGAGCCGTCCTTTTTCATAATCAAGCAGCGTTTGACTCCTGAATGGCCCAGATCAAAGACGATACACCATTTGCCTTTGCCGCCGGTGCGCGCCCTTTCGCAAACATCGCAATTGAACACCGAGCAGGATTGCCCGATGAGTTCGTCCTTGCGGTAGCCGGTGAGCCCTTCCAGGGCTCGATTCACCATAAGGATCGATCCATCCGGCCCAATCAGCATCAGACCGTCGTTCATGGTGTCGATGATCTCTTTCCAATGCAAATTGATCTCTTGTTCGTTCATGGCAGCCTCATCATCTGTTTAAACATCTGTTAATTAACCGGCAACACGACGCAAGGCAAGCGAGGACATGGGTATATGTAATTTATGATCATAATTTCCGATGGTTAAACTTGTTTTGGGATGCTTCTCCAGAACTGGCGGACCACAATCTGGACTCCGGCCTTTGCCGGAAGGACGCATGAGGCAACCGTACGTCATTCCGGCGCAGGCCGGTATCCAGAGGGTTGGAGTCAGATTGACCTGAACCGGGCTTATTCCGAAGTTACTGTTTCAGAGCGTTTGTGTCGGGAGGCACGGATCTTGCTCTGAGGGAAAGGAAGCCCGACGTCTGCCATCTCGTCAGAGTTCTCGGGATTACTTAGCGATGCTGTGGCCGGGGTCAATTTCCCTGCAATTCTCAAAGCGTTCAACCGCTTTCGGTGGAACGCATAAAGCCAATGTTTCGGAGGGCCCAATGAAGATGACTAAAATGACAGGTTTCTTTCCTCTGGTGCTGTGGCTGTTGCTGCTAAGCCCTGGCATCAGCAGCGCCGCTCCAACCGAAGGGGATCAAGCCCCGGGACGTGAAATGGCACAACAGGCGACCAAAGGACCCAAGCGCTGGATCACGACCGACCACAGCAAGCACGAGGTCCTTAAACAGCCGTTCACGTCGGGTCCGGAGGTGACCAAGGCCTGCCTGTCATGTCATTCCGAGGCCGCCGCCCAGTTCCACAAGACCATTCACTGGACCTGGATCGACTCCACCTCGCCCAAGGATAAACCGGTCGGCAAGGGCGGACTCACCGTCAACAACTATTGCATCAGCATTCATGGCAACGAACCGCGCTGTACTTCGTGTCATGCCGGCTACGGCTGGAAGGACAAGAATTTTGATTTTTCCGACGTCTCCAAGGTGGACTGCCTGGTCTGCCATGAACAGACCGGCACCTACCAGAAATTCCCCGCCGGGGCCGGGAATCCGGCGAAGGAGCCGACGTTGTTCAAAGGGGACGGCAAGGAATATCTGCCGCCCGAATGGAATAAGGTCGCCCAGAGCGTCGCCCGTCCCACCCGCGAGAACTGCGGTGTCTGCCACTTCTACGGCGGCGGCGGCGACATGGTGAAACACGGCGATCTCGATTCCTCCATGGCCAAGCCCAACAAGGCTCTCGATGTGCACATGGACATCGACGGCAAGAACTTCGACTGTGTGCGCTGCCATACCACCACAGCCCACCAGGTGGCCGGCCGCATCTATTCGACGCCGGCCGCAAAGGAACGGACCACCCTGGCTCAGGACGATCTGACCCCGCGCATCACCTGTGAGTCCTGCCACACCAGCAGGCCCCACAAGGAAGGCGTCAAGGCCAACGATCACACCGACAAGGTGGCCTGCCAGACCTGCCACATCTCGGAATTTGCTCGGGTGTTGCCCACCAAAATGAGTTGGGACTGGTCCACTGCCGGCAAGATGAAAGAGGGCAAGCCCTACAAAGAGAAAGGCCCGATGGGACCGGCGTCCTACGACACCCAGAAGGGCGATTTTGTCTGGGAAAAGAACGTGAAACCCGAATACTTCTGGTACAACGGCACGATCGACGCCATCACCGCCAAGGACATGATCGACCCGGGCAAGCCCGTGGCGCTCAACTGGCCGGTCGGCAGTCCCGACGACCCCAATTCCCGGATCGCCCCCTTCAAGGTTCACCGAGGCAAGCAGCCCTACGACACGGTCAACAAGACCATGCTGATCCCGCACCTGTTCGGGCCCCCGGATTCCGATGCCTACTGGGCGAAATACGACTGGAAGCTGGCCTTGGATGGCGGCATGAAGAAGGCCGGCCTTCCCTTCAGTGGCCAGTTCGATTTCGCCGAAACCAGTTATGTGTTTCCGACCACCCACATGGTGGCGCCCAAGGACAAATCGGTGAACTGCAACGAGTGCCACACCCGGAACAACGGGCGCCTGGCCAACATCAAAGGGGTCTACATGCCCGGCCGCGACGGCAACCGGGTCATCGAGATACTCGGCTGGGCCACGGTGCTCGTTTCTCTGGCCGGGGTCGGCGCTGCACGGCCTGGGGCGGGCGGTCAGCAATCGCAGAAAGGAGGATTGATCCATGAATGCAAACGACACCTGCAAAATGGTGAACATTTATCTTTACTCCCGCTACGAACGCTTCTGGCACTGGCTTCAGAGCGCGCTGATCATGATTCTGCTGGTGACCGGGTTCGAGACCAACGGCCTTTTTACCCTGTTCGGTTTCAAGACGGCCGTGGAAGTCCACAACTTCGTCGGCATCAGTTGGCTGATCGCTTTTCTGTTCTTCGTGTTCTGGGTGTTCACCACCGGTGAGTGGCGGCAATACATCCCGACCACCCGGAAGATGCTGCTCGTGGTGCGCTACTACATGTACGGCATCTTCCGGGGAGAGCCCCACCCGGTTCCCAAGCGCAAGGAAGCCAAGCACAACCCGCTGCAGCGGATTGTCTATCTGATCCTGGCGGCCTGCCTGCTGCCGATCCAGATGCTGACCGGGTTTCTCTTCTGGAGCTACAATTCCTGGAGTGCCTGGGGACTTGGCTGGCTTTCGCTGAAGGTGCTGGCCGGTGTGCATCTCGCCGGCGCCTTCGCCATTCTCTCCTTTCTCATCGTGCACATCTACATGATCACCACCGGGCATTCGTTGACCGCCCACACCCGGGCCATGATCTGTGGCTGGGAAGAAGTCGAGGAACGGGAAGCCATCGAGGAGTGGGAAATCAAGGCGAGAGGCAAGACCGCGTGAAAGCAATCGGGAGGAGACCACCCTCAGGCGGTCTCCTCCCGGTCTGGTTCAAATCCCCGAATATCTTTCTGTTAATCTCTGGTGATGACCCCGACTCTTGATGCAACTGACCTCGTCACCGATCTCGGAGAACAACCCCCAACCCGCTTGATTGACGGTGGGTATGATGAACCTGCTCTGAGGTCTTTCGTGTCCAGGAGGTGTTTTGGGGCATGGTGCCAATCCATCAGCTGGAATCCGGCGATTCATTTGCATCCCCGGATTCCTTGCGGTTGCGCAGCTGCCTCACCTGTTTGCGGCACATCTCCCAGATAATACATGAAGTGCGGTGTCGGCAGTAGATTTCCGGGTCGGTGCAGGCCTGACAATTGTCAAGGCATTCCCGGCAGTAGCCGTATTCCATCTTGTTGCACACTACTTCGGCGTCACGGTCGGGATGAAAACGACATTTCATCTTTAAGCCTGTTTGGCGGCGGCACGCAATTTGGCTGCGACGCTGGGGAACATTTCCATCTGCGTGTGAGGCAGGAACAGCGACGCCACAAATTCGTTCATAAACTGCGGGTGCACAGACAGTTCAAAATAGGTCATCTGCCGGGCAATGGCTTCCGCCTTGTGAAAACCATGGGCTGACAACATGGCCAGACGCGCTCCCGCCAGGGAGCTGTTGCCGATGA
>CAWHGA010000053.1:0-30207 GCA_963828705.1 uncultured delta proteobacterium
CGCAATTTGGCTGCCACGCTGGGGAACAGTTCCATCTGCGTGTGCGGCAGGAACAGCGACGCCACAAATTCGTTCATAAACTGCGGGTGCACCGACAGTTCGAAATAGGTCATCTGCCGGGCGATGGCTTCCGCCTTGTGAAAGGCATGGGCCGACAACATGGCCAGACGCGCTCCCGCCAGGGAGCTGTTACCGATAAACTGAATGCGGTCGCGGGGAAGATCGGGAAGTAGGCCGATCTGAATGGCCTTTTCGATGTTGAGGTGCGCGCCGAAACCGCCGGCCACATAGAGGCGTTTGAGGTCGGTGAAGGTCATCCCGAGGTTGTCCAGCAGAACCTTCATGGCGGCCAGGATGGCGCCCTTGCTCTTGATCAGATTGGCGATGTCGTCTTCGGTGACCACCACCGCCTCACCGGTTTCCGAGCGGTTGCCCGGGGCGATGACGAATTCCGCAACATCATCCACCACGCGGACATGGGGATGGTCGAAGTCGATGAATTTGCCGCTCTGATCGATGATGCGATGGATCATCAGTTCGGCAATGACGTCGATCAAACCGGAGCCGCACACGCCTCGCGCCTTGGCGCGACCGATGGTGCCGTAGGTCACCTCTCGGTCGCGGATCGCCACCTTTTCCACCGCCCCGCGAGTGGCCCGCATGCCGCATTTGGTGCCGCCACCTTCGAAGGCCGGCCCGGCGGATGCGGAGCAGCACACCAGCCAATCGTTGTTGCCGACCACGATTTCCCCATTGGTGCCGACATCGATGAGGGCGCTCACCTGGGGGTGATCATTCATGCCGCAGGCCAGCACGCCGGCGGTGATGTCGCCGCCGACATAACTGCTGACGCAGGGCAGACAGTGCAGCACGGCATTGGGATGGGCCGTGAGCCCCAAATCAGCGGCCTTTACCGCCGGGAACCGATTGGCGGTGGGGATGTAGGGGGCGACGCGGATGGCGCAAGGTTCCAGGCCGAGCAGCAGATGGGTCATGGTGGGATTACCGGCGGCCACCAGGCAACTGATGTCCTGATGCTGGATGCCGTTGCCGGACACGAGCGCGTCCACCAGGGTGTTGATGGTGGTGCTCACGGCGTTCCTGAGAGGTTGCAGGCCACCTCGGGTGCAGGCAAAGATCATGCGCGAGATCACATCGGCGCCGTAGCGGGCCTGATGGTTGTGGCTGCCTTCCACTCCCAGGACTTCGCCGTTGCGCAGATTCACCAGTTGCGCCACGATGGTGGTGGTGCCCACATCGATGGCCACACCGAAGTTGCGGGCGGTGGTGTCGCCCGGTTCCACGGCGCGCAGCGTCGGGCAATCGGTGTCTTTCATGTGGACCGTGGCGGTCACATCCCATTCATGGTCGCGGAGCATCTGCGCCAGCCCCACCAGGGCATGAAAATCGGTGTTCACCTGGTGCTCCTGGACGTGCTTGCGCAGCTCTCGGAACAAACGGTCCAGGTCCGACAGGTTGTCGGTCAGAGTTGGCGGCGGCAGCGACAGATGGAACTTGCGGCACAGCGGCTGATAGTAGGGGACTTCTCCGGGGACCGGGGTTTGGTCCAGCCGTGTCGGCTCATCATATTGGACCACGTGATCGACGGTGAGGATCTGGTCTTCTTCCTGCCGGGATTCCGGTGGAATCCAAACCGTCAGGTCGTCTTGCTGCACGCTGGTTTGGCAGGCGAGAACGTAGCCTTCCTGCAGTTCCTTCTTATCCAGAAAACCAATGATCCTTCCGGTGGAACTGGCTTTCCCCTGGACCAGCTTCACCCGGCACTTGCCGCAGACCCCCTGGCCACCGCACAGGTTGTTAACGGTGACGCCGGCTTGTGCTGCGATCTCCAGCAGGGTCTGGCCGCTCTCGGCGGTCACCGACCGGTTGTCGGGCTGGAAGGTTATGGTGACATGGCTCATGGTGTTCTCCCCTGTGTCTGAAAAATCGTGAGGGCTGGAGAGTGCGAAAGCATTGCTGCCGCTGGAAGTGCGGCAGGCCAGGCGCCACTTGTGCCGGAACGGTTGTGGCGAGCGGGTTTGGCTGCGATTTCTAGTGATGTTCTTCCTGGTTTGGCGCCAAGGAAACCAGGACGGCTTCGTCCTCGAATCCTTCAATGCTTACCGTCTGACCTGCCACCGATTGATCCAGGATGTGAACCGGTACTTCCCGGCCGTGAATGCTCATGGTTTCTTCCCGGGTCAGCACACCTGCGGCCCCCAGAGTTACTCTTACGACCTTATCCAGCAGCGGCAACGTCAGAATAAGCCCGGGGCCTTTCACTCCGAGGAACCGGCCCAGCCTGTAGATCACGATCCTTTGGTTTTCCGGGACGATCTTCACGGCCATGGCGATCCAGCCAACCACTAGCAAAAAATAGATCAGTGTTGCCACGCCCATGCTATCCTCCCGCTTGCGGTTGGTTTGGGTCGGCTGGCCAAGACCCAGCGGCAGGTCCATATCGATCGCCACTTGTTATGGAGGCTCCCAATGAACCATCGGATTGCCTATTACATCACCGCCCACGGTTTTGGCCACGCGGTGCGGTCCCTGGAAGTGATCCGGGAATTACAGCGGTTGGAACCGACGGCGGCGATCACCATTGTTTCCAAGGTGCCGTCTTTCCTTATAACGCAAAACCTTGCCAAACCGCTACCGCAACATGAACGCGCTCTGGATGTGGGCATGGTGCAGCACGACAACCTGCGTTTGGATCTGGATGCGACCTTGCGCGCCCTGCAAACCCTGCAGTGCCGTCAGCAGGAGCTTATCGACCAGGAACTGCGCTTCTACCAACGGGAGGCCATAACCGCGGTGGTTTCGGATGTCGCCTTTCTGCCGTTGGTGGCCGCTGTGCACCACGGCATTCCCAACGTCGGGTTGGGAAACTTCACCTGGGATTGGATCTATCAGCACTATGCGAATCTGGATCCGCGTTGGCAGGAACCGGTAAACTGGATCCGGGAATGCTACCGGCACTGCCAGCTATTTCTGCAACTTCCCATGCATGGGGATTGTTCCTGCTGCCCGCGGATTATGCCGATGCCGCTGGTTACTCGCCACGCCCGGCGCACCCGCGCCGAGACCCGCGAACTCCTGGGTATCGGTCCCGGACTGAGGGTTTTTCTGTTGGCCTTCACGGCTCTGGATATGTCCACTGATGCCCTGCGGCGAGTGGAAGGCATCGGCGATGTCGTGTTCCTTTACCGGCGGCCTCTTCACATGGTGCTTGCCAATGGCTATTGTGTGGATGAGGCGGAGGTTTCCTATCCCGAGTTGGTGGCGGCCGCAGACGCAGTCATCACCAAGCCGGGCTATGGGATCGTGGCCGACTGCCTGGCTCAGGGAACTCCCATGATCTACACCGATCGTGGGGACTTTCCGGAATACGATATCCTGGTCCGGGAAATGAACCGCCGGTTGCCGGTGGTCTACCTGCCGTCTGACGATCTCTATGCCGGGCGTTGGGAACAGGCAGTCCTGGATTCGACAGCGGCATTGCAGCCGGTACCGGGAATCACCACCGATGGGAGCCGGGTGTGTGCTGAGGCCATCTGGGAGCATATCAGCGGGCGTTCGATGTGACCCTTCGATGGCGCCGAGCGTGAGGTCCGGGACAGGACACCCCCGGCGGCCCTGCTTAGGGGCAATACAGTTGGCTAGGCAAATTCACGTTGTCCTACACCGTCCCACACCGTCACCCCGGCGAAAGCCGGGGTCCAGAAGCGCTCGAAAAGACTGGATTCCGGCGTTCGCCGGAATGACGGACAGCGGCTCCTACATTAAGGTCAGAGGGGCCTAACTGAATGGCATTGTGCTTAAGGGTAGATGATGCGGCGCTTTTCGGCCAGAGTGTGAAGGGTTGCCACCGGCTCTATGCATTTTTACTTTTCTTTTGAGGTCTTTTGGAGAACAATTTGTTTGTGGATATGAGGTGCCAACCGGTTTGAAACGAATCCGTCTAATCCCAATGGAGGAAGTAGTGATGAGCCCTGAAGAAATGCGACAGCGAGCGATCGAATTGTTCAACCAACGTTTTCACTGCAGTCAGGCCATTCTGGCAGTTGGGCAGGAGAAGTTGAACTGTGTCAATGAAGAAGTCATCAAGGCGCTGGGGGCTTTTGGCGGTGGCATCGCCAGCTCCGGCCGTGTGTGCGGGGTTCTGACCGGGGGAGTGGCCCTCATCTCCAGCCTTTTCAGCCGGGGTAACCTGGAAGACAAGGAAGACCCCCGCATGTGGAAGCTCAGCGCCAAATTGAACAGAAAATTTGAACAACTCACTGAACCCTTTGGTGGAGTGGACTGTGCCAAAATCGCCCAGATGAACTGGAGGGACGCTGCAGCGGTCAAGAATTTCTACGAAAACCCCGAGAGCCGGCGGCAACACTGCGTAAAGATGGTGGGGGATTTTGCCTTCGCCCTTGGCGAGTTGCTGGAGACCGAGAAGCTTGATTAGTAACAAAGCTCATGCGGCAAGACACAGGAGCAAAGACAGAAGCCCCAAAACTTTAGGCGCCAGGCAATGAATAATCATCCAGGCCGAACCTTGATCGTCATTCCCGCAAACCGCCATGGCCTTTGGGGGGCCACAACGAAATATGAAAGTCACCCGGGTCACCGCTCGTCATTCCCGCGAGGCGGGAATCCAGGAATAGGGATACCGGCTTTCGCCGGTATGACAGAACGGACTTTCATATAAAGGTGGGAATCAAACAAACACAACACTGGACTGGATTCCCGCCAAAAGCATGCGGGAATGACGATCTGATAGCTGGGGCGTATATTTTTTCTTGCCAAGCGCTGTAGGTTTTAAGCTGCAAGTCACAAGGAGCAAGACACACGAGGCGAGTTGGAAGACGTACACGGAAAACCCGGACGCTGGAAGCCGGACTTGGTGCTCCGGCGTCTGATAGAACCAACAACATAAGGAGGTAGAATCATGCAGCAACCCATTTCGGTGACAAGAAGCAGGACTGAAGTACTGGTCAACGACTTCGTGCGAAGCGTCTACAACTGGATGTGTATCGGCCTGGCGCTGACCGGTTTTCTGGCCTACTACGTATCCACCAGTCCGACCCTGCTGGAGCTGGTTTTCGGCAACCGCGCCGTGTTCTTTGGGCTTATCATTGGGGAGTTGGTGATGGTGTTCGCCTTGGCCGGCTGGGTGGAACGTATGAGCCCGACCACGGCGACCGCGCTTTTCCTTGGCTATGCGGCACTCAACGGGGTGACCTTGTCGGTGATTTTTCTGGTCTACGCGCGGGCTTCTATCGTCAGCACCTTCTTCATCTGCTCGGCGACGTTTGCGGCCTGCAGTGTCTATGGCTGGACCACCAAGAAAGACCTGACCTCCTGGGGCGGTTTCCTCACCATGGGACTCATCGGGATCATCATCGCTTCCCTGGTGAATCTGTTTATTCGCAGCAACGCCATGACCATGATCATCAGCTACATCGGTGTGATCGTGTTTGTGGGTCTTACCGCCTATGACACGCAGAAGATTAAGGTCTTGGCGCTCACCCAGCCCGACGGTGTTGACGGTTCCGTGACCCGGCGTCTCGCCATTCACGGGGCGCTGACCCTCTACCTGGATTTCATCAACCTGTTCCTGATGCTGCTACGCATCCTTGGTGGCCGACGCGACTGAGGGACTATCTTAACCTCCCCTCTCCTGGTGCTGAGCTTTGGTTACACTTGACACCGGGGGTGTGACAAGGAAAGAGGGCTCGGGTGGCCCAGGCAACTCTTTGCCTGGGTCCGAAGGACAGGAGGCTTGCTCTTCCACTATCCGATCGAAGCCCTCCCTCTTGCCCTTCAGGCACCCGGGAACCAGGAACCACAACTCTCTGGCGAGGACTCCAACGTCTCGATGACATCTGCGAAGCCCTGCTCATCGCCCTCCCTCACCTCAAGCCCGGACCATAGCCACGGTGTTATGTGTGGGTAAAGCTCAACCCTTGGTGGGAGGGGCTGGGGGAGGGAACTCAACTCAACGCGACGCTGACGCAACTTTGCCGTTACTGTCCCATATCCTTCTGGGCTTTCTCGTAGACATCCGTGCCGATCTGCGGGATCCACTTGTCAACGACGGGTTTGGTCGCCGTCTTGAAGGCTTTGACCTGGTCTTCCGTCAGGGTGTTCACCGTCACCCCCTTGACTTTCAAAGAATTTGACTGGATCCGGTACCTCCATTTCGTACTTGAACTCGTTTTTCAGGATGTTGAGTGACTTGTCGCCGTCAAGACCGGCGCGCGCTACGGCCTTCTGGAATCGGCCCGCCTCGGTGGCGGCTTCCTGGATGGCCTTCTGGATGTCAGCCGGGAAGGCATCCCACTGTTCCTTGTTCCAGTAAACGATCAGCGGATCGACCAGGTAGTTCCAGAAGGTCACGTACTTGTGGTACTGGTGAATCTGCACCGGGATCAGTACGCCCACCGGGTTTTCCTGACCGTCCACCACGCCCTGCTGGAAGGCAGTTACCGCATCGCCCCAGTTCATATTTACCGGGTCGGCACCCAGTTCCCGAAAGGTATCGATGAAAATAGGGCTGCCCACCACACGGACCCGCAGGCCCTTGAGGTCTTCCACCTTCTGAATGGGACGCTTGCCGTTGGTGAGCTGGCGGAAGCCATTTTCTCCCCAGGCCAGAGGTTTGATGCCGATTTTTTCCATTTCGGCGAAGATGGTCTTGCCGGTTTCACCATTTTCCAGCTTGTCCAAGTTGTCGAAATTATTGATGTAGAAAGGCAAGGAGAAGATGTTCATCGCTGGGATTACCGTCGATGAGTTGATGGTGGATTCAAAAGCGCAGTCGATGATGCCCTTGGCTACCATCTGCGGCGATTGGAGTTGGGCGCCCTTGAGCAGCGTGCTGTTGTAGTAAGGTTTGACATTGATGCGCCCCCCGGTTTTCTCCTTGACCAATTCCGCAAAGCGAGTGGCGCCGATGCCCCAGTAGAAGTTAGTTGCCACGTTCAGGGTAAGTTTGTACTCCTCCTTGAATTTGGGAGCATCCGCCGCACCGCTGGTCAGCGGTAACGACAGTAGAAACATCAAACCACACAACAACACGGTGAATCTCACCCTGGTTCCGGTCTTCATGGCATGACTCCTTATCTTGTCGTGAAGGGTAATGAAACGTTCTGGGGTTGTCCTTGTCGGTCCATGACCGGGATTGCCCCTGGCTTTGAGGAGACCCGGATACTCGAAGTTCTGAAATGCCAGGATAACGGTATCGAGGTGAGTTATGACTGTGACGAGCTGATGGGCACTGCGACCTGAACACCTGATCCGCATTAGTGAATGCTTACCGTGTCCCCAGCAGGGTTGCCGGGTTCCAGGAAGCGGAACGAGCTGCCCAGAGTGCGTACCATTTCGAGAAAATGCTTGGGCAGCGGGACTTCTCGTTCCAGGACCAGCAGGTTGAGTTCCCTGGCGCGGGTGAGCATGGCCGTGCTGTCAAGGCCTTCTTGGCTGTCACAGAGGAATTGTACGCGCAGAGCGTCGGTGATGGCGTCCAGCAGTTCGGGAAAGACCGAGGCCATGAGCCGGAGTTCCTCGGCGATGCAGTCCCGGTTCTGCGCTACGAATCCGGCAAATGGTTCCTGCGGGTTGGGCGTGGCGAACAGCTCGTTGATAATGGCCCCGGCCAGTTGATTGATAGTCTGATGATTTCGGTCCCCATACTTGCCGGCGAGATAGGTTCGCAGCCGCTGGAAAAACGCCATTTTCACGACATCGATCGCTTCTCGCATGATGGGAACCAACCTGCTTTCCATTTCCATGGTGATCCTCCGCTTTTCACTGGTGTCGCTGCATACCGACTTTTGATCAGATGCCAACCAATTGCCCCCATTTGTGCAGGGGCCACGGGGAATGTAACCATGGCCGGCCTCAACTCACCTTCAAGCAATCAAGGCAGCACGCGACGCGCTCCCAGGTAGTGTTCTTGCCAGTATTTGTCGCCCAGGTAGTCCTCCCGGACCCGGCCCCCGGTGCTGGAACTGTGAATAAACTTGCCCCTATCCACATAGATTCCCACGTGGGACGCCCCCTTCTTCTCGATTTCGAAGAACACCAGATCACCAACATGCAGCTTGCGCCCTTTGATCTTCTCTCCCAATTGGTACTGATCATAGGATTGCCGGGGGAGCATCAGGCCGTGTTGCCAGAATACCCATTGGGTGTACCCGGAACAGTCAAACCCAGTCGAGGGCAGTGCTTCCTCCCGGGTAATAGCGGACTCCCAATAGGCCGCGCGCAGTCTGGATGAGCGCCACCGGGTCAATGGCCTGGGGTGGAGCTTCCAGTTTTCTGCCGGCGCCGCACCCGCTCTGCAGCACCGCGAGCGCCACCAGCCAGAGGGCAAAGAGCCAGTTTTGGGACAAGTTTAGCTGTCATCAGCCGGTTGGGTCTCCGGTTCTCTTTCGCCACCTGACCCCGGAACCATGTTTGAGCATGGAATCCGTCATCACCCGGGCACTCCGGGATAGGGCTCAAGACATCATCGTGCCCCGGCGGGGCCAAGTCCCGCACATCCTTGCCAGGATAGCCAGGGCATTCTTCGGTTCTTTCGCAGACGCATCTTGGTGTATCATCTTTCTTAGCATAGGGAAACATGAAGACTGCAACGAAATTCTGGGGTTTTCAAGGCTTGCGCGCTCTGGTTGATGATTTGACTTGGGACGCGTGATTTCTTGTGTCACGAAGGATGGATCAGGGGGACATAACCATGCACGTTCTGATACTGGGAGCAGGGGCCTTGGGGAGTTTGCTGGGAGCGCGCTTGTCACGCACCGATTCGCGGTTGACATTGCTTACGACCAATAGGCAGCATATTCAGAGCATTGTGGAAAGAGGTCTCCTGCTTGAAGAACTGGACGGGACGCTGGAGTGCTTTCAGTTCGCCTCGGCAGTCAGCGACCCTGCTGACATTAGGGAAGCCGTGGATGTGGTGCTGGTGACGGTCAAAACCTATGACACCCAGCCGGCGATTTCCAGCATCAGGAGTTGTTGCCACCATGCCACTATCTTTCTGACTCTGCAAAATGGGATTGGCAACGGCGAACGGGTTGCCGAACTGGTGGGGCCTGCGGCGGTGCTTCTTGGAACGACAGCTCAGGGCGCCACCTATGTGGAACCCGGCAAGATACGCCATGGCGGTAATGGGCCGACCTTCATCGGTGAATTCACTGGCCCGGCTACCCAACGAGTCGATGCTTTGGTGGACTTGTTCACTGGTGCTGGACTGGTGACCCAGGCCAGTGACGAAATGGAAGGGCATATCTGGAGGAAACTCCTGATCAATGTCGGCATCAACGCCATCACGGCGCTTACGGGTATTCGTAACGGTGGAGTCGCCGACCTGGAAGCCGCTCGCGACCTCAGCCGAACCGCGGTGGAGGAAGCCATGGCGGTGGCTCGGGCCAAAGGCATTCCAGTGGCGGCCGATATGGTGCAGCAGGTATTGGCCGTGGCCCGGGCCACGGCCCAGAACCGTTCATCCATGGGCCAGGACGTGGATTTTGGTCAACGCACCGAGATCGATGCCATCAACGGTGCGATTGCCGGCTTCGGGGAGGAACTCGGGAATAGACACACCGGTGAACCTGACCTTGACGCGTTTGCTCCAAATCGTGGAGGCCACCAGGAACAGTGAAGAGTGAAGAGGGGAGAGTGAGCGGTGAGTGAACAGTCGCGTTTCATTGCATTCAACACGACCTACGTAGGTTGCGTTGAATGCAATGAAACGCAACGTCTACGATGGTTATTTTTGGACAGTCCCTAAGCAGTGAGCAGTGGCGATGATAAGGGGCGGTGATGGGTTGCGCTCCAACAGGACTTGGCTGCGAATCGATGCCATCGGATTGCAGTCCGGATCGACTCGCCGATAACCTCCGAGTCATCAACCATACAGGGGGATTTGCTGATGACGACACGCGTAACAGTACCCGATGTCATGGCTGCCAAGGGGCAGCGCAAGCTGAGCATGTTGACCGCCTACGATTATTCCACCGCCCTGTGGGTGGACCGAAGCGGGGTGGACATGATCCTGGTGGGGGATTCACTGGCGATGGTGATGCTGGGGCACGAAGACACTCTGTCGGTCGGTATGACTGAGATGCTCCACCACACCCGCGCCGTGACGCGCGCCGCCAAACGCGCTCTGGTGGTTGGGGATATGCCGTTTCTCTCCTATCAGGTGAGCGTCGAACAGGCGGTGCTCAATGCCGGTCGGTTCTTGCAGGAGGGTAGGGCACAGGCGGTCAAGCTGGAAGGTGGGGCGCGAGTTCTGGCGCAGGTGCAAGCCATGGTGGCTGCCGGCATTCCGGTTCAGGGGCACCTCGGGCTCACTCCCCAGAGCGCTGCCCAGCTGGGTGGGTTCAAGGTTCAGGGGAAAAGCGCTGAGGCCGCCAAGGTGCTCATCGAAGACGCGCAGGCCCTGGCTGAAGCGGGTTGTTTCAGCATCGTTTTGGAAGCTATTCCTGCGGCCATTGCCGCCCGCATTACTGCAAGCGTCGCGGTCCCAACCATAGGCATTGGTGCCGGAGCGGACTGCGATGGTCAGGTGCTGGTGGTCCATGATGTCCTGGGACTTTATGAACGGTTTCGGCCGCGTTTTGTCAAACAATACGCCCAGCTCGGCGAGGAGATGCTCAAAGCCTTGACGCAGTACCGCGAAGAAGTCGAACAGGGGCTGTTTCCGGGGCCGGAGCATGGTTTTTCCATTAAAGAAGAGGAACTGGAGAAGGTCGGAAGGGGTTAGCTGCCAACAAGCGGCAGTTCAACATCAGGGCGCTCCGTCGATAACATGACAATGATCCGCATCGACAAACTGGTCAAACGATACAAACATATCGAGGCCCTCAAGGGTGTGAGTCTAGAGGTTGCGGAGGGCGAGATCTTTGCCTATCTGGGGCCCAACGGTTCAGGGAAAACTACCACCATCAAGATCCTGACCGGACTCACCCGGCCGACTTCGGGTGATGCTTACCTGCACGGTTTCCATGTGGAGAAGGATATGCTCCAGGCCAAATGGCAGTGCGGCCTGGTGCCGCAGACCATCAACCTCGACAGCGAACTGACGGTGTTTGAGAACATGGATATCCATGGCCGTCTATTTCGCATGCCGGCTGCGCTCCGCGCCCAGCGCATCGATGAACTGTTGGACTATGTGGAGCTTGAGGATCGCAAGGGAAGCCTCATCAAGCAGCTTTCCGGCGGCATGAAACGCCGGGTGATGGTGGCCCGCGCGCTGATGCATTCTCCGCAGATCCTGTTTCTCGACGAACCCACTGCAGGCCTCGATCCTGCCATTCGCCGCCGCATTTGGTCGCTGGTTCGCAAGATCCAGCAAAACGGCACCACGGTATTCCTCACCACCCATTACATCGAGGAAGCGGAATTCCTGGCCAATCGGGTAGCCTTTCTGGATGGAGGTAGGATTGTGGCCATGGATACCCCGCACAACCTGATGGGCCGAATGGGGTCCTGGGCACTGGATGAACTGATCGATGGTCATATGGAAACCAGCTACTTTGAAACACCCGAGGAGGCCAAGCAATACTTGGCGGAGAAGCAGGGTAGTTTCAGCCTGCGCCGGGTGAACCTGGAAGACGCCTTCATCGCTTTAACCGGCAAGAAGGTGCTGCCATGAACGGCTGGTTTGCGGTCTACTACCGCGAAGTGCTGATCCTTAAACGGCGCTTCTTCCGGCACACGGCATCCATGTCGGTGGCCCCGCTGCTCTATCTGATCGCCTTCGGTATGGGTATCGGCGGTAGTATCACGGTCGAGGGCCACAGCTACCTGGAATTCCTTGTTCCCGGGCTGGTTGCCATGACCAGCATGACCCAGGCCTTTGCCATTGCCAGCGAAATCAATGTGGCTCGTTTCTACTGGCGGATCTTCGAAGAATTCCAGGCGGCCCCCATTCGCAACATCGCCTATGTCACCGGGGAGGTCGCTGCTGGGATCACTCGGGCATTGCTGGCAGTGATCATCATTGTGCTGATGGGGTTCCTGTTTGGGGTGAGGCTTTCCTATAACGTCTTCTTCTGGCTTGGGGTGATGCTCAACAGCTTTGTCTTTGCGTCGTTGGCGGTGTGTCTGGCGATGCTGGTGAAAGCTCACGGCGATCAGTTCCTGTTGACCAATTTCATCATCACCCCCATGGCTTTCCTTGGTGGTACCTTTTTCCCGGTGGAACGCATGCCGCCCTGGGTACAAGAATGCCTGCAGTTCCTGCCCATTACCCATGCGGCCAAGAGCATCCGTGCGGCATCTTTCGGTACACCAGCGGGACTCCAGCCCTATCTGATTCTGGCCGGGTTGGGTTTGATCTTTTTTGCCCTGGCCTTCCATTGTGTCAACAAAGCGCGGGATTGATGGCCATTCAAACTGGCCAGGCTCAGACTGGAAATTCTCCCGCCAGGCGTTCTCTTTGTTCCCCCACCAACAGGAGGGGTGAGTCAAAGGTGTACCGACGGATGGCTATTTCTGCCGGCAACGATCAGGACGAAGGAGGACAGCATGTGTGACAGTGGCCATTTTCCGAAACTGACGGCTGAAGAAGCAGTTGCCCATATCCCGCATGGCGCCACGGTTTCCTTTAGCGGTTTCAGCCCGGCGGGCGCGGCCAAAGTCATCCCGCGGGCGCTGGCGGCGCGAGCAGTGGAGCATCATCAACGGGGGCAATCGTTTAAAATCCGGGTCCTGACCGGAGCTTCCAGCGGCGAGAGCATCGAGGAAGCGCTGGCGCAGGCGGAAGCCATTTCCTGGCGGGCCCCGTACATGAGCGGAGCCACCCTCCGCAAACAGATCAACCGCCAGGAAGTCGAATATGTCGACATGCACCTGTCCCATCTGCCCCAGTCGGTACTGTCCAGCTTTTTTGGCAATATCGATTTCGCCGTGGTGGAAGCTACCGAAATCACGCCCGATGGCCGCGTCTTTCTGACTTCTTCCATTGGCGCCTCGCCCACCTATCTGCGTCATGCCAGTCGCGTCATCATCGAAATCAACCGGCGTCACTCGATGCGGCTGCGGGAGATGGCGGACATCGTGATCGTGCCGGCGCCGCCCCACCGCAACCCGATCCCCATCTATCATCCCATGGACAAAGTCGGTTGGCCCTACGCCTCAGTGGATCCCAAAAAGGTTATTGGCGTTGTGGAAAACGATGAACCGGACCATGTCGTCGAATTTAGCCCACCGGATGCTGCCAGCCGCAAGATTGCCGCCCATGTGGAGCAGTTCCTGGTGAGGGAAACAAAAGCGGGGCGAATCCCTCAGGAGTTTTTGCCGCTGCAGGTAGGGGTCGGCAACGTCGGCAACGGGGTCTTGGCGGCTTTGGGGGCCTGCCCCGACATCCCCCCTTTTCTGATGTACACGGAAGTTTTCCAGGATTCCATGGCGGACCTCATGGAACAGGGGAAACTCCTGGGTGCCAGTGCAGCGGCGCTCAACGTCACCAGCGATGTGTTGCAGCGCATCTATGGCAACATGGACTTCTTTGTGCCGCGCATCGTTTTGCGGCCCCAGGAGATTTCCAACCACCCCGGCATCATCCGGCGTCTCGGCGTGGTCACCATGAACACCGCCATTGAAATCGACATCTACGGCAATGCGAATTCGTCCCACCTTTACGGGACCGACATCATGAATGGGGTGGGGGGAAGCGGCGAATTCACCCGCAACGGTTTCCTGTCCATGTTGATGTGCCCGTCCATCGCCAAAGGCGGGCGGATTTCGGCCGTGGTACCCATGTGTCCCCACATCGACAACAACGAGCATTCAGTGCAGGTGGTGGTGACCGACCAGGGACTAGCCGATTTGCGCGGTCTTGGCCCTATGCAACGGGCTCGGCTCATCATCGAAAACTGCGCGCACCCGGCCTATCGCGATTATCTCTACCGCTACATCGAACGCTCCCGGATCGGCCACATCCGGCACGATCTGGCCAACTGCTTTGAACTGCATCGCAACCTCCTTGAACATGGCGCCATGTTGCCTGACCTCAAGCTGGATGAGATCTCCGAATGAGCCGGGCAACGCAAGAAACCGCTGCGATCAGGAGCAAGCCTCTGTCATCACACTGTGGCTGTCAACCGCGGTCGCTATCTTCAGGGGTCCTTATGGCTGGACGACCATCTAACCAAGAATTGAGACGGAAGCTGGCTGACTTGGAGATCGAGGTTCGTGAGGGAACGCGGGTAGAGACTGATCTCAACAACGAACTGAAGAAGTTCCGCGGATTATATGATCTGGCTATGGCCATGATGAGTGGTCGGAGCTTCGATGCATGTCTCCAGTCCATCGTTGACAAATCCCGAGAACTGCTCTGCTCAGACATATCCCTTTTGGCGTTGCATGATGAGAAGCGCAATATGTTCTACAAGCACATTTGGTCGGGAGTGCAGACGGAAACTTGCCGGAACCTACGACTCGCCTCAGACAGGGGACTCGGTGGGTTGGTTGCAGGCAAGCGGCAAGGTTGCATCGTCGATGAACACTTGACTGACAAGAGCTTGGACCGAAAGGACGTTTTTTCTATCCTTTTACAACATTTAAAGTTGACTATCCGGTTGTAGATCTCCCCATGTCGAAAATTCTAGTGCACAAGCACGGGGGAGTGACTGAAGTCAAACTTGAGAACACGGGTGAGATCATGATCCGAATATTACTGCCAACTTGAGCATAACACACGATATATCCAATTCTGTGGCACAACAGCGTCTTGAATGTTCCTTCGTGCTTTTTCAATGAGAGCGGGAGGAGGGTGAGTTCTGCAAGTCCCATCGGGGGAGAAACCGCGGTTGACCTTTCCATTCAAGGGAACTGAACCATGGGTGATGCCTTAGCTCTGTTGTCACTATTGATTGGGCTGGAACTAGTCCTTGGGGTCGACAATATCCTGGTCATCAGCATCTTTGTGGGCCGACTACCTGAGTCTGAAAGAAACCGAGCAAGGGTTTTGGGTCTCGGTGTTGCCTTATTTGCCAGGGTGTTGCTGCTTTACATCTTGCTGACATTATCGAACTTGACCAAAGCCGTCATTTTTCATTTATCAATACGAGACCTAATACTACTGGCTGGCGGTCTTTTTCTAATATATAAAGCCGTAATAGAAATCCACCACACAATTGAGTTGAAAGAAGAACAACAACACACCATCCATGCAGTATCCAATAATTTTGCTTCAGTTATCTTTCAAATTGTTATTCTAGATATTGTATTTTCCATAGATTCCGTCATAACAGCTATAGGTTTAACGGACAAGATTTGGATAATAATAAGTTCAGTATTAGTATCATTTATTGTAATTCTATGGTTTTCAAAACCAATCGGGGGATTTATTCTAAGACATCCAGCGATCAAGATCCTGGCCCTTTCATTTCTGATAACGATTGGTGTGACGATCTTCATGGAAGGGCTCCATAAGCATGTTCCGAAGGCCTATATCTATCTTCCCATGGGATTTGCACTTGGTGTAGAACTACTGCAGCTGCGCTATGAACGCAACGTGAAAAAGACCAGAGAGGCCTGAGTGAACACATGACCAATGATCGTTACCCTTTGACAGCTTTCGTTCTAAGCACCTTGCTGTTGGGCTTGGTTGTGAGCGGGTGTGCACTTCGAGCCGCAGCACCGCATGAGCCCACGGCTGTGGGACGGGTACCAGTTGCGAGCAGGGACGGCAATTATTGGTGGGCATACCGGTTCAAGGTCGCCTGGCCCTTGGCTGAAGAACCTAATTGGGCCGTCGATTTGCTCCTGGCCCACGGGGTTGTGCAGCCGGTATTGAGAGAATGCGGAAGCAGAATCGTCTATTGGAGGTTTCATCGAAGAGCAGCTCACGACAAAGCAGGGCACCAGTTTAGCTTCTTCTTCTATTCAGATTCGGACACGGCAACGGAGGTTTTTCGCAGGATAGGGGACAGCAAAGTCCTCGATGAGGCTCTGGCATCCGGGATCGTGGAGTGGGCCATGGTGGACGACCCCACCATGCCTGCCAGGCCGGGAATTGAAGACACCAGCGACACTCATTGGTCGCCTGTGCTGCAACGGGCCTGGCCTGCCTATATCATGGGGGTCAGTTCGCTCTGGTTAGGGTTAATCAATGATGCCATGGCAGAGGTCCCGGGGGACAGCCACGAGATCCGAACCCTGCTGGAACGGTACCGTCAGGCAGACGCCCGAGTGACGGCGATATGGCATAAGGAAGGGCAACATGCCTTTCTGCATCATCTCAACGCGATATTTGGCTATAAACCTATGCTCATCAGGAAAGAAGTAAGCTTCTGAGGCTATTGGGGTGATCCTGTATCGAAGGAGTGGTGATGTTGCGCGATGGTGAATCCCAACTGTTGAACCATTTTCTGCCGCATTACCATTTTTCTGAACTGCATGGAGTGGAGGTGAACGCACCGCCCGAAACAGTTTTCGCGGCTGTCATGGCTTGCGACTTGACGCAATCGCCTCTGGTCCGATGGCTTTTTCGGCTGCGAAGCCTGCCGCGGAGGGAAATCACCCAAGCAATCTCGAAAAGATCGGGTTTCGGTTTCTTGGCGTTGACCAGAACAGGGAAGTCGTCATGGGCCTGGTCGGCCGCTTCTGGACGCCGTCGGAGGAATTGTTCACATCCGTGCCGAAGAATTCCTGGGTTTTGACGTTGGACGGTTATGCCAAGACCGCAGCCAATTTCCGGCTGCAGCCCCTGACCAACGGGCGCACCCGGCTGACCACCGAGACCCGAATATGGTGCACTTCCCCGGGAAGTCGAGTGCTCTTCGGAATCTACTGGGCTTGCATCCGCCCCTTTAGCGGCCTGATTCGGCGTGAATGGCTGCGACTCGTCAAACGCGGAGCGGAACAGCGAATAAGGAGCGATTGACCCAATCCCCGAAGGTGACAATCATCACTTACTGGCATTCGCCCCTACGGCTGGAAGGAATGTTCAAATTGGGTCTTGGATGTTTTCGGCATCACGACCGCTCGAGTAGGCAAAGAACCCCATGCCCTTTTGCTCCTGGGCACTTTGGTAGATCTGCAGGAGACGGCCGTTGGTGCAAGCTGGGACGTGGATGACGTGGACCACCGGGGCGCAGGCTGCCAGGTCCGGCAGGATGGATGACAGCAGATTGGGGGTCTGGAGCAGGAAGGCTTGGTTGAAAGCTGTTCCAGACCGGTCGGGATAGATGGCGATGGGAATGATCCCGGCCTCCACCAGGTCGCTGAAAAAATGGGTGCCGTAGGAGACTTCAGGGGTCGCGCCATCTTCTTCGAAGGCGATCTCTCCCAGGATCAAGGTGCGATGGATGTCGGCGTAGGTGACGCGGACGCCGAGGTTGATGTCGTTGCTGCCCCAGCGCCCCGGCCCCAGCAGGGCGTAGCGTTTGCCTTCCAGGAAGCGATTGATTTTTCCCACCACCCGGCCGATTGCCACCTTCTCTTCAACGCTTGGCAGCAGCTGATATGCTTTTGGATCTACGTAAACGATGAATTCGAGGTCGCGGACGATACTCCCCGCCACTCCTTGATCATTGGTAAACAGCACGTCTGCCGCTGCAATCCCGGTGGGTAGCGCAACGTGGTATGGCTCGTGACGCATCGGCAGGGTGCGGCATTGCAGCAGGTAGAGCTGGTTGTCGTCCCAGGCGAACTCAACATCCACGGGGCGGCGGTAGGCTTTTTCCAGGCGTTTCAGGATGGTCTTCATCAAGGCGACGAAAGGTGTTTGGCCCAGGAAGTTGTCGAAGGTCACGCAGGTCTGCTCCGCTTCGACCGGGTAGCCTTTGAAGGGTGGAGGAGCCAGATGTCCTTCGCGCATGACGGCGACCGCCAAGTGCACATCGGTCGGCGGTAGCTGGTCGAGGACCTCGAGATAGGAGCGGCTTTCGACCCTGGTTGTTGCCAGGTTCAACACATCCACCAGCTTCTGCGAGTACTTGTGGATCTGTTCCGGGGTGACTTCGGGGCGCAGCTTGGGATGGCTGAGCGGGATCATGCGCGGGTAATCCTGGCTGACCCGTTCCACGGCGCGCGTTCCCAGCCCCAGGACCAGCCGCACCAAGCCGTCTTCCTTGCGGATGCGGGAGGTCCAATGGTAGGGGTTATAGGAAAAAGCCACCCCGGCCGCGAACGGTAGAAATAGATCATCGCCCACGCGTCGCCCCACCACTTTTTGCACCAGCACGCTCATCTGTTCATCGAAATCCAACAGGTTATGGTCGCGCCGATAGAGAATCGGGGCGGGCGCCAGGGTACTCACGTGGACCCGTTTCATGCCCAGCGATGAAATCTTGTAGCCGGGTTTCCAGGTCACCCTGGTTGGCCAGGAAAACCGATTCGTATTTGCCGGAGAAGGCATAGCCAAAATTGTCTTCGAGGAGGCTCGATGAGCGAAGAATTAATGGGTGTTCCCCGACCTGTTGCAAGAAGGCGCGAAATTTGGCGATCAGTTCCGTCGGATAACGGGCTTGGTCGAATACGTCTCGAACTTTGCGGTACTCACCTTCGAGGTTGTCAGGGTCCTGGTACTTGAGGCTATGGAGCCAATGAAGCTCATTATGGTTGATGAATTCCTCCAGGATACCGGAATCGAAGTAATACGATTCCGGGATGCGCACATACCGTTCCAGTTCCGGATCACGCGATGTCAGCCGGGGCAGCAGGATTTTGTAGGCGAGCATCATGCCGGCGGCTTTGCCGCCGATCTTTCCCTGGGCCGCGCGCTTCCACACGCTGTGGTCGAGCATTTCATCAACGTCGCGAATGGTGATGTGTTCCTTGGCGATGCTGATGAAAGGCAGTTGGTTGGAGACGAAATGATCGATGAGGGCTACCCGCACCCCTTCGGCTTCGCTGGCCGGAGATGATACAGGTCCCCCTGGGGGATGGCGCAGAATTCCCGTAAGGCCTGGCGGATCTTGCGACTGGTCACGCTTCGCTGTTGACCACCTTCTGAAGGTTCTGGAAGCGTTCCTGTTTGCGGGCCAGATTGATGTGGTCATCAATTTCGGCCTCGCTGAAGTGAGTGGCGAAATAATAAGCGATGAGAGTGCCTCGGAAGGTCTCCAGGTTGTCGGCGGAAGCTTCGATGCTGGCTGCCTGCAGCTGTTCAATGGCTTCAGCTTCGATGCTTTCGCGGGTTGCGATCCCGCGCGCATGAGAGAGGCGGTCAGAAAGAGGCTTTGCATCTGCTGAAACAAGGCTGGATGCTGCATCATCTTCTTGAAGAGCCGGTAAGTACTGACTAACTTCGGATCCATTGGGGATGCTCCCGCGCCTCACACCCAGCCGCGCAGTTTGCAGGCTTCGGCGACGCGCGCCACCGCCACCAGATAGGCCGCCTGCCGCATATCCACCTTCTCCCGCTGGCTCATGGCATGGACCGCCCGAAAGGCGTGGGTCATCTTCAGGTCCAGCCGCTGATGAACGTCCTGCAGTTCCCAGTAGAAGTTGTAGGCGTTCTGGACCTGCTCGAAGTAGGACACCGTCACCCCGCCGGCGTTGGCCAGGAAATCGGGGAGGAGCACCACGCCCTTGTCGTAGAGCAAAGCGTCGGCTTCCGGTGTGGTGGGGCCGTTGGCCAGTTCGCACAGCATCCGGCAGCGCAGGCGCGGGGCGTTATCCCGGGTGATGACATCTTCCAGAGCGGCAGGCACCAGCACCGCCACCGCCAGTTCCAGCAACTCATCGTTGGTGATCGCTTCTGCTTCGGGAAAACCTTCCAGCGAGCCGTGTTTGCGTTTGTAGTCTGCCAGGGCCGGGGCGCTGATGCCTCGAGGGCTGTAAATGCCACCGCGGGAATCGGAGGCTGCCACCAGTTTTAGCCCGAGCAGTTGTTCCCCGAGGATGGCCGCGTGTTGGCCGGCATTTCCGAAGCCCTGAACCGCCAGGCTCTGGCCTTCCAGCCTGATCCCATGGGCAAGAGCAGCTTCGCGGGTGACATAGATGCCGCCGCGGGCGGTGGCGTCGACTCGCCCCTGTGAACCACCCAGCGGGATAGGTTTGCCGGTGATGACTCCCGGATGGCTTTCCCCGACGATGGTTTCGTATTCGTCGATCATCCAGGCCATGATCTGCGGGGTCGTGTAGACATCGGGGGCGGGGATGTCTTGGGTGACGCCGAGGGAACCGGCGATGGCGCGGATGTATGCGCGGGCCAGGCGTTCCTTTTCGGTTTCGGAAAGCTCTTTGGGGTTGCAAATGATGCCACCCTTGCCACCACCGAGCGGGATGTCCACCACCGCGGTTTTCCAGGTCATCCAGGCAGCCAGGGCACGCACCGTGTCGATGGTTTCGTCAGGATGCCAGCGTATGCCTCCTTTGGCCGGGCCGCGCGCGGTGTTGTACTGTACCCGAAAGGCCTGGAAAATCCTGGTGGAGCCGTCGTCCATCTTCACCGGCAGAGTCACGTGGATTTCCTTCATTGGCCGGCGCAGCAGTTCATGGGTGGCTGCATCCAGGCCCAGCCGTTCAGCCGTCACGTCGAGCTGCTGTTGAGCGATCTTGAACGGATTCAACGTCTCAGTCATGGTGGCTCCTTTTTCGCCGTGGGGATATGATTTATACTGGACCGTAAAGAGTTAGAGTCTCCAGGCTGCTGCAGAACCACATTCCCTGCCTCCCCCTCGCCTTCCCCCCAGGCTGGGATGGGATTTCGAGAGAGTTCTGCAGCAGGATTTTTCTGCTGCCATTGTAAACGTTAGCGGTACCGGGTCGCAACGGGAATACAGCGGGGTAAAACAGCCTCACCGATGGTCACCAGAAGCAGCTCAATCAGCAATTCAAACATCCCCCGCTCATCCGTCTACGATGGCAGGAACTGAGTGCCGGCGGTGGCGGCAACGCCATCTTCAATGGCATCGAGGGAACACACGACGGCTCGCTTGCCGCCATGCCGCAGGAAGCGCAGACAGGCTTCGACCTTTGGACCCATGGAGCCGGGAGGGAATTCGCCGGCCTGGAGATGCTCGGTGGCTTGGGCTGGGGTGAGGGTCCTTAGAAACCGCTGATCGGCCAGACCGTAGCGCAAGGCCACCCCTTCGACGTCGGTGGCGATGACCAGAAAATCGGCTTTCACTTCCTGGGCCAGGAGCGCGCTTGCCAGGTCCTTGTCGATCACCGCGTCTACCCCGGCAAAATGGCGCCCTTCGCGGATCACCGGGATGCCGCCGCCACCGCAGGCAATCATCATTGAAGCCCAGTTCGATGAGTTTGCTGATTTCTCGCTTCTCGACGATGGTCACCGGTTCTGGAGATGCCACCACTCGGCGATAACCCTTAGGCGTCTTGACTGTGGGGTAGGGGAGACGGGCCGCAACTTCTGCCCCAAATGACGGGCCGATGGGTTTCGGATGGATTCTGGAAGGCTGGGTCCTTTTCATCCACCACGACGTAGCTGAGCAGACTCACGAAAAGCTGGCGGTGGTCGAGGTGCAAGGCCATCAGTTCGCTATCGAGGGTCGATTCGATCATGTAGCCGATTTGCCCCTGGGTTTGGGCCACCAGGATTTCCAGCGGTAAACGGGGAACGGTTTCACAGCATTCCTGCTGGAGCAGCAGATCGCCTACCTGGGGGCCATTGCCGTGGGTGATGATGATCCGCAGGTGGCGAGAAAGGCGTGCAAGCTGGCGGATAGGGGTGCGCAGGTTGGCAAACTGCTCGGCAATGGTGCCGCGCTCACCCTTGCGGATAAGGGCATTACCGCCCAGAGCCACCACCAGAATGGGTTTTGTCTGCCCGGTTGCCACAATACGTTCCTCTTCTTTCGGGCTGGGGTTCTCATGCTCTAACAGGAAATCTTCGGGCATTTTGCTCAGCGTTTTCGACCGGACGCCCAACAGTCCAAGGTATCGTTGTAGTATCAATTGTTGGCCACTTGATCAGACTGCGGTGTGCTCAGCCGCAGGTCCTTTGGAGGTTTGCCAGCCGTGCCAGCAGGACCTCGCGCAGGTGGGGTTCGCCATGGTCCTGGTAGTCGTAACGCACTCGGATGGCCGGTTTGTCGATGGTAAGCAGGCGGGTGAGGTATTTATGGGCGTAGCAAAAAGCACCAGATCGCAATCCACGGCTGCGATGGTGGCCTGCAGATCGGCAATTTGGGCACTGCTGTACCCCATAGCGGGGAGGACCGTGCCGATGCCCGGGTAATGCTCGTAGGTGGTGCGGATGGTACCGACTGCGTAGAGGCCGCGGATCGACGATGGCAGCGGCGCCGAAGGTCCGAGCGGCAATGACTCCGGCGCCATAAGGCATCCCACCGTGAGTCAGCGTTGGGCCGTCCTCCACCACCAGCACCCGCTTGCCGGCAATGCGCTCGGGCCGGCTGACCCGTACTGGCGATTCGGCCAGCAAGATAGTGGCTCGCGGTGCATATTGTTCGATATTTCTCCGTACCAGTTCCACGTTTTGCGCCGGCGCCGAATCCACTTTGTTGATAATGGCGATATCGGCCATGCGCAGATTGGTTTCGCCCGGGTAGTAGAGCAGTTCATGTCCGGCGCGATGCGGGTCGAACAAAACGATGTGGATATCCGGGTGGAAAAAAGGAGTGTCGTTGTTGCCGCCGTCCCAGACAATGATGTCAGCTTCACGTTCCACCCGCTGCAGAATGCGGCCGTAATCCACCCCGGCGTAAACAACGATGCCCTGCTCCACCAGCGGTTCGAATTCCTCGCGCTCCTCGATAGTGCAACTGTGACGCTCGAAGTCCCGATAACTGGCAAAGCGCTGCACTACTTGTTCCCGCAGGTCGCCATAGGGCATGGGGTGCCGGACTACGGCCGGGCGCATGCCAGTTTCTGTAATGATCTCACAGACCTTGCGGGTTGTTTGAGACTTGCCGCAGCCGGTCCGAACTGCGCAAACCGAAATGACCGGCTTGGACGCCTTGAGCATGGTATAACTGGCTGCCAGCAAAATGAAATCAGCCCCTTCGGCCATGACCCTGGAGGCCTGGTGCATGACTTCGAGGTGCGGCACGTCGCTGTAGGAAAAGGCCACCAGATCCACCTGATGCTTGCGAATCAATTCGGCCAGTTCTTCTTCAGGATGAATGGGAATGCCATGTAGGTAGGAACTGCCCGCGAGTTCGGGGGGGTAAGCACGATGGTCGATATCCGGGATCTGAGCAGCGGTGAATGCGACCACCTGGTAGCGGGGGTTGTCGCGGAAATAGACGTTGAAATTATGGAAGTCCCGCCCGGCCGCGCCCATGATAATGACTCTTTCCACCATGGCGAACCTTCCCTACAGGTGTTTGCTGTTAATTAACGCTGGATACATTAATGCTATTTGTGTAACAATCCACCAAACTCGATGCTTTCTTTAATATAGGTTTCCAGATCACTAATAACCACATTGTCAAGATTATTGAACTGAACTCCAATATTCATTTTCTTGGAATCCTTTATGATATTCTTGACTCGTCCAGACAATATACGGGTTGTATCTGATCCAGGTATAACCAATTCCAATTCAACAGGGTCAGCAACTTCTACTTGAGGAAACCTGTCAAGGTCGGAAAGCATCATGGAAAAGCGGCACCCTGCGGCGCTAAGATCAAGGATCATGCCGCTATCTTTTTGGTTGTTCACGATAAATTTTCCAGGTATGAGGCAATCGATTCTTGGATGATCTCTGAGTTCGATCTTTCGTATATCAGTTGGGAAGGATATAAATATGAGCTGAGAGGGCATAATAATGTGTTCTAGGATTTCAGATTGAAATCCATAGACAGTTCCTGAGAAAAAATAAGTTATGCGGACTGAACTACCCTTATTGAGCAGAGCGTCAATACCATCAATTTGTGGAGTTCGTATGATCAAATACTTGCTCAGTTCTATCCCGATAAGTGTACTCCAGAGATTCCTTTCAAAACCATCAAGAGTTATCAGCAACCTGGCCCCAAGCTCAACATGGAGAACACTGATCCCTTCCGAACTCTTCTTGGCGACTTCGAATATCATTCTTTTCCTCCATGGCTAAACTAGCTCAATTTAGATATGCATTTTGGTCGAACGGGTAGAAACTGTCTTAAGTGTACCGAACCCACGCGATACTGGTGTAATCAGACGTGCTATGGGAACCGCTGAAACCAGGATTACCAACGGCAGCGACTGCTATTGGACAGAATAGTTGGTTTTGACAACTAGATTTTGCCCACTTTGATGGTCTCATTTGGCCCCCCCTCTTCATCAGTTCAACTCACTTGTCATGGTCGGCGGTGGAGGGGGAAGCTCCGGTCGCCCATTGCTGGCACCTTATCGTGCGCCGCGAAATCGGATCGCCCCGGGAGATCAAATATAGCCTCAGCAATGCCCCCGCGGTTACGACGACCGAGCGTCTCGCGTTTCAGCAAAGCCAACGTTACTGGGTCGAGCAGGGTTTGCGCAACGCCAAGAGCGAGGTTGGGATGGGGGACTACCAACTCCGCCTGTGGCAGGGCTGGCACCACCATATGGCGATGGTGATGCTGGCCATGCTTTTTATGTTGGAGGTGCTCTGACAAAGTAGAATTAATCACCTTGCCACCTCACCCAGCCTTCCGTGTTGCTCTTTGACCTTGCCTCGTATTTCTGATCGGGAAAACCGCACACAGCGAATTCTATGCCACAATGCCGGGTTCCGAACAGCCTTCAAACCGCATGGCGGCGGCGAATCTCCTTGCCGAAGGCTTCCGAAATCTTCATTTGATGATCCTGCCTCTTTTTGGCCCCTTGCTGAACCTTGGTTACAAGGGTTTCAATGTCGGCGGGTTTCATCAGGTAGTCAAAGGCGCCGAGCCTCATACCTTCGATGGCCGACTCCACCGTGGCGTGACCGGTCAGCATGATCACCTCTACCAGTGGGTGTGAGATCCTGATGCGACGCAGGGTTTCAATTCCATCCATGCCGGGCATCTTGACGTCCAACAGGACCACGTCGATATCGGGGTTCTCATCCAATTTGTTGAGGCCCTCTTCTCCACTATAGGCCGCCAGGACCGCGATGTTGCGGTGAACAAGACGCTTTTCCATGGCTGCCACAAAGGGCTTCTCATCATCGATCATGAGCAGTTTGGTGCCAAGCATAGGGGTCTCCTTGGGATCTCAGGTTAAATATGATGCAGACAAGATCACGACACAGCCCCATGGGGTTAACGTGCCAGCCGCCCACGTAGCTCCTTGGATCTGGCTTCCATGATCCTGGCCTGTTGTTGGCCGGCTTTGTTGCTAGCAGCTTCGAGCTTCCGCAGCAGGTTGTCGATATCATAGGGTTTCAACAGGTAATCGAAAGCCCCGAGCTTCATGCCTTCAATGGCGGTTTCCACCGTGGCGTGGCCGGTCAGCATGATCACTTCCACGCCGGGATGTGAGGCCTTGATCTGCCGCAGAGTCTCCACACCGCTCATGCCCGGCATCTGCACATCCAGGAGAACCACCTCGGTATTGGGGTGTTGGTCCAGAGCCCCGATCCCAGAAACCCCGTCGTAGGCGGTGCTGACCGCGATGCCACGAAGAGTGAGACGCTCTTCCATAGATTTCACGAAATCCTTTTCGTCATCAATGATAAGCACTTTGGTCTGCAACATTGTCGTACCTCCTGTTACCCGGGTTAGAAGCGATCGAACGGCAGTGCCAGAAGATTTTTCTCATGATTTTACCGAATCCATCGGAGAAACCAAACTTTTATTGTACTCTATTGCTGCTATTGCACACAACGGTCTGGGGTCCCCGGTAGACGGAAAAGCGAAGGGGGACTTTGGAGTCCATTCTCACTGAGTAAAAGGTTCCCCGCCGCGAGTAGGGAATATCTTAATTCCGGGGGTCATAGACGTGGGGTTGGTAGTTGAGATATTATCGCCCCGATTGCATCCAATGACCATAAAAGGGAGCACCAGGAATGAATGTGAGCAAGAATCTGCTGAGGGATTCGCGGTTTTCACCACTTTTTTGGACACAGTTCTTCGGTGCTTTCAACGACAACATCTTCAAAAATGCGCTGGTCATCTTTATTACCATGAAGGCTTTTTCTCTCGGTAGCGTTTCCAGCGAACAGATGGTGGCTGTTTGCGGTGGGATTTTCATTCTGCCGTTTTTTCTCTTCTCTGCCACGGCCGGCCAAGTGGCCGACAAATTCTCCAAATCCAGGCTTGTGACCTGGGTTAAGGTCTGGGAAATCCTGGTAATGGTCATTGGGGCCTATGGTTTTGTGGCCAATAACGTGATCCTGTTGTTGGTTACCCTCTTCTTTATGGGAATGCATTCTGCCTTCTTTGGTCCGGTGAAATACAGCATTTTGCCCCAATTGCTCAGCAAGGAGGAGTTGGTGGCAGGTAATGCCTATGTTGAGATGGGTACTTTTCTTGCCATTCTCTTGGGAACGATCCTGGGTGGCGCCCTGATTGCTCAATCCAGCCTGGGTTCCTGGCTGGTAAGCGCGGTCGTGCTGGCGGTGGCCATCCTGGGTTGGTACTCGAGCCTGGGGATAGTGCCTCTGGCCGCGGTGGCTCCGGTCCTAAAAATCCAGATCAATCCATTCCCGCCCACCTGGGATATGATCAGGCGAATCCATCGAGTGCGCAGTGTCTTTCTGTCCATCTTGGGGATTTCCTGGTTCTGGTTTTTTGGTGCCGGCGTGCTCTCGGTACTACCCGCCTATTGCAGGCAGTACCTGCATGGCAGCGAAGCCCTCATTACGCTGTTTCTTGCTCTGTTTTCGGTGGGCATCGGCATAGGCTCTCTTCTTTGCGGGCAGCTGAGCGCCCGCAAGCTGGAGCTTGGGTTGGTCCCGTTTGGATCCATGGGAATTTCGCTGTTCTGTTTTGATCTCTTTATGGTTGGGTGTCCCGCGTCCATGACAACCAGTGTCGGGACTCCTCTGACCGTCATGGAGCTGCTGGTGACGGCCGGCGGTTTGCGAATCGCTACGGACCTGCTATGCTTGGCAATCTTTGGTGGCTTTTTCATCGTCCCGCTCTATACCCTTATCCAACAGCGTTCGGAAGAAGGGGAACGTTCCAGGATTATCGCCGGCAACAACATCCTCAACGCCTTGTTTATGGTTATGGCTGCTGTGTTGCTGGTGGTACTGTTCCGACTGCAGTTCACCATTCCTCAGATTTTTCTGCTCCTTGGCCTGCTGAACCTGGCTGTCGCGGCTTACATCTACACTCTGCTGCCCGAGTTCCTATTCCGCTTCCTGTGCTGGGTGATCGCCAATGTCGTGTATCGTTTGAAAGTGATTGGGCGCGACCATTTACCTCTTGATGGACCGGCGCTGTTGGTCTGCAACCACGTGAGTTTTGTGGACTGGCTGATCATCGCCAGTGTCAGCCCCCGTCCGGTTCGTTTTGTCATGCACTACAGTTATCTGGAGATGCCATTGACCAGATGGATCTTTCGGGATGCCAAGGTGATTGCAATCGCTGGATCGCGGGAGAATTCAGAAATCCTGGAATCGGCATTTGAACGCATAGCTTCTGAACTGCGGCAAGGACAGCTTGTTTGCCTCTTTCCCGAAGGTCGAATCACAACCGATGGGACGCTGGGCAAATTCCGTCCCGGCGCTGAAAGAATCCTGCGCGAAACGCCTGTTCCCGTGATTCCCCTGGCGATTGACGGTCTTTGGGGGAGTTTTTTCAGCAGGAAAGACAGCAAGACCAGGAAGAGGATGTTCCGCCGGACATGGCATCGGGTATCCATGATCATTGGGCCGGCAGTCCCTCCTGGACAAGTGTCTACAGCTCGGCTTCAACAGTTGGTCGCCGAGCTGCGGAATGAAGCTCCAGAATAACCCTTAAGCCGTTATCCCGGCTTTCGCATAGTCACGCAAATATTCATCGATATCTCTAGAATCATGTGGTTACGTCTTGGAAACCGGTCGGATCGTATTGGAGGACAGCGCCCCGGGCCGCGGGGCTGGTTGCTAATCCCGATGTGCAGATGTGCAAAGGGCTTACCTCGGTGGGTCCTGACTTGTCCACACTAGTTTTCCGGGCAACCTCGCAACGCTACGACCGTCATAACATGCGGCGTTTCTGCCGCAGCTTGCGGGCGTCACGCTTCCAACCGCCCTCCTTGCCAGCCTTGCCGCCGCCCTTGCTGGCAACCGCTTCCATGCCGCCGGCTGATTGGATCTGGCCGGGAGCAACCAGAAAAGACCCGGCCGATGCCAAAGGGCCCGGAGTCTTTCCGCTCTTATCCTTTTCCTTCTTCCTGTCTTTGCCCGGTTGCACCAGGTTTCGTTGCGCCAACAAGGGGAGAATAAGATACTGCTCAGGCATTGACTCTATCAAGTAATGGTGTTCTCCATTACCGCGGAAAGGTATCCTGTCTTGATGGGCTTTGGCAGCCAGGATCTCAATCAGGATTGGTTCCGGGTCTCTTCGCCTTGCTACTGCCTCAGCCAGAATACGCTGTGACGCCAGCGGCAGGTACTTCCTGCGAGATGCTACCAAGCCATAGTGCCGCACCTGCTCGAGGTTGCTCCGAGAGCAGCCGTAGAACAGTCGCTGCGGTGGACTGGTCAGAGGGTATCGCGGTCTTATGATGTCTTCTCGGAGCCTCAACACTCGGTTATCCAAGACGAATGGCAGACTACATCCAAGGTGTTGGAGTTCCAGCAGGGTCGCATCCCGCACGAAGCGCAGGTCGTTTTCCTGCTGGAGTGCCCAATAGAATTCCTTCCACGGCATAGTGCCATCTTCATCCCAATAGAGCCCGAACTCACCGGGAGCATGATAGCCGATATAGGCGAGGGTCTTTGCAAGTGTTTTGGCGATCAACTGGGTCATGTCAGCGCTGGCATCAGTGGTAACCGCAAAAGAAAAATCCGCCCGTAAATACATGATGTTGAACGTTAACTACACTATATATTTTCCTGTAATACCGATATGATTTGTGGTATTAGTACTCTTGCTAAATCGCTCCGTGATCCACCCCCTAGAACGATCGCCAGGCGGCCAGCACAGATCTCCACCGATGCCCTACGGAGGTTCCGTGCAATTTCCAGATATGCTTTGATGCTCAGGCCTAGATCCCCGTAGTCACCTCTATGAGTATCAAATCCGAAATACCAGAACATCAAACCAGGTTGGAAGTTGCGAGCCCTTTGAATGAAAGCTCCAGCAACGGCGCTTGCATAAGCGGCGTCGATATCGGTGGCAGTGGTTGAACCTCGAACATAGGAGCCTAGAGAAGGAGAAGGGACATCGATCTTGGTGCCATCGGGCGATTCATACTCAGTGCCACACATGCAAACATGGAGGACCTCGGGGTCATTGATCACCAAATCGCGGGTTCCATCTCCGTGATGCGCATCGGTATCGACTATGGCAAAACGGCGCATCGCATGGTTGCTGCGAAGGACTTCCATGGCAATGACAACATCGTTGAAGCAACAGTAGCCGCCGAAGAAATCCCGGCCGGAATGGTGTCCGCCGGCACCGATAAAAGCGAATGCATTTTCGATTTCCCCAGTGGCGATGGTTTCGACGGCGAGAACCACACCACCTACTGAATGCCAAGCCGTGGAACAGAGGCTGTCCAGTTTGACCTGCTCGATCAGTTCCGGAGTATGGACCTTGAGAATCCATTCGTTAGTAATGGCAGGGGATTCATAGATTCGAAACGACCCACTGGCTAGAAGGGGTGCCAGCGCCTCCGGGAAGTCCTGCAAACGACTGCCCTGAGTCAGATAACTGCGCCGGCTGAAACTAGGATGGTAGAAAATACCGGTAATACCCACAGGGTTCCTCCGTGGAGACCAAGCTGGAAGTGCGGCCATTACGACTAATTCTCGCCCAAAACAAGCCCTAAAGAGGTTGTCATGTTCTCAGGAATCCTAGCAGATCCCAGTTCGCATTGAAAGCCTCGGGTGCTGCCGACTTTTTAGTTTACATAACATATCTTATCAGACGTACAATAAAGTTTTTCCCTTGACACCCAACCCAATCTGGTCTATCTACAGCGCCATCCAAGCGGGAATAACTCAGTGGTAGAGTGCAACCTTGCCAAGGTTGAAGTCGCGGGTTCAAATCCCGTTTCCCGCTCCAAATTGAATACTCAGGGTGGTCCAGCCACCCTTTTTTTATGCTGCCGGATCAACATCTTGCCAAGCGGTTCCCATGCCTTATTATATTGATCCATACAGCCTCGCCATATGGTGAGAGCAGATACTGCAACCCTACAGAGGCTATTAGGGTATGTTAAAAAACC
>CAWHGA010000054.1:0-138357 GCA_963828705.1 uncultured delta proteobacterium
CCGTTACAACCGCCGGAATCTTGCCGCTGAACGCTCCCACCAAAACTACTTTCCGTTCCTCTTCCCCTAAGGACGTCGGAAGTTTCCAATTGACGACTTCCTCGACCTTTGGCGCCGTGTAGTTCTGGACTAGTTTATCCAGGAGCTTTTCAGCCTGGAGCAGACGGGCGGCAGCACCTTCCCGAGCCACGATCAGGTCTTGTTCAAGCCCCTTGAGTGCTTTCGAAATCGTGGAAAGACTCATAGGTTGTAGTGCCCAACCCGCGAAAAGATTGCGCTGGTTGACCTAGTTGAAACTCGGAGACTTGATTGAATCTTCGTCGGACGAGAAACACCCGGCCCACCATAGAATGTTCCTGCGGTAAATGTTTTTGATCGGGGCCGAACTGGGATATCGGTTGGGATTGCCTGAGCGAAAAATAAATAGCTTATCTGGAACGATGACCAGGCCGTTGCCGCACAAGTCCACTCCGCTCACGCTTTCGCGCTCCAATTCCCGCAATCTCTCCTCATTCAGGGTAGGGAACGATGATCATCGGGTAGAGCCGCATATCTTGGGCCGCAGGCCTAACTCAATACATCGCCTCGCGGATGATTTTGGGCGTCCACATGGCTTTGAACTCGACGGCGAATTCCTCCCTTTGCTTCCCCAAGAAATCCAAACGATGGCGTCCACTCGACCGATACCGATACCTGTCGCCCGATCGGAGACTTGGAAGATCGCTGGCGGGAGCGATATTTGCCCTTCCTCCAGCATTTAGCGATCTCTTTCTCGTTGATCATGGCTTATTTTTCCAGATCATATTTTCTCGCCAAAACATTATTTTTCACGCAATGCAAGACTTTTTCTCAAAGGCATCAGGTTGAATTCAAGGGAGACAAAGTTCGCTGCGATGTCAAGACTTGCTTATCGCGGTATAAATCGGCATTTGCTTTTGGGTGTCATCTTTCCCGGGCAGCTCGGTTGGCTCCTATTCTGTGTTCTTCTAGTTCTTGCCTTTCACCGCCAGCCATAAGGAGATGATCTACCGGGAAATCGATAAAGCCTGCAAGCGCAGGACACCAACTTCCAGTCTTCGCCACCAGAGCTGGTAAGCACTGCCGGCTACCTTTTATGGAGAAGGATTCCCAAATGGATGCTGCAAGGATCGCGTTGGCGACAAAACCCGGTAGCTCCGATTGACTCACTTCCACGGCAGCATGTCTCTGGTAAGGCGAAGCAGATTTCCACCGCGGCTCAACATATGTTGATCATTTAGCGTTGTGCACCGCCCTGATCTGCGAGTTCAGCACATTGGCAAGTTCTCTTGAATAAGACCAAAGAGGACAATTAGATATTGACGTCAGATTTCCCTGCTGTATAACGTGTAGCGTTACACACTACACTATACCGGAGGAAATTATCATGACGACCAAGTCCAAGGCGCTTCATCATCCCGGCACCTTCGTACGTGAGTCTGTTATCCCAGCGGTATGTCGGTTAAAGACGCCGCCAAACTGCTCGGCGTCGGCAGGCCGGCCCTGTCGAACTTCCTTAACGGGAAATCCGCCCTGTCACCCGAAATGGCGGTTAGGCTCGAGAAGGCATTCGGCGCCGATCGAAAGCGGCTGCTCGATTTGCAGGTCACCTGTGACCGGGAGGTGCGGCGTGCCGGTGAAAAGGAGGTGGCGGGGGCCGCGCCTTCGTTGCGTATTTTCTGACTATCAAGGCAAGGCAGCTCCGAGGATTGGGCGGATGGCGCGTATCGAATGCTCGCACTCACCCTCCCGTCTTTCTGCGGAAGCTGGTGCACTCTACCGGCATGATCTTCGCCAGGTCGATTTTCCCGGTTACGACAACGCGCAGCGTAAGGGCTCGGATGGTTTCGTCGAAGCGGGTGCCGCCACACCCTGGGTTCCCGAGGGGACTTCCTATTGGGAGTTGGGCCCCGATCAGGATTCGGGAGCCAAAGCGGAACAATCTGATTATTTCGTCGGCTCGAGCACGGTTGATCCCGCCGAGCGGGTAAACAGCACATTCGTCTCCGTGACACCGCGCAACTGGCCTGGCAAGTCCGATTGGGAGAAACGAAAAACGAGGCTGGCGACTGGAAGGTCGTCAGGGCTTTCGATGCTGAGCGATCTCGAGCAGTGGCTGAGCAGTCTGTGCCTGCGCAGATCTGGCTTGCCGAACAAGTCGCTCTACCGGTCAGCGGCTATGAAACGCTGGAGCAGGCATGGTGGCGCTGGGCAAACGCTAGTGAGCCCTAGTTGACGCCCGAGATTTCGTCCATCGATCACCACGTACCGGGGCACGTTAAGGCGTGGCTCGAAAACCGGGCGATCGACCCTTCGTCGTTGCGGCCGACTCACGAGATGAGGCTCTGGCATTTCTCGCCTGCCTGTTCGATGACGAAGACTGCGCCAATTCAAAGATCTCGCTGCGGTCTTCACCTCTCCCGACGACGCTCAGGACGCTCGTAGTATCCTCCGTGCCCTTCTTCCCGATTGTCCACTCCGAGGACACCGAGCGCGAACTCGCCGACGCCCATCGCCGGCTTCATTGCATCGTTTTCCGTCCCCGTAACGCGGTCGATAGCGAGAGGCCGACATTGCGCTCGACCTGCTCGGCTACGACGTCTTCGAGAAGGGGTTAGGCCATGGGAATCGAGCAAGGCGATGTCGACAGACTTGCAAGGGAGTCGGGCGGTTCGCCGACGGTCCTACGCCGTCGCCTCTCGAAGAATGCCGCGATTAGGACGCCAGCATGGGCCGGTGATAACGACACTGCAAAGGGCCTCGTTCCGATTGCTCTGGTCGGTGCTTGGCATGTTGAGTCGAAGGCGGATCGTGAGATCGTCTCCCGAGTGGCGGATCTAAAGTACGAGACGATAGAGGATGATGTCGCATGCCTGCTTCGGGTCGATGACACCCCAGTGTGGGCTATGGGACATTATCGGGGGGTCGCCTCTAAGATCGATGCCCTGTTTGCGGTCGCGCAGGATGATCACTTCGGCGGACCTCGATCGGTTCTTCATCGCCGCCGAATACGTTCTTTCCGAGTCGGACCCCTCGCTCGACCTGCCGGAAGAGGATAGGTGGGCCGCTGCCTTGTACGGCAAGACACGCGATCACTCCGGCGCGTTGCGCGAGGGTATTTGCGAGACGCTCGTCATTCTTTCGGTTCACGGTAATAACCTGTTCTCCAGGACCGTCTCGGCGTTGATGTCGGAGGGTGGGTCGAGTCTGATCCGCAAACTCCTGACGCTCGCGACTCTTGAGAAGCTACTCTCCCACGACCGCGACCTGCCACACTATGCAGAGGCGGCGCCCGATGAATTCCTGAACATCATCAAGAGACCTGCGGCGCAGGGAGTCCCTCTCGTCTTCGGCCTTCTCAAGCCCGTCGATAGCGGCGCGTTCGGGGCATCGCCGTCGCGTACGGGTCTTCTCTGGGCGCTGGAGTGCCTTGCCTGGAAACCGCAAAACCTGCCGCGCGTACGGTCGATCCTCGCCCAGCTCTCCCGGCCGAAGATCGACGATAACTGGATGAATAAACCTGACGCCAGTCTTCAGGGCATCTTCGGTCATGGATGCCGCAGATGCGGCATCGGTTGAGCAGAGGATCAAGGTGATCGAAATACTTATCAGGCGTTTCCCAGATGTCGGCTGGGAGATTTGCATCGAGCAGATCAAGTCGGGTTCCGGTTCGGCCACTACAGCTACAGGCCTCGCTGGCGCAGCGATGCCTCGGGGGCCGGGCAGGTGGTCACGGTCCAGGAGATGTACGACTTCACCCGAGAGGCTCTGGAATTCGTGATCACTTGGCCGTCCCACGGCGAGAAGACTCTTGGCGATCTTATCAAGTATTTTTCCAGGGCATGCCCGAGGAAGATCAGTCAGAGGTTTGGGACCTGATCGATGAATGGTCTGCGAGATACCGGTGAAACCACCAAGGCCGCGCTTCGCGAGCGTATACGGCGGTTCGCCTTACGCGGCCGCCAGCGCGCCGCTGGGGAAGCGACGCGTGATCGTGCACGCGATGCTTACGACAGCCTCCGACCCCACGATCCAGTCATCCGTCACGGCTGGCTGTTTGCTGATCAATGGGTGCAGGAATCGGCTGACGAGAGTCGAGGAGGGGGAATTTGGACTATCAGAAGCGCGCGAGCGGGTCGACAGACTGCGCGCGAAGCGATGAGCGAGATCTGGATCGAGCGCTGGATTTGAGGGTGTGAAGGATTTACTTACCGACAGCGGTGCTCCGACATCGTCGGCCGTTATGCGGCGTCTTGCGTCACCGGGGTTAAACCGCGGGTCGATTTCATCCGGCGCTGCCTTTCGATTGGTAGAGATCTCCGTAACAAGGCCGAGTGGTGCCTGCAGGGCTTCCTTTTGGCTATCGGGGAGGACTCACGCGTCAGGTGCTGCAGGTGCGTCCAATGGGCTGTCTGCCGGAGATCATACACGGCTGTTTTTATGCGCACCGTTCAGGCTTCCACGTCGGCGTCTCTGGACGGTTATGGCGAGGATATCCGCACCGGGTACTGGATGGATGTGTTCCGTCTTGGGGCCGGCACTCGCCCAGCGAGCTTACCGAACTGATCGACCTCCTTATCGAGGCCCGGCGACCGCGCGCGGCGTTCCACACCGTCCACATGGATTTCAAGAACATCGAAACCTCCCGCCTCAAGCAGCTGTTGCGAGACGTCGCCGCGGTCGATGCCGAACCAGCAGGCCATTTCAAGCTCGACCGCTACTACATTTCCGAAAGCACTGGATTCGCTTAATCGCCCAGCCAGGGTGTCACCCGTGATGAAATGGCCCAATTCGAATTTCTCTTCATCAGCGCCCTCGATGACGGCGAGCATGAAATTGCGAATCTCGAAAGCCAGATTGCACAATCGCCGGTGCTCTTCGCCAGTGGTGGCCCGTCTACAAGCGAAGTGACGAAGGTGAGGATCCGCCGGAATGGCAAATCGAGAATCCCGTGCAGCGGACGGCCGTCGCGTCGGCAGGCTATCGCCTTCTCGACCAGATCGACAAAGGAAATTCCCGGCAGGGATGAAGTGGAAGGATCGATGCGGGAGCGCTCGCCGCATGGCTATCCGAGGTTCGGGGTCTATGCCGCAAGTACGGCCGTGCCGACATTGGTGATCATTGCCTTGGGCAACTCCTCGCCAAGGCACCCGTCGCCGAGAGCGGCATATGGCCCTGTGAAGCTGTGTGCGAAGCGATGGAAGGGATAGCATCCCCGGAAATCGGCAGGGGATTCGATATCGGCGTTCATAACTCTCGCGGCGCTCACTGGCGCGGCGAAGGGGGCGCACAGGAGCGCGAACTCGCCGCGAAATACCGCGCCTGGGCTGAGCGTTTGCACTTTGACTATCCCTATGTCGGGGCAGTCATCGAGGGCATCGCGAAGTCCTACGAGCACGAAGCCGGTTGGCAGGATTCCAAAGCAAAGATCACAAGAAATTTCGCAACTGAGAGGGGGCGCCGCCACAAAATCAAAAATAACTCTCCTGTATGGCGTTCTGCCGAGGATCAGCCGGAGCCTTTCCTTATACGAATCATAACTGGAGCTTCAGCCTCCGTTGAACCTGGGATTCGTTGCGGCCCACCATCAAATCTCCCCCTGCTTACGACCCTTCAGTTGCATCCTCCCGGAGAGGGGAGCGGGTTTCAACAACACGCCCTCCTCGGCGATGCATTTCATGAGCTGGGTTGGATGGAGGATGGATACGATTTCTTCACCGCATGACTCACAACCCAGGGCAGGTTGGCCTGGCAGGTGAACGTTGTCAAGACCGCTTTCCACGAAGTTATGACGGCCTCTTCTGGTGCTCATACTGGCATTCACACAGCTCGGGCAGCTTCTCTGGGTAGACATGGGTTTCAATCTTCAAAAGACCGCAATGATCAGAAGGAAGCGATGGTCAATGACGATCGTGATGGCAATCGCTTGATGGCCTACGTATTCTTGTCGAAGGCTTATGCATAGCCGAACCAATCATGAAGCGGCTTTGTAGACCACAACTTCCCGCTCGATCCTATCATGGAGCCGTTCCTCGGCCACAGCGAGATCGTAATACGCCTGGAGGTTGATCCAGCTCTCAGCGTCGGTGCCAAAAAACCTGGCAAGCCTCAAGGCAGTGTCAGCGGTAATCGAACGCTTGCCCGCAATAATCTCGCCGATCCGACGTTGGGGTACTCCAATGGATTTGGCCAGCCGATACTGGGTAATCCCCATGGGCTTGAGGAAATCTTCGAACAGGATTTCGCCGGGGTGGACCGGCGGCATGTCTCGTTTCATGAGGCGTTTCCTTCAGTGATAATCAACTAAGAGTATATCATCTCGACGCCCATCCTCGCCAAATTTAACCGAAAGGGTTATTTCTGAGCACATGGAAAAGCGTACGCCTCAACCGCCGACAAACCGGACCACAATGGATTTCGAAACATTGCTTCGAAAGCACCAAGCCTTGCTCGCCGAGAACAAGGCCTTGAAGGAAGAAAACCTATCCTTGAAGGCCAGGCTGGGCCTGGTTGAACCCCTGGAAAGCCGGTCTTCTCCGGAAGGGGTTCAGCAGGATGGCCTCCGAACCGCGAACCGTCTTTCCACCTTAACGCCGAGGCGGGTCCCGCGGAAAAGATCCGACTCTTCATGTCCTTGTTCAAGGGGCGGGATGACCTGTATGCGAAAAGATGGGAGAGCAGGAATGGCAGGTCTGGATACGCGCCGGTCTGCCTGAATGAATGGAAACCCGGCCTTTGCCGCAAGCCTGAGGTCAAGTGTGCTGTCTGCGGGCATAGGTCCTATGCCGCCCTGGATGAAAAGGTCATTGAGGCGCATTTGAGGGGGAACCTTGTTGCCGGCATCTATCCCCTTCGCCAGGATGAGACATGCCACTTTCTGGCGATCGACTTTGATAAAGATGGCTGGCAGCAGGATGTGTCCACTCTCAGAGATGTCTGCACGGCCTTTGCTGTGCCGGTGGCCATCGAGCGTTCGCGCTCCGGCCATGGCGCCCACGCCTGGTTCTTCTTCGCTGACCCGATCGCCGCGAGTCTGGCACGAAGATTCGGTTCCGCGTTGCTTACCCACGCCATGACCAAGCGGCATGAAATCAAGTTCAAATCCTATGACCGATTCTTCCCCAATCAGGACACGATGCCCAAGGGTGGATTTGGCAATCTGATTGCCTTGCCGTTGCAGAAGGCGGCGCGCAAAGATGGCAACAGCGTCTTCATCGATGAGCATTTCCATCCCTATGACGACCAGTGGGGATTCCTGGCGCAAATCAGGAGACTCTCCGAGGATGAACTCGGCGCTCTGATTTCGAAGCTCTGTCATGGAAACGAGCTGGGTGAGCTGAAACAAGACGATGAAGAGCCCGCCAAACCCTGGGAGATGACCCGGAGCAAACTCTCACGGCATGACTTCCCGAACGTGATGCAGTTGGTCAAAGCCAATATGCTCTACATTGCCAAATCGGGCATTACCCCGAGGGCGTTGAACGCATTGAAGAGGCTGGCTGCGTTTAAGAATCCTGAGTTTTACCGGGCGCAGGCCATGCGTATGCCGACTTACAACAAACCGCGAATCATCTCCTGCGCTGAGGAAACACCCGAGTATCTTTGCCTACCGAGAGGGTGCGAAGCGGATCTCGCGACCCTGCTTGAGGAAGCCGGTGTTGAGGTCGCATGGTCCGACAAGACCCACCCGGGAAGACGCATCGAGGTTGCCTTCACCGGGGTGCTGAGGGAGGATCAGGAGCTCGCCGCGGAAGCAATGCTGAAGCATGATTGCGGTGTCCTTTCGGCGGCAACGGCCTTCGGGAAAACGGTCATTGCCGCCAGGCTGATTGCCGAGCGAAAGACCAACACGCTCATCTTGACGCACCGACAGCAGCTCCTGTCGCAGTGGATGGCGAAACTGGCCCAGTTTCTGGAAATCGATGAGGAACTTCCCGTAGTGGCGAAAAAGCGAGGACGAAAACCGAGGCAGAGCCTCATCGGGCAGATCGGTGCGGGAAAAGAGAATCCGGGCGGCGTTATCGATGTGGCGATCATGCAGTCCTTGACGAGTGGCGGGGAGGTGAAGGCATGCGTAAGGGATTATGGCATGGTGATCGTTGATGAATGTCACCATGTCCCGGCATTCAGCTTCGAGCAGATCCTCAAGACGGTCCATTGCCAGATACATCTATGGCTTGACCGCCACGCCGGCCCGACGCGACGGGCATCATCCGATTATCTTCATGCACTGTGGCCCGGTAAGATACCGAGTCGATGCCAAGAAGGAAGCGGAGAAAAGGCCCTTCGAGCACTATGTCATTCCCCGGTTTACCGGTTTTAGAGCACCATTCGACAGGGAAGAGCAGGATATGTCGATCCAGGAGTTCTATTCCAGGATCGCCACGGATGAATTGCGTAATCAACAGATTACCGATGATGTGATCAGAGCTCATGAAAGCGGCAGAAACGCACTTATCCTGACCGAAAGAACCGCCCACGTGGAATTGCTGGCTGGGATGTTGCGCGAGAAGATACCCGATGTGATGACCCTAACCGGCGGGAGAGGAGGGAAAGAGACCAGAAATGCCTTGGCAAGAATCGCCGAAACTCCAGCCTGCGGGCAATTGACACTGGTTGCCACCGGCAGATATATCGGTGAGGGGTTTGACGAACCCCGGCTGGACACCTTGTTCCTGGCCATGCCCATATCGTGGAGAGGGACGCTACAGCAATACGCGGGCAGACTGCACCGATTGTTCGAGAACAAGAAAGAGGTCCAGATCTATGACTACGTCGATATCCACGTCAGGACCCTGGAGAAGATGTACTGGAAAAGGCTTGCGGGATATGCCGGCATCGGCTATCGGGCCAAGGCGGAAAGCGTCGCGGATGAACCCGCCGATATCATCTTCGATAACACCAACTTCCTTCCCGTTTACCATAACGACATGATGAACGCTGCGCGGGAGACGGTGATTGTGAGCCCCTTCGTGACGAGGAGGCGAGCCCTTCAAATGCTGCCGCACATGGAGGCGGCATTGGCGAAAGAGGGTTTCCGTGGTCGTCGTGACAAGACCAACAAATGCCTACAGAGACAAGGACCGACCGGCCTTGGAGGAAATTCTCACATCGCTGCAAGATGCCGGCGTGCGCCTTCTGTTCAGAGCCAACATCCATCAGAAATTTGCCGTCATCGACCAGAAAATCGTCTGGTACGGCAGCATCAACCTTCTCAGCTATGGGAGTGCACAAGAAAGCATCATGCGGCTGGAAAGCCCAAATATCGCCCAGGAACTGATGAAAGACCTCGGGAAATCGATCAGCGCCATGACCGATGAGATCGATGCAATGCAAAATGCTCATGCAGCACCCCGCGTCTCCTTCTTTCTCCCTCGGGAAGGTCCTTTGCTCTTCTTCCTGAGGAGAGTTCCATCCTTGGCCGAAGGTCCCGCCTGTAGGCCAGCATCTTTTTGAGCGAATTTGGTGAAGTTGGTTATCGGGAGGTGAAGGGGTGGGAACGCCGCTCGCCTCGTCAGGTCGGCAAGAGTCTCGCGCAGATAGGGAAAGATGATTGCAGGGCAGTTGATCGTGGCATACTGCTTGCGCAATTCTTCTTGAATCGATTCAGTGAATTCAAACAGGCCGACAAAGGTGACGTCAAAGTAGAATGGATACTGCGGATTCTCTTCCCTTGCCGGTGTTTCGACGCCCAGCCGCACCAGCAACAAACGGCGCTCGGCGTCGAGGTCGCTGTCCATCTTCAGCCGATAAGCGAAGCCCTCCTGGCCGGTTTGTTCTTTGTAGTCCGGATTCACTTCAAAGACCGCAGAATCCAGACGGATTTCTCTAACAGCCTGTTGTAGCTCCGAAAACTGCAGGGCGCCTTCGGCGCTCCAGCGGCGGGCGTAAACGGTTGACGGAAAGCAACCCAGATTTGTTGCGGGACCTTGACAAGCTGGTTGATCCTATAACCCGTGGCGATCCTGAATCGCCGCTTCGCTGGACCTGCAAGAGTACAACGAGATTGACCAAAGAATTGCGAGCTCAAGGTCACCAAGTCAGTCAGCGTACTGTTTGGACGCTTTTGGATCAACTTGGCTACAGTATGCAGTCGAACAGAAAAACGCGCGAAGGCACTGAACATCCAGACCGCGATGCGCAGTTTCATTATATTGCCGAGAAGGTTGAGCAGTTCCAACAGTCTGGTTTCCCAGTCATTTCGGTGGACACCAAGAAGAAGGAACTGATTGGGCGGTTCAAGAATGGAGGTCGGGAGTGGCAAAGAAAGGGCCAACCTGAAGAGGTGAATGGCCACGATTTTGCCGATAAGGAACTCGGAAAGGTGGTGCCTTACGGCGTTTACGATTTGACGCACAATCAGGGTTGGGTAAGCGTCGGGATCAACCATGACACTGCCGAGTTCGCCATCGCGACTATTCGCCGCTGGTGGAAGCGCATGGGGATAAGACTCTATCCGCAGGCCAATGAATTGCTGATTACAGCCGATGGGGGTGGTAGCAACGGCAGCCGCGTGCGCCTCTGGAAAATCGAAGTTCAGAAGCTTGCTGAAGAACTCGCCATGACCATCCATGTCTGTCATTTCCCCCTGGCACAAGCAAATGGAACAAGATCGAGCATCGGATGTTCTGCCATGTCAGCGAGAACTGGCGTAGTCGTCCACTGGAAAGCCGAGCCGTGGTCGTAAACCTCATTGCTAACACACGCACTGAAAAGGGACTGACAATCCAGGCCGAAATAGACGATGCGTTCTATTCTACAGGCATCAAAATCCCAGATGAGGACATGGCAAAGTTAGCAATCATCCGGGATGAGTTTCACGGCGAATGGAACTACAGGATCTTCCCGAGAAACAACCAATAGTGTTCAGTTTATTTTTTCTAGCCTCCTTAGGTACTTGCGGGTGCTTCTTTCGACTGATGAATCAACCATTGGAATACCTCTTGGCCTCTCGGCGATCTAGTGCCGTGCGTGCGTCGCTGGTCGGTGGTGGTGACAGCGAATCGGGATAAAGGCCTTCGCTGTTGAAAGCGTTCATCACCGCCAGTACCTCAATTTGATCGGGCTCAATGGGAATCTGTGCCAACTCCGCCAATCGCACCAAGTTATGGAGACGGGGTGCAAGGTCCTGGTTTACTCTGCAAACAAGGGCCTTCAACGCTTTCTCCAAAAACAGGTGAGCGAAAAACAGCCCGTGACGCACACGGCCGCGATCCACCAAGTCTTGCGCTACAGCCCAATCTTCTATAAGCAGCAGGGCTCTTTTGGTTTGAAAAACTTAGGAATTTCTACCACATGGCAACGGCACGCACAAGGCTAACCCAACGATGTCCCTTGAGAATGACAAGGGGCTTGTCGCTGGCTTACGGATCGTCTTTAGCGATCAGCAGGCCGCTCGGGGAATCTACGCTGGACGCAAAAGCCCCTCTTCCCTTGCCTCAGGTTCTTCCCCACACTATTCCCCACATAGTTTCAGCAAAAGCAGGTAGAATAATCCATGTCATGCTCCGCCAGTTTGATTGTTTTGAACTTGGTGAGGAGACCGGTGTGGGGAAAGATCTGTGGCCCTGGCGACAGGGTCACCTTTGTCCGCAATCGCTGCCCTGGAATGGGCAGTCACAGAATCGTTCGCACACCGCTTGAATAGACCCGTGGCTACCCGAAGTGGAGTCCCATGCTGGTTATTGGTTGCATTCGCGCTGACGCATTAGAAGGAAACATATGAACCAGAAGACATTCGAAGACGCTGAAGAAATCAGGATATGTCAGGGAGATATCGATTATCAGGGCATTATCAAGCACATCAATGACGGCGTTGTCATCATCAGGGAGGAAAAGGTTGTCTTTGCAAACAACGCATTCTACGACATCTCTCAGAAAGGGCCCGAGCAAGTCATTGGAGTCAGATTTCTCAGACTTCATATCCGCTGCCGACTGGGAACGAGTGACCAGGTACTGTAAAGAACGCCTGTTCACTGAGAGTATGTCCGATACCATCGAATTTGTCATGCCAAGAAGGGACGGCGATGCGATCATCGAGATGAAGGTTAGCATTGTCGAGTGCGGGGGCAGCCCTGCAATACTCGGTGCATTGACGGATATCACCGAACGTCGCAAGACTCGGTCCGATCTGCAAAGGGTCAAAGAACGGCTTGAGAGCATCATCCATTCCATGAATGAAGTTGTGGTCTCCTTGTCTCCACAAGATTATTCCATTCTCGCCATAAACCCTGCGGCTGAAGCGCTCTACGGGGTCCCCCTTAGGGACTTCACCAGCGGGGAGCAGCACATCGTGAGATTTGTCCACCCCGATGACACAGCACAAAGTGGACGAGTTTTATAAGAATCTGCCTGAAGCCGAGTTCGACGAACTCGAGTACCGGATCATCAGCAGGAACAAGACGCTCAAATGGGTTCTTGATGAAGGGCACGTTGTCTATTCACTCAAAGGGACTATACGAAGAGTCGACCACGTGATCAGGGATATCACCGAGGAGAAAAAAGCCATCGATGCACTCAGACAGAGCGAAGCGAAATACCGGGATTTTTTCGAATCGACGAGCGATATGGCCTTCACTCTTACGTCACAAGGGCGTTTCATCGATATCAATGATGCGGGCCTGAAGCTTCTCGGTATTGCAAGCAAGGAGGAAGCACTGGCGAGCAACGTGGAGGACTTCTATGTCGATCTCTCAGAAAGGGCGGGGCTCCTCGAAGAAATCTACGGGAAAGGCCATGTTGAAGGCAAGCAAGTGAAGTTTAAGAACAAGGCCGGAGATGTCATCGAGGCCGCCATCACTGCACGGGCCAAGTTCGATGATTCCGGGAACATTCTCTACCACGAGGGTATCGTCCACAACGTCACCAAAGCGCTGGAGGACCAGCGCAATAGAGTACTCCGCAACGCTGCGGGAAGCATGTGCCATCACCTCAACACGCACCTTATGCATCTGCATGGTTCGACGGATGCCCTGCGTGAAGAGATGGAAACTTTAGATGCACTCATTGAGAAGATCGCTGAAGGGGAAAATCTCCACGAGATTGCCAAACATATGCAAGGGATCATGGAAGATATGCACCATTTCTGTAAGGGTATAAGCGGTGCCTATGAAAAAATCTCACAGGTGACCAAAGCCTTCAACAAGGCCTGCCGATACAAAGAAGAATCATATGTTACCAGTACGATCCTCGATATCTTCAAGGCCTATGGATACGAAGAAGACGATTAGAGATCATGGCCGCAGCCTGGCACAACACATCATGCGTCTACAGACCATTCGACAGACATATGATAGACAGCTCCATTCCCAAACTGGGAATGGAGCTGTACCCGTGTCAACGCGCTTGGCGTCAGGAGCCACAAGGAGCTGGCGAGAAATAACTCTGGCCCTTTGAGCATTTTCCATAGCGTCACCCCCGCCAGGGCGGGGGTTCGAAGCCGTTTGAAAAGACTGGATTCCCGCTTTCGGCCTGAGGCTTGCGAGGACAAACTTTGCGGGAATGACGGTTGGGGCCTTATTCATGGGCGCAAGTGCGCCGATGATTCCTCGGCGATTCCTGGCAGATCTGGACGTATTACGTCAACAGCCGTTACCGGCTCAGTTGTCTTTGCTCGGAGGCGTCAAATGCTTGTCGTCGACCTTGCGCCAGGTCTTGTCAGGATCGAAACTCAACATCTTTTGGGCGATGGCATGGGTGTTTTTGCCCAGGTTCTTCTCGTAGACGACACCGTCCTGATTCACGATGAAGGTCATGATCCCGGATGATCCATATACAGCTGGATAGGCAACCAGCGCGAACCCACCGATCATATTGCCGTCGACCACATAATCGTAAGCCCCTCCTGGTGCATTCCTGCCCTGCGCCTTCAGGATTTTCAAGAAGTAGCCGTGGTACGGGGTGGGGTTATGACCGACTTTTTTCCCATAACCTTCCTTGCGGGCATTGGCCACGAAGGAGCCGAGGGGACTCTCTGGTTCCCCTTCCTTGGCTTTCCAGTAGAGCCCGTTCTTCTGATCCGGGTCACTGGCAAATTTCTGGGCGTATTTCCTCCGGCCGTCAATCTCGCGGATGATGTCCGCATACTCATGCTGGGCATCTACGTAGGCCAGGCAAACCTGGATGGTACTGAGTTCATTTCTTCCAATCCGGCGGTTGAGCATCTCCTGGTGGCCTTTCCCGGTGTCGAACAGCCAAACGCCACGCTTCATCACAATCGGGATGGGAAACGGCCAGCAATTCTTACCCACTTCGAGCACCGCCCTGGCATCGCCTTCCTGTTATCAATTGGTTCTTTTCTTCGCAGAGCTGGACGAAACGTTCCCGTCCAGCGCGGTCGGCCACCGGGTCACCCGAATAGACAAGGTCTTTGCCTCCCGGTCCGAGAATGGCCATCAACTCCTTCAGATCCTCGGCCTTCAGCGGCCGCGATCAGCGCCTTGACCGCTTCATCCGGGGACGCAAACGTTCTTTGCTTCGCAGCGGCTCTATCGGCAGTTTTCGCCAGCGCGCCGTCACACCAACCGGCAAAGGTTAGAGCGGCGGCGATGACAACGATTGCACCAATACGGCCCAACGGCCTGTATGCAGTATTCTTGAAAAAAGGGAGCATGGTATCAACCTCCATGTGACCAAGATGCTGGTTTGCGGAGCTGCTTGCAACGAAGCTCAAGGATCGAAACCTGTTGCGTCAACGGGCCTCATGAGCTACCTGCGACCACCGCCACCATGGCCGCCACCTCCGCGGCCACCACCACCCTGGAATCCTCCGCGGCCACCGCCGCCGCCCTGAAATCCTCCGGAGCCGCCACCACGGTAGCTAGCTCCTCCGCCTGGGGACCCACTAAAACCGCCACCACGGTAGCCAGAAGAACCACTGAAAGACGAACCGCGGCTCGTAGCTCCGCGTTGTGAATTCATCCTGGCTTGATCACCGCGTCCAGATCCTTCGAATGCCGTTCTACCGGCCCGCTCATACCCAGTTCCACGTCCATATGCCCCTCCCTCTTGGCGCTGCTGCAGCCCCTTGAGGGTGGAATCCGTCGTTGGTCTGGTACCGGTTCCGGCTCCGGTTCTATCAAGGGTGCGGGGTTGCCCAGGTTGTTCATGACCGCGGAAGTCTCTTCTGCTGTCAGCTGAACCTAATCCCTTCGGTCCATAAGGCTGCGTCCGTACAGCCTGGCCGCGGTAGGATGTCCCGGCACGGCTACTGGCAACACTGCTCCATTTGCTTGTCTGGATGTTGCGAGTCGATATGTTACTGCGGTTGATGTTCACATTGCGATTCACGTTGATGTTGATGTTACGGTGATGCCAGTCCCAGTGCCCCCAGCCGTGACACCAAGCGGCGCCAACCGCTACCCCGGCGGCAAAACCAATGGCCCCGGCAGCCCATACCGCTCCTGGAGGGTAAAGGTAATAGGGTGGATATGACGGCCACCACCAGGATCCATACACCACCACCGGGTCGTAGGTGGGGATATAGATCACTTCCGGATTGACCGGCTCAATCTGGATGAGTTCTTGTTCAACAACAACTCTCTGTTCCCGGGTGTCCTTCAGGTTGCCTTGCGCCCGGGCTTTGGCACGCAAGCTCTGAATGGTATCCATCACATCGTCCTGCTGAGCCAAAAAAGCATCTCCCAACCTTTCGGTCCAATCGAGCTTGTCGCTCATCATGGCCAACACTTGAGGGAAAGGCGCCAGGGCTTTCACGCTGAGATCCCAGTCCTTGCCATCTAGTGCGTTGTTGAGCGCATCTCCTTTGAGATAGCTGTTCTGATTCACCCATCGTGCGGCCTCCGTCACCTGATCGGGGTAGGTAGCCGCCACCAAGATCTGCGCAAGCAGCGAATCAGCGTAGAGAGCGATCGGCGCAAGCAGCTGGTCCAGTTCCTGCTGGCTGACGGTCCGACCGGTACCGCCGGAACCCTGTGCCAGAACCCACGGCGGGGCCGCCATGAGCAAGACGAGGAACCCTATCAGGGTCCATCTGGTAAATGACATTTGGATTCATGTTTCCTCTCCCCTTCACCCTTTCGATGCCGTTGGAGAACAAGGCAATGGATTCACCACTGGGACCTTCGCCCCATGAACACCCACGATAAAACCTGACTTCACATGTTGGCACTCCCCACAAGTATGCACGGGCTACCTTTCGAAGCCATCACCCAGAAATCACTTTTTAACCCTATGTTTCTCGGCCCTCTGTTTCTCCGCCGCGCGCAACTGGCCCAGGAATGGGATCCGCTCCGTCCCCTCAGGCGGCGAGAAAACGAAGGAAGACTCAGGGATATCGGCACTGAGATTCCACTCGGAGAGCTGAGCCCGGAACTGCGGTTTACCCTCCTGTTTGCGATAGCTGATCAAAATCCGATAGGGCAGAGGTCGGTCTCCCTGAGCGATGAACACCTGGAAGTCCACCTTTTCGGTTGTCCCCGCCACATGATCACAAGGGACCCCGCCGATGCTGGCCTTGCCCACATAGACCAAAGAACGGACTTTTTTCGTTTTGACTTTGCCAAGACTCTCGGAGAACACCTGGCCCAAAGGCAGGCTAATTTCCAGCTCATCCTTGAGATGGTCAAACAGCTGGTCCAGATCGCCGGGTTTGAACTCAGAAGAGAAAACATTGTCTTTGGCGTTATAGATGATGACATCCTTGCCGTTGAAAATTAGCGTGCCCTTGCGACCGTCACGCGACTCAACATCGACGCGCATACGGTCGGGACGAACGACGGACATTTTGCGCATTTCGCCAAATTCGATTTTTTGGCCGGATTCCTGGACCACATCATATTCGGAATCAACGGTCACCGTGTACTGTTTTGATTTCTTCAAGAAATCGGCCATCCGTTTGAAGATTGCGGCGGCTTGATCCTCGGGCCGCGAACTGGCGGCATCCTCCTCCTTGGCACCCACCATGGTCGTGAACGTCAGAAGCGCCACAATCACTCCAAGCACCAAAAACCATCTCCTCATCTTCATCTATTACCTCCTATCTGTAAGTTTTCGCACCCCATGATTGTTCTCTAGTTCGCACTGTCCGGCCGAGATTAGCACCCCGCATTCTGACAGCACCGAGGCCACCAGCGGGGAATATTTTTGCATTCTATCGCAAGTCTCACAAAAACCGAAGGAACTCCTGGGATTGAGCTAGAATTCAATGGACAGTATCATGCCTGAGCAGAGGCTTCGCCAACGCCCGCAAGCCTCAACCGGCTTACCAACTCACCTCGTCTATGCAGGCACGGAAGTCTCGACGCTAAATAGCTTGGCGCCCTGCTTGATTCGGAAATGGCCATCCACGGTTTCCCAGATCCACCCTGAGTACCCGTAGCCACCTATGGGTTTGACGACAAGTGCTCCTCGCCACGAGGTGCTGCGCGGCTCATTGTAGGCCACCGTACCGAACTTGCCGAAGGTGTAGTCGGGCACCGGATGGCAGTAGTCTTCACCCTTTAAGGCATCCGCCACACCTTGGGCGACCTGGCCCCCGAACACTGCGGCACGCAGGCCGTATTTGTGATCTCTGGCTCGCGCCAGAACCTCCTGCGGCGTTGCGAAGCTCGAGGTAAACGCCACGGGTCCGAACACCTCCTCGCGCATACCGAGCATGTCGTCGGTAACGTTCTTGACAACCGTCGGATCGACAAGATTCCCTGACTATGCTGCCGCCGACGAGGATCTCAGCCCCTTTCTGTACGGCATCCGCAAGCTGATTAGCAATTCGCCGAACGGCGAGACCACTGGCCACGGCCGATATATCCGTCTCAGCGTCGGCCGGATCGCCCACCACTAACTGTTTGACGCGATCTACAAAGCGCTCCAGAAACGATTCATAGATCGAACGGTGAATGAAAATCCGCTTGGGAGCCGTGCAGGTCTGCCCAGAATAGATGAATTTGGCCGTCACCAGATCATCAAGAGCGAGATCCAGATCGGCATCCGGGAAGACAATGAACGGGTCCTGGCCTGGCCCCTCGAAGATAAGTTTCTTGCCGCTTTGCTCAACAGCCTTTTGATAAGGCATGATGTTCTCATCGAAGCCGAATACCACCACTGCGGAGACGGTGGGATCTTTGAGCGATTTCTCAATGAAGCTCTCACCACTGCCCCGGTAGAAAGTGATATCCTCGCCAAAGATCGGCTGATACATTTCCTTGGTCAAGGCCATGACATCATCACCCTTGGAGGAGAACTTCACATTCACCCGATTGCCCACCATGTAGATAGACGTGATGGCGGCATTCAACCAGGCACTGCCATTGTAGGAAAGGATCAAGGAAACGCTTGAGTCAGGCCCACCCAGAGGAACCCTGTCGGCAAGCAACCGCCTCGCCTCGTCATACATGCTCAAGCTATCAATGACCAGATCCACCTCCTTGACACTATCCTTGACGGTGAACTGCAGGTTTTTCACCGCCAGCTCCACCATCCTTGCCTTGCATTGCCCGAGCATCTTCGAAAGCAGAGAGACCTTATGCAATCGCGCCTCGAAAGACATCACCATGCCCCCTTCTGCTGGTACCCATGATCAACTAGGCGGGTTCTGACCTTTTTGCTACGTTTTTTACACATGGCAGCAGCCATATACAGTACCTCCAGATTCTTAACTGATTTGGAAAGGCTATTGAAGCTCATCGAATCAAGACTTTTTCAGTCTGATCACATTTGAACCAAGCACCTTGAACTAAATCCATTACACCTTCTGTGGACGCTAATTGCAGAGGACGCCAGGAAGTTATACCCATCAAGGATGAGAAGTTGTGTTCTTCAGCTGGGGTCTCCTCTAGTGATAGACCTTCCTGGGTCTCGGTCCTTGCGGCAATGACGACCAGATCGGAACCTCCAGCTACATGATGCTCGCGAAGGAGAACATCCAGAAAGGTGCATAAGAAAGCAACGATTCAATCCTTATAGACAATACTGCGGTTGTTCAGCCAGTTCTCCGGCATTTTCTCTTAGCTCGTTTGAGGCGAGGTCAGCCAAAAGCCATATTTTCGCAGTCTATGCGGTGAACTATTGCGGCAGCACGTTCAACATCGATAGCAGGCACCAGGCCGTGGTTCCATGGCTGTCAGCATCACCTCCGATCTCTCCATGTGACGCTATTATTGCATATTCCATCATCTTGCGCCAAAAGTTAGATATGGAGCATGTTCGGATTTATGAAATTTGGTTGCTGCCGACTTCTCCTCGAATGAAGCATGCCAGCGACCGGCGACCTGGTCAATGCCACCCTCCTTCTCTCCTCGTCGCTGTCGCCTGCCCTTTTCAAACCAATCCTTTGAGAGTATAAAGGTCACGGAATCAATCATACGGCTGAAACCATCACTCAATGGAGCATGCCATGAACCACTGGCGGACCATTTCCCATGAGATCACGACAAGCCTGAATCTGCGCTATGAACCCGTAGGGGTGAGCCTGTACCGGGAAGGCGAAGCCCTCCCCGTCGGCATTCCGATGACCGAGGAGAACTTCAAGAGCTACTGCCAGGCCGTGGTTTTGGCCGGTGAGGGCCGTACCCTGCTGCTCCGGAAGGAACAGCTGGGATGCAAACTGGGGACTTCGGTGCTGGGTTTTGAACAGGATATGGAACGTTTTCTCGACGATGGCGTTTTGGAAAAATACGGCGTAGGGTTATACGCTTCGGAACAGGCCGCAGCGGAAACCATCCGCAAATCAACTTACCTGGAGCAGGGCCGCACCCAAGCCGCATTCATCGCCCCGCTGTCGGTCTATGATGCCACCCCCCAAGTGGTGGTGTTTACCGTCAACAGTGAACAGGTGATGTGGTTGCTCTATGCGGTGACTTATCAAGAGGGTGGCCGTGTGGATTTGCCGCAGTCCGGGGGGGCTCTGGGCGGCTGCGCCGACATTACCGCCTTGCCTATCCTAGCCGGCGTGCCGAACATAACATTTCTTGGTTTAGGCTGCCGGATTAAGACCGGAATCGATGCCGGTCACTTAATGATGGGCATACCCGGCAGTGCTCTGGAAGCAACTGCCTCACACCTGCGGGAGATGGCCAAACCCATCGCCATGCTCAAGAAGTCATCCGGATAGAAATGGCTTACCCGAAGATCCCTCTCCCCTCCACGAGGCCATGAGTGTATCAAGGTTAGCCTTTGAAGAAGAGGATTGGGGTGATGGTGTAAGTTATTGGAGTTTCACCACCTCTACGAGCACCTGCCACCAGGGCATGGAAGTTAAAGGTTCACAGCCTGGCAAAACCTTGTGCCCGGTGGTACGCCATTGCTCCACAGGGACGCCACAGGGCAGACGGGGATAATGCTTGCACTTCCAGGGGAATCTTTTACATTCAGGGGGGCGAGGCTGGTTGTTGCGCCCAGGATAATACACGCTGGTGGAGATTCGGATCAATGAAACAGAGAGTGGGTTTGTTGGGACTCGGCATCATGGGAACGGCCATGGCGGCCAATGTTGTCCGAGCCGGGTATCCACTGCAGGTCTACAACCGGACCCCAGGCAAAGCCGGGGAACTTGCCGCTCTGGGGGTAACCGAAGCCGTCAGCTACGGGCTCGTCTCGCGCCCACCGGAGTGGTTTTTACCAATGCGCCCGTTTCGGGAACTAAAAAGCCAGCCCTGGACGGCAGAACGCTGATGTCGGGATTCAAATCGCCACCCTTGGCCCCTGCAGGGAGGATTCATCCATGGCAAGAGAAATGACCAAAAACGATGCCGGAATAGCTCTATTGATCATCCGGCTGGCACTGGGGATCGTCATCTTCGCTCATGGTGCTCAGAAAGTTTTGGGATGGTTCGGGGGGCCGGGATTTTCCAGGACGATCGAGTTGTTTTCGATAAACCTATCCTATCCTTTGTGGATGGTACTGTTACTGATGTTCATCGAATTCTGCGGTTCCTTGGGAGTGATCTTCGGGCTTATGACTCGGCTGTCGGCGCTGGGTATCGCTATCATCATGGTGGTTTGCGCTTACCAGAACCACCTGCAAAACGGCTTTTTCATGAACTGGTTTGGGCAGCAAGCCGGCGAAGGGTTCGAATATCACTTGCTGGTGCTGGGCATGTGCTGTGCCCTGATGTCGCAAGGCGGTGGCGCCTACACGGTGGATCGATTTCTTGGCTCGAATCGGCACCGGAATTTTGAACGAATCCCGTGACAGAACCAACGCCCCTGGTAACCTGTGAGCGGTCACCAGGGAGGTCGCGGCGAGCACCTGTGGCCGCACCCAGAAACATGCAACCAGTCACCGCCGGGAATACCGAGCCCACGAGAGAGCGGAGGCGAACTAAGCCGGTTGAATCAATGAACCTTGCTGGCTGATTGGAATGAGATCCGTCGGTTTCGCGCGCGTGCTCGGTGGTTAACCGTTACGGCAACCGGGCATCATTGATCGCCATGAAAATCCTTCTTGAAATCCTTGGCTGTTACCGATAAACCGTTCAATCATTCACGACAGAATCCCCGGCGGCTGGTTCGTATGACTCCGAGTGCGTCTGGGCGTTTCTTTTAGTTTTTGATGATGGTAGATGGAAGTATGAGTAATGCGGTGATCCAACGTCAACACTGAACCTTAGGCAAGCGTTCACAGCGGGTGTAGCTGCTCGGCAGTGGGTGGTATTGACCTTTGCGCGGAGGATCCCAACCTCGTTTATGTGATCGTGATCATGGGAACTTCACAGGAGTCCGGCTATGAAAAGGACAGATTTGCAGCCCCGATGCTGGCCCTTAGGCATCGGTATCCTTTGCTTCCTTGTTCTGGTTCCGCTCGCCCAGATGGCAGGCGCGGCAACTCGCCCCAAGGCCGTGGTCGAAACCGGTACCGAACGTGTTCTCGGCTTGCTCAAGTCCAAGTGTCAACAGGGACAGGGCGTGGTGGTTCGACAGCATCGCCAGCAAATCGAGAGTATCGTCCGGGAGTACTTCGATTTCCGCGAGATGGCCATGCGGTCGCTGGGGCCCGGCTGGAAGCAGCAGGCTCCCGAAAAACAACAGGAGTTCGCCACGCTCTTCGAGGACCTTATCTTCAACACTTACATCGACCGGGTTGACACCTACACCTGCTCCAATGAGAAGGTCATCTACGATGATGAGTCTCTGGACGGCAGCTATGCCGCGGTCAAGACCCGGATCACCGGCTACAAAGGCGACAAGGACATCGCCATCGAATACCGCTTGCGCCTCAAAGACAACGACTGGAAAACCTACGATGTGATCATCGAGGGGGTTAGCCTGGTCAACAATTACCGGCAACAATTCAGCGCCATTCTCAATCGGGATTCCTTCGACAACCTGCTGAAGCGCATGCGGGACAAAAACAACGAGTTCAAGTGATGCACCGGGATTGAGGCGACCAGGCCCGAGGCCAAGCCCGAAGCGCGGGGTAAATGGCCGTGGTGCGGGAGAATCCCAGTCATGACAGCAGGTCCGGAAGGACATCGGGAACGGCTTCGGCAACGTTTTGAACGCAGTGGTCTGCACGGTTTCCATGACCATGAGGTGCTGGAGCTGGTGCTTACCTATGTGATCCCGCGCCGTGACGTCAAGCCCATCGCTAGAGAGCTGCTGACCAAGTTCGGCGGGAACCTGGCCGACGCCTTCGATGCTCCCCGACAGCTCCTTGAGGGAGTTGACGGCATCGGCCCGGCGGCCGCGTTGTTTCTAAGTCTTATCCCGCGCCTCCTGGAACGCTATCAACAAGATCGTTGGAAACACACCCGAGTGCTTTCCTCCATCAAGGAAACGGTGGATTTTCTCGCTTCGATCCTGGCCACCGAACGCAATGAAGTCTTCTACGTGCTGGCGCTCAACAGCCGCAACACCCTTATTGCTCACGAAGCCCTGCCTGATTCAACCGCCGACCCGGCGGCCGGCCCGCATCGTCTCATCGCCGGCGAAACCATTCAACAGGGCACGGTCAATCGAGCCGCGGTGTTTCCGCGGCTGGTGGTGGAAACCGCGTTGAAACACCGCGCCACGGCGCTGATCCTGGCCCACAACCATCCCGGAGGCGACGCTCAACCGTCGGCCGCCGACCGCCAATTGACCCGCAAGCTGCGGCGCCTGCTGAGCGAACTCGACATTGTCGTTCACGATCACATTATCGTTGCCGGCCCAGACCGCTACTACTCCTTCGCCGAAAACGGGGAACTGGAATGAATCTGCTCAAGGGAGCGAAGCGCAAGAGCGGGAGAGCGTACCAGCACAAGGCGGGGGGGACGGAAGTCTGCAGCATGAAAGCTCCTTGCAGCTCCATCGCCCTTACGCCTTCGTGCCATCAACGGATTCTCACTGGAGATCAGCCATGAGCACCTCACGCATGCCTGCAGTCGTGGTCCGGGAATCCGGCAATACTGGGGATTGGGGCCAATTGGAGCTGGCTCAAGTGGAACGCCCGCTGACCCAACCCGGTGAAGTCCTGGTCCAAGTGGAGGCGTGCTCGGTCAACCGTGCTGACTTGCTGCAGCGGCGCGGATTCTACCCGCCACCTGACGGCGCCTCCTCCCTGTTGGGGCTGGATTATGCCGGTTTTATCGTGGAAACGGCCGGTGATGTACAAAACTGGCACGTCGGTGATCGCATCTTCGGGATCGTACCCGGCGGCGGCTATGGCCGTTACCTGACCGCTCGTGCCGACCATCTGCTGTCCATACCCGACAACCTGAGTTTCGTGGAAGCTGCCGCTGCCGCCGAGGTGTTCTTCGCAGCTTTTGTCAACCTGTTTCTCGAAGGCGAACTCCAGGCCGGCGAAACCCTGCTGCTCCACGGCGGAGGCAGCGGAGTCGGGACCGCAGCCATTCAGCTGGGCCGACATGCGGGCGCACGGGTGCTGATCACCGACGCTTCCACGGCCAAGGTTCAGCGCTGCCTGGAACTGGGAGCACACCACGGGATCAACTACCTCGAAGAGGATTTTGCCGAAGCCGTCCGCATCATTACCGGGGGTGCCGGTCTGGAACTGATCCTGGATTGGATCGGCGCCCCCTACTTGCAATCCCACATCGAACTGCTCAAACTGCGCGGCCGTCTGGTGATCATCGGCTTGATGGGCGGCAATCGCACCGAACTCTCACTTGTCCCGGTCCTCAACAAACGGCTCCGAATCATCGGTTCCATACTGCGGAATCGCAACAACCAGGAAAAGGCGACCATCACCAAAGCCTTTGAGAGCCGGGTGCTGCCTTTACTGGCCTCGGGTGAGGTACATCCGGTAGTGGATCGGGTTTTCCCCATGGCGGAGGTGGAGGCGGCCCATCTGAGGATGCGCGACGATCAACATTTCGGGAAGCTCGTCCTGACTTGGCAGGGTCCACTGCCTTGGTAGGGAAGATGACGTGTGAAAGGATTGAAATCCCAGGAATGAACACTCGGTCGATGACATCAGCTGATCAGCCCTGGACCCGATTGGAGGAAGTATCCTTTGTCAGGAGTCAAAGGTTGATTCTAGATAACATCAATTGGGACATAGCGCGAGGCGACCACTGGGTAGTGCTGGGTGCCAATGGCTCGGGCAAAACCACCCTGCTTGAACTCCTGGCCGGCTACCTCTGGCCCAGCCGAGGGCGAATAACCGTCCTCGGGGAACGTTTCGGCCACACCGATCTGCGCGATCTTCGCAAGAGGATCGGCTGGGTGGGATCTTTCCTCCTGGCTCAGATACCACCGGGTCAGAAACCATTGGATCTTGTCGTCAGCGGCAAATACGCTTCAATCGGAAATTTCAATCCACCCACTGCCCAGGATTACGAGGAGGCGCGGGAATTGGCCGAAAGTTTCCACTGTGCGGGCATCCTCGACTCACCCTATGGCGTGCTGTCCCAAGGTGAGAAACAACGTTTACTCATCGCTCGGGCGCTGATCCCTCAACCGCAATTGCTCATCCTCGACGAACCCTGCGCCGGACTAGACCTGGTAGCGCGCGAACAGTTACTTAAGAACCTCAACCAATTGGGGCAGCGTCCCGAAGCCCCCACCATGATCCTGGTCACCCATCACCTGCAAGAGATCATGCCGATCTGGTCACACGTGCTGGTGCTCAAGAAAGGTAAGTGCCTGGCGCAGGGGCTCAAGGAGGAGAAATTGGTGAGTGAGGTCCTCAGCGACGCCTTCGGCATCACTATCGACGTTACCGGCAGCGGTGGGCGTTATGCGGCAGGGTTTCCATCGCCGTGAACTTACACAGGCCACGAGGCGTATGGAGTACTGCAAGCCATTACGGCCAGCCGGGAATTACCCGAAACTCTCAACCCGACCCGGTGGATTCGAATCCGACCCAGGCCATTTCGGTGCTTCCCTACACAACAAAAAAGCCGGAGCATTTTCTCGCTCCGGCTTAATCTTTTCTCTTGGAAACCTTGGGGATTACAGCTTCCTTACACTGGTTGCCTGCGGCCCTTTGGCGCCCCTCTCCTCCACGAAGCTCACCCTCTCGCCTTCGCTCAGAGACTTGAAGCCTTCACCTTCGATAGCGCTATGGTGGACAAAGACATCGTGTCCGCTGTCAGTCTCGATAAAGCCATAACCCTTGCCATCATTGAACCATTTTACTCGACCTTCCGCCATTTTCTTGTTCCTTCTGTTGGTGTTGTATTTTTTCTCCACTACTGTTTGGTGCGGTATCTGGAGCTACCGTGAAACCTTACCTTTGCCTTGGCGAAAGACCGATTTCCGATATGACTCAAAATATCCAAACCATCTAGTATGGCCCAACATGATAGCAACATAATTCTAAAAGGCAACAACAAATCGTAAGGTTTTTCAAGAACTACAACTGCTCAACTTCTTTCTCTTCAACTGCGTCTTGCCTGATCCTTGATGCAGAGCCGATTTGTTGGTCACGACCACCCCTTGTCTTCGATGCCTCGGACCCTAGACACGGCTATGATTCTGAGGTCACCTCAGTTTGGTCAGGAATCAAGGCAAATCTGTATGAAGCGCTATTCGGAACGCTTTGCCAGGGCGTGAACTTCCTGCCGGCACTGCCGGTAGACGGCCTGGGCACGCTGCAGGGCTTCGGGGGTATCCACCCCCATGACTTCCTCTTCATTCGCCACCACAAATCCTACGCCAAGACCATCGGCGCTGAATAGCTCCACCAGATCGGTCAGGAAATATTCCTCGATGGTCTCCCATCCGCCGTCGCGCTGTTTTTGCACGCGGTGCGGCCGCTGTGCCAGCCGTTTCAAACAGTGGCTCAGGCTGGCACGTCGGGCGGCATATACCCCGGCATTGCACCAGCGCAACCCGGCCTGACGCTCGGCCGGGTAGCCCCGCCAGTATTTCCATTCGGTAATGCGCTGCACCTGATTCCCGGTCGTTTCCAGCAGGCCGTACTGCGCCCGATCGGCGGGCTCGAAAGCGAGCACCATGAGATGGTTGCCCTCCTCCAGCCCCTGAAGCAGGTGCTCGGTAGGTGGCAGTTTGGATCAGCGGCACGTCTCCCATGGTGATGATCACGCGGTCGCAGTTGACCGATTCGAGGAAGGGCCGGGCCGCCAGGACAGCCCCACCAGTACCGTTGGTGGTTGGTTGCAGCAGGTATTCCACTGCGAGATGGCTGGTCGTCGCCCGGACTGCTTCGGCGCAGTGATGCACTACGATGCCCTTGGGGCCCGCCGGAAGGTTGTCAAGAACCTCCAGCAGCATAGGCCGCTCCCCCAAGTAAACGGAGGGACCAGGCACGAGCGGCAGCAGGGTTTTATTACCGTCAAATTCCAGCATGCGGCTGCCTTTGCCGGCGGCCAGAATGATGGCGGCGATAGTTGCCGATGGCCGGGTGGGGATCATTGCCGTCCACCTCCGTGTTTCTCTGCCGCCTGCGGGCGGCGGAGCCGGGGCACTGCTCGCAGCTTCCGCGCTGTTGGTTTGTTCGCGCAGTTTCTGACGATAGCTTCGCACCGCGGCATTATGTTCTTCGAGACTGGTAGAAAACTGATGGGTACCGTTCAGGTTGCTGACGAAATAGATATAGGGGACATCGGCCGGGTACAGGACCGCCAGGATGGATTTAGTTCCGGGGTTACAGATGGGACCAGGAGGAAGACCGATGATCTGATAGGTGTTGTAAACACTGGCGCGCTGCAGATGACTGTGGGTGACAGGACCGGAGAAATCGGGCAGATCATAGACTGCGGTGGGATCACTCTGCAAGCGGCATGTGTCGCTTGAGCCGATTGAGAAAAACCGCTGAGATCAGCGGACGTTCGACATCTACTCGTGCTTCTTTCTCCACCAGGGAAGCCAGGGTCATGATTTCATGGACGCTGAAACCAAGTTCGCGGGCGCGCTCGTGCCAGGTGAAGGAAAACCGGTTGCGGAATTCCTTCAGCATGACTTCCAGGAGTGCCGTTTCATCCTGGGTGCGTTGAAAATGGTAAGTCTCCGGGAACAGATAGCCTTCCAGGCTTTTCGCTGCAATTCCCTGCGAACGCACAAAAGACTCATCGGCGGCCCGGCGCAAGACCTGCGATTCGTTTGCCAGCCCAGCATCGGCCAGAATCCTGGCCACGTTGCGCAGGGTCGAACCCTCAGGAAACGTAATGCGGCGTTGAATGACATCGCCCCGAATAATCCGGTCCAGCACCTGGCGCGGAGTGGCAAGAGAGAGGAAGGCATATTCGCCGGCGCGCAGTTTCCCACCGGCACCGGTAAGCAGACAGAGCCAGTAGAATTTGCGGGCATCAGCGACGACGCCCTCGGTTTGGAGGGTCTGAGCGATGGCCGCGGCCTTCATGCCCGGGTGGATGAGCACCTGCTGCAGGCTGCGCTGCGGCTGTCCGGGCGAATGGAGAAACATCCAAAAGTCGAATAGAAAGCCTACCGTCCCCGTGGCGACGACCAGTAGGGCGACCCCGACGATCTGCATCAATTCCTTGAAAGGATTAAAATAAACGTCATCCATAGAAGGTATCCTTGCAATATGATATGCGGGACTTCCTTTAGCACGAAAGGGCGAGGCAAACAAGTTGAAGCCCTCGTGGCCTGCAGCGGGCACCGATGATGTCGGGAAAATCCTTGTGCAGCAAGCACTTAGTTTGTTATCATAAGATGCTTTAAGAGCGGCACCACGACATCCATTCGGTCACGACGAGGCACGACTTTATGAAGCAGGTAATCTTGGGTACCGCCGGCCATATCGATCATGGCAAGACTTCTCTGATCAAGGCCCTGACCGGCATCGACACGGACCGTTTGAAGGAGGAGAAGCTCCGGGGGATTACCATCGAACTGGGGTTCGCCTATCTGCAGCTACCCAGTGGGGAGCTGTTGGGGATTGTGGACGTTCCCGGTCATGAACGCTTCGTCAAGCAGATGGTGGCGGGCGCAACCGGAATTGACTTGGTGGCCCTGGTGATCGCCGCCGATGAAGGTGTCATGCCGCAAACCCAGGAACACATGGAAATCTGCCAGCTTCTGCGAGTCAAGAAGGGGCTGGTGGTGCTCACCAAGATCGACCTGCTCGACGACCCCGAATGGCTTTACCTGGTTCGCGAAGATGTTCAGACCTTTTTGCGCGGCACCTTTCTCGATGGTGCACCGATGATCGCGGTATCCTCGATAACCGGCGAGGGGATCGACGAGTTGCGGCTCGAACTCGACCGCTTGGTGGCGGAGGTGGATGCCCGCAGCCCGGCCGGACCGTTTCGGCTGCCGGTGGATCGGGTGTTTACCATGAAAGGCTTCGGCACTGTAGTCACCGGCACCAGCACTTCCGGCCGTCTGCGCGTGGGCGATACCGCCGTTATCTATCCGTCGGTGCACAAGACCAAAGTCCGCGGGCTGCAGGTTCATAACCAGGACGTCGAACAGATCCAACCGGGGCAGCGCACCGCCATCAACCTGCAGAGTCTGGAACGGGGTCTGATTCAACGCGGCGATGTGGTGTCCACTCCGGATTCAATGGTGCCGAGCTACATGGTGGATGTTAACCTGGATCTGCTGGCCAGCGCCCCACGGCCCGTGAAAAACCGCGCCAAGGTTCGATTTCACACCGGCACGGCGGAGCATTTGGCTACGGTGGTGCTGCTCGACCGGGATGAACTCAAGCCGGCTGATCACGCCTTCGTGCAATTGCGATTCGACACCCCGATTGCGGTTCTGCGCGGCGATCGCTACGTCGTGCGTTCCTACTCCCCGATCCGCACCATCGGGGGCGGCACCATTCTCCATCCCCAACCGGCCAAGCACAAAGGTCGGGCCAAAGCCCAGATGGCTCAGGCCTTGCCGGTTCTGCTCGAAGGCCAAGACGCCGACATCATCCTGTGGCATATCGAACGCGCTGGCGAAACGGGGGTATCCGAGCAAGAACTACAGGTTCGCGCCAACGTTTTCGGCAAGCCTTTCGAGCGGATTCTGCAGCCCTTCATTAGTCAACACAAAGTCATCCTTTACGACAAGGAAAACCGCCGTCTGCTTCATCCCTCCGTGCTCGAATCCTTAAAGCAAACCCTGCTTTCCACCCTGAGCGACTATCACGGCCGGTTCGCACTCAAGGCCGGAATGGCCAAGGAGGAACTGGCCGCACAACTGCCCCAGCAGGTGGATGGCAAGCTCTATAATTTCATCCTGCAGCACTTCACCCAGCAGGGGACCATCGCTCAGGAGAAAGAATGGATTCGCTGGGCAACGCATCGCATCGATCTTGGCAAGGACCAGCAGAACCTCCGCCAAAAGATCGAAGGAGCCTACCGGGAAGGCGCCTTACAGCCGCCGTTTTTCCGTGAGGTGGCACCGAGTCTACCCGGCACCGTCGCCCAGCAGCAGGAAGTGCTCCAATGGATGCTATCCCAAGCGATCCTGGTTAAAGTGAAGGAAGACCTATATTTCCATGCGGCAGTCCTGGCCGAATTGCAGCAGCGCCTGGTCGTCTTTCTCAAAGGCCAGGGCGAAATTTCGACAGCCCAATTCAAAGACTTAACCCAGGCCAGCCGCAAATACACCATCCCGTTGCTGGAATACTTCGACACCCAGAAGGTGACCATCCGCGTGGGGGATACGCGCCGACTGCGGGATTCCAAAGCAGGTGGTTAAAGTACGGTTTGGTCGGAAGCGCACCTGGAAAACTGATCGCAAGGACTGGGCAGACGCGGAACCCCTACTTCTGAGTGACTTTAAGTCACTTGCTGATATCGCGCCGACCACCGGGCGTGAGACGCTAATGGGGAGATTGTGTCGCCCGAGGAACCCGAGAACGCCGTTGGCAGGCCTATCCCCACCCATTGCAGCTGCCGGCCATCCAGGGACTATTAAGGGCCATCGCCCAAAGCGGATGAAAACAGGACGCAGAAGGTTGACAACCATAGGAGAGTAGAAATGGTCAAGCACATCGTCTTTATGAAGTTCAAAGCAAACGTCGGTGATGCTGAAATCAGCGATCTGGAACGCAGCCTTGCGGCCTTGCCACCGGTGATAAGCGAGATCAAGGAATATGTTTTTGGTCGCGATGTGGTGCACTCTGAACGCTCCTACGATTTCGCCCTGGTGTCCTCCTTTACCGACCTGGAGGCACTCAAACGCTATCAGGTTCACCCCAACCATCAGGAAGTGTTCAAGAAAGTGGTTGCCATCTGCGACAGCATTCTGGCGGCAGACTTCCATTTCTAATCCGCAGTATCACATCGGGTCATCACGCGGCCAGGCCGCCACGGGAGCAAACCAGTGCGCAGGCAGAGGGTAAAGGCAACCGGCCAAGACCAAGAGGATTTCTTGGTGAAAGGCCAACGGCATCTTTACGACTATTACATCGACGAACACGGGAACTGGTATTGCGAGGGCAACCCGGTGGTGGATGAGGAGTTGTCTCGAATCCTGAGCCGGTCCTTGTTCGAGCGGCTAGGCCGCTACTACATCCAGTGTGAAGGTGAGATCCATCCGGTACGTGTTGCCGACGCTCCCTTATGGGTGCGTTACGTGCATCTGCAAACCGATTCCAAAGGCCGGTTGCAGGCAGTCGACATCGAACTGCAGGACGGACGTCGGGAACCTCTCCCCGCTGACACCTTGACCGTCGCCCAGGACCAGGCACTGTATTGTCGCGCCACCCGTCGCGGACTCAAGGCCCGCTTCGGTAAGGTGGCCTACTACGAACTCACGCGCCATCTGCATATGGATCCCGGTGGCGCTACGTTCTACTTCATGATCGCCGACCAGCGTTACGACATCCGGCCTGAGCTGCCGCATTGAGGGCGCTGGCTGCGATCATCCAGATGTGTGGGTCAAGAAAGCAGCAGTATTCTGGGTGTAACCCGCGCCTGCTGGGTTGACTTAACATGGCCCGTGATCCCGGCTTTGTGATGGACTGGATGAGAGTCATGTTCCGACAGGACGAACAAGGCGTCGTTCACTTCGAAGGTGAGCTTTCCATACACGAATTGGAGCGTTTGCGGTTTTTCCTGAGCGAACTCCTGCAATCCGGTCAAGATCTGGCTGTCTCCTTGGCGGCAGTCACCTTTGTGGATGCTGCCGCCCTTCAGTTGTTGGTTGCATTCCGGAATTCCCTGCCAGCCGGGCGCGTTTGGCGGGTGGCAGCGATTTCCAAAAAGATGGAGCAGATCCTCGCCTTGAGTGGCCTTAGCACAGTACTGCTGGGTCAGGGAAGGTAGTATGCAGAGACATATACTCTTTGTAGACGATTCGCCCACCATGAGAGCATCCGTGACCTTCTGCCTACGCAACGCCGGCTACCTGGTGACGGAAGCGGAAAACGGCCTGGATGCACTGGATAAACTCCAACAGATGTGGGATGGCGGTCAGCCCCCGGCGCTGATACTCACGGATGTTAACATGCCGGAAATGGATGGCATCACCTTCATTACCAAAGTCAAGAAAGGTCCATCTCGGTTTGTTCCCGTACTGGTCCTAACCACCGAGGGCGAAAAGGCCATGATCGAACGCGGCCGTTCAGCTGGGGCTTCCGGCTGGCTGCTGAAGCCCTTTCAACCCGAACAGCTGCTCTGGGCCGTCAAAAAGCTGGTTTGGCCGACGTGATCGTACAAAACGAACTCTTACAAATCTTCCTCCTCGAATGTGATGACCTGCTCAAACTGGCGGAAGCCAGTCTGCTGACGCTTGAGTCTTCGCCACAGGCGACGGCCCCTGTTGACGAACTGTTCCGATCGATCCACACCCTGAAAAGCAGCGCTGCCATGGTCGGCCTGGTTCCCCTTTCCGAGTATGCCCACCATCTGGAAAACCTACTGGATCGACTGCGCAGCCACAAGCTGGCCATCACCAAGAACCTCATCACCTTTCTCCTGGAGTCCGTGGACTACATCCGTCTGCTGGTGGAACAGGCCGCTACCGGAAACACCGAGATGGATCGGGGGGAATTGGCCAAACGTCAGGACCAGATCAAACGCTACCTGGGTTTGGAGGCTGTCGCCGCCAAAGACACCGTGGAGACGGAAAACACTCTGGCCGGAACCGAACCTCAAGAGAGGACGACTCAACGGCCGGCCGCTCCCGCACCAGACCGGTTCCTGCAAATTCAGATGCGCTTTCGTCGAGATATCTTCCACAGTGGCCGCGACCCCCTATTGACGCTCCTCAACCTGAGCGAATTGGGTGAACTGGTACGAGTCACACCGGATTTGAGTGCTTTGCCACCCTTTATGGAACTCGATCCATACCAGCTCTATCTGTCCTGGGAAGTCGTCATCAAGACCACCAACACCGATGCCGAGGTCCGGGAGGTTTTCTTTTTCTTTAATGATGACAATGATATCCGGATCGAAGATGTCTCCACCCACTACCATGATGGAGCCCACACTCGCCTGGCCCACGAAACCCTGGGTGAGTTGCTGGTGCAGCGCGGGGAGGTCACTCCCAGCGATGTCGCCGAAGCCCTGAAAGAGCAGAAGAAGCTCGGAGAGATTCTGCTCGAGCAAGGCAAGATAAAGCCAGAAACGCTACGGCAAGCAGTGGACATTCAGGATGAAAGTCGTGCCCAATACCGTCAAACTACGATTCGCGTCACTGTGGACAAGCTCAACAACCTGGTGAATCTGGCCGAAGAGATGGGAATCGGGCTGTCACGTCTGCAGGTGATGTTGCAGCGGCTTGGGGTCTCCTCCGCCGGGGAACTCATGGAAGAACTGGAAAACCTGCTCAAGGTGAACCGGGAGTTTCAGGAACGCGTTGCGCGGGTGCGGCTATTCCCTTTGGAAGGCACGTTCCGGCGGTTTCAGCGGATGGCTCGCGACCTCGGCCTCCAGCAGAACAAACTGGTCAATGTCATCGTGGCCGGACTGGAAAACGAACTGGACAAGGAAGTCATCGAACACATCAGCGATCCCTTGAAACATCTGATCCGCAACTGTGTGGATCACGGCATTGAAACACCCGAAGACCGAACAGCCAAGGGCAAGCCCCCTGAAGCCAATATCGAGTTGAAGGCCTACCAGCGCGAGGGGCGAATCTTCATTGAAATCCGTGACGATGGCCGGGGGTTCGACTGGATCAGCCATTCATCGCAAGGCTTTGGAACAGGGGATGATCTCCGCCGACCAACCAGCTCATCCCGATGTCTTGCTGCCCATTGTCTTTCGTCCGGGATTCACCAGCCGTACCGACCTCACCGAACTTTCCGGTCGCGGGGTGGGACTCGATGTCGTTAAGACCGAACTCGAACGTCTTGGGGGAACCGTTGCCGTAGCCACCGAGAAGGATGTCGGCACAACCTTCACGCTGTGCCTGCCTCTGACCTTTTCATTGATGGACGTGCTGCAATTCCGCGTCGATCAGAGGTCCTATCTGATTCCTCTGCAAAGCGTGGTGGGTACCGAGAAGTTCCAATCAGATTTGGTCAGGCCCGTTGGGCCTGACGAAGGTCTTTACAGGTTTCGCGACACCTACGTGCCACTCGTCAACCTGCCGCGCATCTTCGCCTGGAACGACGAGGGGCAACGAAACCTGGGACCGATTTTGATGTTGCTCAACACCGGGAAAAGGATCCTGGGAATACCGGTGGATGAGCTTCTTAGAACCACAACAGATCGTTGTCAAGAGTTTGCAGACCAATTTCCGTAGCGTCACCGGGTTTGCCGGCGCTGCCATCTTGGGCGACGGTTCGGTGGCGTTGGTGCTGGACCCGTTGGGATTGGAACATATGTGTTTTGAATCGGAGATGAAGGCTTGAGCACCTCTGTTTCAGGGGGCTCATGAACCGTGAGGAACTATCCATGCATGGAGATAGACGAAGGAAGCGCAGAGTGGGTGAGTTTGTTTGGGGATGCCTGGTGGCGCTGCTGGGGACGGTGTTGACAGTGCCGGTCTGCCTGTCGGCGCAGCCCCAAGAAGCAAGAACCGGGACCTATGTCGGGTCCGTCGCATGCCAACCGTGCCACGCGAATGAGTTCTCTAGTTTCGTCAAATACTCCCGGAAGAGCCACTCCTATCAAAGCGTTCAGCGCATGCAAAAAGGCCTGAGCACTGAGCAACTCAAGGAGTGTTTCGTCTGCCACACTACCGGCTATGGAAAATCGGGTGGATTTGTCAGCATTGAACGGACTCCCGAACTTAGAGATGCCGGATGCGAGGTCTGTCATGGTCCAGGGAAAGAGCACGTCGAAACTCAGGACCCGAAACTCATTGAAAGGAAGGTCACGGTGGAAACCTGCCAGCGTTGTCACACTCAGGAGCGGGTTCAGAACTTCCGATACCGGCCTTTGCTTCACGGTGGCGCCCACTAGTACGCTGCTTCGACCCTGCCCGAAGCGACAGCACTAAAGGGTTGCACGGTAAGCAAGGATGGGTTCCGAATGGCGAATCACTAGTGAAAGACCGTCAATCCTCTTCCACATCCGGGCAAGAAGGACAAACGTATGGCTCGTGCATTCACACGGTTTCATCAAAGACTCAGTCTCCGCATCAAGACTTTGGGAGTGATCGCCGTGGTGGTGATCTTCTTCACCGGAATCAGCGTCTCCCAGACCATCTCCTTTCTCACTCGCAGCGGCCTTGATCTCACCGCTACCTACAGCAAAAGTCTGCTGGAACACACCTACAGCGCCATCCGATATCCCATGGCTATTGGTGACAGCAATACCATTGAGGAGCAATTCGATGACATCAAACTCAACATGCAGGGTGTCGAGGTTTATGTCACCGACTTCCGGCAGGGAATAACCTATGCCTCGGAGAAGGATCGAACCCGCACACCCATGACCCGTTACCTTCATCAGCCCGAGGCCCAGCAGGCACTGGGCGAGACACTCCAATCAGGGGTAACCCCTAAGACAACCTTCACGGAAACCAGCGGTGCCAATTCTTACCTCATCGCCATCAAACCAGTCCTCAATGAACAGTCCTGCCACCATTGTCACGGCGCCACACAGAAAGTGTTGGGGGCCATGGTGGTCAAGCAGCCGGTGACCAGCATCTTTGCCGCCCTGGCCGCGGCCCGAATCCGACTCCTGTCCGTCTACGCCCTGGAAATCATCGGCATAATATTGTTGCTCAGTTTGCTGCTGTCGCGGCTGGTCACGCGTCGCATCCGTTTTCTGGCAGAACAGACCAGCAGAGTGTCGGCGGGCGATGTATCGGTGGAAGTCTGGGATGATTCGAGGGATTCCATCGGGGCTTTGACCCGCAATTTCAATCAGATGATCAAGAACACCCGAGACCGCATGGAATATGCCAACAGCTTGAAGTTGGGCATCTACGATCCATTTTTCATGGTCGATCCCGACATGAAAATCACTTACATCAATGAGGCCGCAGCAAAATTGGCGGGCGTCCAACCCGAAGTGGTACGGGGAGTCAAGACTTGCGAGGAGCTGTTCCACAGCGACAAATGCCATGAAGGCTGCCCGATTAAGAAAGCTTTGGCCACTGGAGAAGCAAGCCTCGGCACCCGCGTAATCATGACCAACGCGGCGGGCAGGGCCGTTCATCTCACAGTGAGTTCAGCGGCTTTGAAGGATTCCACGGGTAAGATTCTAGGGGCCTTCGAGATCCTCCGCGACCTCACGAAGGAAGTGGAAGCGGAACACATGCTCAAGGAATCCTACCTCAGGGAGGAAGAAGCCAAGGAATTGCTCCAGGAACGCGTCCAAGACCTCTCCACCATCCTCACCCGGGTGGCTGATGGCGACTTGACACCACGGGCCGTCGTCAGCGGCCAAGATGATGTCATGGATCAGCTTATCCAGAAGACCAACGAAACCCTGGATCGCATGACGGAACTCATCAGCCAGACCCAGCGGGCGGCCTACACTGTGGTCACCGGGATTCATCACATCGCCCGCGGCAATCAATCCCTGGCTCAACGCACCGAACAACAGGCCGCCGCCATGGAGGAAACCAGCGCCACCATTGAAGAACTGATCACGTTCCATCGGTCAGAACACACTCAACACCCAGCGTGCCGACAATCTCTCCAAAGAGGCCGTAGCTGTGGCTCAGGTGGGTGGCGCCACGGTCGACAAGACCGCCCAGGCCATGAGCGAAATGGCGGAAGCTAGCCGGCGGGTCGTGGAGATGATGAGCCTCATCAATGAAATCACCTTCCAGACCAATCTGCTTTCCATCAACGCGGCGGTGGAAGCCGCCCGAGCGGGCGATCAAGGCCGCGGCTTTGCAGTCGTGGCCAATGAAGTCCGCAGTCTGGCCCGAAGAAGCTCGGAAGCCTCCAAAGACATCCAGAACCTGGTGCGTGAGATCCAGGAAAAGGTGGCCAACGGCAAGGAATGGGTGGGTGGGCTGGAAACCGGTTTCAAGAAGATCATCCAGACCATCCAGCAGGTTTCGGACGCCCTGACCGAGGTGTCGCTGGCCACCCACGAAAGCTCGCAAGGACTCGACCAGATCGGCCGAGCCGTGGCCGAAATGACCGATGTGATCGAACACAATGCCGCCCTGGTGGACCAACTGGCTCAGACAACGGACATCCTGAACGAGAGATCGGAACTGCTGCAAACCATGAGCAGTCGCTTCGTGCTCGGCGAAGAGGCGCGGGTGGATATCCAGCAAGCGAGTTTCGAGACCTTGCTCACACCGACGAAAGCTGACAGAAAGGCAGCCCGATGGCCGACACTCAAGCCAAGCCTGCCGCGTTCGGCTGCACAGACCAAGGGAAGAGAGCCCCAGGAGGCAGACGCTTTCGACAACGAGTTGGGCGAAGGGTTTGAGGAGTTCTGATGGCTACCGCCCAATACGTTATTTTTCGGCTGCAGGAGTTGTTCTTCGGGGTGGAGATCCTCAAGATCAAGGAAGTCCTCAGTTACCGAAAAATCGCTCCGATACCCGGTCTGCAATCGTTCATCAAGGGTTTGATCAACCTTCGCGGGACCATCATGCCGGTGTTCGACCCCCGCGACCGGTTTCGACTGCCCAGTGTCAGTTACACCCCATTCCATGTGATCCTGGTTATGGAAATCCAGGGCAGAGTCATGGGAATCCTGGCCGACGAAATTGTGGACGTGTTGGATATTGATTCCCGGGTTATTCAGGACACGACAAATCTGCCTCCCGGGTTGCAGACCCAGTACCTCAAGGGTATCACCCACAAGGACTTGGAGATGATCCTGCTGCTGGATATGGATCGCCTTCTGCATCAGGAAGAACTGGAAGCGTTGGACGCCACCTGAACCCATCTAAGGAGGGTTCCTTGCACCCTCTGTACAGCCGAAAACTGGGACGAACCGTCATCGTGTTGAAACCGGGGGACTACTATGCCACCCGAAAGGATGAAGTGCTCTATACCGTTGTCGGTTCCTGTATTGCCGCCTGCATCTATGACCTGGAGAGAACTATTGGCGGCATGAACCATTTCATGCTTCCCGGGCTGGTTCATCCCGATGAGATGCTGACCTCGGAGCTGGGTCGCTACGGAATGTTTGCTATGGAGTTGTTGCTCGGTGAGCTCATCAAGTTGGGGGCTAAACGCAAGGATTTGCAAGCGAAGTTATTCGGCGGCGGCCATGTCCTCAAGTTTCGCCAACGAGACGGTGATGTTACCGGCTCAAATATTCACTTTGCCAGGAAGTACTTGGAACTGGAAGGAATACCGGTCATCAAGGAAGATCTGGGGGGCACAACCGCGCGCAGAGTGCTCTTCTTCAGTGACACCTCCCGAGTCTTGATGAAACGCCTTGAGGTTCAAGTGGCCGGGCGCGTTCTACAAGAGGAGCAGGTCTACCGCAGCAAGGTATTCCAAAAGCCATCGGAAGCCCAGGCGGTTTTCATGTTTGACCAGTCTGAGGTGGGAGAGCGTCGATCAGCGGAGCAAGAATCAGACGTAGTAGGCTGAATTGTGGTCTCCGGCTGCAGAATTTGGACGAAACAAAGAGATCGGGGAACCTGTCAGGTAGGGTGCACCAAGCCTCCCTCACTATTTCAAGGAAAAGCGATCGCAAGGTAGTTCAAGGTAGCTCTATGCAGGAAACATATCATAGCCCCATAAGGCCCATTCGGGTGCTCATTGTCGACGATTCGCCCTTGTTTCGCTCGTTGCTCCATCAGCTCTTGAGCAGTGAGGCGGACATCGAGATCGTCGGTATGGCTTCTGATCCCCTGGAAGCCAAGGACCTGGTTATTGCTCACCAGCCTCACGTCATTACGCTGGATGTGGAAATGCCGCGCATGGACGGCATCACCTTTCTTAAGCGGCTGATGCGGCAGCGTCCCACCCCAGTCGTTATGATCAGCTCTTACACGCATGAAAACAGCCTTCGCACTTTGGAGGCTTTGGATGCAGGCGCGGTGGATTTCGTTGCCAAACCATCCCCTGATGCCCATCTGGACATGGAGGAGTTAGGCCGTGAGGTCATCATGAAGCTTCGGGCTGCTGCCCAGACCCGGGTACGACCCACAGGTGGACAGCCGACACCGTTCAAGTCACCACCCGTCGCATTGGCTGGAATCCGCAAGAAGGTGATCGCAATAGGGGCCTCGACCGGTGGCCCCAAAGCCATCCAGGACATACTCATGGCTCTTCCCCCACAGATCTGTGGGATCCTCATCGCTCAGCACATGCCACCTCGCTTCACTCAGGCGTTTGCCAAACGGTTGAATACGTTGCTCCCGCTGGAAGCCGGCGAAGCCCAAACCGGCGATCGCGTCGAGCAAGGGCGGGTGCTGGTGGCTCCGGGCGGGCGACACATGGAGCTGCAGCGTGATGCAGGTGGCTACTACGTACGCATCTACGACGCTCCGGCGATCAAACAGCAGAAGCCTTCGGTAAACGCGCTGTTCCATTCGGTGGCTGCTACTGCCGGCCCACATGCCATCGGTATTCTCCTGACCGGGATGGGCGATGACGGTGGCGAGGGGTTGCTGGCTATGAAGCAAGCAGGAGCTGTCACCATGGCCCAGGATGAAGCCAGCTCAGTGGTCTTTGGCATGCCCAAGACAGCCATCGCCCTCAATGCTGTTCAGGTGGTAGCGTCTTTGGACGAAATCCCCGGCGTTATCCTCGCAAATCTCGGGTCGGAGAGCTAAATGGCGAAGATCCTGATCATTGATGACAGTCGCGTGATCGTCCATGTGGCACAGGAGTTTCTGAACCGCAACAGCCATGAGGTGCTGACCGCACAGGATGGTTCTCAGGGATTGCATTTGGCCCACTCCCACCACCCCGACCTCATCCTTCTGGACCTGGTTCTGCCCCAGATGGACGGCTATGAAGTGTGCCAGAAGCTCAAAGAGGACAGGGAGACTAGCCAAATCCCGGTGATCATGCTGACATCCAAAGCGGAGCCCGGCGACAAAGTGCGCGGGCTGCAAATGGGGGCGGTCGACTACGTCACCAAGCCCTTCGATGAAGCCGAATTGCTGGCTCGCGTTAATATTCATTTGCGCCTCCGGGAGCTTTACGAGGCCCTAGAGGAGAAAAACCGTCAACTCCAGGAACTGGCCAATCGTGATGGCCTGACCGGTCTCTACAATCACCGATATTTTCATGAACAGTTGAACCAGGACTTCTTGCGCGCCAAACGCTACTATGAGACCCTTTCCTGTGTGCTCTTCGACATCGATTTCTTCAAAAGCTGTAACGATACCTACGGTCACAAAATCGGCGATTATGTGCTCAAGACCGTGGGTGGATTGATCCAACAGGTCATCCGTGACAGCGACATGGCAGCTCGCTATGGCGGCGAGGAATTCGCGGTGATCCTTTACCATACGCCCGTGGACGGCGCCCGCCAGGCCGCAGAACGCATTCGATTGATAGTCAAGGACTGTGAATTCCATAAAGAAGACCAACTCTTCCACATCAGCATCAGTGCTGGTGTGTCCTCCGTCCCCCACGTCAATATCACTGATCCCACCAAGATGATCGAATGTGCTGACCAGGCACTGTACGTGGCCAAACAGCAGGGGCGTGATCGGATCATCACCTACGAATAAAAAACCCGCCTCCCTGGTCGGGAAGCGGGTCTTCGGTACCAGATATGAACAATGCCCGGTTGCCGCCTGGGTATCAGGTGGGGACGTTGCCGTGCTTTTTCGGTGGCAGCGCCATACGTTTGTTTGCCAGCATCTCAAAGGCATCGATCAGCCGCAGGCCGTGTTTCACTGGGCACAATCACGCCATCGATGTAGCCGCGAGAAGCGGCAATGTAGGGATTGGAGAGCAAGTTTCGATATTCCTCGATCTTTTCCTTGCGCTTGGCCACCGGGTCGGGAGCCTCGTTGATGTCCTTCCGGAAAATGATGTTGGCCGCACCGTCCGCACCCATTACCGCTATTTCCGCTGTAGGCCAGGCCAACACAATGTCCGCCCCCAGATCTCTGGAACACATCGCCAGATAGGAACCGCCGTAGTCTTTGCGAACCACCAACGTGACCTTGGGGACCGTGGCTTCGGAATAACACCAGAGCAGTTTCGCGCCATGGCGGATGATCCCGCCCCATTCCTGCTGTTTGCCGGGGAGATAGCCGGGGACATCGGCGATGGTCAGGATCGGCACGTTGAAGGCATCGCAGGTGCGAATGAACCGAGCGGCTTTGTCGGACGAATCGATGTCGAGACAACCAGCCAGCACCTTGGGCTGATTGGCGATGATCCCAATGCTGCGACCATTCAAGCGAGCATAGCCAATCAGGATGTTCTGGGCAAAATACTCGTGAACTTCAAAGAAATCCCCATTGTCGACGATGCTGCGAATGATATCACGCATATCAAAGGAACCCATGGGGTTGTCCGGAATGATGCTGTCCAGAGAGGCATCCATGCGCTTGGGATCATCTCCCGAGGCCAGGATCGGCGGGTCTTCCATGTTGTTGTCCGGAAGGAAGCTGAGTAGCTTTTTGATTTCGTCGATGGCGTGGGCATCGTTTTCACAAGCGAAATGGGCCACACCGCTGTGGGTATTGTGCGCCATGGCGCCGCCAAGATCTTCCTGGGTCACCACCTCCCCCAATACGGACTTGATCACATCGGGTCCAGTGATGAACATGTAACTACTATTCTTGACCATGAAGACGAAATCCGTCATGGCAGGGGAATACACTGCACCGCCGGCGCAAGGTCCCATGATGGCGGAGATCTGTGGCATGACACCGGAGGAGATGGCGTTGCGATAGAAGATCTGCCCATAACCGGACAGAGCGTCCACACCTTCCTGGATGCGAGCACCACCGGAGTCGTTGAAGCCGACCAACGGTTTGCCTGCTTTCAGCGCCAGATCCATCACCTTGCAGATCTTCTTGGCGTGCATTTCCCCAAGGGTGCCGGCCCGGGCGGTAAAGTCCTGGGAATAGGCAAAGACTTGGCGCCCATTCACCATTCCGTACCCGGTGATCACACCATCTGCAGGGATGTCCAGCTTGTCGAGGCCAAACAGCGTCCCTCGATGCTGGACGAACATGTCCAATTCTCGAAAACTGCCCGGATCGAAGAAATGAGCCAAACGCTCTCGGGCAGTCATCTTGCCCGTTTCGTGCTGCTTGTCCACGGCTTTGGGTCCGCCCATCTCGGCAACTTTCGCTTCACGTGCGCGCAAATCATTGATCTTTTCAGCAACAATTCCCATGTCGGCTTCTCCTGTCATCGAATATCATCGCGGATCACCCATTTTACCTCTATTACAAATTATCCAATTATTATTAGCGGCTCCCCAGTGATTGTCAAGAGGATTCCCCACGCCCCGTGCCATGGGTTGCCTGGAGTTGGGAAAGCTGTTAGGATGCAACCGCCTCAAGGGGGACTCATCACGAGCAATGGTATGGTTTTTCGCATGAACAACTTGGTCCAGCAGTCACCACTCTTCAGCAAACCTCTGCAAATCGGAACCATCACCGTGAAGCGGCCACTGGTGTTGGCCCCCATGGCCGGTGTGACCGACCGCTGGTATCGCCGGATCATGGCAGAATATGGTGCCGGCCTGGTTACTACTGAAATGATCAGCGCCGAAGGTCTGATTCGACGGAACAGAAATACCCTGAGCATGCTGGCATCTGACCCCGACCTTCCAGTGCCGCTGGCCGTGCAGTTGTTCGGTGCACGCCCGGAAAGCATGGCTGAAGCTGCCAGGATCGTCGAGCAAAGCGGGGCGGCATTGATCGACATCAACGTCGGTTGCCCGGTCCGCAAAGTGACCCGCCAGGGTGCAGGAGCAACTCTGCTACGCCAACTTGAATTGCTGCAACGTCTGGTGGGGGCGGTCAAGAATGCGGTTCGCGCGCCGGTCACGGTCAAGATCCGGTTAGGCTGGGATGCAGCCTCAATCAATGTCCTGGAAAGCGCCAGTCGGGTGGTGGACGCGGGCGCCGACGCGATCACCCTGCATGCGCGTACAGCGGTCCAGGGCTATGCGGGCACTGCCGACTGGCCCTGGATTCATCGCCTGAAGGCTGCCGTCCGCATCCCGGTCATAGGCAATGGTGACGTTACTAGCCCCGACCTGGCTCAACAGTTGTTCATGGACACCCAGTGCGATGGGGTGATGATCGGGCGAGGCAGCCTCGGCAACCCATGGATCTTTGGCGCCGCTGCGGCATGCGGGGGGCACCTCGCCGCAACTGGTTCTGATCCTACCTGGACGGATTTCTACACCACACTGCAGACACATCTGGAGGGTTTGCGGCAGGATCGATCCGACCGTTCTCCCGGGCTTTTCCGCAAGGTAATCGGCTGGTATTTGATCGGTTGTCCGGGTGTGGCACGTCTGCGGCAGCAACTGGCAGCTCTATCAACACCGCAAGCCATGTTGGAGCTCTGTCGTTCAGCTGTGGAAGACTGGGAGGCCCGAGGTGTATCCCTAGCCGCGGCCAAACTTCGCTCGCACACTGGGCATGAAAGCCAGGAGCAGTCTGTCTGTTCCGATTCGATCATTTTCGCGTCGCTCCACGGGGATTGACTGGACTAATCCCCGTGGAGCGACTCGGGCCGGTATTCAACCTGCCGGCTCATGGTCGCCAGCAATGGAGCCCAGAAACAGGAATTCACAACTGGAGATAGTAGCGACATGAAAGTAATTGTGGCCGAGACGGCTGGTTTCTGCAAAGGGGTTAAGAAGGCCATGGAAGTCACCATGGAGGCCATTCAGAAGCGCCAGGATGGAGAAGAAATCTGCACCTTCGGCCCCCTCATTCATAACCGCCAAGTGCTTGCCATGCTCGAACAGAAAGGAGTGCGCGACGAAAGTCGGCTGGAAGGCTGTGCCGGGAAAAAGGTCATCATCCGGGCTCACGGAATCCCTCCCGAACAGCGTCAGGCACTCCATGCCGTTGGCGCCACCATCCTCAACGCCACCTGCCAACGTGTGGCCAAAGTCCAGGCAGTCACCAAATGGCATGCGCGGCAAGGCTACCAGATTATCATTGTCGGCGATGCGGAACACGCCGAAGTTATCGGACTCATGGGCTATACCGCCGGGCGCGGCACGGTCATCAGTCAACCTTCGCAAGTGGATGAACTGCCCGAGGAATGGGATAAGGTTCTGCTGGTGACCCAAACCACCCAAAACGAAGCCATCTTCCAGGAGATAAGGGATCGTTTTCTGACCCGCTACCCCAATGCCGTGATCAAGAACACCATTTGTGGTTCCACTCACGAACGACAAAATGAGGTGCGCACTTTAACCGGCCAGGTCGATGCCATGGTCATTGTCGGTGGATTCCACAGTGGCAATACTGTAAGGCTGGCGGAAATAGCTCGGGAATCGGGCATCCAGACTTACCATGTAGAAACCGAAAACGACCTCAGTGCCTCCGAAATGGCGCGCTACTCAACGGTCGGGGTGTCCGCCGGGGCCTCCACACCGCATTGGATGATCCGCAACGTGGTCCGGTTCTTGGAATCCATCTCCGCTGAAACGGTCGCGGACGGCATCCGCTGGCGCAAGCACTCTCTGTGGGACGTAATTATCAACAGCAATCTGTTTGTGGCTTTGGGCGCCTTTATGCTTACCTACGCAGTCCAGTCGTTTACCGGCCTGGAGACCCTGCCAGGAAGCTGCTGGATGGCCGGGTTTTATCTGTTCGCCATGCACACCCTGAACCGTTATCTGGATCAGGATGCCATTCAGTTCAATGACCCCGAGCGGGCCGCTTTTGACCGCCGATGGCAGCCTGCGTTCGTTATCATCAGCATTCTCGCCGCATCAGCGTCTCTGATCATGGCTGCCATGCAGGGAATTCTGCCTTTTGTCGCCATGTTGTTGATAATCGCGATGGGCCTACTCTACGGGGTAAGAATCTTCGATGGGACCACGGCGGGCCGAACCAGCATCCTCAAGATCAAGGATATACCAGCGTCCAAAACCCTTTCGGTACCGCTCGCATGGGCCAGTGTGGCTGCCGTGATCCCCAACCTGCCCCACCTCGCCAAAACCCCCGGCACCGTCCTCTTTAGTGCCTGGATAATCCTGTTGCTGGTCTTTGTTCGGACTGCCATCTTTGATCTTCAGGATGTTCAGGGAGATCGCCTGGTGGGCAAGGAAACAATCGTGGTATTTCTGGGCGAAAATCGGACCTGCAGCCTCATCATGGCCAGCCTGGCTCTACTCATCATTTCTCTGGTAGTCGGCCCCGTGATTGGGCTCAGCACCCCATTCACGTTTCTGGCCTTGCCCTTTGTAGGCGCCTACGCCTGGGTCACACGAGCATGTTTGCGAGACCGGTTGAAACTGCGCAACGGTTTTGTTCATTTGGTGGAGATCTTCCCCGTGGGTATCGGCGCTCTGGCCTTCGTTTGGCATTTGTTCCGTGGGGCTTGATTGATGGGCAGTGCGCCGGCTTGACTAGGCCGGCTCAACATTCCAGGGCAATCTCATCGGACCGATGAACAGCCGCTGACACCGCTCCTCTGGCCGTGGTAACTGCCAGTCAGGACTGGCCTACCTCTTGCTCCGCGGCTTGGCATCCGAAACCAGGCATAGCGAGCGAAAGCAACAAGAGAGCTGGTCACAGTAATCCCCGGCGGTCCCAAAGCAATCAAAATTGCCTTCCACCCGCTGGATCTCTCGAATAAGTTCCACCTTGGTCTTGCCGAAGGAACTGATTCCATGCTGTTTACACATAGCCCGAATATCCTGCATCTTCATAGAAACAACCTCCAAATCGAAAACATACCATGAAACCAGCCGAACTGGACCTAACCTTGATCTCGTTGCCCAATGTGCTTCTCGGTGCCCAGAGCCTCGGCTGCGCCGTCTTCTCGCCGCCAAGCGCCAAAGGATGACCACTCGAATCAGTCGCCAAAGTCATGTCGCCACAGAATGTCGACCCCGCTCTGGTTGCGTTCCGGAAGCGAAGTCTGAGGCGAACTCGGTTGATTCAGACCGAACTGGCTCTGGATGGACCATGACCGGTTAATTCGGTACTCCAACTGGACCTTATCTCCCTGGGCGCCAGTCAATCCCTTTTCGTAGGTCACGTAGAGGTCCGGGGTCAGGTACTTGCCGATCTCGACCACCCCTCCGCCACCCCGTTGCGAGCTACCGACCTGCAAAACGTCAGGGACCAAGGGATGATCTCCCAGGAGCTTCTTGAACTCCCGAGAAGCTTCTGACCCGAAAAAGAACGCGGCGTTTTGCTGAAGCCCCTGGTTTTCTTTGGCGTTCAATTGCGTCGCTGGACGACCATAGACAAGATACGAAAGGATATCCACCTGATTCATTGACGGTATGCTGCTCATCAAAAGCTTCGGCTGACTCAAAGGACCCGTCACCCTTATCAGGATAGTAACCCCCTGGACCTCTTTCTGAGCAAGTACCTGGAGAGTTGGAATGGGCTCGGTGACCCCCAGAAAAGCTAATTCGCCGTCAACAATGTTCAGACGCTGCCCGTGGAAAGTATAGGTTCCTCGGATGCTCCTCAGGCTACCAAACACCTTGAGAGGACTGAGGGCCGTCCTTCTTGAGTCGCACTACCCCCGAAACTTCAGCGTCGAGGCCTTTGCCACGAATGCGCGTACCGCTCGGCGGAGTTCTCAATTCGAGATCCATCGCCACCTGGTCGGAATCGGCTGCCTGCTTTGCTCCCGGATTCCCACCCACCTCAACAACGGCTGATCGGGTTCGTCACCCACCACCTGGATACTGCGCGCCAGGTCCGATTCGAATTCGCCCAAGTTCATGGCGGCTCGACTGAACTGAAAGACCCCACTCAGCTTGGTCTCCCGGGCGTTGACGATTAAATCGAACTCCCCTGAACCATTCCCGGTAATGCCGTAAATCTCTGGAACTTCCAACTGCTGTGCGGAAGCCTTGAGATGGACCTCGGGCCGCCGGTCAGCACCCAAGCGGATACTGCCGGTTGCAGTCGCACGTCCACCCATCAGATCCATTGCGGCATTGCGGATGACCACCTGACGATGATCTCCCTGCCATTCCAGATGAATGCGCTGCGCTGCATGCGGCCAGACCTTGAGCTGCAGGCGGCCATCGGTCCAGGTACCGGTACCGCTGATTTCCGGTTGCGACAAGGTCCCGGCAATCCTGGCTGAGGCTCCCATGCGGCCCGCCACACTCTCCAGCATCGGCACGTAGGGCAGGAGATTCTCCATCTTGAGTCCCGTCACCTGGAGAGACGATGACCAGGGCTCCTCGCGTAAGACCGCCCATTGCAGCGGCTTCAGGGTGAAATTCACCGGGATCTGACCCGAGACAGTAATGGGGGCTTCAGCCACGGAACTCAGGATTGAGGCGGTGATACTGAGCTGGCGAGGTCCATAAGCCAGCTTGAGCACGGATTCCGCCAAGGTCTCGCGAGACCATTTGCCCTGAGCAAGCTTGCACTCCAAACTCCACTTGGGCTGTTCCAAAGAACCATTCAACTGCAAAGACCCGGAAATCGCTCCGGAAAGTGGCAAGGGAGCACCAGCAAGCAGCAGGAGTCTTTCCACTCTGACCTTGTCATAGTGGAGCTGCAGCCGGTTTTCCTTATTCCAGGATAGTTTTCCCGAGATATTAAGTTCTTGCTGGTCCTGGCGCAGCTTTAGAGAATCAAACTGGATTTCATCCTGATCTATGGTCGCCTGGCTTTCCAACGACCAAACCTGATCCTGCCAGCTGATGCGGCCTGCGGTAACCTTGAACCTACGAGGGGAAACCCACAGATCCTGGGTGCTGGCAGCTAAGGACAGCGATCCGGCAGCCCCCATCCGTTCGACGATCAGCTTAATATTGCACTCACTATCTTGCTGTTTGGCTTCCAGCTGCAGGTTCCGAAGGCCTTGCCCAGCAAAACCGACCCCTGTTGCCTGCAGGATCAGATCACGGGTTGCTCGTTGCCCCAGAATCCGCCCGTGCCCCTTGATCACGCCTTGGTCACACGAAATCCCTTGATGGCGCAATTGCTTGAACGTCACTGTACCGGCCCAATCCAAATTAGGCCAAGGCCCCCGCAGCTCGCCCTGGGATTCCACCTGTCCCTGTGCAGCCCACTCCGGATAGAATTTCCCGAGGGTTTCCAGAGACGACCCGGTCAAGGAGTAGTGCAGATCGATCACCTGGTTCTGATAGGTCCCACTGGTGGTGAGTTGCATGAGCTTGGGAACGTCCACTTGCAGATCCATCCAGGCCTGCCAATTCTCGCATTGATGGAATTGCTCCGGACCATACCTGCCCCGAAGCACCATTTTCAATTTGGCTCCTCGCTGCGAGAACTTGGCCGGCATAATCCGATGAAGATCTAACCCATCGATTTCCACTTTCGCTTCAGCTTCACCCTGATGCTGTTGATCCCAATGGCCCGCAACATCAAGGTTGGCGGTGGCAACGACTCGGCCCAATGGACTCCGGAGATCCAGGGAATTGAGAACCACACGCCCGTTCTCATAGCGAGCAAGAAGTTCTCCCTTTTCAATGGGCTGCTCAGCCCATGACGATCGATCCAGTCGGCATTCGAGCCGCCCAACCATGGCCTCTGTGGACTGCCCCTTAAGGCTCAGCTGGACGGAACCATTCAAGTCCATCTGCGGAAAACCATGGAGGGCAGCCAACTTGAGATTGACAAAGGCCGCCGACCAATGAAACGACCTCTCGGCCTCGTCCCAACTCGACCAACGAGCAGTCCCTTGAAGCTTGCCTGCAGAACTTTCCAGCCAATGATCCAACCGCCAATGCCGCGCTTCACCTGAGAGACTCAGGACACCCTTGATTGGGCCCAGCGCCGTCACCTTTGGGTTGCAATTGGGTATGTCGGCCAAATCCCATGGAGACAATTGAATGTCCAGAGCACTCCGGCCCGAGTCACTCAGTGCAATGGTACCTTGAGCTTTCGCTTGGGTGCTTTTACCCAGCTTTGCTTGGAGGTCATCCAAATCCAGCATCCCATCATGGAACCGCACATTGCCGACCACGCTCACCTCCCCCCATTGAGGTGTGAGCAATTCACCACGGAGATCCTGAATTTGCACGCCAAGCCCTTGGTGATGCGGCGAAGATTCTGTTAAAGCGATTGCATGCCCATCCAACCGATGCATCGATAGCCATGGCTCTGAACCGCCTGCCCGGTGGATCTGGATAGTCCCGGACTCCACCCTCACAGGCACTGAGGATAACTGCAGAGGCAAACGAGAATACCAGCTTGGCTCTCGCTGCTCTTGTCTTCCAACCGCAGGATTGCTTTCATCGGAGCCCCTGCTATCAGCTATGAGGTTCAGGATGGGTTTACTGAGAACCAACGATTTCAACTCGAAAAAGGGGAATGTGGACCGTAGCCGGTAGCTCAGGACCACTTGGTCACAATGCTGATTTTCGCCATCAGGTTGATGCAGCGTGAGATCGTTAAGGATCAGCCGTGAGAATGGCCACCAACGGAAGCTGGCAACTCCCACCTTTGCCCCAGTGGCGTCGCCAACCTTCTGTATCCCCTTCTGGATCAGCATGGTCTGCACCGGCGGAATATGGACCAAAAGAAGCGGCAAGGCGGTTGATATCAACAGCGACAGGACTGTCAGCAGAAGCATGCGGAGCGCTTGGCGGAAAGCGGGTTGCCTATTTTCTCCAACCGGTCCACGTCTCAGTCGAAATCGTCTCGGTGCCATACTGGAACCTATACCATTAAATCCATTGATTCCGCTGATTCAATGGTTGAACATCTTTAGCAGTATGATGTCTGTCATCCGCCAGCCCAGTGGTTGCTCATTGGCCGCGCCCTTAACAGGCATTATAGCCCTTGACGACCAGGAGGGCGACTGCTATCTGACCATGCAAGGGTTGAATGGTACTGTTTCTGGCCGATGGTGCTCCACGGTGGACCCTGTCCACCACTGACCGAGCATGGCCGGGAAGGCCACGAAAGAACGGCCGGAAGTCATATTCAATGGATTGTCATGACGGCGTTTCAAATCACTCACCACAACGGGCATCCCCACCAGCCATCTCAATCTCAGCAGGTGCAAGAGGAGAATGCGCAGGACTATACTTGGAACTGGCCAGAGTCCGGGTCGTACACCATTGGGCGAGGGCGAACCGCAAACGATCCTGCCTCACGCTCCCCTGGACTATCTGACATTGGCACACCCAAGCAAACGTGACAGACCGGTTGGCCAAAAGGAAATGGGAGTTGCAGCATGAAAGCCATGGTGTTGAGGCAGTGTGCCCCTATCGACAACAAGCCGTTACGACATGAGGAGTTGCCTGACCCTGAACCGGGGTTTGGGCAAGTCCGCGTTCGAGTAAAGGCCTGTGGCGTCTGCCGAACAGACCTACATGTCATTGAAGGCGAGTTGCCGCCCCAGGACCATCCGGTCATCCCAGGACATCAAGTCATTGGGATCGTTGACAAGAATGGACCACAGGCGAATCGATTTGCTATTGGTCAAAGGATTGGCATCGCCTGGTTGCACCAAACCTGTGGCAACTGCCCATATTGCCTAAGAGGTCATGAGAATCTCTGTGCGGCCCCGCTCTTTACCGGCTATCAACGTTCAGGAGGCTTCGCCGAATATGCCGTGGTGCCCGAGGATTACGCCTACGTCATTCCGGAGGTTTTCTCAGACACTGAAGCGCCACCCTTGCTTTGCGCCGGGATCATCGGTTATCGGAGCCTAAAACGTTGCGGCTGTCAGCCTGGGGACTCACTCGCCCTGTTTGGGTTTGGCTCCTCAGCCCATATCGTCATTCAAATCGCACGCTATTGGGGTTGTCAGGTTTACGTGTGTTCACGCAACCAACATCATCGCCAGTTAGCGTTGGAGTTGGGAGCGTGCTGGGTGGGGCCGAGCTCCGCAGAAATGCCCGACTCGAGTCCGCTGCGCAATCATCTTTGCACCCGCTGGCAATCTGGTGCCAGATGCACTGGAATCCCTCGACAAAGGAGGCACTCTGGCTCTGGCTGGAATCTACATGAGCGCTATCCCGGAACTCGACTATGAAAAGCATCTGTTCCAGGAAAGGACGGTCTGCAGTGTCACAGCCAATACCAGGCAAGATGGCGAAGAGTTGCTTCGGATTGCTGCACAGATCCCAATCAGACCTCAAGTCCAATTGTTTCAACTCCAACAAGCCAACGATGCACTCCAGCTCCTCAAGCACGACCAGATCCGCGGTTCAGCCGTTCTTGTACCCTGAAAGACATGGATTTCGTCGCGGAGACAGCCCGACAGGGCTCTAAGGGAACTCATACTGCGCGCAAACCCACTCATGCCGGCCAGTCCCAACGGTACTACAACCAGACCCCTATCAGCGGTCCCACTTTGCGAAGAGAGGATTTCAAAATGATACCAGAAGGATTGCTCCTCGAAGTGATCGAACTCAGTAATGGCCTTTCCTTGTTCATTTACGATCAATCCCGCCCCGTGGCTGGTGATCGCTGGTTTGCCAAGTTGCTGCTCCACATCCCAATAAAGGTCAAACCTGAACACGTCGTCTCTCTCATTGACGGCAATCACCCTTACGATGAATTCACCATTGCCACCGAAGGACTTGTCGCTTTCCAGTACTACAAGCATAGAAATTTTGTCGATCAGAACGAGTTGCCAAGCGCCTTGACACAGTTGAAGGCGGAGTTCTTCGCCTCAACCCTGCCCTACGTATCCAGACCTGACTTTGAAGCTCGGCTGACCGCTATGCGTTACCTAGACTGGTGTGAACAACGGAAGACGACGCGAGCTATGACTCAAACGCTCGCCCATGAAAACCGCGAGGAGTAGTTGCCCTATGGTCTAATGTGGACAGGTGTGCCCAGCTGGGCGATGGCGTGAAGCTCGGCCATATCACTATCATAAAGGGCCACGCTACCATCGGTCCAGTCGTCGTGCGCACCCCCACCGTGGATGCCAATATTGCCACCCAGGGAAGTATCCCATGGAGGCTGTACACCGTTTTGCACCGAGGAAATGATGTTCCGCACACCCGACAAGGGTAGAGTGCCCTGGAAATGGGCACGCTCGGCATGCTTGCGACTCGGATAGCTAATGATCATCACCTTTCTGGGTGCTTCACCAGCTTTCTTCCCGCATATGTAGAATTCGCCTTCTGGCGTCTTACCATCGTCACCTCTTTCCTTATCTCCCGCAGGACTACGGCCAAGCCCTACAGGATACTCCCGCACCAGAACATCCTGGGCAAACACATAGAGTCTTCTCTTTTCCTTTTGAACCAGGACGCTGGCATTTCGGATATCGTGCAGTGGCTTGAGATAGTCAGCCTTAAGCATCTTGCCTGTACCATTTGATATCGAGTTTTTCACTTCTCCAGACTGGCCCCCGTGTTGCTTACGGTCACCTACTCCACGGTTTTCAACTGGCGATGCCGAGTTCTGGACTGTACAGGACGCCAGGGAGACCAATGTGAGCGCACACAGCGGCAAGACCCACCCATGGATCCCTTTGCGACACAATGGCATCATGTGACTCATTACCTCAAGTTTAGACCCAATTGGTTAAGGGGTGAGCTTCCTACCCGTAAGACCAGGAACTGAATAGCTGGTGTTCATCCAAAACCACCGTTTGCCCCCAACTTTTCCCGGCTGTGGAGGCTCCCCATGGTCATTCCAGCGCAGGCGGCAATCCAGGAATGGGCCGTTCAAGATGGGAACCAGCTATCCAGCCGTCCTAGCCACAACCATCCAGCCTCGGCACCAGCTCGCCAGAATGCCTTATCACAAAACTTGAATCCAAAGCAATTGTTCATATGGATCACAAAATACTGGGACCCTTGGCCCGCCCAGAAATCCTCACTGCGCAGAGGGTCAAAACGACGTAGTATGCACTTGCCCTTATACCCTTCCACCCCGCCAATGCCACCAGGGTCTAGAACAAAAAAACTGGCACAACCCAGGATCCTCTTTTAGCGCCTGGTTTGTGCCAGCAAACAATATTCACTGGAGCGCAAGGCTCCAGACCTCAACTCCGGGTTAGACCCTACATTCTTCCAGCTGCACCCGAACCAATGGAAGGTCCGACTGCATCCCTATTGGCCCGAATTGGGACAGACAAACCAACGATCCGCGGGCTGATGAAGATAAGAAGTTCGTTCTTGGTTTTGCGATACTTCTGATTCTTAAACAAACCGCCGAGAATCGGCACCTGGCTAAGCCCAGGGGTACGGTTCTCTACCTTGCTCTCGGTATCTTCAATCACGCCACCGATCACAACGGTATCGCTATCGGCCACGAGCAATTCCGTCGCCACACGCCGAGTGTTAATGGGAGGCGCATTGTCAGTCCCAATTTGGCTGGCAAAATCGACCTGTTCCTTCTTCGCCTTAATTTCCAACCGCACCTTTTGATCCGGTGTGATGTGTGGCGTGACTTTAAGCTCTAGGGTCGCGTCCTTGAACTCGGTACTGGTCACACCAAACTCACTCAATTTGCGGTATGGAATCTGCTGGCCCTGGACGATAGTCGCCTCAATATTGTCCAGCGTCAACACACGCGGGGCCGAAACGATCTTCCCCTTCCCTGCTTGTTCGGCGGCAGAAATCTGGATATCGAGCTGGTAAAGGTTCTGCCCTATAATCTGGCCAAATCCGAAGCCCATTAACGATGATGCAGCAACCGCATGATTGATGAGGAAATTTCCGGTATAGTTGTGAACCCCTGGATTATCTGTGCTGTTTATATTGAAACTCCATTGAACTCCAAGATCCCTGACAGCGGTGACATCCAATTGCACAATACGTGCCTCTATAAGCACCTGAGGCGTGGGTAGATCCAACTTGGAAAGCAGCTCGCGAGCGGATTGAATAAATGACGGATAATCCGAATAGAGAATCAAGTTGGTGCGATCATCCACTGTCACCTTACCTTTTGGACTCTTCATCTTTTCAATCTTGGTGGCGAGTTTTGCGGCTTGTGCATAATTGACCTGTAGGTAGTTGGTGGTAATATCGCCCATCTCTTTTGCCGATTCAACCACCTGTTGACGCGCTCTGAGTTCGGCCTCTTTTTCGGCAAGTTCCCTCTTGAGCTTTTCCTGGCGCGCAATTCGAATGACCCCCCCAGATTGGTCCTGACCTAGATGGTTCATGGCCAGGATCATCTCCAGCACTTGGTCCCAGGGAACTCGGTTGACCCTCAGGGTTACCTTGCCACTGACATCGGGTTCAATCACGATGTTGGCGCCGCTCACATCGGCCAGCAGCCGCAACACATTCTTGATATCCGCCTCTTGGAGGTCCAGGCTAATGGGTTTTCCCGTATAAACCTTGACCAGTGGTGAAACATACTCCTCTGGTTTGTTGCCACCTTTCTTGGTCGGTGGCGCGAGCTTTGCTGAAGCACCAGGCACGGAACCAGTCGATGCAGCGGTAAAGATTACCGGCGGTACGACACTAGCAGAAACCGGCAGTGGGTCCATGGGCGCAACAGACGTTACGGCAGCTTTGGGAGTCAGGATCTTAACCGAATCATCCTGAGCTTCTGTTGGCGCCGGCAGCACCGACTCCGTGGCAACCTTAACCGGTGTCACTTTTGATTTGGCCAGTGAGGCCTTGGAAACAACATTCAAAACCAGGCAGTTCCCGACTTTCTCAAGTCGGTACTCGCCTAAGGGAGCCGACAGCTCAACCTGGATGGTGGTGGAAGCGTCTTTGCTGCCATCCATCCACAACCGTTTGATCAGCTTGGATGTGGTGGGGATAACCGCTCGACGGGCTGGGCTCTTGACGTTGTAAATCTCCACCGCAAGACGATCATTGCTCAGTTTGCTGCACATGGTAGTCTACGAATCTACCATTGCCCGAAATGCGGATCGTGCTGCCCTCAAGCCCATCCTCAGCAGCAATTCGCGAGACTGTATCTGCGGGCTTGGTCTCTTCCGCCGAAACCGATGGCTGTTCAGCGACGGCAGTTTGGTTTTCCTGAACGATCTTGGAATCTCCGACGGGACCCGCCGAATCAGAAGCATTTGTTTGATCTGTGGGCGTCGCGGTAGCCACTCCGGCATAAACCGCCCATAGTACCAAAGGCATCATAACCAGGACCATGATCATGGCCTTCGGCATTCCATTGCTAAAAGGTCGTTGGTATGCTCCCCTCATCCGTCCTCTCCTCGGTTCTCCAAAATAATCTGTTCTGATAGACTCAGGATCCACCTGAGTTTGTCCTCCAACAGTGAGCCGGCGATTCGCCCCCCTACGCCAGCACCCGCCATATCATTTCTTCGGCTTTGCAGCCGCCGCAGCAGCCTTCGGTTCCGCCTTTTCGATAAATCGATAGGTCATTACCGTGCACCCAACTTGTAGTTTGGGTGCCTGCTTGAGCCTAGTAAGACCCAGGTTCTCCACCTTAACAATTCGATCCAGCTTGCTCACCCGGTCGAGAAACACACCCAATTCGTGATAGCTGCCCGTGAGTTCCAGGCGAACTGGAATCACCGCGTAGAACTCCTGCGGTTGTTCTGCCTGAGGCTGAAAGGAGATCTGCTCAAGCCCTGATTGGGAGGCAAGCCGGGAAATGTTGTCCAGAAGCCCAGGGATCTCCCGTTGGTCTGGAAGGAGCTTCAGGAGCTGGCCGAATTCCTCTTCCATTTTGGCGACCTCCGCCTCCAAAGCCTGGGCCTGAGACGCCGCCTGCTTGAGTTCGGCCAGCTTCTTCGCTTGACCGGCGATTTCGGTCTTGAGCGATTGGATTCTCTCAGCCTGGGGCTTATACTTAAGATAATAGAAACCGACACACAGCAGCAGGTATGTTAGAGCAAAGATCAACACCTTCTGCGCAGTGGTCATGTCAATGACGCGCTGTTCCATGGCCGCCATTGGGATAATTTCTTTCTTCATCGCATTATCCTGATTGCTTTCGTCCTGTGACGACGGTAAAAGGCCAATGGTCTCAACCCACCCTAAGACGCCTTCTGCGGCTTCAGCCTTGGCTCGACAGTCGAATAACCCGAAATGAGGCAAGTCATTCGAAATTCCCGCAGTTTGATACCAGAGATATTCGTTAGCTTCGAGTGCACCAGATTGACGCTGCCTTTATCCACATAAGGCGAGGACTCCAGATTTCTCATGAATTCCACGATCGTCTCATCACTCAACGCCACACCTTCCAGCGTGATCACCTTACCCGCCTGGTTCATCCGTTCAAACCAGACCCTCTCCGGTGGTATCTGCACACTCAACAAAGCCAGAACGCGAGCCAGGTAGTCACGGTCTTGTTGCAATGCCAAAATAGTCTGGCGTTTTCTTTCTATGGTCACCTTCTTGGCCTGCAAATCCTTCAGAATCTTTTCGTATTTAGCATAGTTAGCAACCTCAGCCTTCACTTGCTGAAGGCGCGTTCCCAGGCGTGAAATCTGAAAGCCCTGGTATGCCCACAAATATCCGATAGCAGCCACCAGCAACAGAACGCTAAGCAGATAGATGGAAATCAGCTGCCGAACATTCTCTTTGCGGATCTTTGCGCGAACTGGTAAGAGGTTAATGCGAATCATTTTTCATCCACCTTTCTCAAGGCCAACCCAAGACAAATTGCCATCTGTGGACCAATATAATTGACATAGTCCACATCCAAATGCCGGGTGTCGTAATCGATGGAGCCAAATGGATTGAAGATCTCCGCTGTCAGGCGGGTATCCTTGCTCACCAGTTCATCAAATCCGGGGAGTCGGCATGATCCACCGCTGAGCATGATCCGATTGATCTTTCTTTCGCGATAGGTGGCGTGAAAGAAATCCAAAGCACGCTTGATCTCCATCGACCAACTCTTGGCAGTATTGAAAAAGATATCTTCTAGATCGTGTGGGCCGTATTTTTCCAGTCCCACACCTAACTTCAACTGCTCGGCATCATCATAACTGAGTCCGAATCGGTTCTGGATTTCGGCTGTGATCTGAGCCCCCCCGAGAGCAATATCGCGAGTGAATACCGGGACTCCTTCATGAACAACATTGATACTAATTTTGTTGGCACCTACATCAACCAGAGCGATGGTCTCCTTGGAAGAAACACCATAGGTCAACTCATAGGCATTACTCAGTGCAAAGAAGTCAATATCGACCACCGCCGGTTCTAACCCGCAAAGTCGGATCAAACTCACATAGTCGTCCACAGCCTCCTTCTTCGCAGCAACTAGCAACACCTCCATGTTGCTGGGGCGGTCTTGAGCAATACCGAGGATCTGGTAGTCCACGCCCACTTCCTGGGTGTTGTACGGAATATACTGTCCCAGCTCCTGGAACATACTTTGCTCCAGCGCTTCTTCAGACATGGTTGGGACTTCGATCTTCTTGATCATCACCGCATAGCCAGAGATCGATGTAGCCACATACCTGTCCCTGATCTCCAGATTTCCGATCAGGGTCTTGATCGCCTTTATAATTGATTCCGGCTCTTTAATGACCCCTTCCTGGATCGCCTGAGGAGACACTGGCGCCAGGCCAAAGTTCTCCAATGCCAAACCCTTCTTCTCTTCCCGCACCTGAATTACTTTGACCGTGTGGGATCCGACATCCAAACCAATCAAATGTTTTTTCTTTCGAAACATAGACCTGGACCTATGATAGTCTTTGGTTGGAGGTTTGAGATACAGTCGATCGGCTAGTTTCGTTCTGGGTCGCCCCTAGCTGTCACCATACAACTCAGAGAAAACAGCTAGCCGGTTATGTTACATATATAATGTTACAATAGTGAATGCAACAATATTTATGCAAGTATGATTTTTTTCTGATAGCCCGTCATTGATCGATCCAGCAGCATAGCTACTTGTTTGATCGTAACCCATGAATCCTCTCGGCCAACCCAGCTGCCTCCGGCTCCACATTTTCATGCAACGACTCGATATCACTGCGTATAAGATCATGATGTGGCGGAGACTCGTTCGCCAAGTCAATCTGAATTGGCATAATCCCTTTGTCTCCCCTTACGATAACGCCTGAATTGACAACAACATACAGCTGCTGTAGCGAAGCACTGCCAACGGACAGACGGCTTAAGCCCGTCGCCTCCCCCGTCTGCGGGTCGTAGAATCCATCCGTTTTAATTATGGCTCTTAGGGACTTCTACGGCGCCCTGAATGTACGAGCACCTTTTGATTTGGCCAAAGGTTTGATCTCTGTATGATTTGATCGCTGGCCTGCTTTGCCCGGCTGGCACAGTTCCCGCGGGTAGACCGCTAGAATTGAATAATCCGGTTTCTTTTTACTCATATTATCAAGTGGAATGCAAGAAGAATTATTCTCTTTACTTAAGCGAATGGGTCGAGTTAAACGCATTCACACGGTTGGGGGAACCCCAGTACGTGTTGCGCTTTTCAGCCAGAGCCAAGTAACATGCTGATATCATATGCTATTATGAACGTCACCCAGGGTCGGCATGGCTCTTGAAGGTGGCTGATTTTCTTTACGGAGGTGGTGCTTGTGTCATAATTTTTAACCATTTGGGGCTAATTATCTTTTTGCTTCTCGGTTCAGAACCAGATAACCCGAAGAAATCCGGAGGTCAGACTACAAAGTGGACAAGCCAATACCCGTTTCAGCAAAAAAGAAGAGTACCCTGAGAGAATACGTTGAAGCGATCGTTATCGCTGTGCTCCTGGCGCTGTTTATTCGCGGTTTTGTCGTTCAGGCCTTCAAAATCCCGTCTGGCTCTATGAAGAGCACACTACTCATAGGTGATCACATTCTGGTCAATAAGTTCGTGTACGGAATCAGTATCCCCTTCGTGGACAGGCGGATCGTCTGATTTCGGCGAACCAAAACGTGGCGACATTATCGTGTTCCGTTATCCGGAAGATCCCACTAAGGATTTTATCAAACGGGTGATCGGCGTTCCAGGTGACATAGTTCGGATCGACAACAAGAAGGTGCGTGTCAACGGCAAGCTTCTCGATGAACCCTACGCACAACACGTTAGGTCCGAGGTCGTTCCTGGAAATATCGTCCTTCCAGGAAGTATGCATCGACGCGACAACATAGACCATGTCGAGGTACCTCCTCACAGTTACTTCGTCATGGGTGATAATCGCGACGAGAGTCACGACGGTCGATTCTGGGGGTTTGTCGATACCAGCGCCATCAAAGGAAAGGCCTTCATCATTTACTGGTCTTGGAACAGCGACGGTCGGCTGAGTCTAGATCCCAAAGAAAGTTATGTTCGCTGGAACCGAATTGGTTCTCTGTTGCATTAGATCAATGCGGATGAACTGATAAAACTCCGTGACTCTAAGAAAGCAATTGCTGCAGACCAACCAAGCATGCTGGGTTGGTCTGCAGCCGGCTGCATCAACTAACATCATAGAAGGTAATATTGCATCAATATGACCTCGGAATTGCAGGTCCAGGAAATCTGTAATTGGATAATTCAGCAGATTCCACGCTTCGCAGCACACGGTTTGGTGTTCGAAATCGCTGCCCGAGTGGACACGGCCGTGGTCGCAACTTTGGCACAAAAGGCGCTCGGCTCTCATGTGTTAGGCCTGATTCTTCCTTGCCACAGCACCAAGCTGGAACTTGAAGAAGCCATATTTATGGCCGAACATCTTCGCGTACCACATACCGTTCTCGACCTCAGTTCTACTTACGACACCCTGTTGGCTCAGTTACCGGCTGCTTCCCAACAGGCTAAACACCACCTCCTCCAGCGATTGAAGATGGCCTCTCTTTATCACCAGGCGGAGCATCACAACTATTTGGTATTGGGATCCACTAATCTAGCTGACTGGGAGATTGGACGATTTGTTGTGCACGGCGATGTGGCGGCCGACATCCAACCGTTGATGCACTTGCCCCGTCGCGATATGCTCCAGTTGGCTTTACACCTTGGTTTGCCGCCACAAATTCTTCGCAAGGCTTACGCAGATGGCATGCAATTGGACGGAGTCTACCGTCTCCGAACTCGGTTTCACCTACTACGAACTCGATCAATTCCTGAGCGGGCAGCCGGTCCCGACCGAAGCCCAGACGAAAATTCAACTTCTTCAACAGGCCGCGGCTTATCGCAAACATCCCGCCGTCCGGCTTCCCTTGTCCGACCATGTCGCTGATGGTGATCGCTCGGAACATGAGGTCTACGATCGAAGCATCGAGGCTCTGACTATTATCAGTAAAGCCATCACCTCGGATCAGTACCTTGAAGACATCTTGCGGCTCATCGTAATGGTCACCGCCGAAGTCATGAATTCCAGTGTCTGCTCACTGTGGCTGCTTGATGAACGGGAGAGCGTCCTGCGGCTCCGGGCAACTCAATCCATAAACACTGATTATCTCAAAGATCGGGTGCTCAGAGTCGGCGAAGGCGTGGTGGGGAAGGTAGTGGCCGAGAACCAGCCATACATAGCCCCCAATGTTTTGACAGACCACTATTACAAAGAAAAGGAATTGGCCCGCAGCATGGGTCTTGTATCCATGATCAGCGTTCCCATGCGAGTGAAGGACCGCGTCATTGGAGTGATCAATTGTTACACATCACATCCGCACGTGTTCAGCGATCTGCAGATGAACCTTTTCACTGCTGTAGCCAATCAAGCAGCGGTTGCCATTGAGAACACCGAACTAATCGTCAAAACCAAGGTCATTCAGGAAGAGCTGGAGAACCGAAAGCTCATTGAACGCGCCAAAGACCTGATCATGAAACGTTTTGACCTTTCCGGCGACGAGGCTTATCGTTGGTTGCAGAAACGCAGCATGAATACCCGCAAGTCCATGCGCCAGGTAGCCGAAGCCGTACTTCTGGCGATGGAGATCTGAGAAGCGTCTCACCATGTCCAGCCAGATCATCATCCATAAAGGAGAAGGCTCCGACATTGTTCCCAATACATGTTCAGATCACCCTGCCAACTGGTCTCAAGCTCCCTGATATTTACTCCCGCCTCCAACTGCTGACGCAGTCCCCCCATACCCAGGATGATGTCAATGGGGGGCTTTTCAGCTTCATACTCATAGGGTGGAGGCAACCAGCGGAATTCTTGATGGTGGGTCTGATACAGCGTTTGGAGCATTGCCAGGCTAAGACGGTAAGGCTGAAATCGGTTGTGGTCCGTGACGTGAATTTGAAAACCGAAACACACCGTTCCCTGCCATTTGTCAAACACCGGCTCAAAAGCCACAGGTCGCAAGACCACTCCCTCTAGGTCATGCATTTTCAATTTCGTCAGCAGGTCACTTTGCCGCAGGAAGGGTGCTCCGAATAGCTGAAAAGGCAAGCTAGTTCCTCTGCCCTCGCTGATATTGGTGCCCTCCAACAGCACCATCCCCGGGTATGTGAGGGCGGTTTCCCACGTCGGCATATTGGGGGAAGGGTACACCCATGGCAATGCCGTGTTCGAAAACAAATACGATCGTTGCCATCCCTGCATGGCGACCACACTTAAGTCGCAGTCCAGTCGCGCCTCCTGAACAATAAGCCGAGCCATCTCACCGAGAGTCAATCCATGGCGCATAGGCACACGATACCGTCCCACAAAAGACCGATATTCCTCCTGGAGCAGATTGCCTTCAATCAAAACCCCGCCAATAGGATTGGGGCGATCTAGAATCACCACCTTGATGCCAGCTTTTGCAGCCATTTCCAGGCACAAACCCATGGTGATCCCGTAGGTGTAGACCCGGCTCCCAACGTCTTGGAGGTCCACGATCAGCACATCGATTTGCTCAAGCATTTCAGAGTTGGGTTGGCGTATGGCTCCATAGAGGCTGAAAACAGGTATTTTCAGGTCATCATTCCAGCCGTCGCTGGATTCTTGCATGTTGGCCTGTTTTTCGGCATCAAATCCGTGTTGTGGAGAAAAGAGACAACAAAGATTGCCACCTGCAACTCGGATCAGCGCACCAATATGGCGAAAATCTCCATCCACCGAGGCCTGGTTTGCCAAAAGACCAATCCGCTTTGTCCGAAACCAGGTGGGCAGACGATCAAACAACACTTCACAACCGAGCCTAACTCTGTTGATGACAAAAACCTCGCTTTCTGATGCGCACAATAGACGAACTCCCATCAAAATTACGGAAGGACATCATGTCGCATAGACCATTCCAGCCAACGGGGAAACTCCGGAGCAAACCCGCTGAGACCCTTTCACAGAACCACAACGCCTCAGGCAACACCACCACTGCCCCCAAGGTGGCAACCACTTCACTGCTTCCTGCTGTTAACTCCTTGTGCACCATAATCGTCAAGATCCCTACTCAGTTGGACTTGCGGCGCGCCCTGGGTAGGATAACTGTGAACCTGGTGCCATGCCCTGGCTCACTTTTCACTTCGATGGAGCCGCCATACTGAAGCACCAAATGCCGGCAACTGTACAATCCCAGCCCCGTCCCAAGACTACCGCTGACCCCAACACTGCTGGTTTTGGTCGAATAGAACGGCTGAAAAACACGTTCGTACAGATGTTCAGCGATACCCGATCCGCTGTCTTCAATGCTGATGCAGATTTGGCAATCGTCATGACCTGAGGTGATGGTCAATTCCCGTCGAGGTTGTCCCTGTAAGGCCTCAACCGCATTTCTGAGCAAGTTCCCAAATAGTTGGGAAAAATCTGCGGCTATCCCTTCGAACTCCGGCAATTCGTGAGCCAAATCCAGGCACGTCCGGACTTCGTGTTTGAAAAAGGGATATGCCTCCAAAAATGAAATCTCTTCCTTCACGATTTCATTGAGCTGCAACAATTCACTTTGCCGGGATCTTGAATGCTTCATTTTGGCCAGAATCGTGCCAATGATCTTCTTCATCCTTACGGCTTGGGCTTCGATCTTCTCAAGGCGTTCCACCTCTGGGTGCAGCATGCGAAGCATCTGAGCATGCCCCATAATGTGGCTCAACGGGCTGATCAAGTTGTGCAGAATGCCGGCCAGGTGCTGTCCAGCCAGAGCCAAGGACTCCACTTCCGACAATTTCTCGCGATATTCGTTGAGACAAAGTCGGGTGAGACTCAGTTGTTCTTTTTGTGCTTCCAGTTCCTGATCGAGACTTCTAGCCATCGCCAAGCCCTGCCGGGCGCGATCGAGGGTTTCCCGAAGTTCAACCAAGTCAATTGGCTTGCCGATAAAGTCAAAAACCTTCAGGCGGATAGCAGCCACTGCTGTTTCCATCGAACCATATCCGGTGATGACGATAACTGCCGTCTGTGGATTAGCCGTCTTGATCTGCCGAATGACATCCATGCCTGAGAGCCCCGGCATGCGCAAATCTGTGACCACTAAATCCGGTCTAACTTCGTTGAAAACACGGATCCCCTCGTTTCCATTCCTGGCCAAGTGTACATCGTATCCTTCATCCTCGAGAAACTCCTTCAGCCCCTCAAGCACCGACACTTCATCATCAATGAGGAGTATCGGGTCCGAAAACGGCCGATCAACCTGCTGCTGATCCAGTAGGGTCTCGATTACCATAGAGCTTTAGTCCTCCTCAACAACCCAGTAACTCGGGATGACTAAAAAAAGACGGCAGACAAGCTTACCAAAGCCTTCGGGTCTGCAACCTCCCAAATACTTGTTGCAGCGCAGGTCAGCACAATCCTTCTTTCCTGTCAAAGCTAGTTTACCAGCACTCACAACCCATGGATCCCGACGCAACGGGCTCCTGAAACCAGTATCTTGGTGCTCGCTTTTAATGAAACACGGTTTTGGCAATGTCCTCCAACTCATCAACGTCAAAAGGTTTCTTCACATAGCGATAGGCCCCGCACTGATGAGCGATCTCCTCATAAGAAGCCTGAGGCAACGCCGTTATGATCACCACCTTGGTCACCAAGTTCCTCTTCTGTATCCATCGCAGTAATTCCAGTCCATTCATCCCTGGCATCTTTATGTCCAAAAAGAGCAGCTTGAAGCATTCTTCGGACAGCTTCTTTAAAGCCTCTCTACTGCTGTCCATCAATACCAACGGATAGTCTTCGCCGAACATCGCGTCAAATGAATCTAGAATGCCACGATCATCGTCCACAACTAGAATACCTTCCCCAGCCTCTTTCACGACGCAGTCGCCTCCTATTTTTGTTCTCCGTGCAACAGGCTTGCCGCAGGTTCCATAGCCGATCCGGTCAAATGCCTGCTCTTCCTATGGAACGGACAAACAAAAATGGTACCATTCTCTGAACTGGTAATGTTTAATAGCAATATAGGCCAGTTAGGTAACGAAGAAGCTCAACAGAAGAGATGAAATCCGACTAGGTGCACTTATTCGCGTGCAAATTACACATGATTCTGAGCAGGTCGACTGACAGCTTCGCCAACATCTTCTCGACATGGATCGATAACAGGCAGAGAAATCAGAAATCGCGTTCCCACTCCCAGATCGCTTTCAACATCGATTTGACCTCCATGTTCGGAGATGACTTTGTGGGTGATGGCCAAGCCCAACCCAGTCCCAGCATCCTTGGTCGTAAAAAAGGGATGAAAGATCATCTTGACGTCGTTGGGCAAAATCCCTGGTCCCGTATCGCTGAGAACGACTCTCAAACATCGCCTGGGGTTGTCAGTGCCATTGCCTGACCCAGGGTTTTCCGTTTGCACTGCGATCGTTCCAACAGTGCCTTCAATCTTCAAATGACCGCCGTCAGGCATGGCCTGAATGGCATTCTGTATAAGATTGTTGACCGCCTTGGCCAACTGATCACTGTCCGCCCAGACTGGCGGCAGGTCTTCCTCAAGTTCGAGCCGACAGACAACCCGATGGCGCAGCAACTCTTCCTCAAATAGATCCAAGGAATGCCGCAAGAACATACGCATGTCCAGCCATTCGAACTGGTATCTGGGAGCCCTTGCGAGTTCCAGCAGATCCCCTATGAGCCGATTGATTCGCTCCAACTCGCGCGGCACGGTGCATAAGAACTTCTCCTGAAAGCCCTTTTTCTCCCACTTGCGTGGCAGGAGTTGAACAAAAGTTTTGATGGCTGACAACGGATTACGGATTTCATGGGCCATGCCCGCGGCCAGGGTGCCCAGCTCGGCAAGCCTTTCCGTCTGGCGGATACGGCTTTCCAACTTCTTCAGATCCAGTGACATCATGAAGGTTGACGATCACCTGTTGAGGCTGGCCACGGTTGTCTTGGAGCAAGCTGCTGGCAACGATAAGGCTCTTACTGTCCATCCCCTGCCCAATTCGCAGTTCTCGCTGTTGAATTGAATTTGGCCGGCGCAAGAGACCTTGCAGATAACGCAAGACCTCCGGCGTTCTCTGGAAAACCCCTTCAACCTTTCTTGGTTCGCACAGATCCGCTGCCGAAAGCCCCAACAGTTTTTGCGCGGCCGGATTGACTGTGATCAAGGACCCTTCTAGATCGATGGTCATCAGCCCATCGTTCATCGTGGTAACCAGCTTGTCCAAATAACGCTGCAAACCGGTGATGTCCAAAAGCTGCTGTTCCAGCTGTTGCCGTTGGGCAAAGACCTCCCGAATCATCGTGGAGAAGTTTGCGGCCAGGACCTCCACTTCGTCCCCCGTACTGATCCGAATCTCTTGGTTGAGGTCACCTTTAGCCGCTACTATGGTCGCATCCACCAAGCGAGCGATGGGACTGGTGATGCGACGAACCAACCAGCTATAGGCGATGATCGCACAGCACCAAGCGACCAGTCCCATTCCCGCTATGGCAACTTGCAGGCGCCAAATCTGCCGTTGCATGGCCACAAGTGATAACCCCACGCGCACCACTCCCCAACTGCGTGTCGAACCAGGGATATCAACCGGAACCGCAACATCCAAGATCGGCACCCGTAGTTGCTCAAGATGGGTTGCCTGCACCAAAGGAACCTTGGATGCGCATGCTTTCTGAGCTATCGGATCTTCCAGGAACCTTCCTTGAAGTTCAGGACGGCCACTTGAAGCCGCTACGCGACCTTCTTTGTCGTGGATGATAATGTAGACCAAATCTGACCCCTGCGCTGCCTGATTAGCCGACTGCGACAAGGCGATGTAGTTGTAGGTAATCAGATCCTGTTTGGATGTAGCCGCCAGGCTCTGAGCAATGGCCAAACCTCGCAATTCCACTTGCTCCCGCATGATCATGCTCTGTTGTCGGCTGACCAGCACGATAATGCTGGCCAGCAGCACTGCCAGCAGCACCGACGACACCAGGATGAAGCGATACCGCAACGGGACATAGCGATTCACCCCCCTAAATCGGATGGTTTTTGCCTCTGGCTGCATGATTCCCGACGAATAGTGCTAGTTGCCTGGTCCAGGGGACGGGTCCAACCACACCTTATGGAAGGACGTCACGTGATCACCCAGAGCGCTCAGCTGAACCCCGTGAACATTGGCATGATACACATGATCGATACTCAAGTGAACGAGAGGAATAAGCGGTTGGGACGCCAGCACCAGATCCTCCATCTCCTGATACATGGCCGCCCGTTCAGTCGGCAGGAGCGTCCTGCGAGCAAGCCGCAGCATGTTGTCCAACAGTCCGCTCTGAAAGTGCATATAGTTCACGCTCGAATCCGACCCAAACAACGCCTGGAAAATATTGTCTGGATCGGGCAGATCCACAAACCATGCATAGCGATAGATCTGGACCTGATCGGTTTTCAAATATTCCTGAAAATTGGCCCAGTCAGGGATGAACTTGGGTTCGACGGATATCCCCAAGGCCGCCCAGCAACGACGGACAAATTCAATCTCTGCTTTCGCTAAGGGAGAAGACGATCCAGAGACAATCTCCAGCGGTGGCATGCCGGAAAGCCTCTCTCGAAGTGACTGATCCAGCATATCCTGAGCAGCCGCAGGGTCATCCACCACTTTGGGCCGATCTGGATTATAACCCGATATGCCGGGAGGCATGATGCTCCTGGCTGGTTCGAACTGGCCTTGATAAACACTGTCTGTCAGTTTCTGGCGATCGATGGTCATGGAAAGCGCTTTTCTCAGTCCAGCATGCTGTAATAGAGAATTCTGACAATTGATCCCGTAAAAAAGCAAACTGAGCGAAGGACGACGGAGCCTCTTAAGGCCGGCAAGTCCTTCCAGGGCTTGACGAACTTTGCCATGAACAGGCAAGTCGTCCAACTTACCGGCCTGGAAATCGGCCAGCGCTTCCTCTATTTTACCGCCAGGGTAGATAGCGTAATGGAGTCCATCCAAATAGGCCGGCCCACCAAAATAGCCGGGGAAGCGCCTTAGCCGGATCGAGGTGGCATCCCAAGAGACAAAAGCAAAGGGGCCGCTGCCTATCGGATGGCGAGCAAAACCTGCTTCATCTCGAAGCACCTCGCTCTCCGGTACCACCTTGGCCTGGTGCATTCCCATCGCCGCGAGAAATGGAGAATGCGGTTCCTTCAGGCGCACCACCACTTCAAGATCATTGGGCTCGCTTAAACCCGGCAGATCATCTCGATCAAAATCACGGAACTCCACAGCCCCGGCGATCTTCAAGAGATGAGGCAAGATACTTGGAGCAGGCTCGGCACGAAGGAGGCGACGCAAAGAAAAAACCACATCCCGAGAGGTGACTGGGCGACCATGGTGAAATCGGGCGTTATCGCGGAGGAAAAAACGATATACCGTGCCACCATCTTCAATTTTCCAGCTTTCCGCAAGCGCAGGTGTGATCAACAACTCAGGATTGAACCGCACCAGACCATCAAAGACCTGGTTGACCACACTGATTCCATATATGTCTTCGACATGTGCGGGATCGAGACTTGCTGGATTGTTCAATAGGGGACTGCGGTAAATACCGCCAATTCGAGGTTGGGCTGAAGGTTGTTGGTGAATATCTGCAGACTCTTTGACAGGTTCACTACAGTGGAGCTGCATAAAGCAGCTCAACAATACAAGCAAAGCGAATCTCGAGTGCCTTGTGACCAATCCCATGACATCAGAAGCCCATTACATCGTCGGTATCCCCTATCCGCCGTCTGTCAAGTATATTACATGCCCACTGCTGCTAATGCAAAGAAAAAGCACGGACCTTCGATCCATGCTTTTCGCCCCTGACACATCTTGACGCGATTGCGCCTGCCCTGATGCTCCTCAGATCATCCAGGCACGCCTGACTACGGGCCTGCGCCCCCACCTGCCAGAACCGGTAGGGCATAGGCAGCCACCAAGGCTCCCAACACAAACAACTGCAGCACCATCTTCTTCATGAGCATTCTCCTTAATCTTATATATTTAATGATATTGTTACATTTTGGTCTGACCTCAGACCATTTCTAGATCGTGATTGCTTTTCTCTAATACGCAAAAGGAATACCAGCTCAAGAAGCTTCACAGATATTTATTAACATATTGATATATCACAGATAAAAAGTAGTTGGGCCACAGCCAACCGAAGCAGGGATCACAGCAAGGTGCACATCGCAACAAATGCCAAGTGCGCTGCCCGATATTCCCAGTGGTGGGTAATTATTTAATTTTACTGCGAGTTCTTTTGGTTCAATCGGGACTGCATAGCCTGGTAGGCAACTGCACATATTTTTGTGCATTCCAGAAGGGAGAAGGTTGCATTGATTCAATTATTTTTGCGATTTGAGCAGGCAACTGGGCATATCTCGGGGCATCCCTACGGCTTCCATCTCAACGGCGGACCTGCGAGCAGACTGCCTCAAAGGGATATGCATCATGCTCAAAGGGGCGGCAATCCTCATGCGCCTTTGCGGAGAACGGCCCCAATAACCCCGATTGCCAATCCCTGCCGAGATGAACTCCGAGGCGCAGGTTATGACAGTCCGTCATTACTGTCGCTGATGTTGAGGGCCTTCATTTTCTGCAAGAGGGTGTTACGGTGAATACCCAAAGCCCGAGCTGCCCCAGATTGATTCCATCGCGACCTCTCCAAAGCGCGCATGATGTACTGCCGCTCGAAAGCCTGTCGCGCCTGCACCAGCGAAGCGTCTCCCATCGAGTCGTGCGGGTCCTCTTCGCGCAACAACAGATCAAAAGGGAGGTCCTTTTCCTCAATCCAGTGATCGTCGCTTCCCAGGACCACCAGCCGTTCAATCATGTTCTCCAACTCGCGAATATTGCCAGGCCAAGGGTAGGCTTCCAGGATCGCCATGGCAGAAGGCGCGATACCCTTGATCCGCTTGTTCAGATGCTGATTGAATCGGAGCATAAAGAAGTTGGAAAGCAACCCAATGTCATTTTTTCTATCCCTCAAAGCCGGCAGCTTGACAGGAATGACGTTAAGCCTGAAATAGAGATCACTACGAAATCGACCTTCTTTAGTCATTTCATCGAGGCGATGGTTGGTGGCGGCAATGATTCGGACGTCAACTTTGATGTTCACATGGCTGCCCACCCGACTAAATTCCCGCTCCTGCAATACTCTAAGCAGCTTGGCCTGGAGTTCCAGTTTCATGCTGGCAATTTCGTCCAAGAAGATGGTCCCACCATTGGCGTATTCGAATTTGCCCGTGGTGCGACTGACGGCACCGGTAAATGCTCCCTTTTCGTGGCCAAACAGTTCGCTTTCCATCAACTCGGCCGGGATGGCGGCACAGTTGATGGCCACAAAGGGTTTGTGCGCTCGCTGACTCTTGGCGTGAATGCTACGAGCCACCAGCTCTTTCCCAGTACCGCTCTCACCTGTAATGAGGATGTTGGTACTGGTAGCAGCAACTTTATCGATCAAGGAAAACACCGTCTGCATGCTGTCCGAATGGCTGATAATCTGCGATCGTTCCTGCTGAAACGCCATTTCAGAGCGAAGAAAGCGCACTTCTTGCTCTAAGGAACGCTTCCTCAGGACCCGATCCACCGTGCTTAGAAGTTCCTCGGCTTCAAAGGGCTTGGTGATGTAGTCATAGGCTCCCAACTTCATGGATGCCGCAGCTTGTCGCGCACTGTCCAAGGCAGAAACCATCACCACATCGATGCTGTCATCATAGTCCTTGATGAGCCTGAGGGTCTGGATTCCATCCATTTCAGGCATGGTGATGTCAACGAAAACCAGGTCAAAGGGCAGCACCTTGATTTTAGCTAATGCATCGGAACCATTCGCTACACACACCACAACATAATCGTCTTCCAAGACGACCTCCAAAGCCTCCCTGGCACCGGGTTCGTCATCCACTACCAAAATACGTGCTCGTGCCGCTGTGTCCAACATTTACCCCATTCTCCTTTTGGACTGGACGCCAATAACCGCCAAGGCCAGACTATAACGGGAAGGCAATGGCGGTCAAGCAAGCCGGCTGCTGACGCCAGAACCGGCAAGTATTTGCGCTCCAGACCCGGCTCCACTATAATCCCCAGGACAGCAGATTCAGTTGTCGACCATTGACCTTAACCCGACTAATGACAGAACACCAAGGAAACCCATGGGAACTGTTCCAATCCGACAGATCGCCGCCATCGTTGGTTCGCAATACGTTAACAGCTCGATGGAAGAACGCTACTGCTATAGCTACGACGCCAGCAAACTGCAAGCCGTGCCCGACTGTGTGGCCTTTCCTGGAAGCGCCACCGAAGTAGCCGAACTGTTGAGGCTGGCCAATCAGGAAGTCTTCCCGGTGTTTCCTAGGGGTGCCGGTAGCGGCATGGTCGGGGCTTCCGTTCCCTGGACCGGCGGTTTGGTCATTGCCTTAAATCGCCTCAACCGCATTCTCCACATCGATGCAGATAACATGATAGCTGTGGTCGAGCCAGCCGTGGTAACCGCAAACCTGCAGAAAGCAGTCGCCCAATTCGGTCTGTTCTATCCGCCGGATCCGGCCAGCCTGCAATTTTCCACCCTCGGCGGCAATGTAGCCATGGGTTCGGGCGGTCCACGGGCGGTAAAGTACGGGGTGACCCGAGACTACGTGATGGGCATGGAAGTGGTTATGCCACAAGGCGGCATCATTCATACTGGCGGCCACACCATGAAAAACGTGGTGGGCTACGATCTCACTCGGTTGATGGTAGGCTCCGAAGGCACGTTAGGCGTTTTCACCCAGATCATTCTGCGGCTCCTGCCCCAACCTGAGGCAATTCGCACCCTGCTGGCGGTCTTCCCTGTCCTCGAAGACGCCACCCGAGCCGTGGCCGATATTATCAGAAACCGCATCATTCCGTGTACCTTGGAATTCATGGACCAGGCTACCATTCAGGCCGTTGAAAACTACCTCCACGCCGGTCTGCCTGTAGATGCCGAGGCTGTGCTCCTCATTGAGCTGGACGGCCCAGAGTCCATCCTTGACCATGATCTCTCCCGAATCCGCGACATCTGCTACGCCCAGGGCGCCAGCGTCACTGAGACCGCCGACTCCGAAGCCGAACGCGAACGGCTGTGGCACGCACGGCGCTCTATCTCCCCCGCCCTCGGTCAGATCCGTCCGGGAAAGATCAACGAAGATATCGCGGTTCCCCGTATGCAAATTCCCGCCCTGCTCAAGACCATCCGCGGCCTTGCTGCCAAGCACCGGCTCTGTATCGTGAGCTTCGGCCACGCCGGCGATGGCAATATCCATATGAACATCATGTTTGACCCCAAGGACAACGACGAGTGTAAACGCGCCGAACAGGCGGCGGCAGAGCTTTTTCGCGGGGTGCTAGAATTGGGAGGTACAATCTCCGGCGAACATGGCATCGGCATCGCCAAATCCCCTTTCTTTCCATTGGGAAGTGGGCCGCCAGGGCTGGGAAGCGATGTGGCGCATCAAACAAGCGTTGGACCCTTTGAATATACTCAACCCCGGCAAGATGTTCGTAAGCAATCGCGCTTTTTTTCAGAACCGATGAAACCTATGGCCACAAATCAACCGGTCTCCTGATTGCAGCTATTCCACCCCCTGAAGGTAAGCCGTGGCCTGACCATGAATTGTAGGGCTGGCCTCCGGACTCACTCCCAGCAGAATGTCTTTCAACGCAACGATCACTTTCTCTTGGAGCGGCGAACGGAGTTTTCCCACATGCTGGAAGGTGTTCAAGAGGCGACTTGCGGTCGTGGCGTTGATGGGAGCCAGCTCTTTGACCGTAGCGGCAACCCAGCGAATCCCCTCATCGCTCCAGACCATCTTCGTATTGACCGCCATCGGCAAGAACAAGGCACGGGCCCAGGTGGGTTGTGTCAAATCGAAGCTGGGCCGTTCTTTTTCCGCGGCAATCATGGCGAACACATCGGGCTGAGTGCCACTGGCAACCACCCGCAGGTAGTTGGCATAACCGGTAAGATGGCCGCTCCAGGCCTGACAGATTTCTTCCAGTATCTGCCGGCGCCGCGGCGAACTGCTCCGATTGAGCGCCAAAAGTGCCGTCACCCGGTCCTGGGCCGTGGTGGCCGCAACAAAATGATCCAAAATCAGTTGATGGCTGCCGTCACTATCATCCACGACGATCAAGTCCAGGAGTACCTGTTTGAGCAGGCGATCCCCGATGCCGTCCTTGAGGGAGACACCTGGCAGCCGACTGGTAGGTATCGAGCTGCTGAAATTGCTCCATCAGTTGCCTACGATAAGCCCGATTCACAGCCACCATCAGCTTTTCACGGGCCGCCACCAATTCCGGATACCAGGTGCAATAGCGACGCTCTAGAGGCTGCTCATCGATTCTCAGAAAATAGGCTTTGAGGGCCGCCGGCACATGGCGGTCGGAGAGGATCTCGCCATAGATCTCCAGCCAGTGGGGTTCGACTTCCATGGCCTCGGAGGCCAGCAGTCGGATGCGCTGCTGGTCTGTCAATTGCCGCATGGCATCGACGCGATTATAAGCGTTGGGGTCGAGACGGATCTGGAGGACTAGGCCTTCCCGTGAGGCGTTGCTGTGTTGAAACGTGCCGTAAAAAGAGAAATCCCGATTCATGGAAGCAAACGCGGGAGCTTCAGGAATGTTTTCCAGGACCAGTTCGGCACGCTCCTCGCTAACCTCGAACAACCGGCGGGTACCTTCCATGTCCCGTCCCGTATGGTCCACCAGGGCCAGTTCAATCGGTATGTGGAAACACTTCAGCCCTTCGGGCAAATCTTGTTGGAAGTGGATGCGGAAACGCTGAACCTCGGGTTCATATCGAGTGGTGGCTGTTACCCGTGGATAGCCAATGGTGTGGAGCCAATTCTCCTTGAATTGATGAAGCAACCGGCCCGAGACTTCCTCAAAACAGGCGAAGAACTGGTCACTGTTGGCGTTGCTGTGATGATAGCGGGTGAAATAGAGCCTCTTCCCGGCCCTGAAGACCTCGCTGCCAAGAATCAGACGAAGCATGCGGATGACTTCGGCAGCTTTTACGTAAGTCACCCCGTCAATGAGTTCATCAGGGTCGTTAAACCCTTCACGGACAATGCGCCCAAGGTGGCCGCCATCCTCGATGGCTAGCGGCCCCAGCAAGGGGTTGCGAATACCTTCCACCTGGTTCAAACGAACGAAGCCGGGATCAAGCTGATCCGCCATGAACTGGCGCTCCACGTCGACAGTGTAGGCTTCGTTAAGCCATACATCAAAGGGGCTTTCCATGGTGGTTTCGCTGCCGCACTGGTTGTGTTCGAATTCATGGACTATCACGGCGTGCGCATACAGCAGCGACTGGTCCAGGGTGTGTTCCCCGATCAGCGCCGCATCGGTGACGATGGTGGTATTCCCCACGTTTTCCATACCGCCGAAATTCGACTTGCTCATGCATATGGTGCGATAGGTGTCCCCCGTGTATTCGTAGTCCTGAGTCTTGCCGATCCAAAGAATCGCTTTCTTAAGGATTTCCATAGGGAGGCGCACCCCATCTATCGCCCCGGGTGGCGCAAGGTACTCGAGCTGCACTGTCCGCCCGGAGGGATAAGCCAGCTGGTCCACCAACACATCCCAGGTACCGGCGCAAACCAGGAACAGGTAGGGCGCCATGGGGACAGGATTGTCGTAAGTGATCACCTGGCGGTCAGGTTTGCCGGGTTTGAGGATCGGTTTGCTGTCGGGATGAAGATGTCGGCAGATATTGCCGTTGCTGATGAGGTGAGTATAGCGGGCATCTGCTTCAATGGTGGTGGTCATGGTACATTTGGCGCGGCAATCATCAAGTATGGGCATGATCCGCTGGAAACCCCATTGCTGACATTGCGACATAAACTGCTGCGGAGCTCCCGGAGGCGTGACGTCTCGATAAATCCCCTCCAATACATGGTCCGACGGAAAACAACGGGTACTGGTGCGAATCCAGAATCGTTCGCCTGGACCTAGCGTGCGTGGCAGATGGACGAGCAGTCGGTTCTGGCTTTGCTCGTATTGATATTTCAAGGGTGTACCTTCGCCGAGCGGCTCCAGGGCACCCTGTTCTGCATGCTGGTCGGGCGGATGTTCACACCACTCGACGCGGATGATCTCCAAATTGTTGGCATCCAAAGCAAGGCGATCCAACGACTTTCTGGCCGTCAACTCCAGGCAATTGCTTGCTGCCACCCAATGGTCGTCGAAACGGATATGAATTCGCAGGTGGTTTAGACTGACCGGCAGTTCGCCAAAGTCTTTGCAGTGATACTTGAAATCCCGTTTTCCCATAGCCTCCAGCTCCTTTGCGAATGCTCCTATACCATTGCCACCGATGGTTGTACAGGTCAGAACCTCAATGCAAACCCTGGCTGTTGCTAGTCTTCCGGCACGGTTTACGATCCCGTCGAACTATTGGAACGATATTTGAAAAGTCACAAACCCTGGCGTCTGGGGTTCAGAGTCCAGAAAACGATTCAAAAAAACATGGGTGATGCCCTTGACAGAGATCCTAAAAATGATATGGTGTCAATGAGAGCTTAAGGCTTGATCCTCAGCACCTTGGGCGCTCGCACTTGAAAAGGGCAAACCATCCGAAAGGGTGGGACGCAAAGCCACTGGCCTAAGTCAGTACGGATAAGGTCGCAGGGCTGCCGGGTGGACCAATCAGCAGGTTGAGTTATGCCTTCCCACGTGACGCAATTCGCCCCTTCTGAGTGTCCACTTTTCTTCCCTGGGAACCCCTTCGGTTCAGTTCCGGACCTGGTTCAATATGGCACCAAGTGCACATATGTTATGCTGCCTCTATGCACTCAGGCGTCACGGATGGAGGGTCACATGCTCAAATCACCCAGCAAAAACGAAATCGAAATGCGCCGGTATGAACTCCTGCTGGAGGACATTCTGGCCACAGCTGAGAAGCTCCCACCATTCCCCGATATCATTTGGAAGGTCATGCCACTGATCCAGAGAATGGCACCCGTAAGTGAAATCGAAGCGGTGATCAAGTATGACCAAGCCATCACGGCGCGGATTCTTGCTCTAAGTCAGTCCGCCTTCTATGGACGCCGATATGGAATCACTACTTTGCGGGATGCCATCATTGTGTTGGGCGGTCAAACCTTGCTGCAGGTCGTCATGACAGCCTGTGCCGCTCGGTACTTCCAGGCCCGCATTTCCGGCTATGATGTGCGCGAGGGCAGATTGTGGAAGCATTCGGTGGCGGCCGCCCTGATGGCGGAAATGCTGGCCAAGCACCGCAAGCAGCGCAGATCGCTCACAATCTTCACCGCTGCGTTGTTGCACGACATTGGCAAAACCGTCCTGGATCTTTATTTCAAAATCCATGTTCACGCCACGTTGAGTGAAATCAGCGAAGAAGGCATGGACATCCTCGACGCTGAACGGGCCGCTCTGGGGATCGACCATCAGAAGCTGGGTGAAATCATTGCTTCCCGTTGGCGGTTTCCACCCGAAGTGGCAGCAGCCATTGGCTATCACCATACACCGTTAAAGATCACCGACCATCGAGAGATTGCAGCCACGGTGTACATGGCCGATCGCCTGGTGAAACGTCTTGACATCCCCACTGAAGAAGGTGAGTCCGTGGGCGTCGAGCACGACCCGGTCTTTCAAGAACGGGGGATCACACCGGCCTTGGCGGAAGGACTCCAACAACAGGTCGTGGATGCTTTGGAGGGGATCAAGGACTTCCTGCACAGCGTTTGACCGGTCCGATTCGCGTCCCATAAATGGATGCTTTGATGCCGGCAGTGCAAAGCACGGGCAGGGCCAGTTTGAGGGCAAAACGCGGTGGTCAAATCTTGATGCGTTCCTCCCTGCCCTAACCACGCCATGCAGCATTTCGGCAAAGACCCGGAGATGGAATATGGATAACCTACCAGCAGAAAGTCCTCAAAAGACCCGTCTGAAGGAAGCGGGATTCCCGCGCTAGCTTTCACTGGCCGTTGGCTTGAAGTGCGATGCGGAAACCCAGGACCTCCCTGCACAGTCCATTGCGAAAGCACGGCCCACAGCAAACCCCAATCCAGCCAGGTCCGTACTCTCCACCGGGCATCGGCGTAGTATCGACCGCCATACCCGTTATAGCCCGCCATCAGACCTCACAGATCCTCCTGATATAATGGCATATTGCGGTCGTCTTACACCGCATGATATGATCTTGATTGCTTTGATTTCGGGTTCACTCTGGATTTGGTATGAAACGAGACCATTTGGGTTACGCCTTTGCTTGGTCGAGGCAGCCCGGAGGAGTGCATCGCCAGCCGCACGTATGGCACTCACGGGAGCGGCCATGATGACTGCAGGCGCTTCCTGAGTCAGATACCTCCGGCAAAGCCGGAGGCTTGAAAGTGTTAGCCCCTCAAAGGGGCTTGAAGCATCTCGCGGAGACATCAGTACTGGGTGCTCGCTCCTTGTGGTACTCTCCAGATGTCGACTCTAACCTGTGCGACTCTTGGTTTTATGTGGCATTCCTCGAAGGGTATGCCATTCTGGACCCCCAAAGACGTACTCCCGGAAATGTCAGACTCTGGGAGTCCCCCGGCAGAGCCGGGGGTTTACCCAAGTGAAATCAATTCCATCGGTTTTTGACGGCAGGGGCTGTTCCGTGCAGGCTGTTGGGTATCTGCCCCAGATCCGTGCAAGGCCTATCAGTGAGATCCCTCTGACAATGGATGATAGGGTTCCGTGGCAGGCCGGAAGGAGAATGATGTCCAATGATGGACCTGGAGCGGGCCGTCTATCGCGCACTTAGTGAGCAAGTCGCGCTTGGCATTCTGACCACCGATGCCGAGTTCCACATCCGCAGTTGGAATCGTTGGCTGGAAATCCATAGCGGACTGAGTTCGGCCCAAATCCTGGGGTGCCATTTGTTTGCAGCTTTTCCCGATCTTGCTATCCGCGAGCTGGACCGATGCTACCATGAAGCCGTGGCTGGCCGCGCGGTCTTTGTGGCCCAACGGCTGCACCGCTACCTATTGCCCATACCAACGCCGATGGCCGATTCCGGATTGGACTTCATGCAGCAGAACGCCCGCATCACCCCTCTGGTGGAGGGTGATCAGGTCGTGGGCACCGTTACCGTCATCGAAGACGTTACGGAACGGGTGGTCCGAGAAGTGGAGTTGCAGGATCACATGGCCAAACTCAATGTAGTAGAAGAAACCCTGCGCCAAAGCGAAGCTCATTTTCGCTCGATCCTCGAACACACCTCCGACATCACCTGCATCCTCGATGCTGAAGGAACTCTGCACTATGTAAGTCCCTCTCTGGAACGGAACCTTGGCTACCAGCCCAAGGAATGGGTGGGCCGTAATGTCTTTCATCTCATTCACGCTGACGATCTCCCGATTGTTCTCAAGAGCCTTCAAGGAAGCATTGCGCCTAAAGAGCGCCCAATCCCGGTGCAGCTCCGCATCCGTCATCGTGATGGCACCTGGCGCATGCACGAAGCCACTGGAAGAGGTGTGCCAGTTGCCTCAGGCAGCCGGAGAGTGGTCATCAGCACCCGTGACATTTCGGTGCGCAAGGAGACGGAGCGGGCTTTGGCGCACGAAGTGACGGTCAACGCCGCCTTAGCACAACTTTCTACCGCATTGCTTTCAGAGGCTTCAATTGAAGACATATCCCGCGACCTCCTGGCCCAAGCACAACAACTTACCGAGAGCCCCCAGGGGTTTGTGGGTTACATCGACCCACAATCAGGGCTGTTGGTCTCGGCTACTATGACCGACGGCATTCTAGAGAATTGCAGTGTTGCCGACAAGAAAACCATCTTTTCAAAATGCGATGGGCTATGGACATGGGTGATCAATCATCGCCAGCCGTTGTTGACCAACCAGCCGATGGCCGACCCCAGATCGGCAAAGATGCCCCCCGGTCACATGCCTATCCAGCGTTTCCTGTCCGTACCCGCAGTGATGGGTGACACTCTCGTGGGGCTGATTTCACTTGCCAATTCTCCCCGGGACTACACGGAACATGACGAAGCGGTGGTGAGACGGCTCGCGACCATCTGCGCCATCGCCTTCAAGAACCGGCAGGCAAAGGCCTGCCTTGACGAGGAGCGCAATTTTGTCACGGCCGTGTTGGATACAGCGGGCGCCTTGGTGGTGGTGTTGGACCGCGACGGTCACATCGAACGCTTCAACCGCGCCTGTGAATCAATTACCGGCTATTCCTTTGAGGAAGTACGAGGGAAGCTGGTTTGGGACGTGTTTGCGCTGCCGGAGGAAAAGAACCAGGTAATGGCCGCTGTTCAGCAAATCCAGATTGGACAACCGATTCACGAGGTCGAACACCACTGGATTGCCAAGAGCGGTGAACAGCGCCTGATTGCCTGGTCCAATACCGTCCTGCTGGACGATACCGGCCTGGTCCGGCACATCATCGGCACCGGTATCGACGTTACCGAACGTCGCAAAGCCGAACAGGCACTCCAGACCTCCACGGAGAAGCTGACCGCATGGGTCAACGAACTGGAGATGCGCAATCGCGACATCACCCTGCTCAACGAAATGACCGACCTGCTGCAAACTTGTATCGATGCACAAGAAGCCTATGCAGTCACAGCACGCTCCCTTCCGCAGATTTTTGCCAATGAATCAGGCGCTCTCTACGTGCTGAGCGACTCCCATAATTTTCTGGAGGCCGTTGCCACTTGGGGCGATGCCGCGAGGATGGAAAAGGTGTTTCGTCCACAGGAATGCTGGGCTCTTCGGCGTGGACGATTGCATGTGGTGGAGCCGCCAGGGATGGGGCTGCAGTGCATCCATGTGGATTCGAACATTGGGGTTGGTTACCTGTGCATGCCGATGATGGCGCAAGGCGAGGCGGTGGGACTGTTGCATCTGGCCGGCAGTTCATCATCCGCGAAACTTACCGAAGCCAAACAAGGTCTGGCGGTGACCGTTACTGAGCACATCGCCTTAGCGCTCGCCAACCTCAAGCTACGCGAAACCCTGCGTAATCAGTCGGTGCGAGATCCCCTAACGGGTCTTTTTAATCGACGTTACATGGAGGAATCCCTGGAGCGCGAATTCAGCCGTGCCAGCCGCAATCAACGCGCCCTAGGCGTGATCATGATCGATATCGATCATTTCAAGCATTTCAACGACGCCTTCGGCCACGAAGCGGGAGACACCCTGCTGCGTGAATTGGGCAGCTTCCTGCAAGCCGGTATTCGCGAGGGGGACATCGCCTGTCGCTACGGCGGCGAGGAGTTCCTCTTGATCCTGCCGGAGGTGACCCTCCCGGCGATGATTCAACGTGCTGAACAAATGCGTGAAGATTTCAAACGAAAGACGATCAGATATAGCGGCCAGTCTCTTGGAAGCGTCACATTGTCGTTTGGTGCAGCGATGTTTCCATTGCACGCTGCAACCGCCAACGCATTGTTGCGCAAGGCTGACCAGGCACTCTATCGTGCCAAAGAAGCTGGCCGCGACCGGGTAGAAACGGTCCCCGAGGATTGATCTCGGCAGATCGGGTTCGATTCAACCGTTACGCGTGGCCTTGAGATCGCGCAGCCTTAAGAGAACGACACCCCAGGGCAATCAGCGGTAAGATAGTACCTTGCCTACGAAACCATCGATGGCTTCCCGCAATGAATCGGAAGGCTGCTCAAAACTGACGCCCAGTGTCATTCGATGGATGTCCAGAGTCAGGTTCTTGATTATGCCGGGCGCCTTTAGCGGAGTGACCGCATTGCTCAGCTGAAAGGTCAGGGTCACCGATTCATCCATCTGGACCTGCGGCATTCCTTGTCTTGGTGTACTCTCCACAACGAATTTGCAGCCATCCGCACTGATATCCAAGATGAACCCCTGGTAATCGATCTCACCAATGGCTATTACCACCGAAACAAAACAGTCGACTCGTTCCGCTTTGCGGAGATTCAGTATTTCAAAAGAGCTCGGGATAGGTAAGGAACGCCAGGGGCGCAGGTTTGATCACGTGATTCAGGACGATGCAGTAAAACCCGTAAACGGTGCCGGCATAGACACAGCGCACAGTAGCGCGATTGCCTTCATGAAGCCTGTTGAGGACACCAGATATGATCGGAACTCGAACCAACAGGTACTGATCCGTTTCCAACCCCACCAACTGACATTTCAGACTCACACTCATCCCCGCCAGTTGGATCTGCATCTGAGCTCCCAGACCAATGCTGAAACTCTTAACCTGCATCTGCTTTCATCGCCTCACTGTCTATAGTAAGGAAGCTTTGTTCAACGGACGCTTCCTGTTTCAGCAGGGAAGAACGCCAAGGACGGTAGCCTCTGGAGTGGCGACCTATCCCTGGCACAAATAGGAGTAAGCCCTCATCCGATGACGTTTTCGCCAAGGCGTGCTGCCCCCCGCGACAGCACCTCCGCCATCGCCAGGTTTTGTTCTTGGGCCACCAGCTTACCCATGGATCGATAATGATTTGGACTGTGAGCGAGAATGAGCAGCTGGTGACCACCGTCGTATCGAACTTTGTTGCCAAGCAGACAAGAACTGATTCCAACCTTTATGTGTCAATCCATAGCCGCAGGCACCCGATTCCGACACTTCAACACCACGATCCCCTTCCATCAGGTCACGAGTTCCCGAAGGATTTGTTCGCAGGGCGCCGCTCCGGCACATAGACATGGGGAATCTGTTCCTCATTCCATTCTTGGGACACATACAGACTACAGTAACAGCTGCCGTATTCGGCAACATCAGAGGCTCGATACACGCAGGGACAGATGATGTCCTGGTCTTTCTCCCGATTCCCCTTGGCGAGCCGGCAGGGGCAACTCATGTAGCCGTAACGTTCCTTGTTGGTGAGCAGTCCATCCAGCAACTCAAGCACCAGTTCCTTGTCATTACTAAAGAAATACCCTTTTTTCTCCTGGGTTTCCCGGAGCATCTCATAGAGCTTGAATTTGTCCATCACTGGTTAAGCGCCTCCTTGATCTCCTTCTCACGATATCCAACTATAATCTTATCGCCAATAACAATGGTCGGAAACGAACAATCCGGATTTAGCTTCTTGACCTCTTCTAGAATGCTTGACTGAGCATCGCCATCAAGTTTGTCGACATCGATACATTCAAACTGAACGCCACAGTCGTGAGCAGTTTCTTGGTGCTCTTGCAATGACCACAGGTACTCAGTGTGTAGATCTTGACTGAACATTCATCCATAAACAGCCTCCAATTAGTGTTGGTCCAGACATTGGCAAATTAGCCGGAGATCATTCCACCACCCAGACCGTACAATCCCTGAGCTTCCCGCACGATTTTGTTGGACACGCTGCCGAAAAGAAACTCATCTCGATCGTTCGTGATCCGTGTCCAGGTTATGGATAAAGTCGATAATAGCGAACGCCCTGAATCTTATCAGGGATGCGCACAGGGTTCCCAACCCGATCGCAGATCGTGAAGCCTTGCATGAAATGGGGATGTTTATGAATTTTGTCGAGGATGCGAGATTCTTTGAAGGGACTGCGAAAGCAACGGATCTGCTGTTCTCCGATTCGCATCAGGAAGGATTCGTGAAATACCAGTTTGATGACTTTGGCTTGGCCGGTTTCCAGGTCAAGGGCTTTCTTTACCCAAAACTTGGGTTCGCCGTCTAAACCAAAGCGGCCCTCAATTTCCTCTCCGCGGATAAGATAAAACCGACCATCCAGTTCCAGCACATCCCCGTCCCGGATGCTCATAAATTCGCTGGTATCCGTCACAATCTGCAATTTGGAGGGGTACGCGAGGTGGGTGAAATGTTGGATTCTCTCTCTGATTTGCTGTTCCGTCATGGCGAGATCCAACTGGAGCGCGGGAAATGGGGCCTCAAAAAACCACATCTAATTACCTATAATAATTGCCAAATAGGCATATCATGAAATTCAAGCTAACGAATTCTGTAACGGGTGTCAAGGCGCAAATGCCAAGACCCGGAGATGGAGCCTCGGGCGGGTGGAGGACGAATGTTGTTTCGCTCTTCACCGTTTTCGGCTATCATGATTGACTGATAGTATGGACGCTCGGGGTGGCAACGCCAATGGAGAGCGGTTCGAAGTGAGAGTTTGGCTGATAACGCCGGTGAAATGCTCGATCGATAACGGATTCTCTACTAAGGGAGGATGCTTATATGGTGGAACGAACCCTATCCATTGTGAAACCTGATGGAGTGCAAAGAGGACTGATCGGCGATGTGGTGAAGCGTTTTGAATTGGCACAGATACGAATCGTAGCCATGAAGATGATGCACCTGAGCCAGGACCAGGCCAAGGCCTTCTACGTCGTGCATCAGGAACGGCCGTTTTATGAAAGCCTTACCCAGTTTATGTCTTCCGGTCCCATTGTGGTGATGGTCCTTGAAGGGGACAATGTGATCCAGAAGAACCGAGACCTGATGGGTGCCACCAACTATAAGGATGCGGCCCCTGATACCATTCGCCACGATTTTGCCAGAGACATCGAGAAAAATATCGTCCATGGGTCTGACAGTCCCCAATCTGCTGTCACCGAGATTGGTTTTTTCTTCAATGCGCTCGAAATATGTGGCGCATAGGGTGGAGGGAGAGCGATGAAGAGAAACGTCCATACCGGGGTCCTTGAGTTGGCCCTGATAGGCCTTGTGCTTTTCCTCAGCTGTTCCAGCTGCGCCACCAGTTGGTCGCCAGCCGGCTCTTCGTCAACAACGCCTTCTACGGCAACGGCAGCGACCAAAGAGGCGACTGGGCCTCAGTCAGCTCAGGTGCCCCGTGTTGATGCCGAAGCCTCTCCTTTTCCAGTGCCGTACTACCCGCCACCGAATCAGATCGACCTGTGCGGCGAACCTGCACCCCTACATGTGCAGGAAGTACTGGAACGGTTCGACCGAGAATTCACCATCATCGTCTACAACCACGCCCAGGTTTATCTGTGGTTGAAGCGCATGGAGCGCTATTTCCCCGCTATAGAGGAACGCCTTCGGGCCCTCGGTTTGCCTGACGACCTGAAATACGTGGCTATCGCCGAGAGTGACCTGCTGCCTAATGCCGCCTCTCCCAAAGGGGCCGCTGGTCCCTGGCAGTTCATACCCAGCACTGGCAGCCGCTATGGCCTTGACCAGCAAGGTTCCTTCGACCAGCGCTTCGATTTCGATAAGGCAACCGACAGCGCCTTTCGCTACCTCGGCGATAACAACAAGCTGTTCAAGAATTGGACCCTGGCGATCGCCGCCTACAACTGCGGTGAGAGGCGTGTTCAAGACGCGATCCACACTCTTGGTGTTGCAGATTACTATCAATTGAAACTGCCGATGGAAACCGAACGTTATGTGATGCGCATTTTGGCGATCAAGGCGGTCTTACGCAATCCGGCACGATACGGCTACAGCCTGCCAAAAGGGATGGGTTATCCCCAGTTTCGAGTGGATCGGGTCAACATTTCCCTCAGTCGCCCTGCGTCCGTCCAATCTATGGCTTCCGCCGCCGGCACCTCCTATCGTGAATTCAAACGGCTCAATCCCACTTTTCGCAGTGACCAGGTCCCAGCGGGGACATTCGAAATAAAACTGCCAGAAGGCTCTGCCCAGGGTTTCCAGGCCAAGGTTGACGGTTTGAAAGCTCAACCGGCCCCAGCAGAATCCCCGCCAGATGCAGAACACAAGGATAGAATGTCCAGTGCCAAACCTGCACCCATCAAGGGGCCGGCCCAAAGCAGCGGTACCCGCACTTACACGGTTAAGAAAGGAGATACCTTGCTGGGAGTTGCCCACAAGTTCAAGGTGAGTCCCGACAAGCTCCGTCAGCACAACCGCTTGACGGGGAACAAACTCTCCGCGGGGCAGACGCTTAAGATCCCATAATGCCGCTCGAAAACGGGAAATGCTCTTCTGACAAGCAGGATCGAAGATGTCAGGACAGTGCCTTGATGACGTTTTGACCGGGACTGATTCACTGCGCGCCAACCCTGTCGATCTATAGCTGTTGTAGAATCCCCCCGATCCTATCACCTTCCCATTCGATTGACACGCATGCCATCGTGTTTGGCAGGGCGCCTGACTGTAGAAGTCAGCGTTCTTTGGAGTCGGTCACCGACCTCCCAGGACTGACTGCTGGAGACGCATAACCACAATCAGTATCCTTGCCATTGGTGGCCGGGCTTGGACAATAGCGAGGCGACAGGCGAGGCCCCGCCGCACACAATAGCAGGATTCCAAAATATCCGGGAATGCCCATGAGGAATCCATCAAAAACCCAAGAGTCTTAGGCATTGTGGCAAGGGTGACGCTTGGCTCAGCCCGAGCAACGATCCGGCAAAGCTCCAATGGCCCCACTCGCAATGCCTTGGCAACAGAATAAGGAGACCCTTCCTTGGCGAGGTACGAGCAAGTCTACAACAGCCCCAGGAAGACCGGGCAGCTTCAAAACATCGGAGGCGGAACGGAGTGTTTGGGGAGGTTCAGCGATGAAGACAAAGCGTCTGCAGTTCACCAAAGGAGGCCCGGTCTTTCCAGGCCTCCTTTGGCAGATTTACTTATCGCTCTTGTAGCTTTCCTGGTACACTTGTGGGTTGATATTGCCCGAACCCGGCCCTCCACATTCGGGAATATAACAGGAAACATCGACGAATTCACAGGTCTGTTTGCACGATGGACAGACTTCGGGAGGGGTTTGGACATCAATGGTATTGCCGCATTTATTACACTTGAAAGTGGCCATTCGAGTCCTCCTGGTTGACAATAACAATTCCTACGGTTGAATTAATAAGGCATGCGCGCCAGAACAGCGCCCAATCCACGGCTGCCCATAAGATAACGTAGCTCCCGGCAAAAGGCAACCCCAGTTCGTCCGGGCGGAATTCCGCCGATACCGGTTCACAACGCGATCCACAGGATGTCAGTTCGACCGGACTGATGTGCCTCCTTTTCCCTTCCCTTAAGGCTGACACTAGACTATTCTGCCTTCCCTGGCCGCCTGGTGGGGTGTCGGCAAGGCATAGCGGGCTGTTGCTGCTCACGGATCTTTGCAAATGGTGCGGCCCGGTATTTCTCTCAGCAACACCCGCTAGGAGAGACCTTCATGATCGGTACCACCCTCAACGTGGCCGCTGTTGTTGCCGGCACAGTGGTCGGGACTGCGGTCGGCAACCGGCTCCCCGATAGGATGCGAACCACCGTCCTTCAAGGGCTTGGACTAATCACCACGGTCATCGGTCTGCAAATGGCTTTGCAGACCAAGAATATCCTGGTTGTGTTGGGGGCCATCCTGACTGGTGGCATCGCCGGCGAGTTGCTTCGAATCAGTGACGGATTGGAGAGGCTGGGGAGCTTTCTGCAATCGGTTCTGTCTCGGGGTGGCTCCAGCCATTTCAGCGAAGGTTTTGTCACCGCCAGCCTGTTGTTTTGTATCGGCCCCATGGCCATTCTGGGCTCCATACAGGACGGGTTGTCTGGTGACTATCAGTTGTTGACGGTCAAATCCATCCTTGATGGCTTTGCTGCCATCGCCTTTTCCGCCAGCCTGGGTTGGGGTGTTGGCTGCGCAGCGGCCAGCGTGCTAGTCTATCAGGGAGCCATCACCTTGTTGGCCAGAGTTCTGGAAAGACTCCTCACTGAACCTATGATTCTGGAGATGACCGCCACTGGCGGTATCCTCATCATGGGCATTGGGATCAAGCTTCTTGGCATTAAGGAGATAAGGCTCGCCAGCTTTCTCCCCGCCCTTATTTTGGCACCGTTGATCGTGATTGTGGTTCCTGCGATCAGGTGCTTATTTGGCTAAGAGCCCGCTGCCGACGAAGCCGACTGGGAGTTGCAGGTCAAAGTTGTGAGGGTGATGACCGCCGGGCATGACGCGGCAATCCCTGACCGGCTCCGTAGTGAAAACCACAAGGAGGTAACGCCTACCATGAAACTGGTTGACTTCCCTGCGGAAATTCAGCCCTACCTGCTGCCGCAACCTGGCGGCAAATATATCTATCGCTGCTTCTCCTGCCATGCCGAATTCGGTGTGGAAAAGCTCTTATACACCTGCCCCGAATGCCGCAGTGTCCTGCTCATTAAGGACCTGGAATGGCAACGGCTAAAGCAGACCCCAGGACCCGCCTGGCGAAAGATCTTTGACTACCGCAGCATGCTGACCATCCCTGCACTCTGCGGGATCTATCGCTACCATGAGCTATTGGGATCGGTCATTCCGCTGGATTCCGTGGTGTATCTGGGAGAAGGACACACGCCGGTGGTAGCCGGCAATGAAAGGCTCCGCCGCTGGGCCGGGATCCCGTTCTATTTCAAGAACGACGGCCAAAACCCCAGCGCCTCCTTCAAAGATCGCGGCATGGCCAGTGCCTTCAGCTATCTCAAACACCTCATTCAACATCAAGGACTTGCACAATGTCCTGGCCGTCTGCGCCTCCACCGGCGACACTTCGGCGGCAGCCGCACTCTACGCCTCCTATCTGGTGGATGGCGTCACCTCGGCGGTGCTCCTCCCTCACGGCAAGGTCACTCCTCAGCAACTTGGCCAACCCCTCGGCAGCGGCGCCAAAGTCATTGAAATCCCTGGTGTTTTTGACGACTGCATGAAGGTGGTCGAATATCTCGCCGAGAATTACCCGGTTGCCCTGATGAATTCCAAGAATGCCTGGCGAATTCTGGGCCAGGAATCCTACAGCTATGAAATCGCCCAGGCGTTTGACTATGACGTGGCGGACCTGGTGGTGGTGGTCCCCATCGGCAACGCCGGCAACATCACCGCCGTTATGGAAGGGTTTCCTGAAGCTCCTGGATCTGCAGATCATCACCAGCCTTCCCGATGATCCTGGGGGTCCAATCAGAACACGCCAACCCGGTGTTTCTCTATTACCTGGAGGCAGACCCGGCGAAACGACAGTTCCGCCCGGTATCGGTTCGCCCCAGCGTTGCTCAGGCGGCCATGATCGGTAATCCGGTGTCCATGCCCCGAGTCGTCCGCCTGGTGGATCACTATCGCGGAACTCGCCGGCGAACAGGCGGTACAGGTGATGGATGTGAGTGAGCAGGAGATCATGGATGCCATGCTGACCGCCAACCGCAACGGCCATATCGCCTGCACCCAGGGTGGTGAATGTCTGGCCGGCATCCGCAAGGCAGTCGTCACCGGAAAGATCGCGCCCAATCGCGTGGCTATCCTGGATGCCACAGCTCATGCATTAAAATTCGCCATTTTCCAGGAGAAGTATTTTTCCGACAGTTTTGAACCCGAGTTTGAAGTGACTCCTAGACCAGAACTGCGGAACGCACCCCACTTGGTGAACATCCCTGCCGGCGTACCGCGCCCCGATGTGAAAAAGCTCAACGAGGAGGAGTTCGATACCTTCGTGCGATTCACCGCCGGGGCGGTGGCAGAACATCTTGGGTTGTCGGTCGACACGGGTAACACATCTTCGGTTTGACCGTTGCCGCCGGTAATCGGGTCGCTGAACGGGCGCAGCACAACTGTGAGGCATGACCCATTGGGACACAATCCCTCAGATTAGCTGAGGCAAAGACGGAGTCTGGGTTTGCATATGACTCCAGTAAGGCGCATGTTAAGCTGCCGCGAGTGCGGCAGCCAAAGGGGCGTGGGATGAGATCTCGATGGATAGAGCGGGGGTTGGGTTGAACAAAGTGAAATCAAGCTGCTGCCAGTTGGGTTTCGTATCCTTAATCCAATCCACTGCTGGCTGCATGCTGCTCCACCTGGAGCTCAAGAATCTAGCCACATAACCGAATTGGTTAGCGAAACAAAGAGGATATCCTATGGTGAATGTATTACCCTATCGCAATATATTCCCAAAACTGGCCGAAGACGTCTACATCGCCCCGGGAGCATGGGTGATTGGCGATGTTGAAATCGGCGCACGAACGAGCGTGTGGTTCAATACGGTGATTCGTGGTGATATGCACTACATTCGCATTGGGAGCGAAACCAACATTCAGGACAATTCAACTCTGCACGTGACTGCCGAACATTTTCCCCTCATGATCGGCAACAGAGTTACCATCGGCCATCGGGCCATCGTTCATGGCTGCACGGTGGAGGATGATTGTCTCATCGGCATGGGTGCTGTCGTCATGGACGGGGCCAGAATCGGCCGGGGATCCGTGGTGGCAGCAGGGGCTTTGGTGCCGCCAGGGCATGTGGTTCCGCCCGATTCCCTGGTGATGGGCTCACCCGCCAAAGTCCACAAAACCGTGGAACCCGCCGAGCGGGAGCTCATTCGTCTCAGCGCCCTCCATTATGTAGACCTGGGAGCCGAGTACCTGAAACCGTGGGACCAAGATCAGGCGCCGAGGGTTCGGGGTTTCCTGCGCTAGACCCTCTGACCTTAAAGTGGAAACCCCTGTTTGTCCTTCGAGCGAAGGCTGGAATCCAGTCTTTTCTAGCACTTCTGGACCCCAGCTTTCACCTGGCTAATGGTGTGTGACAATGGGAATTTACCTAGCCCTACAACGACGTTTAATTGTTGCGATAGTGACCTGATTAGTGCATAATCTAGCCTCACCCACTACGATGGAAAGGAGGTAGATTATGTTGCCAGTGTCCAGAACCGAAGGCGATTTGTATTCTATCCCCAAGTTCGGCCTTGATAGGGCCGATGTGGAAGGGTTCACCGAGGAGTTGCAGGGGTTCCACGAACAGTTTCGGGATTGCTTCTCTCGAAGCGAGCCGAGGGGGAGCTTCTTCTTGTACATGGTTGGCCAATTTAGCCCGCTGGAAAGGAAATCGATTGAGCCGATCGCACTTCAAGTGGAGGATGCAAAGGTTCGTGCGATGCAGCGTTTTGTAAGTGACGTTGTCTGGGATGAAACTACTATGCTCAAGAAGTACCATGTCCTTGTAGAAGAGGACATGGGCGATCCGGATGCGGTCTTGATCTTTGACGAATCGGGATTCCCCAAGAAGGGCGACGATTCTGCTGGGGTTGCCAGGCAGTACTGCGGAAGCATCGGCAAAGTGGATAATTGTCAGGTGGGGGTATTCGCTGCTTATGCTTCTCGTCATGGGTATGCCCTTCTGGACAAGCGCTTGTACATCCCGGAAAAATGGTTCGAGGATGGCTACCAGGCTCGCCGTCAAAAATGCAACTTCCCTGAGGACCTGGAATTCAAAACCAAGCCGCAATTGGCTGCCGACATGTTTCGGGAGCTTCGCAGCGAGGGCATCCTTCCCTTCAAATATGTTGCGGCGGATTCGATTTATGGCACCAGCCCCGATTTTATTGGCGCCATCGAGGAGCATGTAGGAATCACCTATTTCGTCGCGGTGCCATCCACCACTCAGTGCTGGTTACAGGGACCCAGCACAGAGAAAAGAACCGTTACCCGCAAGGGCAAAGTTCAGGTCAAGCGGGTGGTTCCAGACACTGAGAACAAACCCATAGAGGTTGCTGCCTTTGCCAAAGGGATAAACAGTTTCTTCTGGTACCGGCGTACGGTCTCTGAGGGAACCAAAGGCCCCATCGAATATGAATTCACCAAACGGCGCGTGACACTCAGCAAAAATGGACTACCCTACAAAACGGTGTGGCTCATTATCAAACGAACCATGGGCAGAAAGCCGGAGTATTCATTCTACATAAGCAATGCCCCGCTCAGCACCCGACTGGGCACTTTCGTCTGGCTCAGCGGTGTACGCTGGGCCATTGAACAGTGCTTTGAAGAAACCAAAACCGAACTGGGCATGGATCACTATGAGGTCAGGAAGTATCCGGGATGGCATCACCACATGCTGACCTGCACACTGGCTCATTTCTTTCTCTGGCATCTCAACATCAGATTGGGGAAAAAAAGCACCGTCCATTACGCTGTCGCAGCTTAGGATTCTGTTAAAGGCGGTATTGCCCATGAGGGTTTTTGACATTCAAGCCCTCCTCGCCATGGTTGAATGGATTCAGGCCAATAACCACCGTGCTTACCTTTCCCATCGAAAGAGAAAAATGAGACTTCAGATTTAACCGTCGTTGTAGGGCTAACCCTGCTGCAGGATCTTGTGCAGATCCCATTGCCACTTGTCGGCAGGGTTGACTGCCACCGATGTGTCTGAGGAAAGTTCGCGGCGGTATTGAAGGACCTGCCGTTCCATCAATTCATTAATTGCAGCCCGCAGGCTCTGTTCACTCCCGTTCCATAACGATCGCATCTTGTCCAGATCAGGGTTGTGGCCTCCGTCCAGCAGGGAACAGATCAGAATGTAGGCCGAAGTAGCCTCCACGCTCACGTTGAGGTCAAAAATGGCTCGATCCATATGCATCGCAGGTTCTCCTCGCAATTTGGGGACGCCCCCATCATTCCTGAGCAGGTGTCTGCTGCAGTGGTCTCCAGCCTAACAGAGGCTGGCCCGGGAGTCAATTGCACGGCTGAGGCAACTATGCTACAAATCCGTCAGGGATCAATTTCGTACCAATACGATGGACCAAAACCACGGGCATGGAGGAGTAGCCGTTCATGGAATCAAACGGATCGATCTTTGATTGGAAATCCCTCAAACAAGAGTTGGAAGAAGCCTGGCGCCAAATCCCCAAACCCTTTCGCAGTGAGCGATCCATCCACGGCACTTTGCAATGCAGCCTCCACCACTGGCTTCGCCAGTTGGGTCATGCGGCGGTGGCTGACTTTATGCCGCCACGCATTCAGGATCGAGCCGTGGATATCATTGCGTTGAATGATAGCAACGAGGTTCTTTGTGCCATTTGTATCGACACCGTAGTGACCCTGTCTGCTGTCAAGAGTCTGAGCAGTTTTGAGGCAAGGGAGAGGCTCATACTGACCACCGGAGCACTCGAGAAGAAGGTTCAAGAAAGCCGCTTCTTTTTGAAACCGGGTGTCGACCATATGCACCTGCAGCCCTTTGATCAGTCCAGTTGAGGCGGAAGCCACCCTTGTGCGTTTCGTAACAATCTAATAACAAAGCCATTTTCCCTTGACAGCCAATCTGCCCCTGTGACATAGAGGAACCGTAGTCTGCAGGAGTACCATCGGTCAGTCACTGGACAGTGTTTGGTTCCTTACACCTAGGGGGATGGCAGTTGACCACCAGGAAAGGAGGTGCACCGACGCTTCGTGCCAAGACTTACATCATTTTCTTCCCGTTCGCTTTCCCCGATCTTTCTCGTTTGCCTGATGACACTGGAGCACCCAACTCACCCTGAGTCATTATCCGAAATGCTCTCAGCAGTCAGGATGCCCTTATCTCGTTGAACCGCCGCCGATATGTAGCTTGCATCCTTATTCATCGGTCATCTGGGGTAGATGATCAGCCGTTGGCAGCGTCACTCGTTGACTTGCCGACGGGCACGGCATTCATGGTTCGGCTCTCAACCACTCAACCACAAACCGTATTTTTTTAATTTGATGCTGGTTCTTCATGGTTTCCTCGGGCCACCGCCCACCGTGCCAAAGCACAGGCGGATGGAAGCGCGGTTGCCAGTCAAGTCTGTCAGCAACTGGTGAATCGAATGGTCCCCGGGGTTTGGCAGTCGGCACTTTTAGGATTAAGGAGTGTTACATGGCACAACCACTCGACAAAGTCCCTGGAAAAGCTTGGGTAGTAGTATTTGCCGGTACGGCCGTTAATCTTTGTCTGGGCATCCTGTATGCCTGGAGTGTGTGGAGCAAGGCCCTCATCAACGTGGAAAAAGCTGGTCAAACGATGACCGGACCCCTTGAATGCAGGGTGGACCTATCTGACCAACGCTGATGCGGCGACGCCCTTTTCACTGTGCGTAATCATCTTTGCGCTGCTGATGATTCCCGGCGGCCGCATTCAAGACAAGTTCGGCCCCAAGGTTGGCGCCATCACCGGTGGTCTTTTCCTGGCTGTCGGCTGCATCATTGCCGGTATGATGAAGAGCTATACCGGCTTGATCATTGGTTTTGGTGTCTTCGGTGGCATCGGTATGGGCATCGGCTATGCGGCCCCCACCCCGGCGGCCCTTAAGTGGTTCGGACCCCACAAACGCGGCTTGATTGCCGGTCTGGTGGTCGGTGGCTACGGTGGTGCGGCGCTCTACGTCAGCCCCTTGGGTGCTTATCTCCTCAAGAGTGGCGGTATCTCCTACAGCTTTATCGGTTTTGGGAATTCTCTTTGCGGCAGTGACCATCATTGCAGGATCCTTGCTGTCATGGCCGGAACCGGGTTACGTTCCGCCGGCGGCCCCGGTCAAGCCGGGCGCAGCCGCGGCACCCGTCGTGACCAAGGTGGATTGGGTTGCCGCCGATATGATGAAGACCTGGCAGTTCTTTGCCCTGGTAATCATGTTCATCGGCACCACACAGTCGGGCTTGATGATCATTTCCATCGCCGCCCCGCTTCTGGCTGGTGCCGCCAAGGGCGTACCGTTTTTTACGGAAAATGCCTGGCTCCTGGCTTCCTTTGGCGGGTTGATCAACGCCCTGGGCCGTGTCGGCACCGGCATGTACTCCGACAAGATCGGCCGGTCCAATGCGTATAACCTGAACTGCATCGTGTCGGCTCTCTGCCTGTTCCTGATGCCCACCATCGTGGGTTCCAAGAGCCTGTTCTTCCTGTTCCTGGCGGTGGGTATTGCCTACTGGCAGTACGGTGGCGGACTGGCGCTGATGCCGAGCTTCACGGCCGACTTTTTCGGTCCCAAGAACCTGGGCTTCAACTACGGCCTGGTGTTCATCGGTTGGGGTCTCGGTTTCTTCATGGCCCGCCTCGCCGGTACCATCAAAGACAAATTCGGGACCTACGACTATGCGATGTATATGTCGGCAATCGTGTTGATCATCGCCGTGGTTCTGTGTGCCGTCACCAAACGGCCGCAATCGCTGGGAGAAAAGGCCTGAGCCATTGAATGCTGATGGTTGAAGTCGCCGGCAGGTGAAGAGCGGAAACCTCGCCTGCCGGCGTGAGCTTCCCCAGACGGTGTGTTCTCGAAGGCAGGAGGATTCTCATCTTCCTGCCTTCTTCATTCTGATAAGGACAATGTGTTTGTGACAATGCCTATGCAAACTGCTTTCGATATCCCCTTCCTGCTGATTCCCGGACAGTTGGCGGTGGACAGTGTGGTGTCTTTCGTCGTCTCAGCCCTGGTCGCCATCACCGTCAATGCGGAAGCACAGGCTTTCGCCGCCACGCTTTTCGGCGACACCCGAACGGGAAGTACAGACCGTCTTCATTTCAACGCTTTTCTACACATCGATATCCTTGGCGGTCTTTGTTTTCTTCTCGGCGGCTTCGGGTGGCCTCGCCGGATCGCGGTGGACGACGGCAAGTTTCAGCACCCCCGCTTGTATCTGGTCTTGACCCGACTTGCCGGCCCCCTGGGGAACTTCCTCATGGCCAACATCGCCAGCAGCATCGCTTGGCTTTTCGGTGTCATGAACACGGATCCACGGGTTTTTCATATGCTCATGGGAGTCAATTTGACGGTGGCGGTCGCTAACCTGATACCCATTCCCCCTCTGGCTGCAGGGAATGTTCTGGCAGCGCTGTTCCTTCCCGGAGGCACCAGTTTGCAGCCGAGTCTTCAGCGCATCGGTCCATTTGTGATACTGGGTTTGGTTGCCATCGATCGGCTGGCCGGATGGAATCTATTAAGCTCAGCACTGGCCCCTCTGGTCCAATCCCTGGCGGAGATGATTAAGATCTGACCCGACCCTTGACTCAGCGGTCTTGAATAGTAGACCCCTAGGCTCAATGCTGTTCACTGGCCTTCATTCCAGGTACCGATTCGGCGCGTATGCCATGCCTCTAGAACGAGTGCTTTTCATTAGCCTAAACTCCCATGAACAAAAGCACATAGAGCGCTTGCTACCGCAGCTCGACGTTGATGTTGAGCCACAATTTGTGGCTTCCATCGAGGAGGCGATTGAGCGATTGGCGCTCGGCAACATTCGCCTGGTCGTGCCGCGAATAGGCGAGGACCGATCCCGTCCTGACCAGGACATTCGCCGCCTCAAGCGGTCGGTTGGGACGGCTGCATCGATCTTTCTTCTCATTCCTCAAGAACAGGCATCGCGGGTTAGCGCTTTCTTACGAGCGGGTGCTGACGACTTCTGGCTGCTGCCGCTGGATGATGTGGCTTTTGCGACCCGCTTCCATGTAGTGCTCGAATGGGGGCACGCCATGATGCGGACAGAAACCCAAGCCCCTCAGCTTCAAGCAGGACCCTTGGCCAACATCGGATCACTGGGTCGGGGTCTGTGGGAACGGTTGGGACGTTTGTTTAGCTCAGGCAAACCCCACGCCGCAGCCTCGCCCGACATGGAAAATGCGTCCCTCATTGCCGGCAAATGGGAAAAGCTGCGCCGTTTGGGTTTCGGTAGTTTTGGCGACGTCTGGTTGGTGCGGCCCACTCCCGGCAGCGCGGCAGAGGGTCTGGCAGTAGCCAAAACCCCGCACGACAGCAAAATGAACACCAAGTTCCTGCGAGAAGCAGCCATCCTCCGACGGCTGGCCGGACATGAAAATTCCGTACAACTCAAGGAAATCGTTAAGGAAGCCGGCAAAGTGGTGCTCATTCAGGAATACGTCGAAGGCCAAAGCCTTCAGGCGCATCTGGACCAGGGCATGGATGGAACGACCAAGGAAATGGCTTTCCTTCAGTTGCTTGCCGTGATGGCATTTGCGCACCAGCACAAGATCATGCATCGCGACATCAAACCGGAAAACATCATCCTGGGACCCAGCAATGTTTTGAAGCTGTTGGATTTTGGCACCGCAAAAGATCTTACCCGACGCAGTGTGAGCAACACCATGATCGGTTCGCGGCCGTTACATGGCGCCTGAACAGATTCTCGGGAAAGAGCCGGCTGGCAAGTGATGTTTGGGCTCTGGGTGTGATTCTCTATGCTCTGGCGACAGAATGCCTTCCGTTCTATGACGAGAATGAGAAACAACTCATGGACCTGATTCTGGAAACGGAACCAGAAAGACCGAGGCAACTGGAACCAGATCTGCCTGAAGCTTTGGAAGAGATTATCTTGAAATGTCTGCAAAAAGACCTGACGAAACGCTACCTGGATGCCACGGCGTTGCGTGAACACTTCCTGGCCACGTTCCCGAATTGTGGTAACGGAGGGGTTCTACCACCCTTCATCGGTGCTTGAATACGACCCAGCCTCCGCATGGTTTCAGGTGCGCTTCTCTCGTGCCCAACGTTGATCGAAATAGGTGGCGATATCACAGATCATGATGAGAATATCCATGTTCTCACCCTGACTGTTCTTGACCAACCCTTCAATCACCGCCTTGCACACGTAGCCGGCATTGCGAAAGGCCTCGATAGCACCGCGGGAATCCAGGGGAACCTCCGCCCACAGCTTCTCCAACCCCAGTTCCCCAGCCAATTCCACCAGTTCATTCAGCATCAGCGTCGCCAGGCCGAGGCGTCTGATAGGCGGGGGCCACCACAATGCGCACCCGCCCGATGTGACGCTTCCACCCATGCCGGACGCGATGCAAGGTCACGTCGGCGACGACATCATCACCAACGAAAGCCAACAGCGGCAACACGCGATCGTAATTGAGGCGCCCGACCCATTCGTGAATGATTCGCTTTTCTTTCACATTGTGTCGGATAAAAATAAGCAGATCATCCGGAAGGTCTTTGAAGAACCTGAACAGGGCCTCTTCATCGTTCGCCACCATAGGACGCAAGGTAACCACCGTACCGTCCTTCAGCTTACCAGTCTTCGTCCCAAACATGGGTGATCTCCTCCCCGCTAAATGCCATCCTGTAAACGGGTGGCCAGGTAGTCCGGCAACCTGGCCTGACGAATTTTTTGTTGTGCTTTGCCAACATCATAGGGCACGGTTCTGAAGGAGACGTGTTCGCTGGTGGAATCGAAGATGAGGTAATGGGCACGATTGTCATGTTGACGCGGCTGTCCAACACTTCCAGGGTTGATCAGGTACATGCATTCAGGATCAAGGCTCAACGCATCACGGGCAGGGGCAGGGAGCAGTCACTTTACCGCGGGCATCACGAACCCAGAGTCTTCTGCACATGGGTGTGCCCGAAAAAGCAGATACGAATACCATCGAAGCGTTTGCGGAGCAGATTGAAGATGCGCTTGGCTTGAAACAGGGTAAAAATATAGGTATCCACGCTCTCCGGTGTGCCGTGGCAGATCACATATCGATCGAGCAGAACCTGAACCCTTGGGAGTGTTCGCAAATAGCTCAGATCTTGTGCGGCAAGTTGCGTCTGAGCATACTTTATGGCTTGATAGGCAAGCACGTTGAAGCCCTCGGCAGCAGCGCGGCTCCAGAATGGCCAGATCGTGATTGCCAAGAACCGAGATGACCCCGCGCTGCTGAGCCAATCGCAGGCATTCGCGAGGGTTGGCGTTGTACCCGACAAGGTCGCCCAAGTGGATGACCTGGCCCACATCTTCTGCAGACAAGGCATGGAGCACTGCTTCAAAGGCTTCCTGATTGCCATGGACATCAGAAAGAACGGCAATCCGTCCCATTTTGGCTCACATAGCTCCCAATAAAGCTATCTCTGTACAACGGTCCCCCCAAACCGATTGGAGGAGCCTTCCAAACCCTCAAGGTTCTATACATCCTTGCCCTGCCCTGCAATCAGTGGGAAGGGGGAAAACAGGGGTTCCCTCCGAAAGCGGAGCGGAGCGGTTCCATCAGCATCACCGGAGCCCGAATCCTTTCCTGAGGATGGAGACGCAGGGATGGATCGGCGACTATCGCCAGCCCCCTTCCATCTCAACACGTCGCCCACTGCTCACAGACCGATCAAAGGAACTCCGCGATCCAGCCATTCCTGCGTTTGATGGCCAGAATAAGTCGCTCTTGATGACGGATCCGCTGGATGGCCCGGACCACCAAATAGCAGCCAAGCAGCACCAACGCGCCACAAATCAGCAGCAGTGGCAACAACAAGGGCATCACCTGGGTGACGTCATAATAGCGTGACGTGGCGATGAGGATACTCAGCACAGAAAGAGGCAGGGTAAAAACTGCGATGCCGGTCCGCATCGCTGCCAATGAAGTGCGCTTTTCAGCCAGCAGTAACTGCACTTCGTTGATCACCATCCCCTCGATCCTCGACGGCGAATCCAGAAGATCCTGATCGTTCCCAGCCATGACAGCTTGTTTATCAAAGCTATCGGGTGAAGGGTTCCCTCGGCCGGACATGCTCACGTCTCTCCCCGCAATTAGACCCTTTGAGCACCACTCATTGGGTCACCTTGATGCTCTCATAAGCAAACCCGCTGTAGACTCGCAACAAAAAAGCCGGGAGAGTTCGCCCCCGGCTTCGCATTGGTACCCTAAAAGGTCAGGTTCCAGTAACACCTCATATGGGTTTGACTTTTACCGCCTGGGGCCCTTTCGCACCATTCTCAACATCAAAGCTTACTCGTTCCCCTTCACTGAGGGACTTGAAGCCAGACTTCTCAATAGCTGAGAAATGCACGAAAACATCCGGGCCGTTAGCCGTTTCAATAAAGCCATACCCCTTCTTGTCATTGAACCATTTGACTCGACCTTCCGCCATAACTTACTTCCTTCTTTCTTTTTGTGTTTTGCTGTTCTGTTTCTATGTTACTGGACTACCTGGCACGCTACTCGGAGTCACTGCGGAGGCGCTTCCTAATGGCGAAAGACCGATCTTCCCGTATAACTCAGAATACCGAACCGTCCCCTTACATTGAACGAGGATAAACAATAAATCCGAAAAATGCAAGTGCAAAACTCGATTCTGCCGTGCTCTGGCGCTCGAATCTGAAGAATGATTCATTCTATGACGAGTTGTGGTATATGGGAGCCACCATCGGACGCAGACCTTGCAGTGATTTCTGCGCCCATCAAACGTGAACCTGCCGTCATCTTGAAACTGCCGTTGAGCGTGAATTCTCACCAGCGCCAAAGGCTTCGGGCCGTCATTTCCGCGCAGGCGTGAATCCAGCTCAGCCCCGGCGGAGAACCTTTCCGGCTGGCGACGAGCCATTCCACCTTCCAGGAGGTCAACTATGGGTGATGTTGGGGCGCAAGCCCAGGCTCCACTAACCGATGCCGGCATCTGTCGGCGGTCCATGGCCGCCCAGACAATCCTGGTGTTCCAACAAAGCGGCAGCGCACTCAGCAAGGTCGAAGGCATCCGCAGGTTCGGCGGGGATGGAATCGTTCTCACCATTGTCTCCATCGACGAGGCCCTGCCAGCCATCCTGGACGACGCCAGCGAGTACTTCCCCAACGAGTTGTCGGCAGCACTAGTCCTGGACTACCTGAAACACCCGGATCTCTCCGACGAACTGGCCCGGTTGTGCTCCATTCGTAGAATTCCGCTCGTTGCTTCAGGAAAGAAGACACAATACCCTGGAGTGTTCTCACCTCCTACCTGATGTGGGCTTCCCAGGCAGGTTGGCCTGGGGTTCTACGGGGAGCATTTCGGTGCCCCGGAATTCTTCGTCCAGGTAGCGGAGGGGCGCATCATCCACCTTGGGGTGCGCCGCGGCGCTCCCTGCGGGGCCACCTGGGATGCTGCGGCCCGATTACAAGGGTTGCCCGTCGACGAAGCGTCGATACGCATCGGTCTGGAAACCCAGTATTTCTGCACGGCCAATCCGGCCGGCTGGGACCCAATGTATGGCAAAAGTCCGGTGCATTTTGCCGGTGATATCCACAAGGCCGCTCTGCGGCGAGCTTTAGGTGAAAACACGTGAGGCGAAAGAGTGCGGGGGCGCTAGGGGATTTATGCCACGGTCTTTCCCTTCGAACGCCCTGATCCCATCAGCGCACTTCCTACCTCAGGGGTTGATGATCCTAAACATCACCGGGTCAATGTTGAAATGTGAGGAATCAATGCGCGTCCCGGAGGGGATACCATGCCGGTCGTGACTCCTTCCAGATACCAGCCTCCCTGGTTTCTTCGCAACGGCCATGTGCAGTCCATCGTGCCGACACTGTTCCGCCGCGCTGGCGACGTGGACTACCAACGGCAGCGGATCGCAACCCCCGACGATGACTTCCTCGACCTGGATTACTCTCGGGTCGGGGCAACCCGCGTGGCGGTTGTGAGTCACGGGTTGGAAGGCGGTTCGAAACGACCCTATGTACTGGGGATGGTTCGCGCCCTTAACCGTTGTGGCTGGGATGCCATAGCCTGGAACTTCCGTGGCTGCAGTGGTGAACCTAATCGTCAGCTGCGTTTCTACCACAGTGGTGATACCCCGGACCTCCACACTGTGATCACGCATACCCTGGCTTCCTGTCAGTATTCACAAATGGCCCTCATCGGCTTCAGTCTGGGGGGCAATATCACGCTCAAGTATTTGGGGGAAAGGGGGGCCACAATAGCACCCCAAATCATTGCCGCCGCAGCTTTTTCCGTCCCCTGCGACTTAGCGTCTGCAGCCCAGGCCATGGGCCGGGCGACCAACACGCTCTATATGAAGCGGTTCCTGCGGATGTTACACGGAAAAATCCGCTTAAAAATGACACGTTTCCCGGGAGCTATTGACGACCATGGTTACCGCGCCATTCGCACCTTCCAGCAATTCGACCAACGTTACACGGCGCCGCTGAATGGTTTTCAGAGCGCTGAGGACTACTGGCAGAAGGCCAGCTGCCTGCCGTTTCTCGCCGGGATCGCCATTCCTGCGCTATTGGTCAACGCGGCCGACGATCCCTTCCTGGCCCCCGCTTGCTTCCCTATCGAGATTGCCCGCAACCATCGGCATTTGTTTCTTGAAATCCCACCATCCGGTGGTCACGTGGGCTTCATGGGTTGCTCGCAGAATGGCGAATACTGGTCGGAAACAAGAACGGTGGAATTCCTGGCCACCGCGGACATCTGTACTCAGACCATTTCGGGGGGAAAGGCGACAACCTGATCCAGGTCGGTGGCATCGCCGAGGATGAGAACCAGCCGGTCGACGCCCAAGGCGATGCCAGCGCAGGGCTGGAGGTGATCGAGGCTCCGCAGGAACGCTTCCGCTTCTGGATAAACCGTCCGTCCCGCCTGCCGTCTCGCTTCGCTCGTGGCCCGGAACCGTTCCCGCTGCTCCACGGCATCAGTCAATTCGCTGAAGCCATTAGCCAGTTCAATCCCAGCCCAGTAGAGTTCAAAACGTTCGGCAACGCTCGAATCATCCGCCTTGAGCCGCGCCAGGGCTCCCTGGACGGCAGGGTAGTCGACCAACAGAGCAGGGGTTGGGGCACCTAGGTTGGGTTCGACCTTTTCCACCAAGTCCAGATCGAAGCGGTCGGCGTCCGGCTCCGCCCCAAGTTCCCAACCCGCGAAGCGCCGAAACGCCTCGCATACCGTCAGCCTTGGCCAATTCCCTTCTATTTCCAGCCACCTGCCCTGGCTGCGGAAGCCGCCGCTTCTGCCGAGCCGCCGACAGATGGCCTGCAGCAACTCACGGCAGTCGGCCTGCAACGAATTGTAATCGGCCCCCAGGCGGTACCATTCGAGCAGGGTAAATTCCGGATGGTGAATCCGCCCCCGCTCTCCCACGCGAAATGTCTGAGCCAGCTGGAAAATCTTGTCGTAGCCGGCAGCCAACAAACGCTTCATGTAGAGTTCCGGACTGGTGGACAGGAACCAGCCTGAACAAGCAACGGCATCGATGTGCAATTCGGGAGCCGGCGCCGGGGTTCGCACTGGCGTTTGAACTTCAAGGAAACCGGCATTCAGGAAGAAGTCACGGATAGCCTGGACAACCTGGTAGCGAAGCTGAAGATAGGGGAGTTTGGCTGCCAGGACGGATTGTTCGGTCAGCATGATAATTCGGACCCCGGCGGCTCTACTTGACCCGTTCGACGTATGTGCTGCTGCGGGTGTCCAACCGTAGGACCTCACCTTCTTCAATGAATAAGGGCACTTGCAGCACCAGACCGGTCTCCATGGTGACCAGTTTAGTGGCCCCCGAGGCGGTGTCGCCTTTGATCCCCGGGTCGGCCTTGATAACCTTGAGTTGCACGAAGTTAGGCAAGGTAAGCCCAATCGGCCGTCCCTGGAAAAACAGCATGTCCACTCTAAGGTTTTCGGTCATGCAATTGACCGCGTCCCCCACCTGTTCCTCGGGGAGATAGACCTGTTCATAACTGCTGGTGTTCATGAAGCAGTATTGTTTCCCTTCGCGGTAAAGGTATTCCATTTCTTGTTCCTGGAGGTCCGCTTCGTTGAATTTGTCACCAGATCGATAGGTACGGTCGAATTGCGACCCATTGATCATATTGCGCAATCGGCAGCGGTAGAGTGCCTGCCCCTTACCGGGCTTGGTGAAGGAAAAATCTACAATGACATAAGGATCTCCGTCGATTTCCAATTTCAAACCTTTACGCAAATCCCCTGCCGAAATCACTGATCCCATGCTACATCCTTTCCATTTACCTACTGACGATCCTCGGTGGCAACAATACAGTCACTGACAAAAGGGGCAGATGACAGCCGACCTCCGGCATACTGCCCGGTGCCAACGCATCAGCCAAGGTCAAAATGCCCAAAACCGGCCAGCCGGGAGCTTGATGAAAGATCATTTCCCGCGTCTTATCCTCGAAGGTCAGATCTTACCCTGCATAATAGAGGGGTTTTCCAGCATGGGTCAAGCCGGTTTGCCAACTAAGCCTACAACAAAATGGGACCACACGATCCGGGAGACAACAGGAAAGTCCTAGACGGAGTTCCAGCCAGGAGAACGGAAGCATTCTCCGCCACCAATACGTGTGGCAATGTCATGTGTGATAGTCTAGTGAAAAGGCGGGAAATACCATTTCTTGTCATTCCGGCGGAAGCTGGAATTCAAGAATTTTGATTACTCACGGTTCATCTCAACTCCGGCTCTCGCCGGGGTGACGACTTTTTGCCAACACATCATGTGCGCGAGGCGGAGAAAGGGGCCGCTGGTATCCAGAGTGGTCCATTCGGCGCGCGGCAGAACCGACATCTGGTTTTGAGAAGGGAATTTCAGTTGAGGAAGATGTGCTGGTAGAAATCGAAGCGTTCGGTCACCGCACCGGCACCTTGGGCCACGGAGCGCAACGGCTCATCGGCAAGTTTGACATTGAGCCCGGTAACCCGCTCCAATAGTTCCCGCATACCCTTGAGCAGGGCACCACCGCCAGCCAGCCAAATACCGTTGAGTGCCAGGTCGGAAGCCAGATCCGGTGGCACCTTGTAGAGCGTGCGCTTGACCACCTCCACAATGGCCCGGAGTTGGGCCTTGAGGACCTCGTGGATCTCTCGATCGGTCACGGTGATGGTCTTGATCATTCCCGAAAAGATATCTTTGCCCTTGATCTTCACCGCCAAACCCTTGTTCAGAGGGATCGCGGAGCCGATCTTCATTTTAATGATCTCGGCCAGACTCTCACTGATCACCATATGATGCTGGTGCTGAATGTGACGGACGATGGCCAGATTGGCCTTGTCCCCGGCCACCCGCAGGGATTCGCTGCAAACCGTAGTAAACAGGGAAATCACCGCCACTTCCGTGGTCCCGCCGCCAATGTCCACCACCATGTGCCCCATGGGTTGGTCAACCGCGAGGCCATTGCCGATAGCCGCAGCCATAGGTTCTTCGATCAGATGCACCCTTCCGGCCCCAGCCATGTCTGCGGCTTCAATCACAGCCCGCTTTTCAATGGAGGTAACCCCACTGGGGACAGCGATCACCATCTTCGGACGGGAGAAGGGCAAACGGGTGAAGACTCTTGAAAGGAACTGGCTTATCATCTGACTGGCGGTGTCGATGTCGTGAATGACTCCATCGCGCAACGGCCGTACAATCCGCATATGCCGACCGTGACGACCCGCCAGGTTCTTGGCTTCGTTGCCGACCGCCACCACCTTGCCGGTATCTTCGTCAAGGGAAATCATGCTCGGTTCATCCAGCACCACGCCCTTGCCTTTCAAATAAATAAGCGTATTCGCCGTGCCCAGATCCATGGCGATATCTTTTGACCAAACATCCAGCATGCGTCCAAACATGATCTTTCCCCCCACTGCCCAAGAGAGACGTTGCTCTGATTCACAGATATAGTACTGCATCTCGTTAATTATATATTACAAATCTTCAAATACTTATGCAAGACATTAGAATGGTATTAAAAACTTTTTTTATTCTATGGATTTATCACCTCAAAGGTGTTATTTTCCCTGTGGCTCGCAAGCTTTGAGCCGCATGATTGGCTTGTTGGGTGGTTGCATCGGGGCGGTTTTTCGTATACTTTAGCTGACTACAATTTGGGAGTGTCACCAGCACTGGGTGGATGGAGCGCTTCACTACGAAAGATGAGCAAAAGGTCTCGATGCAGATGAAAAAGCTATTGGGAGCCCTTGTGTTATTTCTGGTTGCGGCAGCTCAAATCCCGGTTGAGGCCTGGAGCGCGGTCACTGCAGTTAACACTCGCGCGGCCATGGTCATCAATGTGAGCACCGGCAAGACCCTTTTAGAACACAACGCCGACACCCCGATCCCACCAGCCTCTATTACCAAGGTCCTGACCCTCTATCTGGTGTTCGAAGCGATACGCGAAGGACGTGCCCACCTGTCGGACCGGGTGTTTGTCAGCCAGAAAGCTGCCGGTACCGGCGGTTCCAGAATGCACATTCAAGCCGGGACTGAAGTGTCCTTGGAGGATCTGATCAAAGGGATGGCGGTGGATTCCGGCAATGACGCCTGTGTGGCTGCCGCCGAACATCTCGCCGGCAGTGAGGCGGTTTTTGTCGCCCAGATGAACCGCAAGGCCCGCGAACTGGGCATGAGCGGAAGCCATTTCATTAACACCCACGGCTTGCCGGCCAAAGGGCAGGTCACCACGGCTCGGGACATGGCCAGGCTTTCCCTGACATATCTGCAGCGTTTCCCCGAGTCCCTTCGGGTTCATTCGACCCAGACCTTCAGCTACCACGGAATCACTCAATACAATCGCAACCGCCTGTTGGGTCATTGTCCCGGTGTGGACGGCATCAAGACCGGCTGGATTGCCGCTTCCGGCTACAACCTGCTGGCTACCGCCAGACGAGGCGACACCCGCGTGCTGGTCGTCGTTTTGGGGGCGCCTAACCCGGCCGTCCGCTTAGTGGAAACCCGCAAGCTCATCGAGGTGGCCTTCCAGAAAGCCGCTATGGGTTCCACAGCCATCGAACTGGCGGATCTGACCAGCTACGTAGACCCCTACGGCCCTCCTCCAGGGAAAAAATCGGCCCGAGGCAAGACCAAAAAAATCGTTGTCGCCAAGCACTCACCCCCGAGATGCACCAAACCCTCTTCCCCATCCAAGGGTCAGACCCAGCTGACCAAGAAGCATTCCCCTCAATCCGCTAAGCCCCACAAGACCAAACAAGACCCAAAATCCGCGCACACTGCTCAAGCCGGCAAGGGCAACTCAGCGATAGCTAAACAACAACATGGCCACGCGTCTGCCTCCGGCAACAGGCAAACCACCAAGCTCGCCAAGAAAACCTCCAATCAGTCAGTCAAGGCAGCCACCAAGTCCGGCGCAGCATCCGGTGATCCTAAGCAACTAAAAAAGAAGTCCGCCAAGCCTCAACATTCCGATGCCCAGGAGCATAAGCCCAACGGCAAGTCCAAAGAAAAGACTGCCGACACCAAGAAGAAAACCAAACCCCAGGCCAAGAGGAATTCCTCCCATAACACCTAGAACCGTTTGAACCCTTACACCCACCGGTTTTCAAGCTCACTGATAAGGAGTCCACCGTTGTTGACACAGTTCATTTCCGATTTCGCCATTCGCTGTCTGGACACCGCCGGTTACGCTGGGGCAGCGTTTTTGATGGCGCTGGAAAGCATGATCGCACCAATTCCGAGCGAAGCCGTCATGCCTTTTGTCGGATTCCTGGTGGCTGATGGCAAGTGGAGTCTCGGCGCTGGCAGTGTTGGCCACCAGCACGGGGTCACTGGTTGGTTCACTGACTTCCTATTACATGGGATTCTATGGCGGGAAACCGGTGGTGCTCAAGGTGGGTAAGTATCTGCTGTTGGATCAACACGACCTGGAAATGACCGAAAGGTTCTTTCAACGCCGCAGTGGTGCGCTGACACTTTTTATCAGCCGTTTTATTCCGGTGGTGCGGCATCTGATTTCCATTCCCGCTGGCATGGGGCGTATGCCGTTGGTTCCGTTTTGCATCGCCACCGTTGTTGGGGCTACTCTGTGGAACGGCTTTCTTCTGGCTTGTGGCATGAAGCTACGCGAACACTGGAACCTGGTGTTGAAATATGCTCACGAAGTGGACCTGGTGGTGGTGGTCGTGCTCCTGGTCGGAATGGCCTGGTTCGCACGCTCACGCCTGGCCAGGCGAAACCCTCGAACCCAATCCTAATCTGCCTGCAAGGATGGGCCCTTCAACCCGCCACTCGAATGGGGGCTTAGAATCCCGCCGGCAAGACCGCCATCCCCTGATAAAAGAGAAACGTTCCCAACCCGTGCAACTCCCGGAAACAATCCATTTTCCGGGCAACCTCACCCATCCACGATGGCCGACGGGAAGCGATGTTACCCGTCGGCTCACCATAATTTCTCAGGCCGTGGACATTCGTTTTTAGGCGGCAGACTGTTGCCGCTTGAGGATTTGGCCCTGAGCGCTAATGACGACTTCTTCCATGGGCACCTGTTTGCCGGCAGCCACCATGCCCTTGCGAATGATCATCGGCAGCCCCGAACAGCATGGCACCTCCATGATCAGGACGGTAACGCTTCGGATGCTGGCGGTCCTGAAGATCTCCGCAAACTTCTCCACGTATTGCGGAACGTCATCGAACTTTGGACAGCCAATCAGAACCACCTTGTCCTTCAGAAAGTCCCGATGGAAATCCGGGTATACCACCGGCGTACAGTCGGCGGCCACCAGCAGGTCGGCACCCTTGAGAAAAGGCGCCTTGGCCGGCACCAGCCGGATCTGCACCGGCCAGTGGGACAACGCTGACGGCGTTGCCGCCGAAATACCGTAGCCCTGAGCCCCGTGGGCTGGTCCAATGGCCGAATGCGGTTGAAGGATCTTGATGTGACTAGATGGGCAACCACACGGCATGGTTTCCTGGGCGGCGGCCTTGGCAACCAGCTCCTGTTGCTGCAGGTGATGCTCTACAGCCACCGGATCAAAGTCTTCCGCTTCGCGCTCGATAATGTGAAGGGCGTCTTGCGGACATTCGCCCAGACAGGCTCCCAGACCATCGCAGTAATTCTCGGAAACCAGCCGGGCCTTGCCGCCTTCGATGACTATGGCGCCTTCGGCGCAGGCGATAGCACATTGTCCGCAACCGTCGCAGCGTTCCTCATCGATCTCAACGATTTTTCGCTTGATTATCATGGTTTGATCTCCTCACAGGCAGCAAAACCCGGCCAAAGCGATCTCCACCAGATTCGGACCTAGCCAAGAATGGCTTTCAGGTCCTCATCGGGGGTGGTGATAGGCTTGATCTCAAAGTTCTTAACCAGGACATCCAGCACATTGGGGGTGATGAATGCCGGCAGGCTCGGTCCCAATCGGATATTCTTGATCCCCAGATAGAGCAGGGTCAGCAGGATCGCCACGGCTTTCTGTTCGTACCAGGAACAGATTATTGACAGTGGCAGGTCATTGACACCGACATTGAACGCCTTGGACAAGGCCACGGCAATCTGGATGGCCGAATAGGCATCGTTGCACTGGCCTACATCCAGCAGTCTGGGGATGCCGCCGATATCCCCGAGGTCCTTGTCAAAGAACCGGAACTTGCCACAAGCCAGAGTCAGTACCACACAGTCCTTGGGCACCTTCTCCACGAATTCCGTGTAGTAGTTGCGCCCCGGTTTGGCCCCATCGCAGCCAGCCACCAAGAAGAAAGTGGCGGATGGCCTTGTTCTTGACCGCCTCGATCACCGTTCCGGCCACACCCATGACGGCGTTGCGGGCAAAGCCCACCATCACCGACTTGCCATTGGTATCTTCCTCAAACCCTGGCATGGCCAACGCCTTTTCGATGACCGGCGCAAAGTTCCGGCCATCGATGTGGCGCACACCCGGCCAGCCCACCAGCCCACAGGTGAAGATGTGATCCTTGTAAGTGTCCCTGGGGCGCTGGATGCAGTTGGTGGTCATGAGGATGGGACCGGGGAACTTTGGGAATTCGCTGATCTGGTTCTGCCAGGCAGTTCCGTAGTGCCCATAGAAATGAGGGTATTTCTTAAGCTCGGGGTAACCGTGAGTGGGCAGCATCTCACCGTGGGTGTAGACGTTGATCCCCTTACCCACCGTCTGTTTGAGGAGTTCATCCAGGTCTTTCAAGTCGTGGCCCGAGATCAAGATGGCCTTACCCTTCTTGGTTCCCAGCGGGACCTTGGTGGGTACCGGATGACCGTAAGTGCCGGTGTTGCCGGCATCCAACAGTTCCATGGTGCGCAGATTGATCTCCCCGCACTTCAATGCCAGACCCAGCCAGTCGTTGAGGCCCAAGTCTTTCTTAAGACCGGCCACTAACCCATCATGAACGAAGGCGTAGACGGCACTGTCTTCCTGGCCCAGGATCTCGGCGTGATCGGCATAGGCGCTGATGCCCTTGAGGCCAAACAGCACAATGTGCTGCAGCGAAAGAATATCCGGGTTCACGCTTGGGTCCGACTTCAGGCCTACGGCCCCGCCCTGTTCAACCAACCCTTCCTGGGTCGTCGCCGGTTTGAAGTTGGCAGCATCTTCAGCGAAATCGACTTTGCCGCCGGCCGCCTTGACCTTTTGCTTAAGGGTCTCACGCATCTCCACACAACGATTGATCAGGTCCACAAAACGATCCGGATCGAAATCCACATTGGTCAGCGTGGAAAACAGGGCTTTGACGGTGAAACGGTTGACGCCTGGATCGACCACTCCAACGTTACGACCTTCCACGGCGTAAATCGCCAGCCCCCTGAGAGCGTACACCAACAAGTCCTGCAGGGTGGCTACCTCATGCTCCTTCCCGCAGACACCCAGTTTCGTGCAGCCCTCACCCTTTGCCGTCTGTTCACATTGATAACAAAACATGCGTAATCTCCTGTTTTCTGGTTAAATGTCCTCGATGGGGAGCCCCATTGGCTCCAGAGCCTCCCTACGCTTCACGAACGTCAATTTCTTCTTTGTAGCAGGGATCGTACCCGACTTATTGTCGAATGTCTTTGACTTAGATCAACCCGGATGATCGCTGCAACTGCTTGCAGAACCCGGTCAGAACGTCGGTCCCGATGCGCTGCAGGACAGCGCCGAAGCGCTCCCCGTTAGTGCTGTGCTTGAAGTAGAGGTCGAGCGATTCACCCAGTATAAGCAATATCTCCGGTGGCGCAAACGTGCCGGGCAACTCTTTTCCCAATTGCGGGTGCCGCCCCAGTTTCCCCCCCAGCAACACTCGAAACCCCTTGCCCGCTTCCTCCAGAACCCCGGTCGGACAAACATCCAGGCATTGGCCACAGGCCAGACAACGCTGGCAGTCGATCAACGGCGGCAAACCAGGCTCATCTGCCAAGGAAATGGCACCTTCGCGACAGATGGCCACGCAGGCCCCACAGCTGTTGCATGGAGCCGTTCCCACCCGGGGCAGTCGCGCGCCAATCATGCCGAAGTCCGCAATCTGAGGCTGGGAACAGGCGTTGGGGCAGGCCGAGATCGAAACGCGGAATTCATGATGCCATTTGAGTGGACCGCGGATGCTGGATTTCAAAAATCCCACCAGATCCTGTGCTGTCAACTGTCGTTCAACGCCAGCCAACAGGTTAGGATCGGCAAAGGCAAGGTTGGAGCAGCCGTTGAAACCAAAACAGGTCTCAACCCGATAGCCCTGGATCTCTCCCTCCGTTGGCTGCATCATGCGCTGCCGACAGGCCTCAACATGCTCCACATCCACCATTCGGTCACCGCGGCGCACGGCTTCTTCTTCCACACGCTTGCGAACCCGTTTCCGGACAAAGAACGGGACACGGGATATCCCTTGCTCCGCGGCTTCACTCCATTTCATCTTACTCCTCCAGTTACCGAATGCCGCGGCTGGCCCACGAAGACCCGGGGCATACCACGATTTGTCTTCCCCGGTCGGTTTCAGGACCGGCGCTGACCGTACCAGCGAATTGGCTTTCAATGTCGATAACATCATAGCCGCAGAATTCGCAATGTTGTTTGACTTAGATCAATCCGGGGTGCTATTTGGCCACAGATTGAGTGTTTGATGTGAGCTTGAGGTGCTGGCTGCTTCCCTTAGGAATTTGGTGAACAACATGGTCGAACAGATCGGCATGATCCCCTTGTTCCAGGGTTTGCCCGCAGAGCAGTTGCGAGATCTGGCGGCCATCGTGGTGACCAGGACATACAGACGTGGTGATCCCATATTTTTGGAGGGCGAAGAAGCCACCGGACTTTATGTGGCCGCCTCGGGCCGCGTCAAAATCTTCAAACTGTCCAGCGACGGCAAGGAACAGATCCTTCACATTTTCGGTGCGGGTGAGCCTTTTGGCGAAGTAGCGGTCTTCTCCGGCAGACGCTTCCCCGCCAACGCTGAGGCCCTGGAGGAAACCCAGGTCCTGCGTTTTCCCCGCAGCGCTTTTGTGGCCTTGATCCAGAAAGAACCATCGCTGGCCCTCAACATGCTCGCGGTGCTATGCTTGCGGCTGCGACAGTTTGCTCACCTGATCGAAAACCTGTCACTCAAGGAAGTTCCAGGCCGGCTGGCCGCTTATCTGCTTTACGAAAGTGATCAAAGAGGGCAGAATCAGGAGTTGGAACTGGATATCGCGAAGGGTCAGCTGGCCAGCCTCCTGGGTACCATCCCCGAAACGCTTTCACGGATTCTGGCCAAGATGAGTGGTCAAGGGCTGATCCAGGTCAACGGACCGCACATCCGGATCACGGACCGTCAGGGGTTGGAAGATCTGGCTGAATGGGGAAAATTTGCAATCTGATGTTTTCTCCAAGTTTCCCCTTGATCCTGTTGTCCAGGTTCATTATATTCAACACGTTATTGGGCCGCGAATCAATCAGTTGATTACCGTCCTCACCCCATAACTGCAAATCCATTCCCCGGAAACGATCGAATAGGCGGAAGGCTGGGCCACTGGCTCAGGGAAGTCATCAGTTCTGGCTTCACTATGTAGGTGGGGAGTGAGTGCAGTTTTTCGCAAAGTCACTTTTCAAGAGGAGAAGGTACACAAGCTATGCAGGTGGAATATAAGAATCGACCTAGTGAACGGAACATCGATCCCAAACAGGTAGTCAATGAGATACGCAATGGCCGATCGCTGGAAGCGGTGCAGAAGCTTTTTGGACTGCGTTTCAAGAGCGATGTCCAGGATCTCTACATGAGAGGTTTGTCAGATTTGGGTGAAATTCCGCAGATGAGTTTCAATAAATCCACCCCTGCCGCACCTCATGATACCTCACAAAAACGCAATTTTGTCCGAAGGTCGCCGACGGTCCAGGAAAAACCGGCACTGCCGACGGTCCAGGAAAAACCGGTGCTGGTGATCAAGGCCAACAACTTTCGCACCATTGGCGAGAGCGGCACAGTCACCCTCAACAAGGCCCTGTTGATCGAGCAGCTCGGTTTCAAGGTGGAAGACACCTTTGAGATCTACCGCGAAGATGATCGCATCGTGCTCCAAAAGACTTCTTCCCCGCCTACGGTTGAGAGATCTAACGGGAACGGCCATAAGGCCAAGACGATCGTCTAGCGTCACAGCCTGATCACACAGGCCATATTTACACAGAATCGACGATCGGTTCCCCATCCCTTGCGGATGGCCGGCAGGGGACTTGTGGCGCGGCGGCAACCGCTGGGATTATGTCCTCACAGGGTCCCCTGCCTGCTGGTCCGGGCTGTCGACATCCGCAGGGGGCAATCCGTTTCATCCAGTCACTTTGACCTCGTAAGGCAACACAAATGCCATCGCAGATACCGACTCTTCTCTGGGTGGCACCCCTATGCAGTTGCTGCTCGGGGACAATTGCTTCACATATCGGAAGGGATGGCGATGCCACAGGCACCCAACTCAGGCAGCTCCTGCCCGGTAGGGGTCGACAGTTGCCCTGTGCTGGCCGAAATCCAGCAGTTGCAGCAGGAGTGCCACAGGCTGGCGAAACAGATCGAGATCGACCCGCTCACTCATCTTTTCAATGTTCGCCACCTGTTTTCTGCCCTCGAACAGGAGATGGAACGTACCCAACGGACAGGGTTGCCCACCGCACTGATCATGATCGACCTCGATCATTTCAAACAAATCAATGACACGTTTGGGCACGAGACAGGCAATGATGTGCTGCAGTGGGTCTGCGGACTTTGGCGGGAGAAATTACGGCGCATCGATATTGCGTGTCGCTACGGAGGTGAAGAGTTTGCCTTCATCTTACCCGGCACTCGTTTGGGGCACGCTATCCGCACCGCCGAACGGCTCCGCGCCATTGTCGAAGCATCTCCATTGCGAGTCGACAACCACACGATTCACATCACCGCCAGCTTCGGCGTGGATGTCTACAGCCCAAAGGATGAGCTTACCGCCAACGAGTTCGTCCATATAGTCGATCAATTATTATTGCAGGCCAAAGCTAAGGGGCGTAACCGGGTTTGTGGTCCACTCTTGGAACCCAGCCACGAACCCACTGGAATAAGCACTGAAGAACGCGCCATGCTTTTTGTGGGACGTTGGCCCAAACTGGAGTGATCTCCGCGTCCTCATCGCCGACCTCAGGCACGGGCACACGCCCAATGAGTAGGGACGGCTGGACGCCTTCAAACTTAGCGTCTAGCTCCCAGGGTTGCATACCTTCTACGGAATTGGCTGAACCATGATGACAAACCCGACAGAGCGAGAACACCTTCCGGCAATGCTCTGTTTGAGCAGTGGCAAGGGCGGAGTGGGCAAGACCAGCCTCACGGTCAATTTGGCCGTGGCCCTCGCGGAATTGGGTCCGAAGGTACTGATTGTGGACGGTGACCTGGGATTGGCCAACGTGGATATCCTCCTGGGCATCGAAGTTCAAACCACCATCCGCGATATCCTCGACAATGACAGCGATCCCATGGCCGCCGTGGTTTATGTGGAACCCAACCTGGGTGTTCTGCCGGCCAGTTCCGGCGTGCCTGATATGGTCAGCCTGGGGTCTGAAGACCAGGCCCTCCTGGAGCAAGTACTCAGATCCATCGCCCAACATTTCGACTTTGTCATCATGGACACTGCTGCCGGTATCGGCCCATCGGTGCTCTGGTTCAATTCCTTCGTGGATCATAACCTTGTGGTCCTGACTCCCGACCCGACCTCACTGACCGACTCTTACGCACTCATCAAGGTCCTGGCACGGGATTACCAGCGACAGCGCTTCCATCTGGTGCTCAACATGGTCGCTGATGAACAAGAGAGCCTGCAAACCTACAATGGATTGGCCAAAGTAGCGGCAAAGTTCCTGCAGCTTAAGCTGAATTACCTGGGCTCTGTTCCCCGCGATCTCGTTGTACATAAGGCCATCCATCACCAAACCCCGTTCGTCAAACAGTCCCCTCAAAGCAAGGCGGCCAAGGCCGTCCAGGGAATTGCCAAACGCCTTCTGGCGATAGCTGATGGACTGCCGTGGCAAACTCTCTGAATCTGGCGCCCGGATACCTCACCATCGCCCTTCCCCCAAAGGCGTTCGGGCCTCCCTTTGTTCCGCGGGCGCGATTCGAATTTGGTGGTCGCGCGCGAGGTCGGTCAAGATCACCGCATTCATGGGGTAAGCCCTTGACTGGACATATCGGGAAAGGCAAGGGCCGAGGTAGATGTCGACACCTCAAATCGCACCTGCGCCCCAGGAGTATTTGTCAAGTCAGTATCTGTCTGATACACTCCAATATGGTCCAAAAATATCACTGTCATCCCGCTATAGGCGGGATTTATCGAGGATGAGCGCCCACCGTCCATGCTTCGCCTACCGGATGTGGTGCGCGCGCCATCAAAGCTGACGCCACGAACCGCCCTCTGCTGCCAATTCTTGGACGGACGTTCAGCAAACGGCGGAGTCCAAACGCGTTGTTAAACATCTGCTTTCTCCAGGAAGCTCACATGCCGCCCACACCCCCTACTCTCCACATCACCGGCCAAGAACAGGCTTGGTCGCGCGACCTGATCCGCATTACAGGCATCCCGGTGAGTTCCTGCTACCAATGCCTGCGGTGCACCAACAGTTGTCCCGTGAGTTCGTTCATGGACATCAAACCGCACCAGGTGGTCCGCGACGTTCTGCTGGGCCAACGTGAGAGTCTTCTGTCCTGTTCAGCGATCTGGGTGTGCCTGTCCTGTGAAATGTGTTCTACTTATTGCCCCAATGATATCGATGTCGCCGCTCTGATGAACCAACTTAAGAATATGGTGGTGGAGCTTCACAGGATACCGGCCGAACCCATCATCGCTGCTTTTCACCAAGTCTTCCTGGATGTCCTGGGCAGGCACGGGCGAATTAATGAATTGCAGCTCATGCACCGTTTTCAGTTCAATGTGCTCCGCCAAGGCTACCGACCCCCTCGCCAGGAAGTCATCCGGGACCTGACGTTGACCCTGGAGTTGCTGCGGCGCAAGCGCCTCAAGCTATTCCCCGAGAAAAGCCGGGGGGTGTCGGAAGTCCGTCAACTGATAAGCCACTATGCCGAGGAAACCCCACCATGACATCGCTGGCTTTCTATCCAGGATGCGCTCTCCAGGCCATGAGCTGGGATTACCGCGAATCCATCAAGGCGGTAACCGCTGCCCTTGAGCTGGAACTGCATGAATTGCCGGACTGGACCTGTTGCGGCGCTACCGCCGCCCACAGCCTCGATGAAAGCATGGCCATCGCCCTCCCCTTGAGAAATCTGGTGTGCGCCGAAAAGCTCGACATGGATCTTGCCGTGGCCTGCCCCATGTGTTTCAAGCGACTCACTTACTGCAGCCTCAAACTCAGGGAATCACCCATCGGAGCAGCGAGTGGCTTCATTTTTCACCGCCGCATCCTGGATCTGGCCCGAATGCTGGCCACAGATGAAATGCTGGAACGGATCCGCAGCCAAGTGCGCAACCCACTATCCGGACTGCGCATGGTAAGCTTTTACGGTTGCCAGGTGGTGCGGCCTCCCAAGATCACCGGACATGAAGACTACGAGAACCCTCAACACCTGGATCAGCTGGTGGCCGCTGCCGGGGCTGAACCGGTGGATTGGTCCTTCAAGGCCACCTGTTGCGGGGCCAGCATGGGGATCCCCAAAAGGGAGATCGGCCGGGCATTGGTTATCAAACTCCTCACCCAGGCCTATGCCAGTGGCGCCCAAGCCATTGTGGCCTGCTGCCCCCTGTGTCAGAGCAATCTGGATCTCTACCAGCCGGAATTGCGCAGCCAGCACAATTGGTTGCGCCGCCAACCACCCCTGCCCGTTCTCTATTACACGGAACTTCTTGGCATCGCCTTCGGCTTGGAAAGTGTCAGGGCAGGGTTAAGAAGCCATCTCGTGGATCCCGCACCTTCCATGGTTGCCATGCCGCGGGCACCGGACGTTGCAGGTTTGAAAGCGGCACGGCCGACCGGCTAACGGTTCTTTCAGGCGAGCTGGATCGACTGGTCAAGAGATGATGGGCGCGGACGGTTTTAGCTGAAATGCTTGTTTATTTGACTTATACTGCTCAAGTCCCCTGCTGGAAACGTTCACCAAATGACCGGCTAATCTCGCCCTGGCGGGTTTGATGCAAGAATTGACGATAACCGTTGATGCCTGAGCTAGGGAAGTGCTGTGCGCGCCAGATATCAGAGGGTGAGGACTGCACTTATGGGTATTGTCGACGCATCCATTGAGCGCACCGCGGGCGCCAATCATCCTGTAGCTCGCTGCGATACCGTAACCGGCGCGGGAGCGGCCGCAGGCGGCTTCTCTGCTCTCTGTTCTTGGACAGGCTCTTGGCTGCTCATTGAGGCTAACCCTGACTTCTTAAACGATCAGATCTTCGTGGGAGGTGGAAAGGTGACTACGATCATCCTGTTGGCTATTTTGTTGGGGCTGGGGTTGGGGGTTGGGTTGTATGCAGTGGGTCTTTACAACTCGCTGGTCCGCGGGCGCAATGAGGTCCAAAGCTCCTGGAGCTCCATCGACGTTCAACTCAAGAGAAGACACGACCTCATCCCCAACCTGGTGGAATCCGTCAAGGGGTACGCCGGCCATGAGCGCGAGACCCTCGATGCGGTGGTCAAAGCGCGACAACAGGCCATGACCTTCACCGGTGGCGTGCAGGAGCGGGCGCAACTGGAAGGTGCGCTAACCCAAACTCTGAGGACGCTCTTCGCTGTGGCCGAAGCCTATCCCGACTTGAAAGCCAACCAGAATTTCCTCCAACTGCAGGAGGAGCTGGCCGCTACCGAAAATAAGATCGGATTCGCCCGCCAGTATTACAACGATGCCGCCATGCGCTACAAAAACTGGGTCGAAATGTTCCCCAGCAGCATCCTTGCCAGCTCGTTCAACTTCCAGTCCGAACCTTTCTTCCAACTGGAGGATGTGGCCGAGCGCGTGGTCCCCCAGGTCAAGTTCTGAGAAACTGCTCACGAAAAGCCGGATGATGATCGCCGGCTTGGGTTAGGTTTCCACACCCACCTTTACTTTCGGAAAGGGGCTTCCATGATCGAGACGATTCGCAACATTGGTTGGTCAGTGGTGTTTTCAGTGGTGGCCGGGTTGGTAGGCACAGCCCTGGTGCTGGCGGCCTCAACTGTGGTCCCCCGGCTCATCGATCGATTGACCCCCAACATCGATGAGCAACGTGAGGTTGCCCGGGGGAATCAAGCCGTTGCCGAGTATTTCGGCCGGCTGGTCGGAGCCGCCATTCTTGGGGTAAGCATCGTCGTGGCCGCCGCTATTCTGGGTGGTTTGATCGCCGCCCTCCATTGAGAGGGTTGGTTCCTTGCGACACCCATCCACAGGCCCTTAAAGAACCCCTCCAGGCAGGCTGTCGACTTCGTCATCCTGGCAAGACGGGGACGCAATACTCTCCAGGTGTTGCGGGCTCCTGTCCTCGCCCTGGCAAAGGCGGGGATGCCCGGGCGTGGCGATTCTGCCACCACTGATAACAGCCTGCTGGAGCAGGTTGCAGCCATCGAGTCGGGGAAGGTGCATATGAAAAGATCGGTCGCACTGGCAGCATTGCTGCTCGTCCTAGTGACTCCTTTTGCCGCCTGGGCACGAGGTGGTGGAGGGTGCATCGAACAGGGGACACCTGTTCTCACACCGGCTGGCCCCATCGCCATCGACAAGCTCCAGACCGGTGACTCCGTATGGAGCGTCTCGGCGGGGAGACTGCTGAAAGCCACAGTTCGCGCTCTGAGCGAGGTTACCGCAGAGCGGTACCTGGAGGTTTCCGCCGGACGGATGCAGCTTCGAGTCACCGAGGAACATCCCTTCATGGTGGGCCCCGGTGTATACCGCATGGCTGGCGAGCTTCGGTCGGGTGACCGGGTATACCTGACCTGGCGCGGCCGGCTCCGTAGCGTCCAGGTGGATGCCATCCGTTCCGTGCCGGCAGCCCATCCCGCTTACAACCTGGTGGTGAGCCCCGGCGGGACCTTTGCCGCCAACGGCGTCGTGGTTCACAATAAGGGATGCTTTCTGCCCGACACCCCGGTGCTCAAACCGGACGGGTCGGAATCGCCAATCAGCACCTTGCGCCGCGGCCAGGAAGTCCTCGCCTACACACCCGAAGGTCGCATGGTACGGGCTAAGGTGCGGGACGTTCTGCGCCACAAGGTGGACGAATATCTGGTGCTCAAAACGGATCGGACCACCCTCCGGGTGACTCGGGAACACCCCTTCTACGTAGGTCAGGGCACCTTCAAGACGTTGGAAGCCCTGAAAGTGGATGACACCATCCTCGCCTGGGACGGTGAATCCTTGTCCCCACAACGCATCCTTTCCATGGAAATCGTCCGGGAACAGACACCCGTTTTCAACCTCCAGACCGACCGCCCCAACACTTTCCTGGCCGGCAGTCTGGCGGTTCACAATAAGGGCGGTGGTTGCTTTCCCGCCGGGACTCGGGTGGCAACCCCCAAGGGGCCGGTGGCCATCGAATCACTAACTCACGGTGATCAGATCCTTACCGTGGACGAACAGGGATCGCCGGTTCAATCCCCAGTGGAGGGCATCTTCGTCAGCAAGAACACCCTGTGGCGGATCGAAACCGACCACGGCCCACTGGTGGCCACCAGGGAACATCCGGTGGCACTTTGGGACGGCGGATTCCGATGGGTAGGCCTTTTGCAACCGGGAGACGTCATCCGGCACTGGGAAGACGGACGGTTTCAGAAGAGCACGGTGCAGCGCACCGGCAGTATTGACTCAAGAGGCCCTGGTCCTCAATTTGCAAGTGGGTGAACCGCACACTTTTCTGGCCGAGGGAGTCCTGGTGCACAACAAGGGCGGTGGCTGCTTCCCAGCAGGAACACCGATCCGAACTCCCACTGGAGATGTGCCCATCGAAACACTCGCCCCCGGCGATGACCTGTTGGCTGTGGATCCACAGGGAAAGGTCATAACCACCAAGGCAGAACACATCCACCGGACCCAATCGCTTCCCTTCACCGTGCGGACCGACCGCGGCCCGCTGCGCACCACCCTGGATCACCCTCTGGCGCTCTCGAATGGCGACTTTGTACCGGCAGGCCAACTGCAATCAGGGAATCTGGTTCTTTCCTGGGAACATGGGGTTTTGCGACCAGCCACAATCCTGGGCTCAGCACCCGAAGAATGGCCCCAGGCCGTTTACAACCTGAGCGTCACCTGGCCTCACACTTTCATGGCTGACGGTTTTGTCGTGCATAACAAGGGGGGAAGTTCCAGCAGTTCCAGGTCGAGTTCAAGCAGCAGTTCAGGGGATGATTTGCCTTGGTGGGGGTTTCTTCTTTTTATGCTCTTTCCCATTTTCTTTTTCATTATCATAATCGCTGTTTTCGTCTCGGTCTTTAAGAACCGGAAAAGCAAGAGCGAGAATCTCGATTACGTTTACAGCGCGGCCCAGGTAAACCGAAAAGCCAAGAAGACTGAAAAACTGCTCCAGTTTGTGGCCGCCCAGGATCCCACCATGGCCCCGAAAGAACTCAAACAGTTGGCCGAGTCCACTTTCCGCAAGCTGCAGGAATGCTGGCAGGCGCGCGAGTACGGTCCCATGGAACCACTCTTGATGCCCGCCCTTTACGCCCAGCACACCGCCCAACTCCAGGGCATGATCCGTAACAACGAAACCAATCACATCGAGGGTCTCAAGGTGGAGCGGATAGACCTGGTCAACCTGCGCTACACCGAGAAGGCCGACCAGCGTGAGTTCATCGCGCTGATATCGGCTTCAGCCCGGGACTACTACACCGATGACCGCAGCGGCAAGTTTATCCGGGGCGACAAATCGGCGGCGCGCTTCCAGGAATTCTGGACCTTCCAGTTTTTCGGCAACCAGTGGCTGGTACGCGAGATCGAGCAGGCCGGGGAATCGGAGAGCCTCAAGGAAGAGAATTTCGTCGAGATGCTCACCGACGAGAATGTTCAGAATCTTTATGCCGAAACTGCCAAGGAAGGAACCGACGCCGCTTGGGTGGGCAAGGAGGAGGCGAAGAAAGCTACCCGCATCGACCGACTTCTCAACTTCCTGGCCCAGACCGACAAGCTCTGGACGCGACGACTCATGCTCGAAAGGGCCAGGCAGGTGTTCATGACCGTTTACCTGACGCGGGAGTCGGGCGACCCGCAACAGATCCCTGGCGGCGACCTTTTCCCCGAAGTCGCACAAAGTCTTAAGGAACAGCTCCAACGTTTGGAAGCCGATGGTTCCCGGGTCGAATACCGCAACCTGTGCGTCCGCAAGGCCGAGCTGATCCATGTTCGCAACTATGCTGAGCGGGAGCGCGATGAATTTACCGTCCGCATCGACGCACATGCGCAGCAGGTGGTTCGCAAGGGCGACCAGACAGTAAGCGAGCAGCAGTATGTGACCCCGTTCGAGGAGTTCTGGACTTTTGGACGGCGTGACGACCAGTGGAAACTCAAGGAAGTGGTCCCGGCGGCTCTCGCCAAGAAGATGGTCACCACTGAAAACGTAGACGAGGACAGCAGCGCCGGTCAGCTCGAATGGTACTATCGGCAGACTCGAGCTAATTAGTGCTACAATGAGGCTTTGGTTCTCCCTCTCTCCCGATTGGGGTAGAGGGAGAATCCTTTTCTGGCATGAAGCCTGGAAATTACTCAGAAGATTGGCGCCATGCGCAAAGCGGGACGACACCCGGCCTACGCGATCTGCCGGATTGCCTACTCTATCAATAGTGGTTCATCGCGGATTAGCGTGATAAACCGCCAATCCTGCCAATATGCGACAACCGTCATTCCGGCATGCTTGTAGCCGGAATCCAGTACTGCTAACGGGTTAAGGAAAGCTGGATTCCGGATCAAGTCCGGAATGACGGCTTGGGAGTTCTGCCGAGCTTTCACGTTAATCCGCGATGAACCTCAATAGTTAAGGGTTCAAACCCTGACGAGTGCAGCTGGACTGCCACAGGCTCATGGATATTTTGACCAAGAACACGACCCACGGCTCCGTATTGGTAGTAGGTGCCGGGATAGCCGGCATGCAAGCGGCCCTGGACTTGGCCGCTATGGATTTTGCCGTGCATCTTCTGGATTGTTCGGCTTCCATCGGCGGCAATATGGCCCGCCTCGATAAGACCTTTCCCACCAACGATTGTTCCACCTGCATGATCGCCCCGCGGATGGTGGCTTGTGCTCGCCATCCGCAGATCACCATCCACACCTTGGCCGAATTAATCGATGTCGAAGGCGAACCCGGCCGATTCCAGGCTCACGTGCGGCACCACCCGCGCTATGTGGACCCAAAGGTTTGTATCGGCTGCGGCCTGTGTGTGGAGAAGTGCCCCAAGAAGGTCCCCAACGCCTACAATGCCGGCATGGATCAGCGCAAAGCGATCCATTTCGTTCATTCCCAGGCCATCCCCATGGTGCCGTCCATTGATCCAGCCACATGCATCTATTTTCAGAAAGGCCGCTGTCGAGCCTGTGAAAAGGTTTGCCCCACTCAGGCGGTGCGTTTCCAGGACCAGGCACGCGAACAGGTGCTGGATGTCGGGGCGGTCATCCTGGCCGCCGGCTACGATCTGGCCCTGGTAGCGCAGGCGGGCGAATACGGTCATGGCCGCTATGCTAATGTGGTCACCAGTATCGAATATGAACGGATGCTCTCAGCCACGGGTCCTCATGGCGGTGAACCCCAACGGCCATCAGACGGTCGCATCCCGCGGAGCATCGCCTGGATCCAGTGTGTGGCTTCAAGGGACAGCGCCCGCCACCGTAACTTCTGCTCCTCGGTGTGTTGCATGGCCGCAGTCAAACAGGCTCTGATCACCAAGGAACATCACCCTGATTGCGAAGCCGTCATTTTCTACCTGGACATTCGAGCTCACGGCAAGGACTTCGATCGTTACGTGTTGCGCGCTCGCGATCGTTATGGCGTGCGGTTCATCCGCAGCATGCTGTCCCAGGTGGTCCATGATCCCCGCAGTGGAAATCTGGTGATTGAGTACTATGATCGATTGTCCTTGACCCATCGGCAAGATGAATTCGACCTGGTGGTGCTGTCAGCCGGCATGAAACCGCATCGAGAGGTCCTTCCCCTGCTCAGCCGGCTGAAGTTAGAACAAAATCTCTACGGTTTCGTGGCCCCGGACCTCCTGCGGCCGTCCCACAGCTCGCGCCCAGGCATTCTGGTGTGTGGCACCCTGGACGGCCCCAAAGACATCCCGGAATCTGTCACCAGCGCCAGCGCAGCAGCAGCAGCGGCCGCTGCCCTACTCCAGCAGTTGGCATCGAACTCGCCCGGGATGACTGAGCCGGACCCGGACCAATCCGAAAACCCGACCGACTCGGAGCGCCACCAACCGCCAGGTACCGATCAAGAACCAACGGAAGCTAGCCAACAGAACCCCAATGCCAGCGAGCCACAGTCTGCGAACGCGACTTTAGTCAAAGCAGAATCCCCACCCGTCACGACCGCGTTGGTAGCCGAAGACATCCAAGATTTGCTCCAGCAGCCACGCATCGGGGTTTTCATCTGCCACTGTGGGCGCAACATTGCCGGAGTAATTGCGGTGGAGGCTTTGCGTGACTACGCCTTGACCTTGCCTCATGTGGTGCTGGCCGAGCACTTCCTGTTCACCTGTTCCACCGCCACCCAGGCCCATATGCAGGACCTCATCAGCCAACACCATCTGAACCGGGTGGTGGTGGCGGCCTGTTCGCCCCGAACCCACGAACCGTTGTTCCGGGAAACCCTGGAACGTGCCGGGATTAACAAATACCTGCTGGAGATGGCCAACATCCGCGATCAATGCTCCTGGGTCCATGCCCAGGATCCGAAAGCGGCTACAACCAAGGCTCGGGACCTGATCCGGGCGGCAGCAGCGCGGGCCACCTTGCTGGAACCCATCATCGAAGTCTCTTCGGTCGTAACCCCTAGGGCCCTGGTCGTCGGTGGGGGTCTGGCAGGTATGACGGCGGCTCTCAAGCTGGCAGAACAAGGGTTTGGTACCGTGCTGGTAGAAAAGGATGCTCACCTGGGAGGCATGGCACGTCTCATCCACCGAACCTTGGAAGGCATCTCACCGCGTGATCTCGCCGCAGACCTAGCGTTACGCATAGAAAACCAGCCGCTTGTGTCGCTCTACCGGAGCACCCGGATACAGACCATTACCGGTGGCGCCGGACGCTTCACCGCCACGCTGGAACAGCATGGGCAAGAATTGATTGAAGAAGTGGGCGCGGTCATTGTGGCCTGCGGTGGGGTCCCGTACCAACCGGTTGAGTACCACTACGGCCAGCATCCGGCGGTGGTCACGCAGCTGGAGTTGGAAGATCGCCGGTTCAACGACCCTGATTTTCGGCCCAAGGTCACCGTCATGATCCAGTGTATCGGCTCGCGTCGGGACGATTTTCCGCTGTGCAGCCGGATCTGTTGTGGGGCCGCGGTCAAAAACGCCATCGGCATCAAGGAACGAAACCCTGAAGCCGCAGTGTACGTTCTCTATCGCGACATCCGCACCTACGGCTTCAAGGAGGACTACTACAAGACCGCCCGGGACAGTGGCGTGGTCTTTCTCCCCTTTGATCCCGAAACCCCGCCCGAAGTGCTTGCCGACGATTCCAAACTGCGGATCAAGACCTTTGATTCCGGCAGTCAGATGGATCTCATCATCGATGCCGACTTGCTGGTTTTAAGCGTCGGCGTCCGACCTCACCCGGGAGCTCGCGAGTTGGCCAACAAACTTAAACTCCCGATGATGCCCGAAGGTTTTTTCCTGGAAGCCCATCCCAAACTGAATCCGCTGGAGTTCAGCAGCAGCGGGATCTATCTGTGCGGCCTGGCACACAGCCCCCGCTACCTGGAAGAAAGCCTGGCCCAGGCTCAGGGGGCCGCCGGTCGTGCAGCCGGACTACTTCGCCAACGGGACATCCGCAGCAGCGGGGTTATCGCTATCGTCGACCGGTCCCGCTGCAGCAGCTGCCTGGTGTGCGTCCGCGCCTGTCCATACCGCGTGCCTCGCATCGACCGGGAAGGGATATCCGTCATCGATGCTCGCGGTTGCCAAGGATGCGGGATTTGCGCCTCCGAATGCCCGGCCAAGGCCATCTCCCTCCAGCACTACACCGACGCCCAGGTGATCGCCCAGGCCCACGGCATGGTTGCTGACTGAAGTGACCGAGGTGATTTGCAGGATGTGGGAAATCGTTTTCGTTGAGGTCAAACGGATCTTGGGGATGGCACTCGTGATCGATATCATTTGGGAGGTCAGGATGCTGAGGGGTCCCTTGCGAATCGCAGGGGGCCCTCCGTAGTGCTTGATGAACTCAGTACAGCCGCCGGTAGTGGTGCCGTTTGCTCCTGATCATCCGGTCATTTTCTCCGAGGAGCCTTGTGAGCCGTTTCTGTTCACGAATGGTGAGCAGCCCATCGTTTCTTAACTTTGTTTCTTGATCTCTGATAAAGTTTAGATTGTCTTGGAGCAACTGCGCATCCGATGGGGCCAGGTCACCTCTACGGATTCCATGATCGATCCTCTTCTGCTGACGGGCAACATTGGCGCTGAACTTCGAATGAAAATCCCCTGCGGCAAAGACCGTCCCAGCTACAAATACCAGCATTATTGCGACCAAAATCACTGTGCTTGTTTTTCTCATGTTACCTCCGTGCAGTTCCGAAGTTGTGTAGGATTGTGTTACCGAATCTCCTTGGCTGAAAAAGTAGTGGGGTTGATTCAGTTAGTCAATTTGATAATTTCAGTCGCTACTCGATGAGGGAATACACCCCTATGAGGCGTCAAAGCTTCTTGGTCATCTTATAGACATAGGCCAGCACCTCGGCCACGGCCCGGTAGAGTTCGGTGGGGATTTCCTGATCCAGGTCCAGCTTGGAAAGCACTTCGATGAGGGCAGGGTCACTTTTGAGCGGGATGTTGTGTTTCTTGGCGATTTCAATGATGCGTTCGGCAATGATACCACGCCCCTTGGCCACCACCATCGGGGCCTGGTCAACCTGGTGTCGATATCGGAGCGCCAACGCTTTCTTGGTCTTTTCCGCCATACCGTCTCCTGCTCCCGTCCGCCCGTGTGTCCCGCAGCAACTGCCCCGATCTCGGGATAGACCCTCGGGCCACGATCAAATCCGAATATTGATAATGTTCTCGAAGGATTCCAGGCGTTCAAAGGGCATCAGGTGGTTCTCCTCCAAACCAAGAACATTGGCCAGCTTCAGATTCAGCCCCTGTTGCTGAAACATCTGTTGTAGCTCCTGGACGTTGCTGTTGAGGGTTGCTCGGAACTCCGGGTTGTCGGTCTTAAACGACACAAAGAAGTCTCGACTCTGCATCATGGCGACCACGGTCAGTTTACCATGATTCTCAAAATCAAGGTTCATCAAGCAGTAGTAGGACTTCCCCTCGGGACCGCTGCGACTTCGTTTGAAGGCAATGTCCGCTTCCTTGAGACCCTTCCAGACCACCGGAAGAAAGGTGTAAAAGGAATCGGTAAGCTTGGAAAGGAGCTGGAACGTCTCGATATCTTGCAGCAACCCATCCACACCCTGCAGCATCCGCCCCAGGGCCGCCCGCTTTTCGCCCACCTGTTTGGTTGCCGCAGCTTGCAAGGGCAAGGTGTTAGCCGCCAATTGTCGGTCATGATCGACAATCATCTGTTTCATTTGCAGCAGCCTGGCCTTGAGGTCCGTCTGCAGATGGTCGATGTCGGAGGATTGCACCACCACCGAGGCGGACATGGGTCCTTTCGCGAGCACCTCGCCCTCAGCAGGCAGCGACTGGACCAGAGCCCGTAACCGGGCTTCCATAGCCACGCCGGTATTTTCCAGGGTGGATTTCAAAGGCGTTTGCAGAACCTTTTCCATGTCCGTGAAGAGGCGCTCTTTCACTCCGGCTAGATCCAGCAACTCCGCGAATTCCTTGAGAACTGGTTCGTTGATCAGCAGGCTCACGCGGTTCTGAATGCTTTGGCCGGTGTTCCTGAGGCTGGTCTGCAAAAGGGACTGCAGTTGGTCGCGGATTTCTTTGGGGAGTGCCGCGCTGTCTTCCGGTAGCGCCTTAAGAAGCTGTTCGAGGGTGGACGCCAAATCTTTCGGCACCTGTCCGGCTACGGGCAGGTTGGCCGCCAGCTCTTGAGCCAGCGATTGAACGGCATTGGTGGAAGCATTCTGCAATGCCGCGGTTTCTGGATTGGCCATCATTTCCAGAAACTGCAGGCGGATCTCAGCGCCACCCTCCCCTGTCTGCTCACCCAGCACCCGAAATAACACGCTGGCGTCCATCGGCAACTGCAGGGTAGTTTTGGCCTGGATGAGGTTGCCCTTGATGCGCAGGCTCACGTCACCGTCAGGCGACACATCCACCACAGTGGCACGTACCACCTCGCCCGGCCTCAATTGTAGGAACCGATCCACCGCCCTGGTGAGGACGAATATCGGTTCCCCTACGCCAACACGGTACGCGTCCATGGTGCCATCCTACCTTAGCCGGGGGTGATCCGGTCTGTCTTGCGCATCTGGGGGACGGTGCAAAACGTTATGAAGCAGTATATCACCAAGGTATTCAAAAGCAATCCAATCGCTGTACACCCGCTGGAAACCGCAGCGATATCGGCTTGTTGGACTGAGCCGCCGAGATTCAACGCCACGTAGCCGCAGTGTCGAAAGATGCCGAGACCATTTGAAAAATCATGACCTCCCCGCAAGCAAAAACGCTGCGCTCCGTGATTGTCAATCCGGACCAAATCCAAAAAACGTTAAGGCCCGGTGAGATAATCTCGACCGGGCCTTGATAAATGGTGAGAGGGAACTCAACCCCCGAAGCAATTCACTGATTTCCGCCGCGCTGTATCAGCTTCCAGCCTATAGCAACTTGACTCTTGAGTTTCGTGACTTGAGTCTTGCCTCTTACAACCTGCAGCTATTCGCTTTCCGTGATCACATCCATCATACGGTGGGCGCGGACATCATCGGTAGAATAATCGGGAAGGATGATGGGCGCCACCACCGGTTTGGTGATGCCGGCTTCCTTGAGTTCCTGTTCGAAACGGGAAACGTGCGCCAGCGACAGATTTTTGAGGGTCACGCCCTTGACGTATTCGGCCGCATTGGTGCCGGCGCGTCGCCCAAAGGTGATGATATCCTGAAGGCTGTTGCCCATGAGGCGGTTTTCACCGTGCACCCCGCCCATGACTTCACCCGCGGCATAGAGGCCCGGTACCGCGGTTGCCGAATTGGCGTTGACGGTGATTCCGCCGTTTTGGTAGTGCAGGGTCGGATAGACCAGCATGGGTTCCTTGCTGATGTCGATCCCCACGCGGTCGAACTGGATGAACTTGGCCGGGAGTTCCTTACGCACCGTGCCCTTCGCCGTGGAGCAGATCGATCATGGGGGAATCCAGCCACAGGCCGAGGCGACCGGTGGGGGTGAGGAGCCCTTTGCGTTTATCGGTGGCTTCCTTGATCAGTTCGGCCGATTCCACGTCGCGGGGTTCCAGCGGGAAGCAGAACTGTTCACCGTCGACATTGAGCACGTGAGCCCCCAGGCCACGCACCTTTTCGGTGATGAGCAGGCCCACGTTCTGTTCCGGATAGACCACGCCGGTGGGATGGTACTGGGTGGAGTACAGGAACTTGTGGCCCACGCCGGCCCGGTAGGCCATGACCACGCCGTCCATGGTGGCGCCGTAATGGTTGGTGGTGGCAAACCCCTTGATGTGGAGCCGTCCGAAACCGCCGGTGGCGATGATCACCGCCTTGGCGCGGGCGATGTAGAATTCCTTGGTTTCCATGTTGTAGAGCACCGCCCCGGCGCATTTGCCGTCTTCGTCCAGGAGCAGTTCCACCGCCGGACAGAATTCCAGCATGGTGATCGAGTTCGCGACGGTTGCGGGCTTCGTCTCGCAACACCCGCATGATTTCGGCACCGGTCATGTCTCCCGAGGAATGCATGCGTTTGCGGCTCGACCCGCCAAAGTGGCGTACGCTCATACGCCCATCGGGGAGCTTGTTGAACATCATCCCCAGGTCTTCGAGCCAGGCGATGGAAAGCGGCGCATCATGGGCCAAGGCTGCCACCAGATCGGGCTGGTTGGTGAAGTGGCCGCCGCCGATGGTATCCATGTAATGATAGAAGGGCGAGTCGCATTCCTGAGTGGCCCCCTGGATGCCGCCTTCAGCCATCATGGTGTTCGCATCGCCGTGGCGCAGCTTGGTGACCATGATCACCTTGGCGCCTGCCTGGGAAGCCATGAGCGCCGCCGAGGTGCCGGCGCCGCCGGCACCGATGATGAGTACATCGGTGTCAAAATCGAGACGGCAAAGATCCAGGCGTTCAGGGCGCAGCATAGACTTCGATTCCAGCAATTCAGCCACTTCTTCCGGGAAAACTTCGCCCTTGTTAGGGCCCACCCGCAGGGCTCGGCGGCCTTCCTGCTGATAATCGGGATGGTACTTGTCGAGCACCACTTCGCGCTCTTCCAGGGTCAAGGCGGGGAAGTTCTCGCCCCGTCGGGCCATGGCCACACGCTCGGGCCGCGTCGCCTCGACGCGTTTGATCAGTTCTTTCAGTTCCGGAGTGTATCCCATTCCATTCTCCTTATTGGTCAGTATCCCCTCATGAACTGACGGGACGCTTCAAAATCAAGACTGTTTCCATTGCTTCCTCGGGTGGGCAGCGTTTGCTCGTTCCCATTACAGATACTGCGTATCCTGGGGCATCCAGGTTCCCAGTGCGGACCATATCGGGTTCACGTTCCCTTTCCTTGTATAGTTTCTCCAACTCAGCCCGATCCGTCTTGGTGAGCTTGTCCAGCATGGCGTCGTATTTGCCTGCCTGGATTTCAGCCACCCTTTTGACCAGGTGCTCGGCGTGCGGCTGGAGATGTTTGCCGTAGATGCGGCGAGCCAACTGGGCGATGTGGTACTGGGGAAGTTCGCCCATGCAGCGGCTGGCACAAAGCCCGCACTGGATGCAGTCAAAGGAAAGCTGAGCGGCTTTGGCGATATCTCCCTGCTTCAGAGCCGAGACGTAATCCAGGACCTCGACTCCCATGGGGCAGGCCTTGGTGCAGTTGTTACAGGCCACGCACCGGAATAGTTCCGGATATAAGCGCGTGGATGGCTTCGGGCGTGGGTTCAACGTCTTCGATGTCGTAGACGGCCCGATTGGCGGGATAAAACGGGATCTGGGCCAGGTACATGTTGGGTTCGACCACGGTCTGGCAGGCCAGACCAAAATGGAGTTTGTAATCGCCCTCCTTGCGGTACACGGTGGGACAGGCCCCGCAGATGCCGCCGCGGCAGCCGCACCCGCGCAGGAACGAGAACCCCGCATATTCCATGGCCTTCATGATGGTGAGCGTTTCCGGCACTTCGTAGCGCTTGCCCATGATGTAGATGGGGATGGTCTTGGCCCCTGCGGGAAGGATCGCCCGATCGCCGGTGGCCACCTGCTGCACCGGGGCACTGCTGCATTTTACAGGTTTGTGTTTCTGCCATGTCTACTTCTCCTCAAATTTGATGTCGTATGCGCATTTCCCTAAACCGGAAAGCCTTTGCTCTTAAGAAGTTCCCGGGAGGAGGCGTCACTCAGTTCAAACCGACAGGCTTCGGGGCCCAGCCCCAGGGCCACCGCCAGCAGCTGGGTGAAATAATAGGTTGGAACCTGCTTCGACGCTTTCCCCAAACTCACCAGCTCACCTTGCTTCATGCCGAGGTTGTACTCGCACAGCGGGCAGCTCAGCGCCAGCGCTTCGGCACCCACCTTGACGGCCCATTCGACAATGGTCCCGGCCACGGTGAGTGCGGCTTCCGGGTTGGCCAGGATCTGATAGGAACCGCAGCACAAGGTGGCGGCCGGGAACGGCACCACGGTAGCCCCCAGCGCCTCGAGAAACTCGGTGAATACCTGCGGCCCACCGGGCGGTTCCACCGCCACGTCGCGCGGCCTCACCAGGGTGCACCCGTAGTAGGGAGCAACCCGCAAGCCGTTGAGCGGCACCTTGACCGCCTTACGCAACTGGTCCCAGCCGATTGCATCCCGAACAAAATTGAGGAAATGGAGCACCTCGACTTCTCCGTGGTAATCCGTTTCCTCGTTCATGAAGTCGTTGATGGTCTTGCGTTTGACTTCATCGTCGCGCATCAGCAGGTTGGCGCGGGCCAGAGTGTTGTAGCACATGGAACAAAGCGTCACGACCTTGTCGCTGCCCTGATCCATGGCGCGAACCAGATCGCGCACCGGCGCCACCTGATGAATCAGGTCGTCATCGGAGAGTGAATGAACCGCCCCGCAACAGTTCCAGCGGGGCAGTTCCTCAAAGTCCACACCGAGAGCAGCCATCGAAGCAACGGCGGCATCCTCCAGGTTCTTAGCCTTGGTTTTTAGTGTGCATCCTGGATAGTAGCTGATTTTCATAGCACCCCTCAACTTGTCATCTTTCGGAAACAGCTCACCATTGCAATCTGAGGCACCTCTTTAACGGTCTCCGCCGGCAGCTTGGAAGGTTCCACGAAATTCTCGTTCTTCCGCAGCGTCAATTGACGGATGGCTTCCATCACCTTTGCCAGATCAATGCCCCGCGGGCAGTTGACCGAACAGCTGTGGCACGAGGCACAACTCCAGCAAGTCTTGCTGTTGAGGACCTCTTCCTCCAGACCAAACTGCGCCATCCGCATAATTTGCCGCGGCAGATGTTCCAGCAGGTCTCGACATGGGACAGGCCCCGCCGCAGGTACCACATTGGAAGCACGTGTAAATGTTCTGTCCGCTCAGTTTGCGAACCTTCTCCAGGAAGTCGCTCTTGACGTTTTTCTCGAGAAATCTTGATGGGCATGGCTATCACCTTTCTCGAGACACAGGTTGGCTCCTCGTCTGACAAGTACATCAACTCTATATGTATCAGAGGCTGCAGACGTCAAGGCAAGCCGATCATATCTGCTGGCGAGGGCGGCACTTTGCCTCATCAAATCCAAGTTGCAGATAGCGCCGCACAACCTCATCGTCAGAGGGATAACCGGTTGCGTCAGGCGCGGGAAACTGCAGGCCCTGGCAAATCCACAACACCTCTGGGAACGTATAGAAGATCCGGAGAGCCGTGAATATCGGTGAGATTCTGATTCGCCTGTCAGGAAATGCTCAGTCTGATGTAATGATATTTCTTACAAAACCCGGATGGGTTAGCCGGAATTGTGGCCTTCTTCCGACTCTTGGGGCCGGTTTGGGTATGGTCGGAAACCTGCAAGTGTCCATCCGGAACCGGCCGGCGATTTCCAAGTTCAGCGCCGACTGCCACCGTTAGCGAGCGTAGGTCTTGACCCCCTCGACGTACAGGTCACCACCGTGGGTGTCATTGACCACAATCACCGGGAAATCCTTGACCTCCAAGCGGCGAATTGCTTCCGGCCCCAATTCCGGATAGGCAATCACTTCCGCCGCAAGTATGCTTTGCGCCATGAGCGCACCCGCGCCACCGATGGCGGCGAAATAGACCGCCTTGTGCTGTTGCATGGCATCCTTGACGGCCTGGTTGCGCGCACCCTTGCCGATCATGCCTTTGAGCCCGCGGCTGATGAGTTCCGGGGCATAGGCATCCATCCGGTAGCTGGTGGTAGGTCCCGCAGCACCAATGGGGCGACCCGGCTTGGCCGGCGACGGCCCGACATAGTAGATAACCTGACCCTGCAGGTCGAACGGCAGGGATTCACCGGTTTCCAAGAGCTGCACCAGACGTTTGTGTGCGGCGTCACGAGCGGTAAAGATAACCCCGGTCAGGATCACCCGATCGCCGATCTTGAGCTTTTCCACGTCGGCGTTGGTCAGTGGCGTAGTCAGGCGAATGGCTTCTTCCATGGTTCCGTGTCCTTTCTCTACAGTTCCACTTCCTTATGCCGGGCGGAATGGCACTGAATGTTGACGGCAACTGGCAGGCTGGCGATGTGGCACATCATCATGTTGATGTGCACCGCCAGCGAAGTAGTGCGGCCACCCAGGCCCTGCGGACCGATTCCCAGGCGATTGATTTCTTCCAGCCATTCCTTTTCCAAAAGGTCCAGTTCGGGATCGGGATTGGAACTCCCCAGCGGGCGCAACAAGGCCTTTTTGGCCAGCAGCCCAGCCTGTTCAAAGGTGCCGCCGATCCCCACCCCAACGATGGTGGGTGGGCACGGATTAGGCCCGGATTCCTTGACCCGCTGGACCACGAACTCCTTGACCCCCTGCACCCCCACTGCCGGAGTCAGCATGGTCACCCGGCTCATGTTTTCACTGCCGCCGCCTTTAGGAGCAAAAGTCAGTTTCAGACCATCTCCTTCCACCAGATCGATGTGGATAATGGCCGGGGTGTTGTCGCCGGTGTTCTGGCGAGTGAAGGGATGGCAGGCGCTCTTGCGCAGATACCCCTCGCTATAGCCGCGGCGCACGCCTTCTTCGATGGCATCACGGAGCGTACCGCCGACCAGATGCACATCCTGACCCAGTTCGACAAACACCACCGCCAGACCGGTATCCTGGCACATGGGAATCAGCTCCTCGCGAGCGATACGGGCATTCTCCTGAAGTCGCCGCAGGATATCCCTGCCAGCTGGCGATTCCTCACGTTCCAGGGCGTCTTGAAAACTCTTCAAGACGTCCTCCCCCAGTTCGGTGTTGGCCCGAATAGCCAGGTCACGAATGGCGTTGGTGATTTCACTCACATGTATTTCGCGCATAACATCTCCTTCCTCAAAGGCCGCAGATCACACCAACCGGCCGGTTCTCCGCAAACACCCCAGGCAAAGTTGAACAGACCCGGCAACGATAACCGTGGGCCTCTTTCCCTTCGAAAACCGCTGGTCGAGCAGGGCTGCTCCAAACAACGCTGAAGATTCTCTCCCGACAAAATGCGGCAGATCCCGACCGGCTGGCCTCGCGAGTAGCAATAGTAGGATGGACTGGAAGAAAGAGGAAACTCCGGCGAGCGGCAAATGATGTGCCGTACTGTTTTCGACTTCCGAGAAGGCAACGGTTCCGCAACGAGCCTGTCGTCTGTTGGGAGCATGGACCGGGTCACTCTACTGGGATCAGACACTGCACAGCACGCGAGCGATGGGACCCTATGAACCGATAATCATATTCGCACAAGAGCTCGTGAATCCAGTTCAACGTAATTCTGGTTATAATATGTTTATTGCTATAGTCAAATGCTTTTGAGATTTTTTGTACGAGCATTTAATTCATGGTTCGACACCCTAACAAGAACCAAATATCGGCACACGCTGCGGTCATCCTCCTGTGTAGGGTCTTCGGGAATATGACCCTACACACACTAAGGAATATTTCCTCGCATTTTGCTACCTTGCTGATCCTGTGCCAGAGCTGATTCCGCCTTGGCGTCTCAATGACAAAAGGGCGAGAGTCCACCTTGTGTCGGCACAAAGAGCTGACTTGCGCCCTGACCGTGCGAACCCGAGACATTGCCGGGTGCCCATACCAGCAGCAATGTGTTAAGCTGGAGTCTACTGAAAAGGGCAACCTGCAGACACATTTCAGAGGCCTCTTATAGAGCGCAGCCCGCATTATGGCTGGCGATAACATGGGCAAGGCTCGGCAGCGACACCAATCCAAGCAGCATGTGGGGAGCAGCAAGGGGACCACGATGAAACCTGAAAGACGACTCAAAGTTCAACAGATTGTTGCAGCAATTCTGCTGTTGCTGTTGCTGACCAGCCCGGCCCTGGCGGACCGTTGGAGCTTCGCCGTCATTGCCGATAATCGATCCGTCTTTGCGTCCTACCGCAACGTGTTACGGCAGATACACAGCATGTCGGTCAACCCAAGTCCCAAGTTCACACCGATCGAACTGGTGTTGGCTTGCGGCGACCTGGACCCACTGGCCAAAAACCACCAGATCTACAAGGAAGTCTTCACCGATTCGCCTCCCGTTTATCTGCCGGTCAGGGGCAACCATGAGCAACCCGACGATGTTGCTTTCATGCTGCAGAGCATCCTGCCGGAATTGGGAGATCGCGTGCATTTCCGTGACCAGCAAGGCATCAACTATTTCTTCGACTGGAAGCAATGCCGTTTCATCGTGCTCGATGAGTATGCCGGGGAAACCGATCCCCTGCTCAGTCCCGAAGCGCTTAAGTGGCTGGAACAGGCCATTATCTCGGCCGCGCATACCGATCACGTGTTCATCGCCTTTCATGACCCGATCGTGGCCAAATCCGGCCAGGACCAAGCTTTCTGGGATTTGTTGCTAAAACACCAGGACAAGGTCCGGACCGTCTTTGTGGGGCACACTCACAGCTACGAACGGCGCCTGATCGGCAAGGGCGACGCCGTCATCACCATGATCAACGCGGGGAATGCGGGCAAGAGCGTCCACAGCGACAATCATCAGACCATCGTGGAAGTCATGGTGGACGGTCCAACGGTGTTTTACCGAATCGTACAGACCCCGGACAGGAAGACATCCTTCAGCGTCACCGAGCAATGGCAGATCAGTGCACCCAGCAAGAAACCAGATGCCGGGCAAGATGCGGTGACCCCGTGACGGGCAGACGCGGGGGCACATTGAGTATGGCGTGGGGATGCGCCTGAACGGTTATTAGCCCAATCGAGCGACAAGGTGTTGGGCATCCGGCCATGAACTCAATCCAGCCGGCGGGTGTCCCTCGTGGCAGTTATGTCGTCTTGGCGGAGGGAGCATGAGATGAAGAAAAACGACTGGAAATTCATCATCAACGGCCTGATGTTTGTGGACATCTGTTCCATCGCCGTGATCGGCCTGATCATGGCGTTCGTTGTGCCACCGGGGAAAGGTTCCGAAGTTTCCAAGTATTTCCTGGGGCTTCATCGGCATCAATGGGGAGATCTCCACCTCTACCTTTCACTCGCGCTGCTGCTGTTTCTGGTCGTCCACCTGTGGTTCAACTGGACCTGGATCCAAAACAGCACTCGAAGCTATTTCGGCGAACGCTGGAAGAAAGTCCTGTTGGGCCTGTGTGGCGCCTGGTTCGGGGTGCTGGTGGTGGGATGGATACTGATGAAGCTTTAGACAAATCACTGATTGGTTTGGGATCGTTTTGAAAACTGATGCAGCGCGACACAACTGTTGCGCTGCACTTACGTCGCAGGCAGCACTCCTTCATGCATTCATCGCATTCCGGTTGAGTGCCCTGCCAAGTTATAACGACCCGTCATTGTTGCTAATAGACCGAACCACTACCGCAACAGAAACGGTCTTGTGACAAGTTCTCAGAGCGGTTTCCCGTACACGGTGTGTTCGAACTCGCCGGGGATTTCATCCAAATCAAACAGTACCGCGTGCAGGTCCTCCGGCGATTGGCCGGGGTTGATGCAAACCGTTGGACCCAGGTGCTCGATCCAGGTGCCGCTCACGCTGGGTGCTTCATGGATGTGACCATGCAAGGCCAAACAGGGCTGCAGCCGCTCAATGTAGCGCCGGATGGCGCGGCTGCCCACATGGGTGCCGTCAGCCATCACATCCAATCCGGTGTTCCAGGGCGGGGCATGGATAACCGCCACCAGCCTGCGGCCACTCACCGGTTGCGGCAGCCCCTCGAGTTCCTGGGCAATGGCTGAGTGGCTCCGGTAGTGAATCTGCGGGTCCACTGCGACCACCTTGCGCCCCTGACTGCAGTAGCAGCCCCGCATGGCAGCCGGCACTTGATCATCTGCGTAATCAAGCCGCTCGCTGTCTTTTATCCGAAACGGCGTCGGGTTCACATGCCCATAGCCGATGACCTGATAACGCTCATCCAGATCCAGGCGCTTGCCGTTCAGAACCCTGAGCAATCCCTGTTCTTCGAGCTTCATCATGGCCTTATGGCTTTCCGACCAGTCGGTGTTTCCCAGCAAGGCATAGAATCTCACTGCCGGATGCCGACCGCAGAAGCCCTCAAGGGCCGGCAGCAGAAAGCCAAAGACAAACTCCTCCTGCTCCACCACGGTATCCGGAAAGTGACCGTGATGCGGCAGCAGGTCTCCCCCCAGAATGACCGTCTGCGCTTGCCTGTCGGCGGCCAGGGCGAACATTTGATCATAGAGACGCCGGTGTCCGTGAAGATCAGAGGTGAACAGGGTTTTCATCGGTCGATTCATCTCCTGTTACCAGGGTTAGTGCACGTCCACAGAATAAAATGACCAATAAATGAGCCGTCACCCCGGCGCAAGCCGGGATCCAGGAAACTTCGCAGATCCCTGGATTCCGGCGAACGCCGGAATCCAGGAAGGTCTGTGACTCAGGCAGCCCCAGGAGAAAAACGCAACATCTCATCCTTAACGGGTATAAATGAAGTCGAACCAGCTGAACGGGTCAATAGATACGATCTAGCGAGACATGACCCCAATCCCTTTCAACTAAATCCTGGCGTGCTTGAGTGATGAGAAATGCTCGCTGAACTTGACGCTAAGTGACTCTTGCATATGGCATCCTCCTCTTGGGTGCACAATTGATCAAGGTAGCTTGCCATACTCGGAGACTAATGTCCCGTACTGTTACGTGCGATTGCCCTGACACATAATCACTAATATTGACGCTGCCCGGGAGATGTGCTAGGCGAAAACTCAGAGCAGTGGGTTTTCATTGAGCAGTACCATACCATTTCCGACCAACCAAACAACAGGAGGGAACCGTTATGAAACCGATGCGTTTGATGGTATCCGTGTTTGTCGTCGTCGTCCTCGTCCTCCCAGCCATGGTTTTGGCGGCAGGGGCCGATATCCTCCCCTTCCCCGTCACCTTGGGTGGCCAGAAGGCAGTCATCGAGAAACCTGACGCCGTGTTTGCCAAGATTGCCCAGCCGGTGGCCGCCAGTGCTGAACTTGCTGTTGAAACCAATGAGAGTATGATCATCGTCAATATCTTCGACTGCGACGCCGCTGGGAACGCCAAACAAGATGCCCAACCCCTCATCGTCCTCATGCAGGGCACCAAGAAGAGCCCGATCAATAAGACCATGGACGGGAAGGCCCCGGCTCCCGGGCACCACGTCATGAACATTGTGGCTGGAGGTGCAACTGCCCGGGTCTTCTTCACCGTTAAGTAAAAACAGGCTGCGGCGGGTATGAACATGGGCATCGGACCCATTAACCCGGTGGTTAGGACTCTGTTCCCTTGGATGTCTTGCACACACCTGCAACAGAAGGGATTCTCGAGGAGGCTTTAGGAGTATAGCCTCCTCTTCCCATTTTCAGACAGCAGGGACGCAGTTGCGCCTATTCGTTTGTCGAAACTGGAACTCCCGGCGCTCATTTCGCTGTCTGATCCATCCATGAAGGAGTTGCCATACCAAAGGGTTTGGTCATCTGATGAACGAAGTTTGAGACACCGTCACACCATGGGCAGGTGGATCTCCGGCCTTGTCCACGGCCAAGATGGTACTTATCGGGATGAGATTTCATGGTGAAGGGAGCATCTTATGATCATGTATGTCTTCGACAGAAGGTGGCCCAGCTATTACGCGCCCTCCACGCTTCACAGTAGTCAGGACCGCGTTGACTACTTTACGGTTGCTCCCGGAACGACCATTCCAACAATCTTGCGCATTGTCATCAGCCGTTCTCAGGGGCCAGGATCCATTTGGCTGCTCCGGCTTTGTGCCCATGGAGACGCGGGATACATGGAGTTGGGGGAGGGTCTTACGGTGAATACGGCATTGCGTTTCAAGTCCCTGCGAGGGTTCTTCACTCAGGGAGGTCCGGGGATCGAAATCCACGCCTGTGGGGTAGCAAGCGATGTTGCTCTGAAGCCCGGCAAGAAGGGCAAAGATGAGGTAGGAGCGCGGGGGGACCATCGAAGATCTCGGTACCGGGAAGGGCTATAGCCTGCTGTGGACGCTCGCCAGTGCCGCAGGCGTGAATGTCAGAGGCGCCGTTCATGTGCAAGACGCAGACAGCAAGTTCCAATGGGAAGGACCAACAATGGTGGTGGAACCCACGGGATCGGCTCAAGTCGGAGGCGCCTGAACCGATTGCCTGGCCCCTACGGCTGATATGCCGCCTGGTGATTGTACGCAGGATCGGGCTCACCCATTAAAAGGCCGAGGTCTTGCGTTTATGAATTAAGCGGAGCTGAACCAGCTTAACAGGGCAATAGATGCGACATTTCACGACCTGACCCCTCTTCAGAAGTTGGCACAGGTCTACTTGAGTTTCAGTGATGCGGGCATGGCGAAAGCGCTGAGTGCAGGCGAATTGGAGGAGGTGAATTACAATGGCGAAGAAGTATCAGAGTGAAGCCTTGGAAGCGCTGCACGAAACGGCGACCGGGCTGCATCGCCTTGGACTGATCGACACAAAGACGATGCGCGATTTCGATGCCTCGTGCCTGACGAGCGTGAAACCCTGATCCGCTCCATGGCTCGTTTCTCCGAGAAGGTGCTCCTGGTGCTTTCCGGCAAAAGCGAGGTCACCGCCGAGACCAGGACCATCGGTCCGGCGCTGATCTTCGAGCGGCTCTGGCAGGAACTGGACATTGCGCGCGTGATTCGGGATCTGTTGAGCGGACGGCTTTTTGGCTTCGATGTGGAACGGGCCATTTTTCTCACTGTGCTCCATCGCCTCATGGTGTCCGGTTCCGACCGCTCGTGTGAGACCTGGCGAAGGGATCAGGTGATCAAAGGTGTGGAAAACCTCGAACTCCATCAGTTGTATCGCGCCATGGGTTTTCTTGGGGAGGAGCTCTTGGACCAAAACGATGCCACCCCCTTTTCCCCCCGCTGCACCAAGGATCTTATCGAAGAGCGGATGTTCGCCCAACAACGCCATCTGTTCAGCGGGTTGGATCTGGTGTTTTTCGATACCACCTCCATCTATTTCGAAGGCAATGGCGGTACAACCCTGGGGCAACGGGGCTTCAGCAAGGACCATCGGCCGGATCTCAAGCAAATGGTGGTGGGCGCGATCCTCGATGATCGTGGGCGACCCATTTGTTGTGAGATGTGGCCGGGAAACACCGCCGATGTGAAAACCCTGATCCCGGTTGTGGAAAGGATCCGCCAACGCTTCGGCATTGCCAGGTTCTGCGTGGTGGCTGATCGCGGCATGATCAGCACCGCGACGCTGCAAGCCCTGGAAGACCCGGCTACGGGGATTCCATACATCATCGGTACGCGCATGCGACGAAGCAACGAGGTCCATCACGAGGTGCTCTCCCGTCCCGGGGCTTACCGCGAGGTCTATCCCGACGGCCAGTCCACCAAGGACCCTTCGCCCCTCAAGGTCAAGGAGGTCTGGGTCGAGGACCGACGCTACATCGTTTGCCTCAATCCCAGACAGGCTCGCAAGGACGCTGCCGATCGGGAGGCGATTCTGGCTTCCCTGGAACAACAACTGCGCCAGGGGGCGAAGAAACTGGTAGGCAACAAGGGTTACCAGCGTTACCTCAAGATGGCCAAGGATTCGGTCTCCATCGATTACCTCAAAGCCGAGAAGGAGGCTCGCTTTGACGGCAAGTGGGTGCTTCGCACCAACACCAAGCTTTCCGCCGAGAAGGTGGCTCTCAAGTACAAGGAGCTCTGGCAAGTGGAGCAGGTCTTTCGCGACGCCAAATCGCTGTTGCAGACCCGACCGGTCTATCATCATCGCGACGACACCATCCGTGGGCATGTGTTCTGCAGCTTCCTGGCGCTGGTTCTCAAAAAGGAACTCTACCGCAGGCTCGAAGCCCACCAGGAGGTCTTCGAATGGGCGCACATCCAGCAAGATCTCAGTGCGCTTCAGGAGACCATCATCGAAGAGGGCGGCGCCCGCCTGGCGGTGCGCAGTCAATGTCAGCGGACCTGCGGCAAGGTCTTTCAGGCGGTCGGGGTCGCCGTGCCCCCCACCATTCGCGAGTTACCCCCTGCGTAACCAACCTTTGTAGTGCCACAGGTGATTTGTGTTCATCTAACATATTGAAGTTACAGATCTATTTTATTCATACTGTAGAATTTCAGTTA
>CAWHGA010000055.1:0-88026 GCA_963828705.1 uncultured delta proteobacterium
GGTCTTTATACGCGAAGCCCTTCAGTACTTTGCTCAGGACCAACGGCCTTCTGCATCCGAACGTGCATTTGTTTTCGTGGTGAGATATCGAACCATGAACATAAATGGTTTTGCAGGAGGCTCGCACGGGTGACATCTTGGAAGTTTCCTGCTCAGCTAGCCAATTTCCTTGATTGAACTTCTGCAAGGGAAGAACTGATGTCTTCTCCTGATACAATATTCCATGCGCACACGGCTGCGGGAAGCAACCCTTTTTGCTGGCTGATTACATCCAGGTGCACCATACCCAGGGCGGCCACGTCGAGTACGGCCTCGTCGAGGCGTCCGCGCAAGTCGAGGTTGACGACATACCGGCCACACTTCTGGCAGGCCTCCACGCGTTCCTGCTCCCTGCCCGCGATGTAGTAAATGAGCAGCGACTCTTGTTCCTCATTCTCGCAGAAGGGGCAAGCAAGCCTCCGATAGCGCCAGTCGTTTCCGCAGAAGGAACACCTCAGCCACCTTTGCCCTCTTCTCCCTTGAGGTACGCCAGTTCGGGCATGGAGCCACAAATGGGGCAGTATCCCTTCTGCCAACGAAGCTCAGCTATGAGTGTGCGCAGCGCTTCTCGGTCCGGTTCTCAACCAACGGTTTCAAGATCTGTCCCAGGATGAAACCTAGGGATCGCGTGTCAATTCCAAGCTTTTCAGCCACCGCCTGGGTCACCTCGCTGCGTCCCACGGCTGCGGCCTTGAGGTAGTCCTGTGGATCAAGTTGTCCTTTTACCAAAGCCCTTCCGATGACTTGCAATTCTTTTTTGAGTTGGGAGATCCCTTTTCCATAGCCGGGATGAGTCGGGCAGCGGCCTGTTGCCACAGTTCATGCGTGAAGTCAATGAGCATCTCAGGCGAAGTCAGGGGTACCCCCTTCTCAAAACGGATAGGGTCGGGCGGTTCGATGCGATCATCCGCGGAGGGCGCCAATTCCGTCCTAATGCGTGTTTTCTCGATCAAGAACTGGTTCGAAGGCCTGTAGGACGCTCTCGATGGGATGGATCTCTTCCCGCAGGTGCTCAAGAGCCTTAGAAATCCTTGCTACCGCAGCCTCGGAAGATTGCTCGCCGGTGGCGCTGCTCATCGATTCTCTCCTGACAGATTGGTCTCGGGCTTATACTGCTGGGAATGAGCACTTACTGAGGGCTGCCCCCGCTTGCACTGGGGGCAGCCCAAGGTTAACCTTTGCTACCGAGAAGAATTATCCGGCAGCATACGCATGGTACTTTTTCGGATCGTCGGTGACGATGTAGATCACTCGAACCTCGTCGACATTGAGGGCCTTGGCTTTGGGATAGGCCACTTTCAGCTCATCGACCCTCTTTTTCGCCATTTCGACGATTTCTTTGCGCTCACCGAACATCAGGGCACCCGTGGGGCAGGACTTGACGCAGGCAGGTGGCATGTTGTTGGTGATTCGGTCGAAACACAGGGTACATTTGGCCAAGGCCTTTGACTTGAGGTCCTGCCTGGGAATGTTGAAAGGGCAGGCGCTTCGAACTTCCTCGAAGGGTGCCTGGCTCGATATCGAGGTATAAAGGACCGCTCCGGTATCGGCATCATGAACCCCAGCTCCCTTGACGTGGCCTTGCAGGGCGTCCAGGCAGGGCGGCTCAATGCAGTGCCGACACTGATCCGAGAAGAAATACCAGTAAGGCTTGCCGTCATCCTTTCTTCCTTCCGCAAATCGCACCAGTTTCCACGTGTCAGCGGAAAGGTCCTGAGGGTTCTGGTAGGTCCCGACCTGTTTTGTTATGGTTCCGGGAAGGCCGTTCCACTGTTTACAGGCAACCTGACAACCACGGCAGGCCGTACACCGGGAAGTATCAACCAGTATCGATTTTCCGTCCGCCATCTGTCAGCCCTCCTATACTTTGGCTACATTGACCATGAATGCCTTGTATTCAGGTGTCATGGTGTTGCCGTCGCCGGCCGTCGGCGTGAGCAGGTTGGCGCTGTCGCCGCAGCCCTTGGGAAAGAGCCAGCCGTAATTGAAGGTCATCCCGACCTGATGAACCACCTGATCCCCGCACTTAAACGGCCGGAAGCGTGTCGTCACCATGGCGACACATTCGAGGGCTCCGCGGATGGATTCCACCTTCACCTTGTCACCGTTTTTGATTCCTCGCATTTGCGCCAACTCCTCGCTGATTTCGACATAGACCTGAGGCTGCGCCTCGGTGAGCCAGGATTGCCACCTGGTGATGGCGCCGGTGCACCAGTGTTCGGTGCTCGTATAGGTCGTCATGACAAACGGGATAGCGGAGATCGCAGCCGGCGAACTTGTCGCAGGGCCCGGAGAAGATCTTGATGATGGGGCTGTTGAGCTGTCGAGACATGAGGTTTTTCGACAGGGGACCTTCGAGCGGCTCATAGTGCTCGGGGAAAGGCCCTTCATTGGGACCGGGACCAAACAGCGATGCCACGCCATCCACCTTCATGATGAAGGGGTACTTGCCCTTTTCCTGGTCCGCCATGGGCGGCCAGGGACCATCCGGAACATCTCCCACCCACTTGCCGTCCTTCCAGGCAAGAAGCGCCTTGTTGGGATTATAAGGCTGGCCGTCGAGGTCCACTGAGGCACGGTTATAGATGATGCGACGGTTCACCGGCCAGACCCAGGCCCATTGCGGATACAGGCCAAGCCCGGTGGGGTCGTCCTTCTTCCTGCGGGCCATGAGGTTGGTGCCATCCTGGGTAAAGCCTCCGCAGGAAATCCAGCAGCCGCTCGAGGTCTTCCCGTCGGCCTGGAGGTTGGCAAAACCAGGCACCAGCTCACCCTTCTTGTAGCTCTTGTCGCCGATGGTCTCGTCTTCTAGGAAGTAGCCATTGATGGCCTTGGCGACCTTGAAGGCGCTGAACCGGCCTTTCTCATCCGCATAGTCCCACTTCAGATTCAGGATGGGCTCGGGGAACTTGCCCTCTTGTTTACCGTAGAGCTCCTTTAGCTTCGCCACGATCCGGTAGAAGATATCACCGGTGGAAATGGCGTCGCCCGGGGGAGGCCGCCGCCTGATATTTCCACTGCATCCAGCGGCCGCTGTTGCTCTGGCTGCCTTCCTTTTCGACCGATGCCGCTGCAGGGAGCAAAAAGACCTCGGTCTTGATCTTTTTCGGGTTCATGCCGGGGCCTTTCCAGAACGAGGCTGTCTCATTATCGAAGATGTTCACATGTACCAGCCAGTCGAGATTCTTCATTGCTTGTCGCACTTTATTGGCGTTCGGCATGCTCAGGCCGGGTCGGTGGCGATGAGATGTAGCCTTTTATCTTCTTTTGACATGTGGTCGATCATGTTAAGAACGGCTGCATTCTGGCCGTCATCGAGTTTGGGCACCCACGAATAACCGAAATCGTTCTCCTTGGTTGCCTTGTCGCCAAACCAGGCCTTGAGAAGGCTCACGATATACTTGGGAAAGTTCTGCCACCAATTGACTGAACGGGGATCGGCGGACTTGGGGGTGTTCTTCTTCAGATACTCGTCGAGGGTGGTCGCGAGGCCCTCGGCGCAGCCAGGTATCCCGGCAGAATAGTGATAGAGGAGCGCAAAGTCGGTGGAGCCCTGAACGTTGGGTTCACCTCTCAGGGCGTTGACGCCACCACCGCAGATGCCGATGTTGCCCAGCAGGAGTTGGACCATGCACATGGTCCTGATGTTCTGCACAGCAACCGTGTGCTGGGTTTGCCCGAGCGCGTACATTATGGTGCCGGCTTTGTCCTTGACGCCGGTGGACTGCATAGGTCTCATAGACTTTTAGCAGGTCCTCTTTGGGTGTACCGGTGATGCCGGATACCTTGTCCAGGTCATAACGAGAGTAGTGTTTCTTCAGGAGCTGGAAGACACAACGGGGATCCTGCAGCGTGAGGTCCTTTTGCGGCGTGCCGTCGGCGTTTTTCTTGAAAGCCCAGGTAGTCTTGTCGTACTTTCTGGTCGGTGGTATCGTAGCCGGAGAAAAGGCCATCATTGAAATTGAATTCGTCATCGACGAGGTAAGATGCGTTGGTGTAGTTCACGACGTAGTCTTTGAAATACTTCTTGTTTTCGATGATGTACTTGATCATCCCGCCGAGGAAGGCGATATCCGTTCCCGACCGCAGCCGGGCATAGATATCCGCCTTGGATGATGTCCTGGTGAACCTGGGGTCAACATGGATAATCTTGGCGCCCTTGTCCTTGGCCTTTCATTACCCACTTGAAGGATATGGGGTGATGTTCAGCGGCATTGCTCCCCTGAATCAGGAAGACATCGCTGTGCTGGAGGTCGATATAGTGATTGGTCATTGCGCCACGCCCGAACGACTCTGCCAGAGCCGGTACAGTTGGGCCGTGTCAGACCCGGGCTTGATGATCGATATACACCAGGCCCAGCGCCCTCGCCATGGAGGCCATCATGAAGCATTCTTCGTTATTCACGTTGGAGCTGCCTGCGTGGGCGATGGTCTCAACGCGGTTCACCGTCTTTCCCTGGCTGTTGGTGGTGATGAAGTCGGCGTCCCGTACCGCCTTGATCTTCTCGGCAATCTGGGTGATGGCCCAGTCCCAGTCCTTGCTTCTCCCACTTGTCGCTGTAAGGAGCTCGGTACAGCACCTTGGTGAGCCGATGCTCATTGGCGCCGTGGTCTGCAAGATGCTGGCTCCCTTGGCGCAGAGCGATCCCTCGTTGATGGGGTGGTCGGGGTCTCCTTCGATATTGATGATTTTGCCGTTCTTGGCATCGGTGCTGCAAATCAGCGCCACACCCAACCGAGCAGTAGCAGCAGATGGAAGTGCTCTGTTTGGCAGTTTTCAATTTGTCAATCTTTTTGATCTCCTCGGCGTAGGCGTTCAGGGGACCCAGATCGATCCCCAACGACGTCAGGGCAAGCCCCGCGCCTACCGCACCGGAGAACGCCAAAAACTCCCGCCGCGTCACTCCCATGTGTGCCTCCTTCCTGGTTCTTAATCGGGTTTCTGCGAACTTCCATGGGTGAGGTGAAGCACTTCCAGCTTCTCCATCCATGGAGACAGCATGGAAGTCCTATCGCATACAGACTTCTGCATAGAATTATTCTATTGGTATTTCAATATGTTACTTTTAACATATAAGGAGGACAGGAAGATGCGATGGTATGGATGGTAGGGAGTGCAGGAACCCCGAATTGCGAGGAAACGTAATAAAGTCAGCCAGATTTTTGTGTCCGTCCCGGTTGGTAACTGGTGATGGCCCATGGTAGCAGCTTCTCTGCTTTCAGCAAGGCATCTCGCTCCACTTCTTCAAACCACAAGAAGTAACTCTCCATGAACGTCTTGCCTGCTTCGGAAAGTTGGTAGCCTTCCTTCTTGCTGCCGCTCTGGGCAATGAGTTTGACTCCTAGGATTTCTTCGGTCTTCTTGATCTTCCCCCATGCCGCCCGGTAGGACATGCCGAGCTCTTCCGCAGCCCTTCTGAGAGAGCCATGCTCCTGAATTTTCGCAAGCAGTATGGCCCTTCCAAGGCCAAAATACAACCCATCCTCGGTTTCAAGCCAGAGGTGCATCCTCATGGTTGGGATCTTTCCAGTCATCGACTGACACCCATTTCCGATCCGAAAGTCAACCGTTCACTCCGTGACATGATTATGCTGAATATGACATAATCGCTAGGTCAGTATAGGAGTGGACCGGACCATGTCAAGCCAAAGCTCATCCCCATACCCATGAAACCGAACCACTGACGGCACCGTACGCACCAACCTTTTTCCCCTCGACAACCCTAAGATTCTGTATTATTCATTATGCCACTGTTCATATAACGCTATCAGGTCTCGGTAAGTCTTTAACGGGGATGCATGCCGGTTTGCCGGCCTGATACTGCGAGATACCGCCGAAAGACGCTTGACCGTTGCGAGGAGGACAAGGATGCACGTACAGTTTGTTTCGTTGATGCTAACTCTGGCGCTTGTGGGTTTCCCTTTGACCCTACAGGCCCAAGATCAATGTGCCGCGGTCTACGGCAGTGGCGCCAATCAGTTTTCCCTTGCCACTGGAAGCCCCGGTGAATTGGGTGTACTAAAGGCCCTGGCCGACGCTTTTACCACTCAAACCAACACCTCCCTATGTTGGAAGAAAGCCGGATCAGGAGAATCTCTCAAGCTGCTCAAGGCGAAAGCCACGGATATGTCCATGAGCCATTCAGCGGCAGCCGAAAAACAGGCTGTGGCAGAAGGCTGGGCAACTCACCGGACCCTTATCGGTTCCAACGAATTCTTCATTGTCGGTCCGGTGGATGACCCCGCTAAGGTCGCCGAATCTACCAGCGCGGTGGACGCCTACCGGCGCATCGTCAACACCAAAGGCAAATTCTTTTCCCGTGGTGACAATTCAGGAACCCACCAAAAGGAGATGGAGATCTGGAAATTGGCGGGGATAGTTCCGTCAGGCGACTGGTACGTAGTCACTAACGCTTTCATGACCGCCACCCTGAAGCGCGCCAACGACGAAAAAGGTTACTTCATGACCGACAGTAGCACCTGGGCTGCGGAAAAGAACCACATGCCCCAGCTAAAAGTTCTTTTTCGGGGCGATAAGGGCCTGATCAACGTCTATCATGCCATGTGCCTACCCGAAGGAGCCTCCCCGGGCGCCGCTTCCGCTGCGCGTTTTATCCAGTTTGTCGCATCCGAGCAAGGCCAGAAGATTCTTCGGGAGTTCGGTAAGGACAAGTTTGGAGAAGGTCTGTACAACGATGCGGATTATGCGCGGAAATACGAACAATAGTCCGTGCACCCCAAGCCCCGCATCGGAAGGGTCGGCAGCGTCCCCCCTGGCGCTGCCGACCCTTCGCTTTGTTCGATCTTCACTTCGGCTTCTGATCCGAGATCAAAGATGATGGCCTCGCTCTTGGGCACCGCCGGGTCATAGATGAGCACGGTGGGTTGGAGAGGTTTGCCCGCATCAATGGATACCACCAGGTGTTCATTCTTGGCGACTGGTGGATCAAGGATCAGTGGAGGTGGTTCGGTGGCTTTAGAGGGAAAGGGCAGTGGCTGGCAATCGCTTTTCTCGAGAACGTAGGTGATTTCTCTTAACCCTAGCCCTCGCGGGAGTCGAATCTGTTCGTCGCTCTTGATTTTGAAGCTACCGAAAAAAACGGGTGTTCACCCCATTTCAAATTCAGGCGAATGAAAAGCCCTGGTCGCAATTGATCAATAAGGACTTTTTGTTCTTCCATGGCGGTTTGGCTCTCTACAGTTTGCTGAGCCTCGACTCCAGCCTATCGCGAGGTGTTGGTGGTGCTCCGTACTGTGATCGTCAGGTGCGGGGCTACACTCAAAGGGCGATGGCAGTGCTGCGGTCCGTAAGCGCTGGAAGCTCAACGGAATCAAACACAGCCGCAGAAGGAGGATGAGGACAAATCCAGCGAACCAACAAACCTGATCTGCTGCCCGCTATGGACATCCACAGCGCGCCTTAAACCCCTCGATAACGTGGCTATGGTTTCAATCGGACAACCACCAGGGTCATGTCGTCTTGAGCAGGTGCGCTGCCGGTGTGAACTCGAATCGCCTCCAGAATGCAATCGCAGAGCGCATTGACCGGTTCGAGGTGGCTATCGATGATGGTCCGATGCAACCGTTGGATGCCGAAGATCTCCCCTTCGACATCGGTCGCATCGATGATGCCATCGCTGTACAGGATCAGAGTGCTGGACGGGGTCAATTGGAGCGTCTGTTCATCGAGGCTGACATCGGGGATTACCCCCAAAGGTTGCCCGGTATTGGCCGGGGGTGTGGTCAAGGTGCCGTCAGCCTGGCACACAATGGGAAGTACGTGGCCGGCACGAACATATTCGAAGTGGCAGGTGTCACAACGCAGAACGCCGTAGAGCACTGTCACAAACATTTCAGCGGCGTTCATCTCCTGCAGGTGCCGGTCCACCCACTGCAAGGCCTCGCGGGGTGAAGCCGCGCGCCGGGCCTCCGCTCTCACCAGAGAACGGGTCATGGCCATGAACAGAGCGGACGGGATGCCTTTGTCGGAAACATCCCCCACGGCGATGCCCAGGCGGTTGTCATCGAGCGCGATAAAATCGTAGAAATCTCCGCCCACAGCGCGTGCCGGGATCATTCGGGCCGCCAGTTCAACCCCCGTTAGCTGCGGCAAACAGCGGGGCAGCATGCTTTCTTGGATCTCACGGGCCAACTCGAGTTCGCGCTCTACCTTTTCCTTCTCAATAATCTGTGCCTGTGCGGCCTGCAGCTCTTCATAGGCTTTCGCCAGCAAGCGGTTTTTCTCCTGCAGATCACGAATGGTGGCGTTGTTGGCATCACGTAGCGATGCGTTAAGCACGCGTGCCAGTTGATAGGCGATGTCCGGGTAGCGATGCAACAAGGCATCGAAATCGCCCCGGTTCACTTCCAGCATCTGTACCCGGGTGCGAGTCAGGACGCTGGCGGTGCGCAGCCGATCGGTGCCGAGGAGACTCATTTCGCCCACGAAATCGCCATCGCCACGACTGCCCAGCAGCCGTTCCTCAGCCGTACCCAGAGCTTTGATGATATCCACCTGGCCTTCGAGAATGACATAGAAATTTTCGCCAGGGTCCCCTTCACGAACGAAGGTAGTGCCGGGGGGAAGATCAAGGCATCGGAGCCGGCCGGCCAGGCAGGTGACTTCCGCTTCCGGGAGCGAAGCAAACAGAGGTATGCGGCAGATGTTCGCTGGGTCCATGATTTCTCTGTAATTAAATGCAATAAGTTTACTAAGGTGAATTCACCCAAGTCAACTGTATTGCCGCTAGAGGAGGATTTATCTAAACACCGATGACGCGGCGATCGTCATTCAGGGGTGTCCGCTAAAGTTTGAACCGGACGGACAGGATGTTCCTGTCGTTTTCACGACGGTAGTCCGCCCCATCGACCATCCGCCTGACCAGATATATTCCCAGCCCTCCGATTTCCCTTTCGTTGCAGTCCAACTCGATGTCGGGTTCTTCTTGGCTCGTAGGGTCAAAAGGCAAACCTTGATCCTGTACTTCGATACAAAGGGTGGTACCGCCTTCCAGCCAGCAACTGATTTCCATGTCACCAGGCTCATGCGGGTAGGCATAGAGGATGATGTTGGCGGCCAGTTCCTCCACGACGAGATCAATCCGTAAGAGCATTTCCATTGGAAAATCAAGATATTCTGCCTTATCCAGAACAAACCTGCGCACCCGTTCGAGGTTTTCCAGTCTGGCAGGTAGTCGCAGCCGTTCCATGACTCATGACTCCGTATGCGTAAAGCTTAGAAATCAGCCAGGTGAAGGCGCAGGGGTGGTTGACTGTCGGCCACTGATCGCCCCAGGCACTGCCGCCCTCCCAGCTCTCACGCACTGTCATCCTACCCGAAAAAGCCGTGGTAGAACACGAATAAGCGGCAGGATCCCGGCAAGACGGGTCCGCCAGCACCTGCCGTAGAACAGTTGCAGGGCACCGCCTAGCCCGCGATACAAGGCTTCGCTGTAGGGTGGCCACCACAGGTTGCGCTTGGCGCAGGACATGAGGTCATGCACCACCACCTGGGGTTGTGTCATCTCATGGAAACCGATCTGACCGTGGGTCCTGCCTATCCCCGAAGTCTTGAAGCCACCCCAGGGGGTTTCGGCCAGACCGTGGCTCATCAGATGATCGTTGATGGTGATGACTCCAGCCTGGATGCGGCGCCCGATCTGTTCAGCCCTGGCGATATCACGCGACCAGACCGAGCCGGTCAGGCCGTAACTGGAATCGTTAGCCAGTGCCACCGCTTCGTCCATGTCGCGCACCGACATCACTCCCACCACGGGGCCAAAGGTTTCTTCGGTCATCACCAGCATACCGTGATGAACCTGGGTCAGTACCACGGCTGGAACAAAATTCCCCTGAGGGTATTCCGTGGGTGTCGCTGACTGGGCCGCGATGATCGCCCCCTTGGTGATGGCATCGTCGATGTGGAGGCGGACAATTTCCATCTGACTGCGAGTGGTCATGACCCCCAATTCCACCTGGTAGTCGCTGGGGGAACCCACCCGCAGTGCTGTAACCTTGTCGCACAAGAGTTCCACAAAGGGTTTGTAAATCGTTTCGTGGACGTAGATCCGTTCCACCCCGCCGCAGGACTGCCCGGAATTCTGAAATCCGGCCCAGAGCGCACCGGAACTGGCCCGATCGAGGTCGGCATCGTCACAGACCAGCATGGCGTCGTTTCCCCCCAACTCCAGCACGACCGGGGTGAGAGTTTCAGCGGCCTTGGCCATGAGTTGCCGGCCGACTGCCACCGACCCGGTAAAAAACAACTTGTCCACACCAGCTTGTAGCAGAGCATCTCCAGCAGTGCTTCCCGGTACATTGATGAAGGCAAATAGCCCCTGGGGAAGATCTGCCGCCTGAATACAGGCCTCCAAGGCCCGCCCTACCCACTGGGTCTGGGTGGCGGTTTTCAAAATGACGGCGTTTCCCGCAAGGAGCGCCATGATCACTTCCGAAAAGGGTATGGCAAAGGGATAGTTCCAGGGGGAAATGATCGCCACCACACCGTAGGGGACCCGCACCAGTCTGCTCCACTTGTTGATGAGCAGCAGGCTGCCGGGAAGGATGCACTCCGGCTTGAGGAAACGGGTGGCGTGGCGCAGATAAAAGGCAAGCGCCATCACCGCCGGGAGAACTTCGGTGGCCAGGGCTTCGGTGCGAGTCTTGCCGTTGTCGTTGGAAATCACCGTGGCAAGGTGATCGGCATGATCCACCAGCCATGACTTGATTCCGGACAATGCCTTCACCCGCTGCCGGACTTCGAGCGCGCCCCAGTCGACCTGCGCCTGCCGCGCTCGGACCACCACAGCGGCCAGGTATTCCGGAGTGTCTTCTCGGGAATATCCAAGAACCTCTCCGGTAGCGGGATTGATACATTCGGTCATTTGGGGCTTGGCTTGTCGTTTCCGGGTTGTCATCGGTTGTTCCTTGTCAAGTGGCCGCGGATCGAGGAAGGGCAGTTGCCAGGAAGCATCTGGCCGGTAGTGGTGGATTCAGGGAGGCCGGATTTGAATAACCCAGCCATCCCCTCAGGCATCTTATCTGCCACGGAAATCGTCCATGGATGCGTTGATTCCCAGGAAGTTGGTGACCAGATCGAACACCATCACCGGCAGGAGTCGAAGGAGCCAGACCGAATAGACGGTGAGAGGCAGCAGCAGTCTCTTCTTATTGAACTGGATGGCGTGCATGATCCGTTCCGCCACCAGGTTTTCATCCAGGATCGGAAGCAGCCAGGGGAAGCGGGTGCGGACCCCGGCAAACATGCCGGTGTTGATGTAGTAGGGGCAGACCACTGTGGTCTTGATGCGCCAGCGGTTCTTGCGGATTTCCATGCGGAGCGCTTCATCGAAACCGAAAGCGGCAAACTTGCTGGTGCAATAGTCCACCATACGGGAAACGCCGACGATTCCGGCAGCGGAAGCCATGGTCACGATGTGGCCCCGGTTTGCCTGGATCATGTCGGGAAGAAACGCTCGGACGGTCCAGAAATGAGCGATGATGTTCACTTCCATGGTCCTTTGAATTTGATCGTCGCTGCATTCCAGAAGAGGTTTGCCGGAAACGACCCCGGCATTGTTGACCAGCACATCCACCATCCCGACATCGTTTCTGACCTGCTCGGCCACTCGATAAACCTCTTGCCGTTGCGACACATCACACCGGTAGGTGACTGCCTTACCCCCACGTGAGCGGATTTCCTCAGCCACCTTGGCCAGCCCGGTTTCATCGAGGTCCCAGAGGACCGCCAGCGCACCATGTGCCGCCGCTTTGAGTGCCAGCAGGCGGCCGATGCCGCTCGCCGCCCCGGTGATCAATACGTTTTTCCCCGCAATCTCACTCATCTTAGGACTCTCTCCTTCTCCCGGCGTTGGGTGGTGTTTGTTAAAGTCCGCATTCAGCAAAACCTCAGTTATCGAGAAAGTGATTTTGGGGCAGTCTACGTCACTCCCGCGTGCTCTTGGCGGGAGTCCAGCCCAGTGTTACGTCCTGCAAATTGATCGATATTTCACCGTTCATGCTGAGGTATCGAAGCATGAACGGTTAGATGCGGATAACCCTTCGATACCTCAGGGCGAACGGTTTTATAACTCTATAAATTTAAGGCATGCAACACCAGCTTCTCTCCCTGGATTCCCGTTAGAACCATGCGGGAATGACGATGAAGGGCACCACAACCCCAAGATCCTTTTCTTTAAGTCTATAGTTGGCTTTCCGTGTGTGGTGAGGTGCCGAACCATGAACGGTTGTTGCTTTGCGAGAGGCGCAGCAGGCTTCCGCGAAAAATGATGGTGCCGGATTCTTCTGGGCGGATGGGCTTCCCGGTCCGTTACTCGAAGGACGGGCAGGAAAGCCTGCCGGCCTTTGTTGACGAGCACTACCCTGCCGATGCGGACCTGCCTCTGTGATACGAGCTTACGACTTGGTGGTGGTGCTATTCTTGTTGCCTGGAAGGAACTGGCAGAGGTGGCTCCTTATCAGCAGGTGACGGGTCGTCCATGGTAATTCGTTCGAAATCTGCCGGTGGTTCGAACAAGGTGTCAGCCAGAACGTCTTCATGGATGTTCTTGTATTCCATGGTACCGTCGGGAGCTTCAATTTTGAGCGGAAAGTTGAGTTTGGTGGCAACCCAATAGATGGTTCGACCGCCGTCATCCAGGAGTTCAAATTTCTTGCAAGCAAATCCGGAGATGGTTTCTTTGCCAAAGGACTTTGCCTTCTTTTCCTTCTCCGCACTCCAACTGTCAAAACGACGGTCAGACTCCTGATAAGCGATTTCGAGATACATCTTGTCATCGGTGTTGAGGACCCAGATCATGCCTTTGTCCGGTCGCACGATCGTTGCTTGGCGGTTCCCGCGTTCATGCACTTCGTGGCGCACCAAGCCGTTTTTTACGAAGATCGCACCTTTCACCGGCAGGATCTCACCCGGGGTCTTCATGGTAAACTCAGCCCAGAATTCCTCGGCCTCGGCTTGCCCGGCCAGGGTCGCGAAGGCGATTCCCAGGAACAAGATTGTTAGTATCTTTCTTGCATTCATCAGTGGCAGCACCATCCGCCCTCCGTTGATTGTGTGGCAGCCCTGCTCTCCAGGGATTCGGTCTGCCATTTTGGTTGAAAAGGCTGCTGATTTCATAAAAAGTCCAATATCTGCGTTGCGCTGCCTCCTTAACGGATGGGTTACCCAGACGACTAACCGATACCTGGATAATCCTTGGAGGCACGTTCTCAGTGGAGTGCGGCCAGTTTAGCCAAGGCCTCAGGCGGCAAGGGACCAGGCTGCCGGCCGCTCAATATCCGACTGTAAAGAAGCGTGAACGCAGCGTGCTCCAGCTTTTCCAGACGCAGATAGGCTTGTTGGAGGTCTTTGCCCATGGTCAGAGAACCGTGGCGCTCCAACAAGATTGCCTGGTGGCCTGCGATGTAGGGGGCCATGACCGCCACCACCTCCGCGGTCGAAGGCGTGGCATAGGGGGCCGTCGGTACCGCCCCGACGTTCATCCAGACTTCCGGTAGGGCTTCGGACATGAAGGGGACTCCGGCCAAAGTGAAAGCCGTAAGCAACGGCGGGTGGGCATGTACCACGGCCCGGACATCCGGACGTCGCTCATACACCGCCAGGTGCATCCGGAATTCGCTGGACGGTCGACCGGTCCCGTTCAGCACCCGCCCCTGGTCGTCAAGGCTCAGCAGTTGACCCGCTTCCAGCTCCCCCTTGGGGATACCGCTGGGGGTGATGAAAACGGTTCCGTCCTCACAGCGGCAACTGACATTGCCGTCGGTGGCGGCCACCAGTCCTTTGCGGTAAAGCTGCCGGCAGACCAGGATCAGACTGTCACGCAGCGCGCCATCGCCGCTTCCGTTCATGCGAAAATCCTTCCTTTTTGGATGCGATTCTGTCAGAAGATGACCAGTTTAACCGCAGTAGCACGGAGAAATCAACCAGAGTGAACGGGGACGAGGATGATCGGCGGCTTGGGATGGGGAGCGTCGCGGGTGCTCAAGAAGACTCTGACCGAGGGTTCTGCTCCAATCATCGAGTTATCCAGTTTGTGTCATGCATATCAAACGTCTTGATCTTCTCGGATTCAAATCTTTCGCCAGCAAAACCAGCATTGCGATAACGCGCGGCATCTGTGCCGTAGTGGGGCCCAACGGCTGTGGCAAGAGCAATGTCGTTGACGCCATCCGCTGGGTTTTGGGCGAAACCAGCGCTCACGACCTCCGTGGTCACAAGATGGAAGATGTTATTTTCGCCGGTTCCGGGGACCGCGCGCCCACCAACATGGCCGAAGTGACCATTATTCTGGATAACGAAGCGGGCACCGCGCCCGACCCGTATCACCAGGTCCCGGAAATCATGGTGACCCGGCGACTGTTTCGATCCGGGGAAAGCGAATATTTAATCAACAAAACTGCGGTGCGGCGCCTCGATGTGCAGATGCTCTTTATGGACACGGGTTTGGGGCAAGGCGGTTACGGCATCATCGAACAGGGAAAGATCAGCCATGTGGTGGATGCCCGCCCTGATGAGCTCCGGGAATTGCTCGAAGAAGCCGCCGGCATCATGCGCTTCAAGACTCGCAAGAAGCTGGCCCTGAAGAAGATGGAACTGACCCGGCAGAACCTGGACCGGATCCAGGACCTCTGCCTCGAAGTGGGCCGCCATACCAAACGGCTGGCGGCCGAAGCCCATCGCGCTCGGCGGCATCGCAGCCTGCGCGATCAGGTGCGACGCCTGGAACTCCACCTGGCCCTGCAGGAATTCGAAGTCCTCCAGCAGCGCCAGGTGACGCTTCATGAGGAATTGAGAGAGGTGCGCGGGGAACTGGAAAGCGGCCATCATCAATGGCGGGACTGGCAGGGTGAGTGGCAGCAGTTTGAATCCTCCCGGCAGGAACTCCAGGACCAACAACAGCAGTGCCGGGAATGGATGCGAGAGGTCCAAAACCAGTTGGTCCTGAACCGCCGTGATCAGGACCACCTGGCCGGCCGGCGGCAGCAGGCTGAACAGCGCCTGGCACAGGAACAGGACCGGCAGCGATCCCTGGAGGAACAGCAGAAACAAGGTGAGACCGAGCGAAATTCTCTGACCAAACAATTGGCCCAGCTGGATTGTGGCCTGCGCGATCAGGCGGAACAGCTGGCATCCCTGGAAGAATGGCTGACGGCCGGTCGTTCCCGACGACAGCAACACAGCACCCGCCTGGATGAACTCAAGGGCGAAATGGTGGACGTGCTGAGCAGCAAGGCTCAGGCCCACAACAGCGTGGTCGCGGCGCGCCGCCGCCTGCAGGAGTTGGAGCACCGAGCCGCTCGCCGCCGGCAGGAGAGTACTGAACTCGCCCCCAAGCTGAATGCGGCTGACCTGGCTATTGGCGATCTCGAGGATCAGGCCGCGGAACTTCGAGACCGGCTGGCCTTGCTTCGGGAAACCCAAACGCGGTTGCGTGACGAAACCCAGCAGGTGCGGACTCGGTTGCAGACGCTGCGCCAAGATTGGCAACAGCTCGATGATCGCTACCGCCAGGATCATTCCCGGCTGAAAGCCCTGCAGGAACTGGACAGACGCTACGAATGGTACCACCAGGACGTCCGCAAGCTTCTTATGGAACAGCGCCCCAAAGACGGCAGCAAGGCCTCGGTGGATGTTCTCGCCCGTTTCCTGGAAGTCAATCCGGCCTCGATGCAGGCGGCCGAGGCGGTCTTCGGTGACCTGCTGCAGGCCCTGGTGACCGATTCCTTCGATGACCTGCAAAGCCTTATGGGGGAACTGAAACGACACCAGGGCGCCCGCGCCCAATTCCTGCCCTTGCCGCTGTGGCGCCTGGTTGAAGATCGGGCCGGTGTTTCACCGGATCTGGACAATGGCCATCGGCCTCTGATCGGCGAAATCCGGGCGGCGGAGTCGGTCCGGCCGCTGCTGGAACGGCTGCTTTCGAGGGTGTTCCTCGCCGAAGACTGGGCCGACGCTTTGGATCAATGGTTGGCAGCCCCTTTCACCAGCAGCTTCGTGACTCTGGAAGGGGACTGTCTGTTTGCCGATGGGCGGGTCCTGGTTCGTTCGCCGGATGCCGGCCAATCCCTGCTGCACAAGCGCCACGAAATCAGTGAGCTGGAACAGCGATGTGCCGAACTTCAGGGTCGATGTGCGGCGCAGGAAGCCCAGCTTAAGGCGGCCCAGCGTGAGCGCGATGATCTGGAACAGCGATTGGCCGGCACCGAACAGGAAACCCGGTCGGTCGAAGAAACCCTGCGACAGACCGAACAGACCTGCCTCGGATTGCAGAGCGAACGGCAGAAGTGGCTGGCCAAGCAGGAATTGATCGGTGCCGAAACCCTGCGAGACGATGAGGAACGGCAATTTCACCAGGAAACCCTGGATACCGATGAGGTTCTGGTAAAGAATTTGAGCCGCGCTGAATACGCGCTCCGCGGGCAGCTGGAGGAGCTCGACAAGACGCTTGGTGCTCTTCAGGCCGAGGTCGAAGCCGCCGAAGCGGATTACCTGCAGCGCAAGATCGCCCAGTCTCAGGACCAGCAGCACCAAAGGCAGGCCCTGAAGGAACTGGAACGACTGGACCAACAGCTGAGCGAAGCCGGCGTTCGGCTGGCCACCTCCCAGGAGCAACAGCAGCTGGCCGAACGGGACCTCCAGCAATGCGAGCAGCAACGCAAAGATCTGGAAAACCAGCAACAGGACCTGGAGTTGCAACAGCGCAATCACGAGCAGCAACTGCAGCAGCTGGAAACCAGCCATTTGGAATTCAAACGCCAGCAGACGGAACTGGAAGTTCGCCGTGACCAACTCAAAGAGCTCTACCGGCTGCGGCAACGCAACGAACAAAAATGGCAGGCCGAGCTGACCGAAGCTTCGCTGCAGCTGGATTTCCTCCGCCGTCGGATCCTCGAGCATCATCGCGTCGAATTGGAACGCTGGCGAAGTGACGACGAATTGGATCTGATCCCACAGGAGGAATTGCAGCGCCAATTGGAAGAGAGTCGGCAACGGTTGGAAAAGCTTGGGGAAGCCCGCTACGCGGCCATTGACGAGTTCGAGGAGCAGAAGCAGCGGCTGGATTTTCTGGAAACCCAGCACCAGGATCTAGACAGGAGCATCCAGGACCTCCAACAAACCATTCAGCAAATCCAGCGGACTTCCCGGAAGCTTTTCCTGGAAACCCTCAGCACCGTTGACGCCAGCTTGCACCAGGTCTTCCCGGTACTGTTCGGCGGTGGCAGCGCCCGCCTGCAGCTCCTCAATGAGGACCATCCGCTGGAAAGCGGTGTCGAGCTGTTGGTCAAACTCCCCGGTAAACGTACGGCGGCGATGTCGCTCCTGTCCGGTGGCGAAAAAGCCCTGACGGCCATGGCGCTGTTGTTCGCCATCTCCATGACCAGACCCAGCCCCTTCTTGCTGCTCGACGAAGTGGATGCCCCCCTGGATGACGTCAATGTCGGCCACTTCTGCGACCTGCTCAACACTCTCCAGCAGCGTTCCCAGGTGATCCTCGTTTCCCACAACCAACGCACCATGGAGATCGCTCATCAACTCATTGGCATCACCATGGACGAACCCGGGGTCAGCCGCGTGATCCCGCTGATACTGGAGCAACGAAACTAGCGGGGCCTTTCATTAGAAGCTCTGCAACCATGTCATTTCGAGCGATGTATGAAATCTTCATGAGAGTGTCGAAAGAGTCGTCGTGAGCCTCATTTGCGTCATTCCGGCGAAAGCCGGAATCCAGGTTTGAAGACTTCCTGGACCCCGGTTTTCACCGGGGTGACGGCAGGGCAACTTGCCACCAGGCTTTTTGGACACCCTCAGGACAGTGGAATATGAAATTCTCACTCTTCATTCGAGATGACAGTAAATCCATGAACCGATGGTGCAGTCATCTCACCCAGGTGGTATATAGAAAGGTGGGCCAGCCCTTGAGAGGCACCGACCCGGCAGGGGGCTGGGTGCATTAGGTTCAGAGGTCCGGGGTTTGTCAACGGACATTCCGGTGTGAATCAGTGTTTGCTGCCGGATTGGGGGATATGCGTGAGAGGAAGGACGACAACCAAAAATGAAGTGGTTTAGACGCAAGAAGAAAGAAATCTCGGGAGACCCATTTGCTGGACCGCAGGAGGATCTCGAACCGCAGCTGGGGCCAACCGCGGGGGAAGAAGCTGTTCCTGGCCTGGCTGAAACCCTGGAAACAGCAGAAACCGAGGAAGCTTCAGGGCCATCGATCGATTTTGCGGCGACTGATGAAACCAATCCGGATATCGATTCTGACGCCACCGGAATCTCCACATCGATCGACGAAACCGACCAGAGGGAACCGCGGCACTTCTTTCGCAGGCTCCGGGACCGGCTGCACAAAACCCGCGAACAACTGGCCCAGCGGGTGGATCGGTTGGTGCTAGGCAAGAAACAGATCGACATGGACCTTCTCGACGATTTGGAGGAGGTTCTCATCACTTCGGATCTGGGTGTGCAGACCACGCAGCTTCTGCTGCAGCGCGTTGCTGATCGGGTTAAACGCAAGGAACTTGACGATGCTAACCGGCTGCGCGATGAACTGCGCCAACAGATCCAGGATTTGCTGACCATTCCCGCACCTCCCTGGGATCTTCGCCGCGACAAACCCTTTGTGGTTATGGTGGTGGGGGTTAACGGCGTGGGGAAAACCACCACCATCGGCAAGCTTGCCCACCAGTGGAAGGGCCAGGGGTTGGATTTGATGCTGGTGGCCGGTGATACCTTTCGGGCTGCGGCCATCGAACAGCTCTGCCTCTGGGGGGAACGCGCCGGTGTGCCCGTGGTGCGGCAAAAGAGCGGTTCGGATCCTTCTGCGGTGGTCTATGATGCCATCGATGCGGCCCTGGCGCGTGGTGTCGATGTGGTTCTGATGGATACCGCCGGGCGCATGCACACCAAGGTCAACCTGATGGAAGAAGTCAAGAAGGTCCAGCGGGTGATCAGCAAGAAGCTCCCGGCCGCCCCCCATGAAGTCCTGCTGGTCCTGGATGCCACCACTGGGCAGAATGCGCTGTCACAAGCGCGGCTCTTCAAGAATGAACTCGGCATCACTGGTCTGATTCTGACCAAACTGGATGGCACCGCCAAGGGTGGGGTGGTGGCCGCCATTTGTCAGGAATTGCAGGTGCCGGTGCGTTTCATCGGCATTGGTGAAGGCATAGAAGATCTTCAACCCTTTGACCCCGAACAATTCGCCAGCGCGATTTTCTGATTGCGGCGATCCATTCTAGGAGGCATCGATGCTTACGGCGCTTGATGGTGTGCGGATTCTGGATCTGTCTCGGTTGCTTCCCGGGCCCTTTTGTTCGATGCTGCTGGCCGACCTGGGTGCCAATGTTATCAAGGTGGAAGACCCCAAAGGTGGCGATTACATCCGCGGATGGCCGCCACTCCTGGGCAAGAACAGCGGTTATCATGTGGTGCTGAATCGCAACAAGCGCTCTCTAACCTTGAATCTCAAGGCCCCCGAAGGCAAGGAAGTGTTTAGAAAGCTGGCGGCCAGTGCTGACGTGGTTCTGGAAGGCTTTCGTCCGGGGGTCATGGACCGGTTGGGGCTAGGCTATGAGGGGCTTATGGCCATCAACCCCCGTCTGGTCTACTGCGCCATCACCGGATACGGCTATGACGGACCGCGGTCGCAGCGAGCCGGCCACGATATCAACTACCTGGCACTCAACGGAGTGCTCTCCTACTGCGGCCGTGACGGCCGGCCTTCGGCGCCGGGCGTGCAGATTGCCGATCTGGGGGGCGGGGCGCTGTATGCCGCGCTCAGCATCGTTACCGCACTCTTCTTCCGCGAGCGCCATGGCGCCGGTCAATTCATCGATATCGGCATGGCCGACGGTGCCTTCACCTGGCACTGTCTGCGCTGGGGGAAATATCTGGCTGATGGAACTGTGCCTCAACCCGGTGACGATTTCCTCAATCATGGCTATGCCTGTTACGACCTCTACGCCACCCGCGATGGCCGCTACATGTCACTGGGAGCATTGGAGCCGCAATTCTGGAAGGAATTCTGCCGAACCGTCGGGCGTTCCGACTGGGACCGGCCCGATTACTTCGAACCGGGACCCCATCAGCGGCAGCTCCAGGAGGCCATCGCTAGCGCTGTTCCGGGAGAAGGACCAGGCCGACTGGATCGCGTTGTTCGCCGATCGAGACTGCTGCTGTGAACCGGTGCTCAACCTTGATGAAGCGATGGCCGACGAACAGGTCCAGGCCCGCCGGATGGTGGTGGAGATGGTTCATCAGAGCTGGGGGGCCTACCGCCAGTTGGGCATCGCCCCCAAGTTTTCGCTGACTCCGGGGGCCATCAACAGCCACGCTCCGGAACTCGGTGAACACACCAACGAAATCCTGAAAAGCTACGGCTATTCGGCAGAAGACATTGATCGGCTCAAGGCGGGTGGGGTGGTCTGAGATCGTTTTTGGCACCTTGTGATCTTGGGTGGCCCAGGCAACGAGTTGCCTGGGACCGAAGGACAAGAGCCTCCGTTATATTTTGCTCGCTATGCTGGTCCTCTTGCCCTACGGGCACGGCCAACAAGTTGGCCGTGTCACCCATGGAATTGGCGACGCATTTGCGATCACTTGTGCCAAGTTGACGCCTATGGGCGAAAGCCGGAAGCCAGGTTTTGCAGGTATCGTTGCAGTATGAGGCTAAATATGCGTGTGCGAATTCAAAACTCCTCCACGACCGGCTCAGCCTGCAAGCGAGCCTCCAACCTCTGCAGCACCTGTTCCACCGTGTAGTGATCAAAGAGCTCCACCCTGAAATCTGGGAAGTCCAGCGCCCCCGAGTCGAGCTTGATCGTCATCGTTCTCAGATGAAACCGCTCCTCCTTGTCCGGATAGTGACCCATGGCCCGCTGCGCATCTTCCCTGGTGAGAAACACGTCCTGGAAGTAGTGAAACTCGCCATCCCCAAGATACGTCTCATATAGATCCTCGTGGAGCACCACGATCACCGTTACCGTCTCGTCACTTCGAGTTTGCAAAAATGTTGTCACGTATGGGTATTTTGAAACATCGATTGGCCGCTCCGGCATAAAGTATTCACTTGGGTGAGGAAAAGGGCCACGGGGGATCTCCGGAATGGGCGGGAGGGGTTCTGGGAGTTCGTTGGGATTGACTGTCTCCACCCAGCGGCGATCGAAATAGAGCCGCTGATGGACACTGTCCCAGGTGGGGCTCTCGGGGACCAGAAACTCCCATTCCGGCTTACCGGCCAGAGACTTCCTCAGGCGAAACATGGCGGTGACTCCCATCGGGCCAACGCAGGCATAGACTGCATCCGTGTCGAAATCCTTAAAATACTCCACTGCCATATGCCATCTCTTGATATTTTGCTGCGGACCATCTCGCCCCGGGGGACTCCAAGGAGACGTCCAAAAACAACTGCCTCGGTTTAGTCCGCTAATCCATGCCGTCACCTGTCACCCCGAACGGAAGTCGAAGTCCAGGACATAAAGCGGCCGAGCACTAGTCGAACCAATATGAATGCCAGGTCTTTCCGGATGGAAACTAGTTCAGGCTATTCTCGAATTGTTCCAGCAGGGTCATGATGTGTTTGTCTTTTCTTGGGATTGCCTTCAGATCTATCCCAGGTTTCGCTTTATACCAAGGCTGATGGTCGAAAAAAATCTGCAGTTTCTCATCGTTGAAGCGGTAGCCATATTTGGCCAGGTAGGCATTTCTAATCAGACTCACGGTGTGACGATCGACCTGATGGGTTCTTGCGATCTTAATCCAGGTTTGAACTTGTTGGAGGGTATCAAAGAGCGGCGGCTTGGTGTCGTATAATTCCTCGCAATCGCTCTGTGGCAGAGGGGTGAGAGTGAAAAGCGCGATTTCATTCGTAGGCTGCCATTGTTTGAAACGCCACCGCACAAAACCGTCTCGGATAGTAAACCCATCTGGTACCGGGAGGAGTAGATGCGGGAGTGTATAAGGAGGGACTTCGATGGCGATATCAGCCTCACCAATCGGGCCGGCCCAAGTCAGACCCGTGGTAACGATGTAATCCACCCAGGAATAGGCGCTGTTGCCGAAATCCCACTCGCACCGCTTTGGTCTGTTCTTCCCCCAAAAAGTGGCGTTTCTCGGGGCCGGACCCGAGACTTTGCGGCGCATCAAGTCTTTGATCGCCACAACGGATGATCCGCCGCCAAAGGAGTAGGTGTTCTTGATCGTGATGCGCTCTTTGGGCTCAAAATGCGCCTGCCAAGTGTACGCGCCCTGATAGTTGAGTTTGTGAGTGGCCTTGGGCATCACGATTTCCTGGGCAGATACCACGTCTTTGTGGACTGTAGGGACGCCAATACCGTTTATCATCACTTTGAAATCACGGATAGTCCATCTGGGTTTGGCGCCATCAAATCCAGATTCGTCGTCGAAGGCCTGCGTGTCCGGAAAACCGATTTGCACATCAATCGGGTTGTCCGTGATGTTGACGAGAGTAAAGGTGCAATCCGCCATCCATTTACTGGATTTTTCGGTAGGAGATCCGACAGCATCGTGATTGTAGCGAATTATGACCACTTCCTTTTCCATCCGTACACGGTTTTCTTTATTCGTGTATACGGTTGCACCGGATCCTAAAAAGGAAGTGTCGTTGGCTTTAACATCCACACCTGGGAATGGCGATAAATAACGCCGTCAAGAGCACAGCCAGAGGGAGAAACACTGTCGTGCAAGAACCTCTAGTATTGTCATAACTTGGGTTCCATAGACTGCTCAATCAAATCCTTGACAATAACCAAACATACCAACCATGGTTGCAGTAGCCGGGGAAGATAGGAAGATAGACCACGTCCATGAAGTTTCTGAAAAAATCCACCCTTATCAGCGATGTGTTCTTTTCTCTGTATCGTGGATTCTCATTATTTCCATGGATTTTCAGTGCAGGTTCGATTCATATCTGGTTGGGACCGGCAGCACGAACCTCTTCGGACACCTGATCGGCAAAGTCGCGGAAATTCGCTGCGAACATCTTTGCCAGTTTTTGAGCTTGATTGTCATAAGCCTCTTTGTCCCGCCACGTGTTCCTTGGCTGCAGAATCTCGGCAGGCACATCCGGACAGGACTGTGGAACGCTTAGTCCGAAAACCGGGTCCTTGGTGGTCGGAACATCATTAAGCGTGTTGTTCAAGACCGCTCGAATCATAGCGCGGGTATGGGGCAGATTCATCCGTTGCCCCGTGCCATAGGGACCGCCGGTCCAGCCGGTATTGATCAGCCATACTCCGGCCTTGTGGCGGGCAATTTTTTCCCGCAGAAGGTTGGCATAAATGACCGGATTCAAAGCCATGAACGGTGCGCCGAAGCAAGCACTGAATGTCGCTGACGGTTCCTTAACGCCTCGCTCCGTCCCCGCCACCTTGGCCGTATAACCTGAAAGGAAATGATACATGGCCTGCTCCGGTGTCAGACGAGCGATGGGGGGCAGGACCCCAAAGGCATCAGCCGTGAGAAACACAATGTGGTTGGGATGGCCGGCTATTCCTTCCCGGCTTGCATTGGGGATGTGAGAAATCGGATACGACGCCCGCGTGTTTTCGGTGTGCACATCGCTGTCCAGGTCCAAGCGTTTGGTTGCCGTATCAATAGCCACGTTCTCGAGTATCGTGCCGAAAGATCTGGTGGTCTGATAGATCTCGGGCTCTGTCACCGGTGACAAGCGGATCACTTTTGCGTAGCAGCCGCCCTCAAGATTGAAAACCCCGTGATCGCTCCAACCATGTTCGTCATCACCGATAAGAATGCGATCAGGGTCAGCGGATAAGGTGGTCTTGCCCGTGCCCGAAAGACCGAAAAACAAGGCGACGTCATCTATATTCCGGCCGTAATTGGCGGAGCAGTGCATCGGCAGTACATTCTGCGGAGGCAAGAGATAGGTCATGACGGTCAACATGGTCTTCTTCAATTCACCGGCGTATTGAGTGCCGGCAATCAGCGCCTCCATACGACCGAAGTGAAGCAAAATGACGACTTCCGAATTAGTCCCGTCCCTTTCCGGATCAGCGTTGAAACCGGCGGCGTCGATGAGTGTGAATCCCGGGCGATGTCCGGCGAGCTTGGTCGGATCCAACTCTCGGATGAACATGTTGCGGGCAAACAAACTGTGCCAGGCTTTTTCGGTGATCACCCGAATCGGCAGACTATAAGTCGGATCAGCACCCACATGGCAGTCTTGTATATAAAGGTCCCTGCCTTGAAGATACGAAAGAATCCTGGCACGCAAGTCATCATAGGCTTCCGGGCTGAACGGCCGATTCACCTCACCCCAATGGACCTTGTCGGCACTGGTGGGCTCTTGAACAACGTATTTGTCCTTTGGAGAACGGCCGGTGTACTGCCCGGTTCTGACGACAAGCGGACCAAGATGCGCCACAACCCCCTCGTAACGCTGAATAGCGTGTTCATACAGGGTGGGCGAAGGTAGGTTCCACCAGACCGCTCTGACGTTGGTGATGCCCAGTTCCGCCAAGTTCCGGTTATCCGCTGCGGTGTCTCTTGTCTCCATGATTTCCTCCTTTGGAATAAAATCTCTGAGCGTCTGACATTGGTTCACAGGTAACTTCGGGCAGTTGCGTTTGGCTTTGGGCGCCATGCACCAGCCACATTGCCATCTCAATCAAGTCGAGAAAAACCCACGAACCCCAGTTTCCTTCCGGAAAGTCCGCCGTATGGCGAGACCGGCAGCAATCGCTTGCCCGGTATTGCCCCCAGGACACCGAACTGAGTTGAAGTGTGGAACTGATCAAGAATGAACTTGTACCATTCTGGATTGCTCCACATTCGAGCCTCGCCATGAATTGGGATACCCGCTTTCACATACACAGAGATGAACTCTTGCTCACCTGGCTCACTTTTTCCATAAAGTTGCGGGATAAAGAAGTAACCGAAGTAACCATTGGGAATTACCATATAGCTGACCGGACGGCGGTGGATGTAGCTACAATACTTTTATAAGTTCGATCTTAAATGTCAGTGATTTTCCTGCAAGTGGGTCATTTGCGTCAAGAACCACACTATCTTCAGTAATAGCCGTTATAGTTGCAATGGACTTTTTCCCTTGGTTTGAACTAACTTGCAGCCTCTTACCTATTTCCAGCTTAATATCGACCGGAGCGTTAGCTCTATCCATTACAAACACAAATTCCTTCTTGTGCTGACCATAACCATCTTCTGGAGGAATTGAAATTACTTTTGTATCTCCCTCATTCATACCGATGACTGCTTTTCCAAATTTGGGAAGTACGCTGTCCTCCCCAATGGTAAATTCAAATGGTTCCTTTTCTTCATATGTTGAGCTAAACACCGTGCCATCATCCAAAGTTCCATGATAATGAACTCTTACCGTATCACCTTGTTTTGCTTGGGCCATGGATTTCCACCTTTCATTAGTGTGAACAAAATTGATCCAGCGATTAGTCTTTAGGTACTAGGTGTCAGCCAATGCATCAACAGAGCCTTGAGTGTTTTCTGGAAAAATGGGCATGATATTTCCTCTGCTCCTCTGTTTTAATAACCAAATGCTAGAACGCTAACCGCACCGGGTGGTTGCAAAGTTGGGACGGGTCCAACCGAGCTTGGGTGCCGTTAGCTTTGGCAGGTGGTCAGCTTACCATATTCGATTCGGTCTTCAATCAATCTGAACAGAAACTTCTCAGAGGTGGCGCCTACCTCCTCTTCCGCTAGGAGCTGGTAAACCTTTCCGGCGATACACCAATGTTTGCCGATCCTGGCTTTCAGCCATCGGCTCAATTCGAGAGCCTTCCAGCGATCAAGCTCCTCAAGCTTGTCTTCATACTCGGCAACACAGCCGTGCACCGACCAATGCGGTGCGAGATAGTCAGGGATGGGGCCAATGGGAGGTTCATGAAACAAAGGTTCAAAGGCTTCTGCGCCTATTATCAGAAGCTCATCGGCGGTCAGCGGTTCGCCCCAGCGACCTCCCCAATCAGCCATCAGCAACTTCTCCATGGTGGAGCTAAACACCGTGTCATCTTCCAGTGTCCCATGACAATGAATTTCTATCGTATCATTTTGTGTTGTTCGGGTCATGGGTTTGCCACCCTTCATTAGCTTGATCCAAGTTGGGAGGGTTTAACCGAGCATCCGTGCCGCCATACCCTGAAGGTTTGATTGTTTAACTTTGGTTGGCAGCTAGCTTACCACATTCGGTTCGGTCTTCAATCAATCTAAACGAAAACCCTTCAGATGCGGTGCCTTCCCCTTTTTCGCCTGGAGTTCGGAATCTTTGCGGTGACGCACCAATTCCGGCGAACCTGTCTTTCATCCAGCCGTTCAATTCGTGAGTTTCTTGATGGGTAGCATTACTTGATAAGCCCAATGGTTATGGTAGTATTACCTACCGCAACCTGGACTCCCTGTTGCTCTGGTCGGGAGCGGTAATTCAAGGGGTATCTGTTCGTCATTGGCGTTCAACGCAATACCAGTACTTGCGGGAATCGAGGAGGGTGCCATGGCAATGTGGCTTTATGATGATGCCAGGGAGATGGAAGAGTTTCAGATCTACCAGAGGGAAGTCCGGCGCCTGGAGAGAGAGTACCTTGAAATCCGGGTCCTCCTTCGTGATGCCGAGGAGGATTTCAGAGCTGATCCTGACAGCGAGTATCTTGAGGCAAAGGTGAAGTATCTCCAAAAAAGGCTGAAGGATTTGGAGAGCCAAGGCCCCCGGCTTGCCGCTGACCACCCGCTGGAAATCGCCCTTTGGGCACCGCCCCACGGATGACGTTTTTTGTGCGGCAGATTGATCGAATCAACTGTCATCGGTTTGAACACCGAGCCTCACGAACAGAGGAACCCAATTTGATTCACACCAGCAGGCTTGACCGACAACTGCGCATAGAGGGTTGGAATCAGCCCGCGTTGGACCAGGCAAAAATCGGGGTCGTGGGTGACAATGATCTGCTGGCGTCGCTTTTCATGCTGTCGGCATCAGCCCTGGGAATCAACAACCTGGTTGTGGTCGCCCCGGTCTTGGACAGGCTGCTGGTGGAAATAGCGGAGAAAGTGAATCCGCTCTTCACCCTGACCCACATAGAAGGATTCTACACCCATCCGGTTTTGGATGACTTGTTCAAAGGGTGCAACCTGATAGTGGATTTGAGCCATTATGGGCTGGCTAACAAATTGCTGTTGGAGAAAGGCTTCAGGGAAAGGCTGCCCATCGTCAGGGGCTTCTGTTACCAACAGAACGGCGTGCAGGGGCTCAATGTATTTACCTATATTAGAGGGCGCGAATGGCAGGAGCTCGAGCAGATTGTCTGTCCCAACAACCTGCCCGACGGTCATTTTGACGACGGTGTGCTCGATACGATCATTGCCGGTATCGTACTGGAGGAAGCGAAAAACATTCTTGATGCAGCAAAAGGTTTCAGATGCTCTCATATCCTACGAAAGAAGAACGGGAGCATACGATAATCGATCTAAGATTTTGGTGGTCGGCTCCGGGGCACTGGGCACCTTCGTTGGACTGGGACTTGCCTATTCGGGATTCCAGCACTGCACTTTCATGGATCCTGACGTGGTTGAGGTGACCAACCTGAACAGGCAGATCCTGCTCTATGATGCCGTTGGACAAAGCAAGGCAGAAACATTATCCAGCAAGACTGAATGATTTCTTCGGGATGAACAGTAGGGCTGAGGTTGCATACTTTCGAAGGGACACCGACCTTTCACCCTATGACGTTGTTTTCGACTGCGTTGACAACTTCGAAACCAGGATCGTGCTGAGTGAGCAATGCAAGGATCAGGGCAAGATGCTGATAAGCGGGGGAACCAGCGCAGATGCAGGCCAGGTTGTGATCTACAATCCCGTGAAAAATGGGGCCACTCCTGCGGAATTGTTGGGATTGTACGAGATTGTCGCACCCGAACCGTTGAAACTCCTCTCCGAGAAAGGGCATCCTGCACGTACCAGCCTGATCCCTCCGTGGTCATGACCAATCAAATTACCGCCGGTTTTATGGTGGATTCATATAGAATGATGTTGGATGGTCAGGAGGTGAGGAATATTTTCTATGACTCAACCAGCAGTGAGAGGATCTAGGTCGAAAGATGGCTTCGCTTGCTAACGGCAGACCTTTTTGGTAAGCCAATGGAACTCGGAGAATCATCGCATGAGGAGGAAATGAAAGATGACCGACGTTGAGCTGAAGAAAGCTCTGGAAACACAAGAGTTGCAACAACTGTTACCCCTCGTCGTCGAAATCATGCCGGGACAGGCGGCTGAAGGGTTGATTGACATATATGAACCTGGGAGTTACGAGGGCAAAACACTCCGCAAGCTTTGCGATAGAACCTTGAGCAAGAAGAAATGGACCATAGAGGAACAACTCGTGGTAGAGGATATCAACAGACAGCTTGCCGGTGGAAAGCTGCTGTGTAGGGGACAGGAAATAGAAGGTGCCGCCTTGGAGTACGCAGTGTCTGAACAAACCGAGGCCGGTGAGAAATATCTCTATGTACCCATTCGTGCCATTAGAGCCCCAAGAAGGTGGATTGTGAGTAAGTGTTAAGCTATTAGCTACTGCTAACCTGCTTAGCCTTTACGACTCCGGTAGCAGATATGAGGAGCAATGGATCGTGATGCAGTTGTTCCACTCTGAAATCGAATTGGTAGTGAAATCAGGATACATATACGTGCCGCTGCTGTTCGATCCCGATATTGCGAGAGAAGTGCAAGACCGATCTGATACGGAAGGACCGCTGCATGAGTGGGCACCCGGGAAGTCAGAACCTGTGGTTGAGGTAGAGGGAAGAGCCTTTATCCGGTCATTTAGCTTTCAATCTGTTCTGGAGAACTACGAGAGAATCGACAAGGATACCTATGAACAGCTGAAGAGGGATTGTCTGCGGAAATGTTCAGACTTGCCGGGCCTGGCAGCAGGTGCACCCAATGGTAAACTCCAGACCATAGTTCTAAAGGTAATGCCGTACTTTATTCGGAAGAGCAGGGGGCTGGAAAGAAGACAGCTCAATGATGAAGAGCTACTGGATTTTATTGGCACCAAGATTGAGGTTCCACAGCGTTTCGTTGAACAGGCCGATAGGGTTCTTGATTCAAGGCCCTTGCTGCAAAGATTGGATGATCTGGACAAACTAGAACATGGTAGTAGAACCCCCTCGGGAAGGCCGGGTAACCGGTAAAGCTCTCCGCCGCTGGCTCCATCAGGCACTGGAAGTGCAAATCGTGAACCGGGAGAGAGTTCGCCTCGAGCAAGAACTACGCGAACGTGAACGAATCGGCGAGTCGAAAAGGAATCATATTGCGACGCTATTGTATCTTGCCGAGAAAGGATCATTCGAGTTGGACGGCTTTGGTTTCTCCAGGATCGGCTCCAGGGACGATTACCTTATTTACAAGCGCACTGGAGAATACGTTTTAAAAGACTATTACGATCGAAACTACCTATTTCCTGATTGTAGAGTGGGCGTTTCCACCGCAGGACCTTTGAGACCTTTGGTGGTAGAGTCTTACAAACATCCATTCCTGGTCGGTCACGCTCCACGACAAGAGATCTGTGTAAGAGGATACAACTGGCCAGACGAGTTCACTGCAGATAATATCATCAGGATCTTGGAAGAAGGTATCAATGCCTTACTTTACGGATACGACGCTCGGCGTCGCAATGGTTATCACAGTCTTGATCCAACGCTGTATTATGTCAAGACCATTGAGTTCGTGGACTATCGAGTTTCAAAGGACGGTAGGCGACTTTAGCGTTTTGTCATTAGGCTAATGGCTAATACCTAATACCTAATAGCTTATAGCTTACAGCTTATAGCTGAATGCTGATTATCCTATTTTTTTCAGATTCGTTTAGGACAACAATGAGTTTTTCCATTGGCATGGATTTACTGCAAAATATAAGAAGTGATCGGGCTCGACAGAGAAGAAAACAGCCTCATGAAAGAAAAGTTTTCAATACGGTAAGCTGTATCGTCAAAGGGTATGGCCTTGGTGAGAACTTTCTAAGACTGCTTAACCAAACTGAGGATTCGTTATCTCAGAAAAGGGTGGAGTTCAGCGAAATCAAGGCAAAAAAGGTGTTTGAGTTTCCCCCGTTTTCTCTGCTCTCACGGGAGGAATACAGTGTTGCTGTGACCATCGTCGGCAAGTTAGACAATCCGTACCTCCCATTTGCCCACTCACCGGAAGAAATGCTTTTGTCCGCTACCACTATACGAAGCGAATCCCTTGCTCAGGTCTGATCACCTGTTGCGCCATCATTTTGAAACACTTCTCCTATGCCAGCACGCCAAAGAGGAGCTTGCGGACCTGGAGAGGCGAATGGGGAATTTCAACGGAACGGTTGCCCAAGGCAGCGGAGTGGAAGAAACCAGGGGCGAACCATCGCAATGGAGTTCATTGCAGGAACGAATGAAACAGCTGCGAACCTTTATCGCCAACGTCGAAAAAACGGGGTCCTAGCCACAATGGTCGATATCTACGACGGCATGTCAGAGCAGAAGCGGCAGCGCATCAAAGAAAAAATTGAGCTGCTTAGGGAAGAACAGACATCCCAGGCCGTGCAGGAAATTATCGAGTTTGACAAGACTCCGGCTGAGCTCAAGGCGGCCATGGATGGTTTCATAATCGGACAAGAAAAAGGCAAGAAAGTCATTTCCACAGCGATTGCCTTTCATTACAAAAGGCTTGGCGGGGCACTGAAAAAAGCGCTGGCCGAGAACGATGGTGATATTGACCTTGCCTTGCGAAACACTAGAACTCCCCGGGCCAATGTCTTGATGATCGGTCCCAGCGGGTGCGGTAAAACCTACACCAGTCAAACAACGTCTCGACTCGCCGGGGTGTCTTTCGTACACGAAGATATGACCAGGTTCAGTGAGGTCGGCTACGTGGGGCAGGACGCCACCGACATACTCGTTGATCTCCTTATGGCCGCCGGCGGAAACCCTCAGGTGGCGCAGATGGGGATTGTCTACTTGGACGAGATTGACAAGATTGCCACCGAAACCGTTTCTTTCAAGGATGTGTCGGGACGTGGTGTGCAAAAGGGATTGCTGCATCTGGTCGATGGCACGGACAATACCGTTCACATCGGCAAGGAAAGAATCTCGCTTTCAACCAAGCATGTGTTTTTCATTGCCGGAGGTGCTTTTGAGAATCTCGAAACGTTGGTCAAGAAACGTATGGCCAGGCAGGGCTTTCAAGGGAACTGGAAAGATCATCTTCTAACCGATGATTTGGTTGCCTTTGGCATGGAAAGGCAACTGATGGGGCGATTCCCCGTGAAAGTGGTTTACGATCAGCTGACGACCCAGGACCTCAAGGACATTATGACCCGAAGTGCAGACAGCGTTTTGCTGGCCTACACCAATGACCTCAAAGCATGGGCTATCGACCTTGAATTTACCGATGGTGCCCTGACAGAGGTTGCCCGGCGCGCCGAACAGGAGGGAACCGGAGCCCGAGGCCTGACAAGTGTTATCCACCGAGTGTTGTTGGAGGATATGTACCGACTCCCTGGAACTCATACCGGTAAGTTCGTGGTGGATGCCAATTACGTGAAGGAGCGACTGGAATGAGATTCAAGAGCCTCTCCCAGCTCAAGCGACCCGAGCTCAGAGAAATCTCTTTAGCCACCTTGCCGCAGACCGTAACCATGGCCCATTACGCCAGAGAGAAAGCTTTCAAGATCAATGAATTGGTTCGCACCGTTCACGAAGAGAGCCTGGAATGGTATGGTTTCACTCTGGGGACGACAGGACAACCCGGACCTCATAACAGACATAGGCTTGCCGCGTAACGACCTGAACCTTCAAGACATACACCACCCTCAGTTCCGAAAGGATCGCTGCATTTAAGGAATCGCTGCCGGATGACGTTATTATCAATGGATGGATTCACTCTCATGGGGCACTGATGTACGAGCATTTCTCGCACAATGGATGAGAAAAACCACCTGGTTGTCCTGGATTTTGTCGCTGCCGGTTTGAGAAAACCGGTGGCAAAAAGGGAGATTGCCATAAAGGACCTGGTTTTCTTGCTGAAAGACCAGTTTGTTGAGGAGGATTTGGCAGCGGGTAGCGTTTGTCTGATTACCGATGCCCCCATTACCGCGGCCACGATCATGGAAACCATCTACGGCAGCTTCTGCTACGCCATTGTGATTGGTGACCAAGGTTGGCACCAACAACAGATTCATTACAAGGAAAATGGAGTACTCTCAGGCCATACAGCTCTGAGCGATAAAGAGGCGGAAATCGTACTGGTCGATACCGGCAAGGTCTTGACCCGGCATGATATCAGTGCGCTAAGGGACGAGGTGGAGGAGAAGATTCAGCCAAACACCAATCCACCGGTGGAGACGATGGAAAGAATGTAGAGGAGCAAGGTATGGAAGGGTCTCGGGACTTGCTGTCGAAACTCAAGAAGAAGTACCCCCTGTTGCACTTCTTCACAGACCGGACTTTTGGCGTGGAAATCGAGTTCTATGGCCTGGATTACTACATCTTACCGCCAGACAACGGCATCATCAAACCCTACAACATCCATTCGAAAGCCAGAGACGGCAGAGACTTCGATCAATTGCTGCAGGATTACAGCCTAAGCCTTGGTACGGACAAGGATTCCTGGCATCTTGAGGAAGACTCTTCCATAGTTCACAGAGGCGGCGTGGAACTTATAAGCCCAATACTTCGCGGCTTTGAGGGATTAATAGAATCGTATCGCTTCTTTCAGTTGCTCGGCGAAATCCGTGGAGCGCAAATAGACGAATCATGTGGATTTCACGTTCATCACGGCGTGGATCCTGAACATTACAAGTGCACACATTTGAAGGAACTCGTAAGAGTTGTCTATGCAATGGAGGACTATATTTATCTCCTGATTTCCGAAGGCCGGATCGACAAGAGATACCTGTCGCCCAATGGATCTGGATATCGAAGTCTTTCTTAAACTCGCCGATTGTGAGAATGGATGCAAAAAGAATGGCTGCCGGATCAAAGATCTTTGGTATTCTTCCGAGAATAGGTATGATCCAGATTGCATGAGAGCTGCCAGATATGACATGACGCGCTATCATGGGTTAAATCTTCATTCATATTGGTATCGATCCACTATTGAGTTCCGATATCACTCTGCAGTTCTCCAGAAGATGGATGAGGCAATGCAGTGGATCATCTTCACACAGTTCTTGGTTGAACTTAGCGATGGGCATATACCAGTTAGTAGACTATCACTCAAAGGCAAACAAGTGGATGCAAGCCATATACAAGATCTATCTGGCATTTGGCCATATGGATCGCATCAACGGTTGGCGACCGAAGAAGTCTATTGTATCAGAGAAGATTGAGGGATCATAGCGGGTTGAAGCTGCGGGGACTTTGACGCTCCGATTGCGACCCTGCCTGGAATCGAGTCAATGAACTTCCATATCCGTGTCATGACTCATACAATCCCAGACTCCCTTGGGATCGCAGTCCCGGCAATGGTAGTGCTCACCGTAAATCAATCTGTGCTCGTAAACAACGGCCTCCTCTAATCGCAGCCGAGCATCACAATGTGCACATGTAACATATTGAATATTTTCTTTTTCCATCATCTGAACCGATATCGATTGATGTTGAATCTGCCTGCAGCCTCACGGGCGCGGCACTTCGCTCTGCCGTGAAAAGCTGCTGGGAGGGAGCCCACTTCAGCAATTCAGCTCATTCCTGGCGTTCTTTAGGTTTGTGCATGGGCAACCCATACAGCGTGTCGATGTAATACAGACAGTTTTCAGGACCCAATTCTTCCACTTCTCGCCGGAATTTCTTGCAGATCTCCAATCCTTTTTCACGTGCACCTGGAGGAAAACCTTCCTCATCGGACAAGTACCGCTTTTCTATTTGGTCGATTTTACTCATATACTCTTCATAACTGATTTCCTCAATGGCCATTTATGCTCCTCACCTTTTCGAGCTACAGGTCTCAAAGCTTCGGGACGCCATTCGCGTGCTGATCGCCTACCTATATATCCACGATTGAAAGGAAAATCATTCAGATTTATTCATTGTACTTTCAAATTCCTTAAGGGCTTCTCTAGCATTTGCGATTAAGTCATAGAAAGTCTCCGATTGATACGTATCATAACCACCACATCCCATGGCGGCCGATTTGTCAAAAACCTGCTCACTTATCAATGTAGGTTATCAAAGCTTTTGCAGCCTCGAAGAATCTCAAAAACTCATCGTTCATTTGTGTGTACTCCTATTGGCACTGCATATATTGCGGTTCGATGGTCGGTCAGAATCCATCAACAATCTTAGCATCGAGAACAGTGTTGTGTCCCGCAAATGGATCGACACTGTACCGTTCATGCTGAGGTATCGAAGCATGAGCGGTCAGAGGTGAATTGCCCTTCGATACCCCGTCAAGGGCGAACGGTTTTGTGACTTTACGAACTTAAGGGACGCAACACTAGATGGTTCCGTTCAGCAAGCGGAGTAAACGGCAGCTTTACGAATTCTGCCCGGTACCGCCCTGTTCTGTTTGTTGCTTTTGTTTGTCGATTTCATCCTTGAACCTTTGGAGAAACTCAATCTTGAAAGGCTCAATTGCCATGGCCTCGTCATGTCTGCCCAGGAAATACAAGGCCATGCCCTTGAATACTTGGGCTTCCTCGATGTCCGGGTTCAGCGCCAAAGCCTTATCAAAGTATGGCAGGCATTCATCGTATTTGGTCAAACCCAGCAAGGCATGACCCTTGGCTGTAAGAGTGTAGAAATTGTCAGGTTGCTGGGCCAGAATCAGGTCAAAAATCACAATGGCTTCGTCACACCGGCCCATATCGTTCAGCACCAGCGCCTTCCACTGCATGGCCTGCAAATTCTCGGGTCTAAGGGCCAGTTCCTTATCACAGCAATATACAACCTCTTCCAGGAGCCCTTTTTCAGCCAGCAGCTTGGCCCCTTGCATCCAGGTTATTTTGTCTTCAGGCGACACCTCAATGATCTTCATCATCACGCCTTCGTAGGTTTCTTCGACGGTGCGCTTGCCGGTGACGGCCACGGGCACGCCATGGCCGGGAAGCACGTGAGCGATGTCCTTTTTCATCAACTGCTTGAGCCCGTACAAGTAGTGGTCCAACCTTCCGCCGGCAGTTTTGTCGGCATCCGCGATGGAATCGGGCAGTACGATGTCGCCGGAAATGAGCGTCTTGGTCGGTTCATGATACAGGCATATACCGTCGATGGTGTGGCCGGGCGTGTGGATCACTTCCCATTGAAAGCCGCTCAGCTCAAGGGTTTCCCCGCCCGTTACCTCGGTTGGGGGGAATCCGGCCTCGGTGATCATCTTCTTTGAACTCCCGTGGACCTCCGGCATGCATGATGATCTCGACTGTCTTGTTTTCCATGACAGGGGGGAATCTCAACATTTCGAATACGCCCATGCAGTGGTCGCGGTGTCCGTGGGTGAGCACGACCTTCTTGATATCCAAAGGATTATACCCCAGCTTTTCGAGCTCAGCAAAAATGGTGTAATCATTTCCTGGATCCACCAGGGTCAGGTAATCACCGGCAAGCACATAGACATTGCTGGAATGATGATATCCGATAAGAAACCTGCTGTTTTCAAAGACCGGATGGGATACCTTCAAAATCTCGCCAATCGACAGCCAGCCCGGGTGATCCGGTTCTTCCTCGGGCAGTTCTTCGTCCTCTATCAGTGGCTTCAGTTCTTGGTTCAATTCCTGCTTGTCCTCATCTTTGGCTTTCTTGGTCATCTCAATTCCTCAATGAACGATTGAAGTTTATGTTTCGTAACTTGGCAATTGGTATGGGATTAGTAGTATACAAAGGCAAAAAGTACAAGGCTATAAGGGACCGAATGCCCCCTTCGTTCTGAAAGAGGGATTTCATCCCGTAACGTGGCATCAGTTTGGGATTACTCGTACACCAGGCAAAATGACAAGGCTCATCTACGGACAAGTCCAAAATCATAAAAAATCCCCCTCTCCGGGCAAACCAAAAAGGGGGATTGTGGGTTCGATTCTGCCTCTCCCCTGGTCACAGGGGAGAGGGTGTTGATTGTTGATGCTAATGGGTTGGTGATGGCTATCCCACGTAGTCCAGTGCAAAGGCCAGTTTCATCTTGTTATCCGGCCACCACTTCTTGCTGATCTTTTCTTCGCCGGGATACACGTCTTTGTGGTCGATTTGGTCAATCAGCAGCTCGACGAAATGAAATTCAGTGAGCTTGTACTTGGTGATGACCTCGGACGGCAGCAGGACCACCAGACCGGTTTCCTTGGAACATTCCCATTCAAAGGGTTCATTGGGGGCAGCTACCTCTTCCCCGGTCTTACCCGAGAAAATCTTGAGCAGCTTGCCGTGAACCTTCATCCTCGGCTGCATCTTAAATTCATCGTACAGCTCGTCGGATATGTGCCACCAACAGGCTCTCGCGTTAGCAGCCGCATACGCTTTTACGAGCATGGGGTCAAAGCCGCATACAATCACACGGCATTTCTCAGGCATATCATACCTCCTTCTAGCTTTGGTTGGTCGCCACTTCACTCAACTGGGTGCGAAGATCTTCAACCTGGCCGTAGCAATAGATCATGAACTCTTTGGCCTCGGATTCACTCAGGTGGTTGGTCTCGAACAACCTCCTGACGTAGGGATACAGGTTCATCTGGATCTCTTCGGTGAATTCCAGAAGCACGTGATCGTTATCCCCGTCGGGGGATGCCCAACTGAGAAAACCTGTTTTCCAGTTGTTCAGCATCCCCTTGAGGGTATCGAGTTCCTTGATGACATTTTCTTCCATGCTAGGCTTTCTTCTTCGCTTCAAAGGCGTAGCACTTCTTCACCACGTTGAAATCGGCTACGCACCAGTAATGAGGCCAGTGGATCTTCTTGCACCAGCCGATGATGTCCGCGGGCGGGAACTTGGAGCCCTTGAGAACCGGCTTCAAGGACCTGCACTGCCAGCAGATATGGTCACTCTGTTTTTCCGGGATCAGAACAGTGTCCAGGAATTCTTCAGGGCTTAAGTGCGAATACGGCATGCAACACTCCTTTCTCCAATTACCAGTCCTTGACTTCGCCTGCGGCAAGCTTCTTCTGATACTCCTCCCAGACCTCGGGCGTCAGTTTCTGAATATCCCAGTTGAAACCGAAGCTCCCGGCCAAACCGGCGGACGGTGGTTGCGGACGCCATCCGCGCACCGGTCGACCGCGGATGCTGAACTTGACCATGTCGGCGACACCCAGCAGTTTGGATCTGGGCATGCACTCGTAAGGTCTGGTCCGGCCCTCGACGCCGGGTCGGTAGTTGGAGTAGCCGTCATAGGGCTTGTCCGCATACAGGGGCATGATGTCCGGCTTCTCACCGGGTTTTTCCACCGGCCCCCGGTACATAAAGCCCTGAATCATGTGGATGTAGTAAACCGTGCCGCACTCGGCACAGTTGATCTTCCCTTCCCAGTTCCAGAAACAGTAGGGGTCCAGGTAGTTGATGGTGTCACATGGCTTCCCGGCCACTTCTTTTTTGCACCAGATGATATCACACACTGTACCACCTCCTTTTTAGATCCAGGCCTTGTCATACCACTCTTTGATCTTGGTCAGCGGAACGCCGAGCATATCACGGTAGATCTTCTTGTTGTCGGCACCCACCGGACGCCAGTGCCAGTTGGTCCTTCGCGGGGTTTTTTCCATGTGTCCGCAGCTGTAACCGGAATGCAGCACCATATCGCCGAACAGCGGATCGTCGATCCAGCGGACCGTGCCTCTCTCGCGGTAGTGCGGGCTCTCGTAGACCTCGCGGTCGTTTCGAACCGGTTCGGCCAGAAGACCGGCATCCTGCAGGATCTTGGCGACCTGGGAGCGGGACTTGTCCGCGGCCCATTTTTCCAGAGCGGTGTAAATCTCCACCTGGGCTTCGCCTTCGACCCGGTCCTTGTGAGCCTTGTACTTGTCGTAAAGGTTGTTCATGCCGGTGATGGCGCACAGCTCCTTGAAGTCGGCATCCTGGAAGGCGCTGACCATGACATAGCGGGCACAGAACTTGTCCTGCGGGTTGTCGGCATCCGGGAAATCGGATTTGCCGCACAGGATGATGCCGTGCGCTGCCAGTTGGGTGTCCCAGTTGCCCCAGCGCTGACGGACGATACCGAACTTGCCGTACATGGTGGTGGTATGTCCGAGCATGCGGGTCGGGACCTGCACCTGGGAGAACTCGATCATGGTGCCCAGCCCGGTCTTGCGGCGATGGTGGATGGCCGCCAGGATGGAGGCAGGTGATCATGTTGCCGGATTGCCAGTCAATGACCCAGTTGGTGCACTTGGTGGCGTGTCCGCCCATGTACTCGTGCATACCGGTAATGGAGGCGAGCCCGGCGTGGGCCTGGCCCAGGATGTCGTAGGAGCCGCCGAAGATTTTCGGCCCGTAGCCGAAACCGCCGCCCCAGACATAGATGAACCGGGGGTTGATTTCACTCAGGTAGCGGTAGCTCATCTTCCACTTGTCGAGCGTCCCCGGCCGGTACAGCTCGGTCAGCCCGTCGGATTTCTTGACCAACCCGTAAAACTGCTCCACCATCTCCGGGATGTGGTAATCCATGGTCATAAAGTACTTGTTGGGGTTGGCGTTGGTGAAGCCCAGGCCGGTGCCGGTCATGGGACGGGTGTCGTGGAGCGGATACAGGTAGGCACTCGTTGAACGGGGAGGTGTGCCGCATGGCGTCACCCATCCGCGACATCTCGATCTTGATGCATTCAGCCCCCAGTTCAGCCAGGTTGGCCACCGAGTGCGGCGTGAAGATATACATGGTGCAGCTCAGCCAGCGGATCCCTTTGAGCGCCGTGGGCTTGGTGTGTTCGTTGCCCACATCGAAGGCTTTCTTGCAGTACTCCTCGTAGGGCATCTTCCACTCTTCCATCTCACCTTTGCTCTTGGGGCCTGGCAGGTCTTCTATGCGTGTTTCTCTTGGGTCTTTTGCCATTAGATCACCCCCTTCTGCTTCATCGCATTCACCGTGGTCTGAGTCATTCCAGTCCATTTCAGGTAGATTTCGTAGTTGTCAAACCCCACATCTCGGCCCATCCACTTGGTTCGGAACGGCGCACGGACCTGATAGGACCCGGGCTCGAAGCAATCAGCAGCGGGCCGTAGTCGGTCTCATGCACGTAGATCCACGGACGGTACTTGAAGTGGGGGAACTCGCAGACCTCGTCGATGTACAGAAGCGGTCCGGCCGCCAGCTGGTACTCGAGCAGTTTGGCTTCGGCCTCGACTCGGTTGGTGTCCCGCAGCCAGCGAGTGGTCAGGGAGTAGGTCTTGATCAGGGCGTGCAGAGCGTTTCTGGCGCCCATCTCCTTGAGGAACGGGTCTTCGTGAATCAGCCGGCCGAACTGGGTATATTCGCGCTCCAGGCAGAAGCCGATGTTGTACCAGAGCTTATCGGTTTGGCCGCCGATCATCATGTAGCCGTCTTTACAGGGGTTCCAGGCGTACTGGTTGAGGTTGGGGTCCCAGCCGCCGGATCGGCCCTTGATGCTGGCATTGAAACCGTACCAGGTGATATCGAAGTCGATGATATCCATCAAGGCTTCGGCGCCGGTAACCTCGACCATCTGGCCGGTGCCGCCGAGCTCGTCTCTCCAGTAAAGGGCCGCCAGGGCGTTGAGGAATCCCTGGGTACCGGCGACGTAGTCGGCAATCCAGAAACCCGAGCGGGTCGGGTCGCCACCCTTGCCGCGGGGGAGCAGGTCCTGGGCCAGACCGGTGTTGTGGATCCAGGAGTTGGCAGCACTGGCAAAGGGCTCCAGCATCCACTGACCGAACTTGGATTGCTTGTCCTTCCAGGGGCCCCACTGGCCGAGCATGCCGATCCAGACATAGACCATTCTGGGGTTGGCTTCCTTGAGCTGCCGGTAGCCGATGCCCAGCCCATCCATGTAGCCGGGAGGCATGCCGTCGATCAAGACGTCGACGTTCTGGGCCATTTTCTTGAAAATTTCCCGGCCGTCCTCGGTCTCGACATCCAGGGTCACGCAGTGGGTATTGACGGTCTCGTTGACAAACTCCATGCCGCATTTTTCGCCGCTCTCCGTGTTCTGCAGCATGTACTCTTCGCGACCGAACGGGGTCAGCTTCCGCAAGGGATCGCCGCCAGGCGGTTCGATGGAAACGACCTCGGCCCCGGCTTCGCCGAAGGAAGAGGCGCAGAACTTGTGGCCCAGCCGCCACAGGCCGATATCCAGCACCCTGAGTCCTTCCAGCGCCTCGTCTTTCCCGTATCTTTTTTCGAACTTGAAGTTGTCCTCAGCCCAATCACAGAACTCCAGCGCCTTCCTTCGTTCGTAAATCGGTTTTACCTGCTCGTAGGAAGGCGGCGGGGTGACCGGGAAGGGCCTGACATCCAGATCCATCAGACCTATGGTGTCAGCCCGGCTGTTGATTTCGATATCTCGCTTTTCTGGCATATCTTACCTCCACTAGTTAGATCCAAACTCAAGTATTGATCCAGAGCCATTCTCGGTTTTAGAGGAACGGCAATGATCCTCTCCAACTGGCGCTTCTCACCTCCTTTCTAGTCAAATGTCGGCCTGGATCGGCGTCGAGGTAAAACGACCCTTTTGCACATAACAGATTACAGGCCTCCCCCTTGGTCGATGCAAGCCAAAAGATGGACACATGTTTATGTGGATCTGTACTACCTAAAGTAAGGGAATTTGAGAATTCTCAAGCTACCAGCGATTCGTTAGCATTATGTAGCACTGAGCAAGAACCCGAAATGAGCAAATACAACGCGCAGAAGGAATAATTCTTCGCAATGAGCGCAAGGAGGTTGGCACGCGCACGGTAGGTTGCTCCAAATTACTCGACATCGTTTCTATGTCAAGGGAAAAGGGACATTGTGAGTTTTTTCCTATTGGCTCGGTTGCCGACTTTGCTGGATTCTTGCCAGTGCTTCTAACAAAAGTGTTTTGTTATTAGCAGGTTAAGGTGCTTGCGGTATTTCTCAAACTGGTGGCGCACTGATGTTTCCCGCATGCTCCTAGCGGGAATCCAGTCCTGCCTACTGGGGATTTAACCCCTGGCCCGCTAAAAGCAGGGGGGTGACGGGTTGGTGGCTTTCATGAAAGAGCCGGAGCAGCTCAGTAGACGGCTGTTCTGCCAACACTTATTGAGATGTACGCTTGCCGCCCTTAGCACCCAGCTGTCGGAAGAGAACCGTCAGGCCTCCCGGATCGTCGGAGGGATCGGCAGGCTGACTCCCTGGGACTCTTTTCCACAGGTTTCCACAAACTGGATGCGAATCGCAAAGCCTTCAATGGCTGGTTTTCTTCAGGGCCTGGAGGTCTCCCTTGACACCAGGCCATTCCAAGCAATGGCCACAGGCATCCAGCCTTCGGCAGAGTTCTTTGCTGACGACCAGGGCAAGGAAACTCCAGGAGGGATGATCGCGGGGTTTCGTTATCACAGATGGAGAACGGCTCGGTGCGGCTCTATTGAAACAACGAAACCACTCCTTGCCAGGGGCGACCGGTCGCTCGCCCCTGCGGTAATACAGGCAACACCTCGCGGAGGTCGCTCGAAAAGAGCCGCACCCAAACCGAATCGGGTGGGACACTTGGCCATGTTTAGACAAGGGCTTGTGGCTCTGATGCCGCCAGAGGTTTACGGTGCTCGATGTCATCCAATAACTGCAGACACTTGTGAGCATCGCTGTAATCCAAATTCGTGCTCACGGCCTTATTGTAGTCCTGTCGCGCCTCATCGTAACGACCAAGCCGGTGTCTGGCCATGCCTCGATTGCAGTAGGCTTCACAGAAATATGGATTGAGCCGGATGGCCTCAGAGTAGTCTTCGATCGCTCCCTCGATATCCTCATCCCGGAATCTCATGTTTCCTCTGTTGTTGCAGGCATTGGCATACTCAGGATTGATCAAAATGGCCTTGTGATAATCTGCTTTGGCAGTCACGAGGTCGCCATTTTTTTCATTCATCAAGCCACGGCTGTTGAGTACGTTAGCAGTGAGTGTCAGCAGAGGGAATTCGCGAAATTCTTCACAGTTACGGCAATCAAAACCTTGTGGATCGGTATGGTCAATGTCGATGGATTGCTGTCCAACTCTGAGTCTACTGAGCAGATGATTCAAGTCCACCAACACAGACAAATCTAGACCTGCCCGCAAACCGAGTACAGAATACAAAGATGTAAGACCGACGCATGTTCCAACTAGACAGTTGACATCAGAGTTAAGCTGAGCATCAACTACATCAGTAAGAAGGAAGTGTTCGCCAAATCGTTTTGGCTTGCTATTCCAAAGATAATCGAATAGTGATTTCGCGATCGACCGGTGTAAGTATAATGGTGGTTTTAACTGGTCAGAAAGAGTCTTATTGTCACATTTGCTCAGGAAGAGATCAAAAATAATGCCAATTCTATGTTGATAGGACCGAATCGCTTTATCTGTTTTCAGACCCGAGAGAACCAACAATGTCCTTTCGAGCGAAACAGGAGTCCCATCCTTTAGGTTTCGAAGAATTGTCTCTTCATAATCTAACGTGTGCAAGCCCATATTAGCCCTCATGACCTCGAAAGACGCACAGCCGACAAGTTGTGGATCTCTCCTCCGTAGGGGTGTGCAACGGTACCATGCCTTGATGAATTGCTCAACCTCGGTCCACCAGCATTGCGTGCCATGATTGCAGGATGGCAAGGAGGATGGGAGGCATAAGGCCCTGAGAGTCAAGGCGTGAATCACTCCTGCAGGGGGCTGATTCGGCATTCTTTTTGCTCATCTTGAGTTCAACCACAAGTGCCGGCACCGATTGGTGCGCTGAGAAAGCCGGCCCTGTCCGTGATGGAACAGAACGCCGCACAAACTCCCGCATCTGTGGCCGGGCCTAGGAGTTGGCAGGCGGCAAGCTTGAGCGGCGGACAAGGACTGGGATTTCCTTGGGGACTGCGAAGGTGATGCAGTTCTTTCGCGGATATGAGTTATACTGGTGATGATGAGAAAGGGACTTTCTCTCGCAAAGCCGCAAAGAGCGCAACACGATATTTTTTTAAAATGTTGGGAGGTTGGCGTCTTCGCGTGATAGAGAAGAGAAGGCAGCTATCAGTTTTTCTCAAGCGGCGGGTGATGGTCATCCTTGGTTGCAACGAGAATCTCCAGATACCCGGAAAGGTATGAGGCATGTACAAGGTAGCATATGAAAACGATGACATGGTTATTCGGTTCGAGAAAGACCTGGTAGACAATGAGACACTGTCAAAATTCCTGGGTCACATCAACCTCCAATCCATGCTTAAGAAGAGCAAGGTTACCGATGCCACGGAAAAAATGAGATCCAAGAGCCGTCTGACCAATTTCCCCACCGGCGTTGCGTTGCTTCGGGACCCAGCGCTCAACAAAGGGACAGCATTCACCGAAGAGGAACGGGAGGCTCTGGGGCTGAGTGGTCTTCTGCCACCTCGAGTCCATTCCATAGATGAACAGGTCCAGCGCGTTCTATGGAATCTCCACAAAAAGCCTACGGATATGGAAAGATACATTTTTCTCATCAGCCTTCAGGATCGCAACAGGACGCTATTTTATCGGGTGCTCTTGGACAACATCGAGGATCTGATGCCCATCGTCTACACCCCAACGGTGGGACAGGCTTGCCTGGAGTATGGGCACATCTTTCGCAGACCGCGCGGCATCTACATTACGGCCAGGGATAAAGGCCGAGTAGCCGAATTGCTGGGCAACTGGCCCTATAAAGACATCCGCATCATTGTGGTAACCGATGGCGAGCGCATCCTCGGTCTTGGCGACCTTGGTGCGGACGGTATGGGCATCCCCGTGGGCAAGCTTTCCCTCTACTCAGCTTGTGCGGGAATTCACCCGTCATTGACTCTACCCATAACTCTCGACCTGGGGACAGACAACGCAACGCTGCTCAAAGACCCACTCTATATTGGGCTTAGACATCCACGCTTGCGCGGAGAGCCATACGACGAACTGGTCGAGGAATTCGTACTGGCCGTGCAGCAGGTCTTCCCCGGTGCCCTTATCCAGTTTGAAGATTTTGCCAATAAGAATGCGTTTCGCCTGCTGCAGAAATATCGCGACGAGGTTTGCTGTTTCAATGACGATATCCAGGGGACGGCATCAGTAACCGTGGCAGGGATTTTCTCTGCCCTGCGCATCACCGGCCGGCAGCTCAAAGACCAGAAGTTTCTGTTTCTTGGGGCTGGTGAAGCAGGGATTGGCACCGGCGATCTGGCAGTCTCCGCGATGATGGAGGACGGATTGTCTCTGGAGGAAGCCCGCCAGCGCTGTTGGTTTGTGGATTCCAAGGGATTGGTGGTAAAGAGCCGCACTGACCTCACCGGGCATAAACTCGACTACGCCCATGATCACGAGTACATTCCTGATTTCTTGTCTGCCGTTGAAGCTTTGAAACCCACTGCGATCATTGGGGTTTCCGGCCAGCCCAGGAGGTTCACGCAAGAAGTGCTGGAAGCTGTGGCCAGGATCAACGAACGGCCTATCGTGTTTTCGCTCTCAAACCCCACCTCCAAGTCGGAATGCACTGCGGAAGAAGCTTATACCTGGACCGAGGGGCGCGCCATTTTTGCCAGCGGCAGCCCCTTTGATCAGGTCACGGTCCATGGGAAGAAATTTGTGCCGGCCCAGGGCAATAACGTTTACATCTTCCCCGGTGTGGGAATGGGTGTCATGGCGAGTTGGGCCACACGTGTCACGGATGAAATGTTTCTGGTGGCGGCGCGCATCGTGGCACAGGAAGTTTCGGAGACAGATTTGCGGATAGGACGAATTTATCCGCCTTTACCCAGAATCAGAGAGGTTTCTGCGACCATTGCAGTTGCAGTGGCAGAGGTGGCCTACGAACGCGGTTTTGCCACAAAGGCAAAGCCTGATGATCTTCCCGGATACATTGAGACCCTGATGTATGAGCCGGATTACCAGAGTTACGTTTAGGCTTGGTAAGAAGTTCAAATACTGAGTGCACTGCATCCTTCGTCATTGCGGCGTGCCCACAAGTACGCCTCATTCCTCAGGATTTGTCGCCTTGATCTGTCGCTTTTACCGATCCATCTGGGTTTTGACTTTGCGAGTTCATCACGTCTAGAGACTATCTCAAAACTCGCTTACACCGTCACCCCGGCGAAAGCTGGGTCCAGAACCCCTGGAAAAACCTCTTATGAAACTTCAACCGGAAGTGCAAGGTTGGCGTTTAATTCTCGTTCAAACCCCGTCCGATGACGGGACGGCGCCGGGATTCCGACCTACGCCGGAATGACGATCAACAACCTTTGGGCCATTTTGAGATGGTTTCTCAGTACTTCCTACACATTCTTCCGGCTCACGACAAACCGCAAACAACGCAAAAAACAATACCACGCAAATACTCGTCTGGCTTGGAGGATTTGCGTGGTACTGAAGGGCTGATACGCAACGATGTCACCCGGGCATCAGATGCCCAGAAAAGCCTGTTTGACCTCTTCGTTTTCCAGCAGCTCCTTGCCTTTGCCTTCCAGGAGATCCGGCCGTTTTCCAGCACATAGGCGCGGTCACAGATGGCCAGGGTTTGTTTGACGTTTTGTTCCACCATGAGGATGGTCAGCCCTTCCTTGTGGACGGTTTGCGCCAACTGGAAGATTTCCTGAGTGAGTAGAGGAGAAAGCCCCAGGGAAGGTTCATCAAAAAGGACCATCTTGGGACGGGACATGAGGCCACGGGCAATGGCGCACATCTGCTGCTCCCCACCAGACATGGTGCCGGCCAGCTGTTTTCGACGTTCCTGCAGACGGGGGAACAGCGACAACACCCATTCCAGGGTCTCCTTGCGCTGCGCCTTGGCGGGTCCCCGGAGCGATCCCAGCTCCAGGTTTTCCAACACCGTCATTTCGGGAAAGAGCTGTCGTCCTTCCGGGACATGGGCAATGCCGATATCGATGATGCGATGGGGCGGTATCTGATCCAGTCTGCTGACCGTCAAAACTGACGGTCCCAGCGGTGGGCCGGATGAGACTGGAAATGGTTTTCATGATGGTGGTCTTACCAGCCCCATTGGCACCAACCAGGACCACAAACTCGCGGGCGTCCACATGGAAAGACACGTCCCACAGGACCTGAATATCTCCATAGCCGGCATCAACGTGTTCGAGGCGGAGCATTTGGCTATTCCTTTCCCAGATAGGCTTCGATCACGGCCTGATTGTTGCCGACTTCCAGCGGGAGTGCCGCGGGCGATTTCCTGACCGTAGTTGATGCAGAGGATACGATCGCACAGATTCATGATGACGTGCATGATGTGTTCGACGATGATGATGGTGACACCGGAATCGCGGACCTTGCGGATGAGCTTCACCCCTTCCACTTGTTCCTGGGGGGTGAGCCCGGCCATGGTTTCATCCAGCAGCAGGAGTCTGGGTCCGGTGGCCAGTGCCCGGGCGATTTCCAGACGCTTGCGGTCACCGATGCTGAGCCCGGAAGACAAATGGTCCTTGCGTTTGACCAGTTCGCAGAACTCCAGCACCTCCATGGCCTTGTCGCGGGCTTCCGACAATGAGCCGGTCCGATTGAAGGCGGAGGTCATCACGTTTTCGAGCACCGTCATGCGCCGCAACGGTTTGACGATCTGGAAGGTTCGCCCAACGCCGCGCTTGCAGATCTTCCAGGTGGGTAGTCCGTTGAGCGGTTGCCCCTCAAAGAGGATGGTTCCCGAGGTGATCGGGTAATAGCCGGTGATCAGATTGAAGACCGTGGTCTTCCCGGAGCCGTTGGGGCCGATCAACCCATAGATCTCCCCTTGTTCCACCTGGAAACTCACGTCGTTGACGGCAGTCAACCCACCAAAATGCTTGGTCAAATGGCGTGTTTCAAAGAAGCTCATAGTCAATTCCCAGCACTTGCAGAAGGCAGTTCCTTTGATTTGGACCATATCCGCATGATCTTGGGCCAGTCCCCCACAATCCCATTGGCCAGATAGCGGATCACAAAAATGACCAGCAGTCCGAATACCAGCACATGACCTTCACTCACCCAGCGGGGTGCTAGACCGAAAAAGGAACTGCGGAAGGTTTCCTGCAGCAGCACCATGATGAAGGCCCCGACCGCCGGTCCCCACAGGGTTCCGACCCCACCAATGATGGCTACCAGGATGGCCATGATGGAGATGTGGTGCAGAGAAAACACCACGTGCGGATCAATAAACGCCATGTAGTTCATGTAGAAGGCCCCGGCGATGCCGGTGAAAAAGGAACTGATCATGAGAGAAAGGCTCTTGTAGCGAAAGGAACTGATGCCCATGGCCTCGGCAGCATCCTGGTCTTCGCGGATGGCCACGAAGTAGTAGCCCCATTTGGAACGCATCACCAGGTGGATGGCGATAGATGCAGGCTGCGGCCAGCACCAGGGCCAGGTAGTAGTAGGTAGATCTTGCTCCTGAAAGTCTCGGATGATCAGGATCCCCTGCATGCCTTCGGTGAAATCCCGCCAGACGGTGGCAATCAAGCGAAAGATCTCACCAATGGCGATGGTGGCCAGGGCAAAATAGGGGCCTCGCAGGCGAAAACAGATCCAGCCGATGAACAGGCCCACCAGCAGGGCCACGGGTCCTCCCAGGAGCATTCCCCACCAGGCGGAGATTCCCAGCTTGGTGGTGCAGCAAACCGGCGGTGTAGGCGCCGGTGCCGAAGAAGATGGCGTGGCCGAAGGAAACCTGCCCGGTGTAGCCGGAGATGAGGTTCCAGGCAGACCCGATCACCACCCACATCAGTGCCATGATGAGAATGTGACGATAGTAATCGGAAGTCACGACCACAGGGAAAAGCCGTAGGACGACGATGACAACAATTGTGGACCAGCGAATCGATTTCATAGCCTACCCCAGCTATATCTTGGTCAGCTTCTTCAGGCCGCCCGGCAGGAAAATCAGCACCAGGAGAAAGATCACCATGGCCACGGCGTCCTTGAGCGCCATGGAAAGATACGTGGCGCCCAGGGATTCGGCCACTCCCAGAACCACCCCGCCGACGATGGCGCCCACCGTGCTGCCCATACCTCCCAGCATGGTGATGACAAAAGCTTTCAGGGTGAAGGGGCCACCGATATCCGGGAACAAGATAATAGATGGGCAGGAGCAGCGCGCCTGAGGCAGCAGCCAGAGACGACCCGAGGCCATAGGTCAGGATCGTGATCCATTCGGCATTGATTCCCATGATCATCGCCGCTTCCTTGTTTTGCGCCGTGGCACGTACTGATTTGCCGATATCGGTCTTGAGCAGGAACAGGAACAGTGCCGCGGTGAGCACCATGGCGATGAGGAAGGCGATGAACATCGGCACGTTGAAGGAGATGTTCCACAGGTAGAAGGCGGCAGAGCTGTAGCTGGTTTGGACCGACTTGTAGTCGGAATGGAAAATGAAGCGCATGAGTTCGGTGAGCACCATGCCGATACCCACGGTCATGAGCACCTGGTTTTCCGGAAGGATGGAGTCAACCTTCAACAAAGGATTGAGGAAGTACTTCTGGATCAGGGCTCCAAGCAGGAAAAGACAGGGCATGACAACCAGCAGGGAGAAGTACGGGTCCAGGTGAAATACCTGATAGAGCGTGAAGGTGATGTACATGGCGATCATCATCAGTTGACCGTGTGCCAGATTGATGATCTTCATCACGCCCATGATCAGAGTCATGCCCAGCCCGATCAGGGCATAGATGCCGCCGATGAGCATCCCTGATACCAGCGTCTGGATTAACATTTCCATGGGGGTTGTCCTTTTTTCGACAAGAACCAATAACAAAACTATCGGTGAGACCCTGGCACCAAATTTCCCCTGGTCCCCTTCAAGGTGGGAGGTCTCCGATGCCGAACCCGCCCAGAGACTGCGGTCCAAAGCCCCATGGCTATCCGTATGGCATGGAAACGCAAACCAGTGTTGCATCTGACCCTCCCCCGCGCAAATGGGCGAACTGCGAAGGGGAGGGTCAGTGCCGGTTACTTCCAGAGTCTTTTCCCATTCCACCGGATAGACGTACGGCTTGCTGGCAACTTCCTTCGGCCACACCAGTTCCAGCTTGCCGTCAATCCACTGGACCAGGTAGGTGGGAAGCTTGTTCTGATTGGTGAATTTGTCGTAGGCAACGAATTTGACCGGACCAAATACGGTCATCATGTCGGTGCCGCCAGGGCCTCGCGGACATCCTTGGGCGTGTAGGCGGCGGCACGTTTGAGCACATCGGCAATGACAAAGCCGGCCGCATAGGCTTCCGCACCGTGGTATTCGGTTTCGGAATTGTATTTCTTCATGAAGCTGTCAAAGTATTCCTTCGCGCCCGGGATAGGGCAGGGTCTGGTACCAGAGGGTCGCCGAAAAGACCCCTTCGGACGCTTTGCCAGCGTTCTTGCGGAATTCCGGCAGGGTGAAGCCGGCTGCACCACCCACGAAAACCTTTGGAGTCAGCCGCAGTTCCATGGACTGGCGCATCAGAAGGGATGCGTCCATGATATAGGAGATCATGTATATCAGGTCGGGTTTGGCCTGCTTGACCTTCATGAGAATCGGTTTGAAGTCTACGCCGCCGGCTTCATAGCCTTCCGACATCAGCACCTTGATGCCGAGTCGCTGGCAGATCGCCAAGAATTCCTTGGAACTCGAAGTGCCAAAGTTGGTGTTTTCATAGAGGATGGCAGCAGTCTTAGGTTTGACCACTTCGGTCAGAAACGATTCCAGCGCCTTGGGATATTCGCTGACCGGGGGGTTCAGTCGAAAGACATAGTCCCAGCCACTTTGAGTGATTTTGTCGTCGGAACCGGTGTTTACCAGGAAGGGGATCTGGCTCTGCTGAGCCACCCCGGCAATGGCGAAGGTTTCTGAGCTGCCGTAGCCACCACCCAGCATGACCACCTTGTCCTTGGTGATCAGCTTCTCTGCAGCCGAACGGGCCACATCCGGGCGGCCCGTGTCGTCTTCGAAGATGAATTCGAGTTTCTTACCCTTGACGCCGCCAGCAGCGTTGATCTCCTCCAGAGCCATTTCGAAGGACTTCTTCTCGATTTCGCCGAACTTGGCCTTCTCACCGGTGATCGGAAGGATAATGCCAACCTTTACGGTTTCTTCGGCACGGAGTAGCGGGGGCGCGAGCAGCACCATGACCAGGGTTAAAACAAGCCACACTATTGCCTTTTTGTTCATGTCGTCCTCCTGTAACAAGCTGTAACGAGATAACCTCAAAGGTGCCAAATGGCCGACGGTAGGGTCGGCCCCATAATAGCAAGAAGGATGCCGAATAAAAACACAGCAAACGTTTCAGCGTTGGCCCAAATCTTTCTTAGGGCACTTTGCACATCCATTCCTGTAGTCTGATCCTGTAGTCTAATAGAAACGGAGACGGATTTCCACAGGGTGCTGTTCTTTTCTCGGCTCATCCTGTGATTATCGTGAAACACTCCCAACTCCGTGACAGCAAAATGCTTACAGCGTGTGGCGGAAAGCCGGCATGACGTGGCGAAAAACGGCCATTTCAGGCTTTCCGGCTGGTGTTCAGCGGCTGGGAAGTCCCCATATGCAACCTCCATCAGGAGCGCGAACGGTGCGTTTTTCCATAACTAAGAAATTCGTGGTTGCCTTTCTGTTGGTTTCGATCCTGCCCATCGCGGTTTTGGGTTTTTATACCTCCCATCACCTCTGGCAGATTGGGCAGCGCGCCATTGACAGCAGCAGTGCCGAGTTGGAAAGGCGGGGACGGGAATCGATCGAATTGCGAGCGGTGGAACTGGCCAATCGGGTCAGCCAGTTTCTGCAGTCCAGCGAAGCTGACCTGTTGAGCCTCAAGATGTTACCGCGGGAAGCCGAGGCCTACCGAAGATTTTCTCAGGCCCATCGAGCAACCATTTGGACCCTTGCCGGGAGCAATGATAACCCGGTCGAAGTGCACCTGCCGCTGCCCATCTACCGGGAAGTGGCCCTTGTCGGCCCTGATGGCCGAGAGCGGGTGCGGATCGCGGATGATCGCATTGTGACGCCGGCGGAACTGCGTGATGTGAGTGATCCTCGTAACACCACTTTCAAAAACGAGCGATACTTCGCCGAAACCTGCAAACTCAGAGATGGTGAGATTTTTGTTTCCCATGTCGCCGGTTGGTACGCCAGCGAGCAGGAACGGCTCCTGTGGGCTGAACGCACTGACGATGCGGCCATGATTCAAGGTGCCTTGCAGGAAATCGATCGGCTCGAGAACCTCATACACGACATCCTGGATTTTGCCGCCCCGTCACGGCGCGTGCGCCTGCTGGCACGTTCGGTCGAGGAGGTTCTGCAGACGACCCTGTTTCTTGTCAGAAAACAGTGTGAGAATCAGAACATCCACCTGGAGGTGCGAGCAGAGGCCGGGGTGCCGCCGGTTAATCTTGATCCGGAGCGGCTCCAGCAGGCATTGCTGAACCTCCTTCTCAACGCCATCCAGGCCATGCCCGATGGCGGGACGTTAAGCCTGCGGGTAAGCCTGACCAACAGTGGGGACTCGCTTCTGAGTGGCCCCGCGGTTCGGATCGAGGTGCACGATACCGGCAAAGGGATTCGCACCGAAGACCTTCCTTATGTTTTTGATCCGTTTTTCACCCGCAATCCCGGTGGGGTTGGCCTCGGGCTCGCGATTGTCCACAGTATCGTGGAAGAACACGGCGGACGCATTGTGGTCTCCAGCCAGGTGGGAGAAGGAGCCACTTTCTGGATGGACCTGCCGGTGGTGGATGGACCCCGGATTCCGCAGGCTTCTGCAGATCCTGCAAGTCCAGTGGACTCCTGACCCTTGAACAGTGGACTGGTTTTTTTGCGGCCCAAAAAGTCAGGGTTTGGGGATGGGAACCAGTTTCCAGGCATGGTACCCTGGTGGAGATCCGTTGAGCAGGGCCGAGGCGGGAGAAAGCAAGAGGAATATCGGGCACTCCCTTTATGAGGTGCGCAAGTCCATCGGCCAGCTGGCCCATCCCTCGCGGTTATTCGCTTCTTCACAGAATGGGCATCACCAAGGCCATCGGCGGCATCCTGTGCTCTTTCGTTGGCCTGCTTTTTACCGTCACCATCCGCTTCGCCCTGAACGTCCACTGGGACTGGCGCCCACCTGGCCCTGGCGGCGGCAGCCTTTGCCGCTCCTCTTGTTCAAGTTGGACATCCTGTGGGTGGTTGATTGACGGGGACTGCGATTTCGGCATTCGCTTTTTAGGAATGTTTTTAAAGGAAGTGAACCATGTGGATTGTTCGACTCGCGTTGCACCGGTCCTACCCCTTCGTGGTGGCGGCGCTGGTGCTAGGGGAGTCAATGCGTTCGTCAGTCACGATGAATCCGACCTGAGGAGTGATTTGTCGGCGTGAGATGGTTCGGGGCGCTTTTTCGAACACCTTGGGATGGATTTGGTTTATGATCCCTCAAGGGTTCAAGTCAGAAGTGTGGCCCTTTAACCCGGTCTGACCAGGGGTTGGATCGCTCCGGTCGGTGAAGCCCTTTATTGTGAGATGCTCGTGTCATCAAGAGATGAGATCGATTTGGCATAAGCCAGTTCCTTAAACACCGTTCCGACCACTCTGTTTAGAAGAGTGGAGCACGAAGTGTTCTCAACCAGAAAATGGAGGCTGAAGATGGAATTGCCGGAATACGTAACCAAAGAGGAAGTTCGCAGGGTCTGTGCGATGCTGAAGATTCGAGACTGGACCAAGTTGAGCAAGGCTGAAGTCGAGCCAGAGGAGGCTCAAGTCATCCTCAAGGTGGTCAATGTGGAACAGATGGGGATTGAGCTTGAGAGTTTCCGCAAGGGGCTCGAAGTCGAACTGGAACATGGCCTTCAGTTCAAAGATGCCAATGTGACCAATAACCACCCCATCCTGACGGGCAAGATAGTGATCGCGCATTTCAAGGAGATGCTGGACTATTACGAACGCTTGGAAGTTGCCGAACTCGAAGGCGATCTACTCAAGGCGCTCATTGCTGGAAATCAGGCCAAGCTGGAGAAATACTATCGAAAGCTGGTGAGGGCGAAATACGAGTTGAGCAAGGCCGAATTGGCGCAGTTGGAGAAGGCCAAGATCGCCCTTTGAGGCCAATCCAGGCACCAATATTGTTGATCGTGGTGGAGGAAACCCCATGGGGCAAGCGACAAAACAATATAAGCTGTTGGTGGGTGGAGAGTGGATAATAGACCATTCAACCATGCCGGTTGCCGACAAATTTACCGGCGAGGTCATCGGTACCGTACCGATCGCATCTCGTGACACCGTGGAAAAAGCTGTCGCCTCGGCTCGTTCCGCATTCCCGGTTTTTTCGAAAACACCGGCCCACACCAGGTTTCGGATCCTGGAGAAGACGGCTCGGCTCCTCGACCAATACCAGGATGAGATCGCCACCTTAATATGTCGCGAGGCGGGGAAGGCCTGGAAGTATTCCATGGGTGAAGTAGCCCGAGGTGTTGAGACATTCCAGTTTTCCGCAGAGGAAGCGAAGCGGATTCATGGCGAGACCGTACCGATGGATGCCAGTGCCGCCGGTGAGGGCCGCATGGGGTACTGGCTTCGCAGCCCCGTGGGGGTCGTTGCCGCCATTACGCCGTTCAATTTCCCCCTCAATCTGGTGGCACACAAAGTGGGGCCGGCATTGGCAGCGGGAAATACCGTCGTCCTCAAACCCGCCTCGACCACTCCGTTAACGGCCATCCGCCTGGGCGAGATTCTGCAGGAGGCTGGGCTTCCCCCCGGGGTCCTCAATATCGTGGCCGGTTCGGGTGGCACCGTTGGCGGCTGGTTGGTTAGCTGACCCCAAGGTAAGCAAGGTCTCCTTTACAGGAAGCCCGCCGGTTGGCGAGTCGATCATCCGAAGCGCCGGCCTCAAGAAAGTGACACTGGAACTCGGCAATAACTCCGCAACCATCATTGAGCCCGACACCAACCTGGACGAAGCCGTTCCCCGGTGTGTCCTGAGCGCCTTTGCCAATTCCGGCCAGGTTTGCATCTCCCTGCAGCGCTTGTATGTGCACCAGGAGGTGGCCGCCGAGTTCACTAAGCGGTTCGTCGATGCCACGGCCAAGCTCAAGGTGGGCAATCCTCTGGACAAGGACTGTGATGTCGGGCCGATGATCGACGAAGCCGAAGCAAGACGCGCCGAAGCATGGATCAACGAGGCGGTTGGCGAAGGAGCCAAAGTCCTCATCGGCGGCAAGCGGGAGGGAAGGGTGCTTTACCCCACCGTGTTGGGCAATGTTCAACCGGATATGAGGGTCATGTGCGCCGAAGTGTTCGCTCCCATCGTTTCGATTTGTCCATACGCCAGCTTCGAGGAAGCCGTGAAGATGGTCGAAGACTCCCCCTATGGCCTCCAGGCGGGCATCTATACCAATGACATCCGCAAAGCCCTCTACGCTGTCGATCATATCAATGCCGGCGGCATCATGATCAACGACACATCCATCTTCCGGGTGGATCACATGCCTTATGGGGGCAACAAAATGAGCGGCTTGGGCCGCGAAGGCGTGAGGTTCGCCATTGAAGAGATGACCAACATCAAGATGGTGGTGATCAAGGCGTAGTTGAAGGAACCCTGAGCGTTCCCGCGCCGAGACCGGTTCACGAATATCTTTGAGGGAGGGTTGAAAGTCAGATAGGAGACTCTCCTTTGAGCCTATACCATCTGGCCGCAATGACCTCCTCCACCTCGGACGGGTCTCCGGACTGGCCAGGCAGCGAGAACCCGCGCGACTGGGTGGTCCGGTAGAGAAGCGAGGTTTCTCCATCGGCGTAATCCGGCAATGCCTGGGTGTCGCCATGGTGTGGCGGCTTCAGGCGTTTTCTGAAAATCACGATGAGATAACCATGGTATTCAAATCCGAACAACGCATCGAGCACCAGAGCCGCCCCAACAAAGGTCGGCGAGGAGGCTGAGGAAGCGCTCAGCACTGCGTGGGTCTTGAGGCTGTGGCGCATCTTGTCAGCCAGATTTGCATCAAATATCCGGAGCACCGTGTGAACATGAGGATTCACCCTTCGCGCGACCAGACCGGTGCTCAGATTAACAATATCATTGTCCGTTACGGCAATGATGCCTTTGGCACCGGCAACTCCCGCTTTTCTTAGGGTCTCTTCCGTTCTGGCATTTCCAAGTACCACCGGCGCAAGGGACTTGGCGGTTTCAACGAACTTCGAGTTTTCATCCATCTCAATGGCAACCGCTGTTTCGCCGTTATGAACCAGTTCCCTTAGCACTCCGAGGCCAACGCTTCCCAGACCGGCGATAATGAAATGCCCCTGGTGGCGGCTGCAACCTTTGGCCAGCACATCACGAAACCGGGTGCTCACCACAATGTCGGATACAATGCTGAAGAGCGTGGCCACGACGGCAGCCCCGCAAAACATGAGGAAAATCCCATACATCTTGACCAGGCTTGGAGCGTTCATCAAATTGAAATCACCAAAACCCGTCGTGCTCACGATGGCGGCAACGAAATATACGGAATCCAAAACCGACATGCCGAGAGCAAAATGGAACACCCCGATACTGCCCAGCACCACGACCATCAGGGCAACGAGGGCGGTTCGCAATGCCTTTGGGGCGTCATGCCACCACTCTTTAACCCCAAGTGTCAGTGAAGAGAGCTTCTCTCCAAAGGATCTTCTCCTCGAGGCGTCCATTGGCTCCGCCAGATCGAGGATCTTTGGCATGGGGCATTCCCAGGTAAGCAATGGCATCTCCATCCTCTAGAGGCAGGGAATCCGCCGCGCCAATCAGGACCTCGTCGTTTCTCAAAACGGCCATGACCGCCGCTTGTTCCTTGAGGCACCATTCTCTCAGGGTCCCCGCGCTTCCCTCGCCGGCACCTCCCACTTGAATTTCTCCAAGGGGACAATACTCGCCGTCCACCTTCAGTGAACCACGCATCTTACCTCCCAGAGCGGCAGCGGCGAACAAAGGGACACATAGGGCCGGAGTGCACAGTGCCCGGTCTATCCCTACCGTCTTTTCCAGGTAAGACGCCAGATCCTGATCGAAAAGCCTGACAACCGTCCTAATGAGCGGATTCAGACGCTTGGCATCGAGAGCGATGGCAACGTTGGTGATGTCATCGTTGGTAACGGCGATGATGGTTTTGGCATTCACAATGCCTGCCTTGAGAAGATTTCGATCGTCTCGCCCGTCCCCGATAATGAGCTGGAATTCCGTGGAAGGAGTCAGGAGCCACCTTTCGGGCTCCTGGTTGGCGATAACGACTACTCGCTCGCCAAGGCGTGCCAGAAGAGTGAAGATCCTGAACCCCACATGACCAAAACCACAGAGCACGGTATGGCTTTTCATGGTTTTCGCCCTGGTGCTTCCACCAACCTACTTGTGTAGGGCCTGCAGAAGCGAAGAAGAGACCGCCGCACGATGCTACCCGGGCAACTCCAGGCCGCCTTGGTGGATCATCTTGCCCGCGTCAAACGGATCCACCAACACGATCTTCAAAAGGGCTATGGGGAAGCGTATCTGCCGTGCGCGTTGTCGAACTAGCGTGCGTGGACCAAGGGGAGATCTGTTACCAGTGCTTCGCTCCAGCCTTGATGAGGATCTGATCGAGGCCGCTAAATCCGTGTTGGGTGGCGTAGACGAGGGGGGTTTTGCCGTGGTCGTCGATGGCGTTCACGTTGGCGCCGGCAGCGATGAGTTTATGTACCAGTTCCACGTAGGCTTTGCTGGCGGCCAGATGCAGTGGCGTGTCGGCGGTGTAGTCCTTGGCGTTGACGTCCGCGCCGCCGTCGAGGAGCAGGGTCACCATGTCGATGAGATTGTTGGCGACTGCCAGATGGAGCGGTGTGCTTCTGGTGCGATCGGTCTTAGTATTCAGGGAAACGCCTCTCTTGACGATCGCTTCGGCGATTTCCAGCTGGTTGCCCTGGGCAGCCAGATGCGAGGCGCTGTAGCCGGTGTAATCGCCGGCGAAAATGCGTAGATGGAGGTCGGCACCTTTGGCGATCAGCAGCTTGGCGAGTTCGGTGTGACCGTTGAGAATGGCCATGTGCAGCGGGGTTTCGCCGGTATCCAGGCTGAGGTCCATATCGGCGTTGTGATCGAGGAGCAGGGTGACGATATCGACATGACCGTTCCAGGCAGCCTTGTGCAGGGGTGTCCAGGAGCCTTTCTTGTTCTGCACATTGACGGCGGCTCTCTTGTCCAGCAGCATATTGACGATATCGGTGTGGCCTCCCAAGGCCGCCAGGTGCAAGGGCATGTCGCCGTCGGCATTGCTGCAGTTGGCATCGGCACCAGCATGGAGGAGGATCCGCACCAGTTCGGAATGCCCCGCCGCGGCCTTGAGCAGCGCGCGCTGGCCGCCCTCGCCTTCGGCGCTGGCCCCAGCCTCGAGCAGCTCCACCAGCAGCTGTTCGCGACCTAGTTCCGCCGCCACCGCCAGCACCGTCCTGCCGCTGGCGTCGGCAGCATCAGGGTTGGCGCCTTCAGCCAGGAGTTCGTGGACTTCAGCGGCGTCACCGCGCTCCACGGCGGTCAGGAGCAGGAAGTCACGATCACCGACAACAATCGACATCAGGACCTTCTCCCGGACGATGATCTCCGCCACGGCTTCCTGCGCGATGTCGAGTTCGTAGCGGTTGATGGTCTTGCCCATCCCCATAAACCCTTTGGTGCCTTCCGTGGCCAGGCGCAGATTGACGATCGCTTCGCTGTTGCGCAACTGGCTCTTGGCCATCAGCCGTGCCGTAGGTTCATCTGCGGCGTCGATGGTGATGGTTCGCACTTGCGGCGCCACCAGTTCGCGCTTGTCGACGACGACGACATCCGGTGGCAGCATGGCTTCCGCCGCGCTCATGGCCGCGGCGCTGGTCTCCCCGGTGGCCTTGAAAGTCTTGGTCTCCAGGCCATCGCGGAGCACATCCGACGCCACCAGGAACATGTCTTCTGCTACGGCTTCTTTGGCCTTGTGCCGAGCTTCCTCCATGGAATCGGCCACCACCTTGATTTCCCGCTGGATCATGGTTGGGTTCCTTTCCCCCGGTGGGTTATTGACTGCCGTGAGGGCCCGTTGGTTTCTTCAGGTTTATGCTCTCGATGACACCAGCATCTTACGGATTATTGGCGATAGGTCAAGACACGTATGCAGGTGGGACTGGGATTGGGGACAGGGTGGAAGCATTTTGTCTTGCTTCCACCCTGGCTCTGGCCGTTCCTGCTGGGCTGAAATGGCTTTCTCGGTACACCTTCTGAATAACGTCACAAAAGGTGGTTGCAATCACTCTTTCACCTGGATCCGCCGCAGGCTGCACTGTACGCTTTGGAGTGAACGGTTGCCGCTCTCCTGGTGTGGCGTCAGTTTGCTGCGCTACTTGGCGCCGTTGCTGAGATAGGCGTGTATGGCCTCGGCGGCCCGTCGTCCTTCACCCATGGCGCTGATGACCGTGGCGCCCCCGGAAACAATGTCACCGCCGGCCCAGACGTATGCCTTGGAAGTCTTGCCATGTTCATCGCAGACCACGGTGCCCCACTTGGTGACTTCCAGGTCGGGGGTGGTCGACGAAATCAGCGGGTTGGGCGAGGTCCCCAGGGACACGGCCACCGTGTCCACGTCCATGATGAATTCGCTACCCTTCTTGACCATCGGCCGTCGCCGGCCGCTGGCATCGGGTTCCCCCAGTTCCATACGGACCAGTTCCATGGCGGCGACATTGCCGCGGCCGTCGCTCAGAAAGGCCGTCGGGGCGCACAGATAATGGAAATGGATGCCTTCCTCCTCGGCATGTTCCACTTCCTCATGACGCGCCGGCATTTCTTCGCGGGAACGGCGGTAGATCACATTGACCTCATCGGCGCCCAGGCGCAAGGCGCAGCGGGCCGCATCCATGGCCACATTGCCGCCGCCGATCACGGCCACCCTCCGCCCCATTTTGATGGGTGTGGCATACTTGGGGTAGAGGTAGGACTTCATGAGCACGGTGCGGGTGAGGAATTCGTTGGCGGAATAGATCATGTTGAGGTTTTCGCCGGGGACGTTGAGAAACATCGGAAGGCCGGCTCCAGTGGCAAGATACACCGCGTCGTATTTGGTGTTGAGCAGTTCGTCCAGGCTGAAGTTGATGCCGACCACGGTATTGAGTTGAATATCCACGCCCAGCGATGCCACGTAATCGACTTCGCGCTGGACGATGGCCTTGGGTAGCCGGAATTCGGGGATGCCGTACATGAGCACCCCACCGGCGACGTGCAGGGCTTCGAACATGGTCACTTCGTGGCCGACGATAGCCAGGTCGGAGGCCACAGTCAGACCCGACGGGCCGGAACCGACCACCGCCACCTTCTTGCCGGTGGCTGGGGCCATCTGCGGCGTGGTGACGATGCCTTCAGCGAGCTCCCAATCGGCCAGGAAACGTTCCAGGCGGCCAATGGCGATCGGGGCGCCCTTCTTGTTGAGGGTACAGACGCCTTCGCACTGGCTTTCCTGCGGGCACACGCGTCCACAGATGCCGGGAAGCGATGTCTTGCTCTTGAGGACGCGGGAGGCACCGGCCAGATCGCCTTTGGCCATGGCCGCAATGAAATCAGGGATATCGATGTTGACCGGGCATCCGGCCTGGCAATTACGTTTCTTGCACTGGATGCAGCGCGAGGTTTCTTCCATGGCCATTTCGTAGGTGTAACCCAGGGCCACTTCATCAAAATTGCAGCGACGAACCGCCGCGTCCTGGCAGGGCATGCCCACCCGATTCAAATTGAGCTTGGGCTTTTTGCCCTTGCCTTCTTCTTCTTCCTTTGGGGTATCTAATACTTCACTCATGTTGGTGACTCCTTCCGCCATTTACCATTGCGAGCAGCCGCGGCACTGAAAGCCCTGCTGCCGGACGCTGTCGTCGGCATAGGTGCAGCGCCGGGCCAGCAGCACGTCCCAGCCCTCCACTTCATGGCCGTCAAATTCGGGCCCGTGGACGCAGGCGAACCGGTTGCCACCCTTGGTACTGAAACGACAGGCCCCGCACATGCCGGTGCCATCCACCATGACCGGTGCCAGGTGAACCATGGTCTTGATGCCAGCCGACCGTGTGGCTTCACAGATGGAATGCATGACGCACAGCGAGGCCATGGCGACCACCCGATCCACCGGCGTATGGCCGTGATTGGCCACCAGTTTCTGCAGGACCCCGACCGCTGTGGGGTTTTCCGGCGAGTCGCCAAGGGCCAGCACCAGCTGATCGCTGGCGGCCGCAAGCCGTTCTCTGCCGTAAACCGCCTCTTGGTTGGCGGCCTGAAGGACGGTGGTCACCCTATTGCCGTTGGCTTTCAGGGCTTCCGCCACCGGGGCCAGACCGGCTATTCCGTAGCCGCTGGCGATCGCCACCACGTGGCCGTAATTGGCAACTTCGGCGGCCCGGCCCAGCGGGCCGATGAAATGGGCAAAACCGTCGCCGGCGTTGAGTGTCGCCATCTGTTGGGTGGTGCGGCCTACCTCGATGAAGACAAAATCAACCGTCCCGGCATCTCGGTCCCAGTCACTGATGGTGAACGGTACCCGCTCGCCGACTTGATCCACTATCAAAATGATAAACTGGCCCGGTTGGGCCTTGGCGGCCACATAGGGTGCCGCCACCCGCATCCGGTGGACCTTCGGGGCCAGTTCCTGGCGTTCAACAATGCGAAACATGGGTTCCTCCTAAGTACGCTTATTGCCCTCGTGCTTAAGCGCAGCAGATCGAACGGCGTCTGCGAGCATTTTCAACCTTGGTCGACGCGCACCGCGCACACTTTGTATTCCGGGATCCTGCTCACCGGGTCATGGGACGGGTTGGTCAGCCGATTGACCGGTGATTCGGCGAAATGGAAGTCCATAGCCACCACTCCAGGAAGCGCCTTGTAAGTGAGGCGCACCTGAGCCGTCACCGCACCGCGCCGGGATGTGATGCTGGCGCTATCGCCGTCGGCCAATCCGAGCTTTTCGGCGTCATCCGGGTGCATTTCCAGCCATTCCCGGTCGTGAAGCTGGGTGAGCCCAACTACTTTGCGGGTCATGGTGCCGGTGTGGTAATGGAAAAGGCTGCGCGCCGTAGTGAGGATCAATGGATAGTCGTCATCGGGCAGCTCAGCCGGACCCTGGTAGGCGATGGGGATAAATTGTCCCTTGCCGCGACGTGAAACGGTCCTGATGCAAAATGGGGGTGCCGGGGTGCTGCGCATCCGGGCACGGCCACTGCAGCCCCTGGGTCTGCAAGCGTTCCGGCGTAATGCCGGCATAGCTCGGGGTGAGCCGGTTGACTTCGCGCAGGATGTCGGCGGCCGATTCGAAGTCGAACCCCTTAGCACCCATGCGCTGCGCCATCTGACAGACAATCCACCAATCAGGTTTGGCGTCGCCGGGAGGCGCCACCACCGGGTTGAGCCACTGCACCCGGCGCTCGGTGTTGGTGTAGGTGCCATCGCGTTCCATGGCGGCGGCCGCAGGCAGCACAACATGGGCGCTCTGGGCCGTTTCCGTCAGGAAGATATCCTGGCAAACCAGCAGTTCCAGTTTCTGCAAGCACTTGCTGGCGTGTTCCAGATTGGGTTCGCTGAGCACCGGGTTTTCCCCCACCAGGTAGACCGCTTTGATTTCGCCGCGCTCGATAGCATCAAACATTTCCGGCAGAGTGCGGCCGACTTCAGCGGGGAGTTTTACCCCCCAGGCCGCTTCGAACTTATCGCGAGTGGCGGCGTCCGTGACCACCTGGTAACCGGTGTAGACGTTGGGGAGACCGCCCATATCACAGGCGCCCTGGACGTTGTTCTGACCGCGCAATGGGTTTACCCCGCTGCCCGGTTTGCCGATATTGCCGGTGAGCATGGCCAGGTCGCCTACGGCCATGACGTTGTCGGTGCCGTGGGTGTGCTGGGTGATGCCCATGGCATAAAGGATCGCCGACGGTTTCTGCTTGCGCATACAGACAGGCAGCTTCGTGAATCAGTGCCGCCGGTACGCCGGTGGTCAGCTCCACAAAATCGAGATCATAAGGTTGCAGCGAAGCCTTGAAGGCCTCGAAATTTTCGCAGCGTTCCGCAATAAAAGCGCGATCTTCCAACTTCTGGTCCACAATCACCCGGGCCATACCCATGAGCAGGGCCAGGTCGGTACCTGGGCGGTGTTGCAGAAACAGGTGGGCGTACTTGGCCAGGGGGATCTCGTAGGGATTGGCGACGATGAGTTTGGCCCCGTCCATGACCGCCCGCCGGATGCGAGTGGCGATCACCGGATGGTTGGCTGAGGTGTTGGTGCCAATGGCGAAAATGCATCCGGCCTGCTGCAGGTCGGCGATGGAATTGGTCATGGCGCCGCTGCCGAAGGTGCGTAGCAAACCTGCTACGGTCGGGCTGTGTCAGAGGCGGGCGCAGTGATCGACGGAGTTGGTCCTCAGCACCGAGCGGGCAAATTTTTGCAGCACGTAATTGTCTTCATTGGTGCATTTGGCCGACGCGATCACGGCTACTTCGTTGGGCTGATACCGGCTGAAGGCGGCAGATACCGTGCTGAACGCTTCGTCCCAGGATACCGGCGTCCATTCCTCGCCTTTCTTGACCAGAGGGTGGGTGAGCCGATCCGGGTGGTGGACAAAGCCGGCAATGCCATAGCGGCCTTTTACACAGGCCTGGCCTTCATTGGCCGGGCCGTTAGGATCGGGTTCCTGACGGACGATGTGATTGTTGCGGACGGAAAACAGCAGCCGGCAGCCGACCCCGCAATAGGGACAAACACTGGATACCTGGGTGGTGGGTCCCTGGTGCTTGGCGTTAGCGGCATCGACGCGATCATGCAGGGCAGGGGTGGGACACACATCCACGCAGGCCGCGCAGAACTGGCAGCCCACCTCTTCCAACGGGCGGCCAAAGGCCGTGCCAACTTCCATGCCCTGTTTGCCTTCGCGGAAACTGATGGCCTGCGCCCCGCGGAATTCATGGCACATGCGCACACACCTCCCGCACCGGATGCAGTAGTGGTAGTCGCGCTCGAAAAACGGCCCGCCGGGCAGTTTTTGGTAATGCCGTTCCTTGCCGTCTCCAGAGGGCGGCTCAATGCCCACTTGGCGGATGAGGTCGCGCAATTCCGGAGTTATGGCGTCGCCCGGGTAGTCTTTGAGGATCAGCGCCAGCATCTGCTGGCGGTACTCTAGCACCCGCGGAGTTTGCGTATGGACCACCATCCCATCCACGACGGGCGTGGTGCAGGATGCCGGCAAGCCGCGGTCCCCCTCGACATCGACCACGCACAAGCGACACGATCCTACCGGTTTGAGATAGGGATGGTTACACAGGGTGGGGATAGGAATTCCCGCCTGGCGAATCGCTTCCAGAAGCGTGGTTCCTTTCGCGGCCCTGACCTCGTGACCGTCAATCCTAAGTCGAATAGCACCTGTCATAATTCCACCTGGTCTGATTGAGAAACAGTTAATGGCGTCAATCTTCCTGGGAAACCTCACCCAGACTTGTGCCGGCAGGCGCTATGCGCCTGAAAACTCTAAAAACCCTCTGCAGTCCTGTCAAAACCATCATACAATTCGGATGAATCACTGCCGGAAGCAAATGCCGAGAACCGGAGCACGGGGAGCCAACACGTGTTGCTGGAACAAGGACTGTGAGCTATCAGCAGGAACAAGACGCCCGAAAATAAAAGAAATATATCACATGAGCACTATAACACGGCATTCGCCATTGTGCAATTGCTTCCGTGGGCTGGTGACCCGGCCGGTGGTGCCTATTGGGCGCTACCGCGGCAGCCACTGCTGGGTGTCGAACTTCGGTAGGAGGTCGGTCCGGGGAATAATCGATTTGGTCCTGGAATTGGCATATGATATACCGAGACGACAAGTGAAATCTTGAGGTTCCGTAAGCGGTTGGGGTGGTGATCCCGGCCGTGCTTCCGACAATTCGTTTCCATCCGGAAACGGATGGATACTAACTTTTACAGACACAGGAAGAGGGAACGCGTCGATGAAAATCGCTTATTTCAGCATGGAAGTTGGCCTCAGTGAACACATTCCCACGTACAGCGGAGGCCTGGGAATCCTTGCCGGGGACCACATCAAGTCGGTGGCCGATCTCAACATCCCGTTGGTGGGGGTGACGCTGCTGTACAAGCGCGGCTATTTTGTTCAGCACCTCAACCTGATGGGGATGCAGGAGGAACTCTATCCCTATTTTGATCCACGCGCCTTTATGGAACAGCTTCCCTTCAAGGTGACCATCAAGATCGCCAACCGTGACGTTCACATCGGGGTGTGGAAGTACAACTACACGGGGGTGCGGGGCAAGGTTCACGTGTATTTCCTGGATACCGATCTGTCCATCAATTCCCCGGAGGATCGGCTGATCACCCAATACTTGTATGGCGGTGACCAGCACACTCGCATATGCCAGGAGGCGGTCTTGGGCATCGGCGGTTACATGGTGCTCAAACGCCTGGAAACCGGCATCACCACCTACCACATGAATGAAGGCCACGCCTGTTTCCTGACTCTGGCATTGCTTCGAGATATGAACGGCAGCGAAGAAAAAGTGCGGGAAAAATGCGTTTTTACCACACATACCCCGGTACCGGCGGGCCATGACAAATTCGATTACGCCATGGCGGAAACCGTCCTGGGTGCCTACCTGCCCGTCCAACATCCGCGATCTGGCCGGGCCGGACCTGCTCAACACCACACAGCTGAGCCTCAATCTGTCGCGGTCTGCCAACGGTGTCAGCCAGCTCCATGGTGAGGTTTCACGGGAGATGTTCCCGGGCTATGACATCGGCTCAGTCACCAACGGTGTGCACCATCTGAGCTGGACCGGGCCTGAATTCCAGGCGCTCTTCGATCAATATCTGCCCAACTGGCGGCATCAACCGCAGGTGCTCAGTGATGCCGTAAAGATCCCGGACGAGGCGGTACGGGCTGCGAAGCTTTCCGCCAAACGGCGACTGATCAGCTACATCAACGGCAGCTCGGCGGTGGGTTTTAGCGAGGAACAGCTGACCATTTGTTTTGCCAGGCGGGCCGCGGCCTACAAGCGCGCCTCCCTGATCTTTACGGATATCGAATACCTGCTGAACTTGTCCTTCGATCGCGTGCAGTTTGTCTTTGCCGGCAAGGCTCACCCCAAGGACGACCCGGGCAAAGAACTGATCCGGGAAATCATCAACATCGGGAAACAATACGAAGACCGGCTGCGGATGGTCTATATTCCCAACTACAATATCTGGCTTGGGGCGCTGATGACGCAGGGGGCCGATGTGTGGCTCAATACACCGCGCCGACCTCGCGAAGCATGCGGCACCAGCGGCATGAAGGTGGTCTTCAACGGCGGCGTCAACATGAGTGTGCTTGACGGCTGGTGGCGGGAAGCCTGTCGCGACCGCATCAACGGCTGGGCCATCGGCGATGATGAAGACCTGTCCGACGAAGCGGCATCGGCCGATTTCTACCGGGACCTGGACGAGATGGTCACCACCTACTATGCCAGCCCCAAACGTTGGACGAGTATCACGAAAAGCTCCATCGCCGATTGCGGTCCGGTGTTCAACACTCAGCGCATGGTTATGGATTACGTGCACAAATACTACTTGTAAACGATCAGACCACGCTCGCATAGCTGAGGATGTTTGCGATTGGCCGAACTCACTCTTGGTATGCCGATATCCTGGCCGAACAGCTGTGAGGTTGTTAGCAGAAGTTGCCGGCTTGATGGCGGGCGTTTACCGCGATGAGGCCGGAGGCTTGCGGCTCATTCATGGATAAATAACTATCTCATAACTCGCTTACACCGTCACCCCGGCGAAAGCCGGGGTCCAGAATCCCTGGAAAAACCTGGATTCCGGCTTTCGCTCGGAATGACGATCAACCACGTTTGAGCCATTTTTGCATAAGTTTCTAAGTGCTTAGAAACGAGGAATTCAGGATCGATAGGATGCGTTGATCTTCACGTAGTCATAAGACAGATCGCAGGTATAGACACTGTACTCGGCCTGTCCCAGCCCCACGTCCAGGTGAATGACGATTTCCTTGCGGCGAAACACCTGGCTGGCAGCCGCCTCCACCTCGGGGCCCGGCACCGGAGTCCCTCCCCGAAACACACACACAGCATCGAAGAACAGTGCGACCCGTTCCGGCTCCAGCGGCACGCCGGCGCGGCCGGCGGCGGCGATGATCCGGCCCCAGTTGGCGTCTTGACCGAAGAATGCGGTTTTGACCAGGGGGGAGTTGGCGATGGTGAAGGCCAGCGCTCGTGCGGCGGCAGCGTCGGGGGCGCCGGTAACCCGCACTTCGATGAATTTGGTCACACCCTCGCCGTCGTAAACAATCTGTTTGGCCAGATCCAACAGTACAGCCCCCAGGGCTTCCCCAAAGAGTTCACCGGCGGCGCTGTGCGGGTCGGAGATCGGGGCGTGGCCAGCGCGGCCACCGGCCAGAACCAGCAGGGTGTCGTTGGTGCTGGTGTCGCCGTCGATGGTGATGCGATTGAAGGAGGCATCGGCCGCGGTTCGGGTCCAGTGCTGCAGCACCGATCCGGTGATCACCGCATCGGTGCACACGAAGGCCAGCAGGGTCGCCATGTTGGGGGCGATCATCCCGGCGCCCTTGGCAACCCCGGTGATGGTGACCATCTGGCCGTCGATGATGACCTGGGTGCTGGCCGTTTTGGGCACGGTGTCGGTGGTCATGATGGCGGCAGCGACCTGGTCCCAGGCGTCTTCAGTGAGCGCCTCAGCCAGTCCGGGAATGGCCTGGGACACGGCATCGATCGGGATCTGCTGACCGATCACACCGGTGGAGCAGACCAATACCGATTCGGTTGATAATCCCAGTGCCTGGGCGGCCAGCCGGGCCATTTCCCGGGCGCGGTGCAGGCCTTCGGTGCCGGTGCCGGCGTTGGCGATGCCGGAATTAACCAGAATGGCCCGGGCGCTCTGGTCCTGGAGATGTTCCCTGCAAAGCAGTACCGGCGCCGCAGGGAACTGGTTTTGAGTGAACACGCCGGCAGCTATGGTGTCATTATCGGCCGCGATCAGCGCCAGGTCCGGCCGGTCCCGATAGCGGATGCCGGCATGGACGGCGGCCAACTCGAAAGCCGGGGACCGCGTTCGGTTTTCTAACGACCACAACACTTTTTGTATTTTTTGCCGCTTCCACAGGGACAGGGGTCATTTCGGCCAACTTTGCGATCCTTTCTAACCGCTTGGGGGCGTGCCTCGGAGCCATCACCGGGACCATAAAACTTCGGCTGGTTCTCCTGCTCCTGCCGCAGTTGCTGCACCTGGGATTCCCGCTGGAGCTGAATGTGATAAAGCAAGCTTGACGGTATCTTCCTTGACGCGTTCGATCATGTCCTGAAAGAGCGCGTGACCTTCGCGTTTGTAGGCCACCAGCGGGTCCTGCTGAGCATAGCCGCGCAGAAAGATGCCTTCCTTGAGGTGGTCCATGTTGAGTAGGTGATCTTTCCAGAGGCTATCGACGGTCTGGAGCATCACGTAGTTTTCAAGGTCGCGCAATACGGCTTCACCGAATTCCTGTTCGCGGGCCTGGTAACGGTCGTGAACACGTTTCAACAGGTCTTCGGCGAATTCATCCTGGCTGGTGTTGTCCAGCGATTCCACCGTCCACTGCGGATCAAAACCGAAAAGCCGCTGCACTTCGAGATTGAGCTTCTCCAGGTCCCAGTCTTCGGCAAAGGTCTTGGGGTCGGTACATTCGGCTACCAGGTCTTCCACCAGGTCCTCCGCCATGTCCATGAGCGCCGCCTTGAGGCTGCCGCCTTGGAGGATTTCACGCCGCTGCTGATAGATGACAGTGCGCTGCTGGTTCATGACATCGTCAAATTCCAGAAGCTGTTTGCGGATGCTGAAGTTCTGAGCTTCCACCCGACTCTGCGCGTTTTCGATGGCGCGGCTGATCATACGGTGTTCGATGGGTTCGTCCTCATCCATGCCGATTCGCTGCATCAAACCGGAAAGCCGGTCGGCGGCGAAAATCCGCATCAGATCATCTTCCAGGGACAGGAAGAAACGCGACGACCCCATGTCGCCCTGACGCCCGGAACGGCCGCGGAGCTGGTTGTCGATGCGCCGCGACTCATGGCGTTCGGTGCCCAGGATGTGAAGCCCGCCCAGATCAGCCACGCCCGGTCCCAGGACGATATCGGTACCGCGCCCCGCCATGTTGGTGGAGATGGTGACAGCGGCATGCTGGCCGGCCTTGGCCACGATTTCGGCTTCCTTGGCGTGGTGCTTGGCATTCAGGACTGTGTGCGGGACACCGTCCTTTTTCAGCATCTTGCTTACCATTTCGGATTTCTCGATACTGACCGTACCCACCAGCACCGGCCGGCCCATCTCGAATAACTCCCTGATCTCCCTCACCACGGCACGGAATTTTTCCTGTTCGGTGCGGTAGATACAATCCGGATTGTCCACCCGGATCATCTTTCGATGGGTGGGGATGACCACCACTTCCAGCTTGTAGATCTTGGCGAATTCCTCCGCTTCGGTATCTGCAGTACCGGTCATGCCGGCCAGTTTGTCGTACATGCGGAAGTAATTCTGGAAAGTGATGGTGGCCAGGGTCTGGTTTTCGTTCTCGATCTTGACGTTTTCCTTGGCTTCCAGGGCCTGATGCAGGCCCTCGCTGTAACGCCGTCCCGGCATCACTCGGCCGGTGAATTCATCGACGATGACCACCTTGCCTTCTTGCACGATGTAGTCGACATCGCGCTTGAACAGGACATGGGCGCGCAAGGCCTGAGTGATGTGGTGGAGCAGGTCGATGTGGAGTGGATCGTAGAGGTTTTCCACCCCGAGCAGCGATTCGGCCTTGGCCACGCCTTCCTCGGTGAGGTTCACCGTGCGGCTCTTTTCATCCTTGGCATAGTGCTCCTCGGTGCGAAGGCCGGGGATGATGCGGTTGATCTGGTAATAGAGATCGGTAGATTTCTCCGCCGGTCCGGAAATAATCAGAGGCGTTCGGGCTTCATCGATTAGGATGCTGTCCACTTCATCGACGATGGCGTAATGGAGCTCACGCTGCACCATGTCTTCGCGGCGGAAAGCCATATTGTCGCGAAGGTAATCGAAACCGAACTCATTGTTGGTGCCGTAGATGACGTCGGCCGCGTAGGCCTCCTGGCGCTCCCGCTCGGTGAGCCCGTGGACGATGCAGCCGACCCGCAGCCCCAGGAACTGGTAGACGGTCCCCATCCACTCGCTGTCGCGGCGGGCCAGGTAGTCGTTGACTGTGACCACGTGGACGCCCTTGCCGGTCAGAGCATTGAGGTACACCGGCAAAGTGGCTGCCAGGGTTTTGCCTTCGCCGGTCTTCATTTCGGCGATTCTGCCCTGGTGCAGGACAATCCCGCCAATGACCTGTGCGTCGAAGGGGCGCATCCCGAGGGTGCGGATGGAGGCTTCCCGCGCCGCGGCGAAAGCTTCCGGCAGGAGTTCATCCAGGGTCTCACCTTGGCCTAGTCGTTGGCGGAATTCGGTGGTTTTGGCGGCCAGCCCCGCGTCGCTGAGTTTGCGCATGGCCGGTTCCTGGCGGTTGACTTCATCCACCAGGGGGGCAATCCGTTTGAGGTTTCGTTCGTTCTGGCTGCCGAAAATTCTTTTTAGAATCATTCCAAACATGGGTGAATATTCTCCGCTCTTACAACCACGGGACACTGTTCCCATCGAGTTCCGGGGTTTCAAGGAGGTCTAAGATCATGGCATTTTCATCACATTCTGGAAACTTGGGGCAGTGAATGCAATCGGCCCAGATTTTGTGGGGCAACGTGTTTTTGTCTACCCATTGAAAACCCATGTGCTCAAAAAAGCCGGTTTCATAAGTGAGCACGAACAACCTGGCGATCCCCAGATCTCTGGCCTCTTCAATGGCGGCCGTGACCAACTCACGACCAATACCCTGACGGAGAGCTTCCTCGGCCACCGCCACCGAGCGGATCTCGGCCAGGTTTTCCCAAACAATGTGGAGGCTGCAGCAACCGAGCAATCGTGTGTTCTGATCATCCACGCAGACAAATATGTCACGCAGATGTGTGTACAATTCGCTCAAGGATCGGGCCAGGAGTTTCCCCTGCCGCGCATAGGTCGCAAGCAGTTGCTGGATGGGACGCACGTCTCGGATCCTGGCTTTGCGTACCATGGTTGTCTGTCCTTTCGTGAACGGATACCCGCTGCCGGCATGCGGTGCCCAGCCCTATAGACGGCTGGTTCAAGAGCCCTTCAAGGTCACCGCGTTGGTCAAATCATCGGACCCGCCCGGCACCAATGCGACGGAGTCATTATAGTCAGTTGCGGGAGACGGTCAAGGTTAGTGCCGTCACTGGCCAAAAACAAGCATGATGTAAGAAGGGAGCCGTGGAAATGTGGGAAAGGGCCAACGGGGGAAGCAATGATCGCGACCACCGAAAGACTGAGGCCGCAATCATCAGCTGAAACGCTCCGTCGGTTAGTTGTGGTAACCTGAGCGAAACCTGATACCGCAATGAGGGGCCAAGCCAACCAGAGCGTCACAGACGGGCCGTGTCTCACTGCCGATGGTACGGTCCGCTTGAGGTCAGCACCCCGATAGACTGGCGACCCCAGAGGCAGGCATCTGGACCTTGGGTGCAGCCCATGCCGACCGCCGCACACGGATGGATCGGATCAATGATCATACCCAAGCATACACCGGAAACCGATCAAGCGCAAACCGCGCCAATCGTGTCAATGCTGCTCAAGCGCTCAATCGCAGCGGTTTCATTCGGTGCGGGTGCGACGAGCCACAAACCGGTGGAATTCACTCATGACTTCACGTTCATTGCCGCTGATATAGGTGATGATATTCTTGTAGTGGATGAAGGAATCCAGATCCATGCCCACAATTTGTAGCGCCAGGCCGCGGTCGTCCTGGCGGATCACCAGACCCTGCACGTTGACGCTCAACTTCGAGGTGGTGGCGGACAAATTGATTTCCACCTCAACCGTTTCATTGACCGGTATGGGTTCGGTAATCTTCAGCAAGACGCCATTGAGGCTGAGATTCTCAACGGTTCCGCGCAATTTTTGGCCTTGAAAGATGATTATTGCTTCGGATTCAAATATCACCCTGGTGCAATTGCGTTTTTCCATGTCCTTGACCCTCCCATGCTGTAGAGCGCGCTTGAATCTCCCGGTGGCGGGGTAGCACCAATCAGCCCGCTGTAGGCTGGGCTGTCATCAGGATTCTTGCTAACCCCCACGAGAGGAAGGGAGATCACATTCAGCCTCCGGTCGTGAAGGTGGATTCACCTAGTTGAACCCTCTTAAGCAACTTTCAATCATTTTTCAAACCATTTTTGCTGCCTTGACACCTCATCTTGCAGAACTTCCTGAATCGGTTCCTCAATGAATTAGCGTGAAAAATCCCCAACTCGGTGAATGCGCAGAGTTGGGAAGCGGAATCGGTGCAACTCATCTTGGATGGTTTTCATAGTAATCCGAATTGTCGTTGACTTCAAGCTGTGGGCTGCATCCAGATCCTGCCCTGGAAGGATGCATGAAATTGTGATATGTGCCGAACAAGGGTGGCAGCATCAGCCCATGGGGTTCTGGAGGGACGGCGGAAAACAAAGAGAACACCTTGAGTTGGGTGCTTGTGGATGGATGCGAATACACAGAAATTAAGAAGTGAGGCGGAGCGGATTGCCTCACGTCATCGGCGACCGTCCTTCTATTCGCAGTTCAAAGCGCCGCTTGCGTTGGCCCGTACAATCTACCATTCCGACCCGCTGGTTAAGCGGCTCCGTGATTTGGTGCGGCCGCGGCTCAGCGAGGACCTTGGGCATGGGCTGTACCACAGCATGCGGGTTAGTGTTGAAAGTGCCGCCTTGATCTACGTGGAAGGCGAAGGCTGCCAGTTCGATCACCAGCATATTCTGAGGCTAATGGTTCTCGGCGAATTGGCTGGACTTCTCCATGACATTTACCGTGGCCGCGAAAACCACGCCGCCGAGGGCGCACTCGAAGCGGCACGGGTGTTCATTGCTTTTCCCCTGAGCCACGATGAAATCCACTGTATCTGTAGCGCGATCGCCAATCATGAAGCTTTCAGCCAACCGGCGCCATGCCGTCTGCCGTGGGCCCAGCTGATCAGCGACTGTCTCTATGATGCCGACAAGTTTCGCTGGGGGCCAGACAATTTCACCCACACCGTCTGGTGGATGGTCGACCATCAGAAGCTCACCCCCAAGGAGTTGATCGCGCGATTCCCCTGGGGGATGACGGGGATTGCCCGGATTCGAGAAACATTTCGCAGTGCCACCGGTCGCCAGTATGGCCCCGAAATCATTGATGTGGGTATGGAAATCGGCAAGGACATCTACCAATTCTTGGTGCAACTCTATGGCAACGAATAGTATTGGGGAAAATGACACTCTGACGGCCATTGCCGGCGTCCAGGTCGGGCATGCCGAAATGCCGGGCGCCCCAACGGGTTGTACGGTAATCCTGACACCGCAGGGCGTGACTGCGGGCGTTGATGTCCGGGGTGGGGCCCCGGGGACCTATGGAACCGACACCCTAAACCCTTTGAACCTGGTGGATCGTATTCACGGGTTGTTTTTTGCCGGCGGCAGTGCCTTCGGGTTGAGCGTGGCGGATGGTTTGCGGCGATTCCTCAAGACCCGGGGTGTTGGTTTCGATAGCGGCCATGGGCGAATCCCCATTGTGTGCGGGGCGGTGGTCTTCGATTTGGGTGTCAACCGCAGTGGTCGGTATCCGGATGGTGATCTGGCGCTGCTTGCCTGTCGCAACGCCACTTCGGACCCGGTTGCGGAAGGCTGCGTGGGTGCTGGTACTGGTGCCACCGTGGGAAAGCTCTATGGGATTGACCAGGCCATGATGGCAGGACTCGGCAGCGTTTGTATTCAGACCGCCGCCGGCTTGCAGGTGGCGGCTCTGATGGTGGTCAACGCTTTTGGTGATGTCCGCGACCCGGCTCAGTGCCGACTGCTGGCTGGTTGTCGGGAGGATGCGGACAGTATGCGGCTTCTCGATGCCGATCGTGAGATCCACAAACTCCAGTCTCTGCGCGGTTTTCCCGACGGTCAGAACACGGTAGTGGGGGTGGTCGCCACCAATGCGCGACTCAACAAGACCCAACTCACCAAGGTGGCCCAAATGGCTCACGACGGCCTGGCACGAGTCGTCGCGCCGGCCCATACCCTCTATGATGGTGACACGATCTTCGCGCTCAGTTGTGGGACGTTGGCGACGGTCGAGGTAAGCATTATCGGTGCCCTGGCTGCTCAGGCGACCGCCCAGGCGATCCTGCGAGCCGTGATCAAGGCTCGGCGCTATCTGCATATCCCTGCTTCGGCCGATCTCTCGTAAACCCTCCATCCCCTCACACCAAGGCGTCAAGGCGCCAAAAGGCCAGTAAAGGATCGCGCCACAACCGCTTCTCCACTGGCGCCCGCGAAAAATTTTTCATTCGTTATTGCCGAGCACGGTGCATCACGGTGCGCATGGCGGTGAGGAACTCTTCAACGTGCTCCGGGGTGGTGAAATAGCCCGGTGACACCCTCACGCTGCCTTCCGGGAAGGACTGCAGGGTTTGATGGGCCAGAGGAGCGCAGTGCAGGCCGGTGCGTACGGCGATGTCGAAACCGGCATCCAGGATGTGACCGACATCGGCAGGATTCAGGTGGGCGGCGTTGAAGGCTACGGCGCCGGTTCCGCGGGTCGCCGGACGGTAAACATGGATTCCGCCGATTTCACCCAGCCCCGCCTCAATCTGAGTCGCCAGCGTCAATTCGTGTTCCCGGATGGTTTCAACCCCTTGTTGCAGGACGAAAGCGAGCCCGGCAGCCAGCCCGGCGATAGCGGGGAGGTTGGGTGTGCCGGATTCGTAGCGGTCGGGTCGAGAGAGCGGTTGACGATCCTCTTCGGAACGGCTTCCAGTACCGCCCTCCAGGAGCGGGGCTACGTCGAGGTCGGGCCGGATGTAGAGCACCCCAATTCCGGCGGGTCCAAGCAAACCTTTATGCCCCGAACAGGCCAGCATCCCCAGTTGCCAGCTTTCCACTGAAATCGGGACGACCCCGGCTGTTTGGGCCGCATCCAGCAGCAGGGGGGTTCCGCTCTGAGAGCAAAGCTGAGCGACCTCTTCCACCGGCTGCAGTGCGCCGTTGACATTACTGGCATGCACCAGCACCACCAGCCGGGGGGGAGGCGTCAGCAGACGTCGCAGATGGTCGAGATCCAGGCCTCCCTCAGAGCTGCTGCCAATCCGGTCCACTTGCACCCCGACCTGTGCCAGGTGCGCCAGGGGTCTCACCACGGCGTTGTGTTCCAGGGAGGAGATAACCACACGGTCGCCAGTTCGGAGCCAACCCTTGAGGACGACGTTGATGGCTTCAGTGGCGTTGGCGGTGAAGGCCAAGTGCTCCGGCGTGCTGATTCCAAACAGGGTCGCCAGCTTCCTGCGGGCTTCGATGAGGACCGCCGATGCTTCCCGCGCCTGGCGATAAGCTCCGCGGCCCGGGCTGGCACCGATCTCCTCCAGGGCTTGTCGGACCCGTTGGTACACCTCTGGAGGTTTGGGATGGCTGGTGGCGGCATTGTCCAGGTAGATGCTCATGTGTCGGTCCGGTGTGATCCTGAATCTGGTCTCATGATGAGATGGTTGGTTTGGTCGTGCGCTTCCGCTGCCTTCACGTAGCTCGCAGGCTAAACTCCAGGGCTAGCCATCGGTCGGCGACCACCATTCCTTCGGCCGTAGGCACCAGGCGTCCCTGGGCGATATGCGCCAGGCCGTCGGTTACCAGCCGGGTTTGAACCGATTCGGTCCTGGAATCGGAGCCTAATTCTTCCAGGGCAACCCCGTCACGGGTTCGGAACCCCAGAAACAAGGTTTCCAGTCGCAACTGTTCTTTGCTCAGGACTTCCCGCCCGGCCACCGCTGAACCCCCGTCGGCCAGGGTTCGACAATAGCCGTCCAGTGAACGGATATTCCACCAGCGTTCGCCATTATTGAAGGAGTGAGCCGCCGGTCCCAGGCCCAGGTAGGGGACGTGCTGCCAATACTTGCAGTTGTGACGCGAACGGAGATGGTCGGCACGAGCGAAGTTGGAAACCTCGTAGTGGAGGTAGCCGTGATCTTCAAGAAACCGCGAGGTTTGCAGGAACAAGGACCGTTCCGTGTCCTCGCCAAGGGCCTGCAGCAGAGCCGTCCTGGAGCATTCGACCCATGGGCGTTTCGGCTTCCAGGGTCAGCTGGTAGCAGGACAGATGCTGCGGTGCCAGTGCGACGGCATGAGCCATTTGGTCCCGCCACGCCGCTTCACTCTGGCCGGGGAGCCCGTACATAAGGTCCAGCCCCACGTTGGCAAATCCGGCTTGCCTGAATCGCGCCAGGGCCTGCTCGGCCTGCCGCGCCGAATGCCTCCTGCCCAGCAGCCGCAAGGCCTGGTCATCGAAGGACTGGACTCCGAGGCTGATGCGGTTCACCCCAAGGTTCCAGAGACAAGCCGGGAGGTCGTCGGTGACATCGTCCGGGTTGGCTTCGACCGTGATCTCCGCATCAGCGGTGAACCGGAAGTGTCCGTGGAGGAGGCTGAAAAGCTTTTCCAGGTCTTGCATGGAGAGGGCCGTTGGAGTCCCGCCACCCAGGTAGAGGGTGTCAAATACGCCGAACCGGTCCTGGTAACGCTGGGCTTCCCGCTGCATCCCCTGGAGCCAGTCGCTGACCCGCTCCAGGGAAGTCACCGAATAGAAGTCGCAGTAACGGCATTTGCTTTGGCAGAAGGGGATATGGACATAGAGGCCGGGTCGGGGCGCTTCCCCGGCGGAGGTGCGCAGCTTATTCATGTTCGGCCTTGAGCACTGCCACGAAGGCACTCTGTGGGATCATCACCGATCCCACCATCTTCATGCGTTTCTTGCCCTTTTTCTGCTTTTCAAGGAGCTTGCGTTTGCGGGTGATATCGCCACCATAGCACTTGGCGGTGACGTCCTTGCGAAACGCGGAGATCGGTGGAGCGGGCGATGATCTTGCCGCCGATGGCGCCCTGAATGGCAATCTTGAACTGGTGCCGGGGGATTTCTTCCTTCAACCGGTCGCACACCTGCACCGCCCATTCGCGGGCTCGATCGCGGTGGACGATGAGCGACAGGGCATCGACCTTTCTCGCCGTTCACCAGGATGTCCAGCTTGACCAGGTCGCTTTCGCGGTTTTCGATGATGTCATAATCCAGGGAGCCGTAGCCCTGGGTGACGGTCTTGAGGCGGTCATAGAAATCGAAGATGACTTCGGCCAGCGGCATGTCGAAAGCCATTTCAATGCGACCCGGTGTTGGGTAGTTGAACTCGGGAATTGACCCCGCGCCGCTCCATGCAGAGCTTCATGATCACTCCCATGTAGCGTTCCGGAGTGAGGATCCGCGCGCGGATGAAGGGTTCTTCGCAGCCGGCGATGTCCATCGGGTCAGGATAATACTGTGGGTTGTCCACCGTGACGATGCTCCCGTCCTTCAGGGTGAACCGGTACTGGACGCTGGGGACGGTCATGATGATGGACTGGTCGAACTCGCGTTCCAACCGTTCCTGGACGATTTCCAGATGGAGCAGGCCCAGAAAACCACAGCGAAAGCCCTGTCCGAGGGCCGCCGAAGAATCCTTCTGATAGACCAGGGCGGCATCGTTGAGTTTGTACTTTTCGAGGGACTTCCACCAGGGAAGGGTAGTCATCCGAAGAGATGGGATAGATGGAAGAAAACACCACCGGTTTGACTTCCTTGAAACCGGGCAGCGGTGCGGTCGCCGGTTGGGAATCAAGGGTAATGGTATCGCCAATCCGCGTGTCTCTCAACCGTCTTGATTCCTGAGATCACGTAACCCACCATACCGGCCGTGAGCTGCCGGGTGGGCTGGCGATTGAGGCGGAAGATGCCAACTTCTTCGACCTTGTAGGTAGCGTTGTTGTACATGAGGCGAATGATTTCGCCGGGCCGCAGAGCACCGTCAACGATCCGGCAACTGATAATGGTGCCGCGAAACGACGTCGTAATGGGCGTCAAAGATCAAGGCGGCGAGCGGCGCTTCCGGATTTCCCCGCGGGGGAGGAATCTGTGCGACGATGGCTTCCAGCACCTCTTCAATGCCAATGCCTTCCTTGGCGGAGCAGAGAATGGCCTGATCGGAGTCCAGGGCCAGTTCGTTTTCAATCTGTTCCTTGACCCGGTCCACATCGGCAGAAGGGAGATCGATCTTGTTGATCACCGGGATGATGGTGAGGTCGTGATCCATGGCCATGTAGAGGTTGGCCAGGGTCTGCGCCTGGACGCCCTGGGAGGCGTCCACCAGCAGCAGCACCCCTTCGCACGATGCCAGAGCACGCGAGACCTCATAGGAGAAATCCACATGACCGGGGGTGTCGATGAGGTTCAGTTCGTAGGCCTGGCCATCCTTGGCCGTGTACGGCAGGGTGACCGTCTGGCTCTTGATGGTGATGCCACGCTCCCGTTCGATGTCCATCGTGTCCAGGATCTGGTCGCGGAACTGGCGGTCCGTAACCAGACCGGCGTGCTGAATGAGCCGGTCCGCCAGGGTGGATTTGCCATGGTCGATATGGGCGATGATGCTAAAGTTTCTCAATTTGGGCATGAGCTTCACGCGTTCCTGGTATGTGTGTTTGCAGCGCTGGAGCCCAGCACTATGCGTTGGGAGCGAATTTCGGCCTTCCCCGGGAAACAATTACCACCGGGGAAGCGATGCGACCGGCTGTTGCGGCGGGGCACCCTGACCGACGAGAACCTCGGTACATCAGTTGTTATCATATTCTGATTCAGTACCAAAAAGTCAAGGAGTCTCTGGCAGGTACCGCTGCTTCACCGGGGAGCCTCACACTTCGAAAAGGTGACGTCCATAAGTTTGCGCGAGGCGCTTTGTGGGCTATTCGCAGTACATGGCGGCACAATTGGGTGACGAAGATACAAGGTTTGGTGCCGCGACAGCGAACTGCAATCCCGCCGATAGCGGCAGTTGAAACCTTGTGGGAGGAAAGCTGATGGTGGTGACCTGCAACAGGAGATGGTTAGGAACTGTCCAAGAACAACCATTGCAGACGTTGCGTTTCATTGCATTCAACGCAACCTACGGTAGGTCGTGTTGAATGCAATGAAACGCGACACAGAAATCACGGTGAAATGGCACACTTATTTTGGGTGGATCCTTAGTCTCGATCTGGCGAGCCCCTGTTCTTGGATGAGATGTAGGGGTGTGCTCACGCCCGCCCGCAATTTGGAATGATTCCAGGGCGTTTCTGGAGAGGATAGGCCCGTCCCCAACCGTTCAATTCCAAGAACTGGGTTTTCGGATGTGAAACTATAGACTTCAAGAAAAAGATCCTGGGGTTGTGGCGCCCTTGATCGTCATTCCCGCATGGTTCTGGCGGGAATCCAGGAAGGGAAGCTGGGCTGGACTCCCGCCAAAAGCATGCGGGAGTGACGTAAGCTGCCCCAAAATCATTTTCTCAATAACCACATATTGATGCTTTCGAAAGAAGTCGTCACCCCGGCGAAAGCCGGGGTCCAGTGCCACTATAAGTGTCTAAAATTCATTGATTTATAGATTTCGACCATCAATGAGAGCCCATTCGAAGCAGCTATGCAATCAAACCCCCTGTCAGTTGTTGGTTCACAAGTACCCCTAGTTTCCCTTCACCGGTTTAGGAAGGCCGATCTTGAAGACCCAAACAGCAGCCACTAAAATCAGCTGGAACGCGCCAAAGATGCTTGCGCCCAGGGGGGTAGGTTTGCAGAATTCCATCAGGTACCATTCCATGATATGCCTCTTTTCTCCGAATTTAAGATCTTCTGAACGAGCCAAACCAACTTGAGTCGCCGAGAGCGGATCTTGTAGTGTATCGAGACTATCGTGTCAATCCTGTTTAGACTTGAATTACAGTTTTGTAAGAAAACTGTGGAAGAACGGCGATTCAACGTCATCTGGGCGCCAGCGGGTGGCCAGAAACATTTAGACTTAGCGCTCCGTCAACTTAGTCTTAAAGGGTTCGCCCTTCGATACCTCAGGGCGATCGGGCGTTGGCGCTTGGCCATCCTCCGTTCGTTTTGACTTATCAATGTAAGAACGCTACCCCGTAGAAGCAAGCTGACAAAGCACTAGTAGGCTTTCGACCGGGTGGCGGCTATTTGCGAATAGCTCAAGGGTGGTTCTGAACAAGGCTATGGTCGCTGCTGATATGACGACGAGAGTGCAGAACTATCAACAGGCGTGGATGGAACAGCGTCTGACTGCCTGGGCTGCTTCTTGGACGGCCTCGGCAAAGGTGGGGTGACCGTGGACGGTACGAGCGATGTCTTCTGAGTTGGCGCCAAATTCCAGGGCCAGGGCGCATTCGGCGATCATGTCGGCGGCTCGCGGTCCCAGAATGTGAGCGCCTAGCAAGCGGTCACTGTGCTTGTGGGCCAGCAATTTCACAAAACCGTCGGTCTGACCCATGCAGCGGGCTCGACCACTGCCGGTGAACGGGTAGGTGCCGACGCTGTAGTCGATACCGCGCTCGCGTGCCTGCTCTTCGGTGAGCCCCACGGCGGCAGCTTCCGGTGAGGTGTATACCACGGCGGGAATGGCGTCGTAGTTGACTTCGCCGGGTAGCCCAGCGAGGACTTTCGACGACCGCGATGCCCTTCGGCTGAAGCTTTGTGAGCCAGCATCGGGCCGGCAATGAGATCGCCGATGGCATAAACGGTGGGGATGTTGGTTCGATACTGTTGGTCCACCAACACCTGACCGGTTCGCGGATCAACGGTAACCCCCAGGTCTTCGAGACCCAGGTCGCGAGTAAGTGGCCGGCGACCGACGGCCACCAACACGCGGTCGCAATGGATACTGGTGGTCTGGTCGGCAGCTTCGAGGGCAAGTTCCACGCCGTCTGCAGCCACATGGGTTTGTGATGACGCGGGTCTGAAGCCGGAATTCGATGCCTTGTTTGGTAAGGATCCGCTCCAGGGTCCTGGCCACCTGCCCATCCAGGGTTGCGGCCAGCCGCGGAAGCATTTCGATGATGGTCACCTTGGCCCCAAGACGCCGCCAGATGGAGCCCAGTTCCAGGCCAATGTAGCCCCCGCCCACAACGCCAAGATGCTCCGGCACGGAGGGAAACTCCAGGGCTTCGGTAGAAGTCACCACCCGCTCCCCGTCGAAGGCCATGCCCGGGGGTGCCACCGGTTCGCTGCCGGTGGCCAGCAGGATGGCCTTACCCTGCAGCATGGTTTGGTCACCGCCGCCCGCCGACGAATCGGCCGGTATCACGCTCACCTGATCAGGTCCCACCAGTCGTGCTGTGCCGCGGATGATCTCCACCTGGTTGCTTTCGAGCAAGCGCCGAACGTTACCGGTCAATTCCTGAACCACCTGCTGTTTGCGCGCCATCATCGCTGTCAGATCGAGTTCCACCGATTGAAGCCGGATGCCGTGTTCTCCCAAGTGGGTTTTGGCCAGCTGGTAGTATTCGCTGGAATCCAGCAGGGCTTTGCTGGGGATACAGCCGACGTTGAGGCAAACCCCTCCGAGGCGGGCTCCCTTGTCGATGCAGGCGACTTTCAGGCCAAGCTGGGCGGCGCGAACGCTGGCCACATAGCCGCCCGGTCCGGCACCAACGACGATCAGATCGTAATGCTTCAAGTTCCCCACATCACACCTCCAGCATGATCCGTTCCGGGTTTTCGATGTATTCCTTGATGCGTTTGAGGAATGTCACCGCCTGACGGCCATCGACGAGGCGATGATCGTAGCTGAGGGCCACGTACATCATCGGACGGATCACCACCTGGCCGGCTACCGCCACAGGTCGGTCTTCGATCTTGTGCATTCCCAGGATGCCGCTTTGAGGAGTGTTGAGGATGGGCGTGCTGAGGAGCGATCCATAGACCCCACCGTTGGTGATAGTAAAAGTTCCGCCTTCGAGGTCGGCCAGTTCCAGCCGGTTGTCCTTGATCTTCTGGACAAAACCCACAATGGCTTGCTCCAGTTGGGCGAAACTCAACTGGTCGGCGTGGCGGATCACCGGCACCACCAACCCGCGTTCGGCCCCCACCGCCACGCCGATATGGTAGTAATGGTGGTAGACCATGTCCTTGCCATCGATGAAGGCGTTGAGTTCGGGAAATTCCTGGAGTGCCGCGGTAGTGGCCTTGATAAAGAACGACATAACGCCCAGAGAGACACCGTGCTTGGCGCGGAAAGACTCCTTGTATCGAGCGCGTTCCGCCTGCAATGCGGTCATGTCGATTTCATTGAAGGTGGTGAGCATGGCCGTCTGCAGCCGAGCTTCCAGCAGTCGCTCGGCAATCCGCAGCCGGATGCGGCTCATGGGCTGGCGGGTGACTTGTTCTTCCGGCCCGCATGCAGGGGTGGCCGCGGCCACCGGGGTGGTCACGACCGTGGGCGTAGCCGCTGGCGCGGTGAAAGCCGCAGGTGAAGTGAATGCAGCCGGGGACATGGAGACTGGGGCTTCGCCGGTTGCCGGTTGAGGGGTGTCGGCAGGCGAGGGTAATGGCTGTACGGCAGCGTTTGCGGCAACGACGTGCTGCTCCAAATGGAGCAAGACATCGCCTTTGGTGATGCGACCGCCGGGACCGGTGCCCTGAAGCTGAGCGAGGATCTAACCCAGTTGTCGCCACCAGACGCCGTACCGACGGGGATAACATGGGAGGCGGAGACTCCATCGTCTCGATTTCAGCAATGGCTGGGGACGCCGCCATCTCTCCGGCACTGGCATCTGCGACAGCGATTGATGGTGGTGGAGGTGCGGCTTCAGCGATGGGTTTCGCGGCCACCACGGCGGGTTCAGGTGCATCCGCCGGAGCCGCTTCTGACTCCAGGAAACCAATGACGGCGCCGATTGCTAGGGTTTTGCCCTGGGGTTCGAGGATGTGGAGGATGCCGTCGGCTTCCGCCACGATTTCCAACGTCACCTTGTCCGTCTCCAGCAGGAACAGGATCTCGTCTTTTTGCACCCGTTCGCCGTCACGTCTGAACCACTGGGCCAGCACCGCTTCTTGCACCGATTCCCCGACCGCCGGGACCTTGATGTCCAATCTCATCCTAAGTCTCCCCTGGTGAATTCATGCCAGCGCCTGATGGAGGATCGCCGTCTGTTCCTGCTGATGAAGCTGATGATATCCGGTAGCGGGGCTGGCCGCTTCCGGACGCCCGACGTAAACAAGGGGGCGGACTGGCAATTTCCTGCATCCGCGTCTGGATAAACTGCCAGGCTCCCATGTTGGCCGGTTCTTCCTGCACCCACCACCATTCATCGGTGCTGGTGTAACGATCCCAAACAGCCGCCAGTTGGTTGCGAGGGAAGGGGTAGAACTGCTCGATCCGCACTATGGCAACGTCCTCGAGGTGCCGTCGAGCGCGTTCGGCGATTAGATCGTAGTAAATCTTGCCGCTGCACAGCAGCACTCGGCGCGGGGCGGGCGAGGGTGCCGGGTCATCGAGCACTTCCTGGAACAGGCCGGTGGCCAATTCGACCCGCTGAGAAACCGCCAGGGGGTGACGCAGCAGACTCTTTGGGGCCATGACCACAAGCGGTTTACGCAATGGCTGTTGCACCTGCCGCCGCAGCAAATGAAAATACTGTGCCGGGGTGCTGGGATAGGTCACCTGGATGTTGTCTTCGGCACACAGGAGCAGGAAGCGTTCCAGCCGGGCGCTGGAATGTTCGGCCCCCTGGCCTTCGAAGCCGTGCGGCAGGAGCACCACCAGGCCGCTCAAACGCTGCCACTTGGTCTGACCGCTGGCTAGATACTGGTCAATGATGACCTGGGCACCATTGGCAAAATCCCCGAACTGCGCCTCCCAGATGGTGAGGCCGTGGGGGTCGGCCAGGGAATAGCCGTATTCGAAACCCAAGACCGCAAATTCCGAGAGCATGGTGTCATGGACCTGGAACCGCGCCGGGGGACGGGCTACGGCTTGAAGCGGGGTGAAGTTCGCTCCGGTGTGCGGGTCCACCAGAACACTATGGCGCTGGCTGAAGGTGCCGCGCCGGCTGTCTTCGCCGCTCAGGCGCACACTCGTGCCTTCAGCCAGGAGGGTGGCAAAGGCCATGGTTTCGGCACCGGCCCAGTCGATCCCGTGACCGGTCACCAAAGATTCCAGGCGACGTTCGAGGATGCGCAGCAATTTGGATTGGACGGTGAAACCCTCGGGCAGGCGGTGGAGTTCTCGAGCCAGCTCCAGGAGGGTGGTGTCATCCACGCCGGTGCTCACCGGCTGCTGGCCTAATTCACCGAAGTCACCGGCTGATTCGTCGAAATAACGCAGTGGCGGCAGAATGCAGGTTTTGTCGTGTACCGCCTGAAAAGCCTGGTCCAGTCTTTCCGTGACCGTGGTTCTGATATTCTGAAGTTCCGTTTCGGAGATCAGGCCGTCGGCCAGGAGTTTCCGGGCATACAACTGAAACACCGGTGGCCGCTCATGAATGCGCTCATACATCTGCGGTTGCGTGTAATAGGGTTCGTCTCCTTCGTTGTGGCCATAACGCCGGTACCCGATGACATCAATCACCACATCCTTGCCGAACTCCTGACGATAGTGATGCGCCAGTCGGGCGACATGAACCAGGGCCTCCGGATCTTCGGCATGAACATGAAAGATCGGGACCATGAGCATCTTGGCCACGTCGGTGCAGTAGCGAGTGGATCGGGCATCTTCGGGCAGGGTGGTGAAACCGATCTGGTTGTTGATGACGATGTGAATGGTGCCACCGGTGCGATAACCGTCGAGTTGCGATAGGTTGAGGGTTTCAGCCACTACGCCCTGGCCGGCGAAAGCGGAATCACCGTGAATCAGTACTGGCAACACCTGTCGCGGGCCATGTTCGCCGTGCAAGTCCTGACGAGCACGGGTCAGACCTTCCACCACCGGGTTGACGGATTCCAAATGGCTGGGATTGTCACTGAGGAAGATCCGGATGTCATGTCCTGAGAGGGTGCGCACCTGCCCGAGATAGCCTTTATGGTATTTGACATCACCGGCTCCCACCAGGGAATCGGGGTCATAGCTATCCTCAAAGTCACAGAAAACCGCTTCATAAGGCTTTCCGAGCAGGTGCACCTGAACGTTGAGTCGCCCCCGGTGGGCCATGCCCAGAATGACTTCCCGGCAGCCCTGGGTGCCGGCGGCGTCAATCAGAGTGTCCAGGAAGGCGATGACGCCTTCTGCACCTTCCAGAGAAAAGCGCTTCTGACCGACGTATTTGGTGTGCAGAAACTGCTCGAACAGGGTGGCTGCGGTGAGTTCGCGCAGAATGTGGATTTTGGCCTGTGAGTCCAGCGTCGCACGGTTTCGCACCAGTTCCATGCGTTCCTGAAGCCAGCGGCGTTCCAGCGGGTCCTGAAGGTGCATGTATTCAACGCCGACCGAATGACAGTATGTTTCCTTCAATATTTCGAGGATCTCACGCAAGGTAGACTGCCGGCTGGGAAAGGCCAGTTCTTCCTGGGTCTGGGATCTGGTGTCCGGACTCTGATGACTGTCATCCGGAATCTCAGTGTTTGCGTCTTGAACCTGAAACCTCGCTTGTAGTGAAGGCAGGTCGGTATAGAAGCTCCGATCAAGATCATCTTCGGTGAGCTGGAAAGCCGCCAGGTCGAGCAATGGGTGACTGGTGGGACAGGCGCTGAGCGGGTCCAGGCAGGCCAGCAGGTGACCCAGATCGCGGTAACGATAGACCAGTTCCGCCACTCGAGCCTGCCGCAGCACCTGCTCCCGGTCGCATGCCCCTAGCGTCGCGGATTCCGGCAATGCACCCCATTCGAAACCGGTGAAGAACCATTGCCAATCGCGGGAGACCTGCTGAGGATCATTTTTCCAGCGCTGATACTGCGTATCCAGGTAAGCTGCATTCAAATCGGAAGCACCATCCATGGCTTAATGACCTGTCACGTTGCGATCATTTGGTGATCTTGGGAAGAAGCAAGGAATAGAGGAGACTGCCTGGGTGTCCTTGGGCAGCACTCGGATCAACTGTGCCCTGATGCCATAAAAGGGGTAAAACTACTCCCTATCGAAGCGCAACCCCTATGCCGTCGCCATACCGTTATCGTCTTCAAGTTATCTCGTTGGGCGGGGAAAGACAATGGCTATTGATGAGTGCTTTCCATGACGGTAAACGTGGCATCCGTTGGGCGCGACAAGGGTTTGGCAACCGCCGGCGGTGCCACGCTGAACACAAGGCGCGAGACCTTCGATGGCATCCGATCAGCGACCAAAACGAGCGTCGGAAGGCCCGACTGAACCCTCGTGCCCGGATCAGCGGGCGTCATGACAAAACAGTTGACACCCTTGACGGCCATTTGATATGAACAGTCCACCTTTGGGGCTGTAGCTCAGTTGGGAGAGCGCTTGAATGGCATTCAAGAGGTGAGGGGTTCGATTCCCCTCAGCTCCACCAGAAAAATCTAAGGGTTGCGAATCATTGATCGCAACCCTTTTTTCTTTAATTGCTATCGAGTCCCTACCCTATTGTAATCGCATAAGTCCAATTCTGTCTCTTCGACTCCTTGCTGGTGCACCAGTTTGTCGCCCGGCATGAAGATGCCTGCCTTGGTCCTTTCTCCTCTGCTCCTGCTTGAATACCAGCCGGAGTATCGGCCCATCTGAGAATGCTTTTCGGGCAAGTGCTGGGTGATGGCGGCGATGAATTCCTCGGCGGTGAAGATTTCAGAATTCTTCATGTCCCTCCCATGATTCATGCCGGACTGATAGAGGATCTTGCCTGTATCCTCAAGGTAACTGATCTTCTGTTCGGAGAAGGGGTTTCGCAGGATATTCCGGTGGGGTCGAAGAACACCAGACCCAAGTGGGCTTTCGTGATCACTGGCATAAAGTGTCCTTCAGTTCCGCATCTATGATTTCCTTGATAAGCATTTGCATTTTGAGCATCTTAATTGTTAAACAACACGGTATTATAAGTTTTATTGGCACCGACCTTATATAGTGATTTAAGTAGTGATACTCATGAGTTGAACTTTATTTTTCAAATTCTGTTCTTTGTGGAGAAAGTATTTCCTTCGATTTGCTCTTGTCTTTTCCGATTTATCAGTTACTATCAGTAGCATGCTAGTTGAGTACGATACATCGAGTTATGCAGGGAATCGGCTTTTCGCCAAGGCAAAAGTGCTGTTTCAGAGTAGCTCCGAGTGCCGTGCCAAAAAGCAGTGGAAAAATACAACATTCAAAGAAGGATTGAGAAAATGGCGGAAGGTCAAGTAAAATGGTTTAATGACGGCAAGGGCTACGGCTTTATCGAAACTGACAGCGGGCATGATGTGTTTGTTCATCACTCAGCCATCCAAGGTGAAGGCTTCAAATCCCTGAGCGAAGGTCAGCGGGTGAGCTTTACGGAGGAGTCAGGTGCTAAAGGGCCTCAAGCTACCAATGTGCGGACGCTTTAGTCCAAGCGTAGTCCAAAATCTTCAAACGTGAATGCCAGCCGGAGTGAAAGAATGCTCCGGTTTTTTGTTTCAATTGGTTGACGCCTTGGTCCAATCAATCCTTGCCTATTATGCCATGTTTCCGATCAGAGATAGAAAAAGCGGTCTTGGTGCGCAAATCGCAAGGTTCTGAATATCTGGCGGGTGTCATCCCTCTTCTCACTCAGCATTACAATCTCTTGCGCAGGGACTTGATCCCTGTCGAGGCGAGAGATCATCGGGGGATCGACACGAATCCTTTTCCCCGGTGCGCTGGGTTTTTTAACCATCTGGCGGCCCAAGGCCCACCACCCCTCATTCTGACCTTTCGAAGTGGTGACACCGTCATATCGGCTTTGTCCCCTTGATGTTGCGCTCCGTTCCAGTTATGTTGTAAGAGGTGAATCAACGGCGGACTCTGCAACATTACCCCTCTCACACTGAAATCTTACCGACTCCTTTCGCTGCCCTCGGTATTTTGATCATCTTCCAAAATGTTCGGGATTTTTCACAACACCACTGCCACGTCAATGATGAGAAAGGAGTCATGCCCTATGCAGGGTACAGAAGCAAAGTTGTCCAAAGGCGATTGGGTGTTCCACCCTCGAATGCCTGCCTGGGGGTATGGAAAGGTGCTGGAGCTAATAGATGAGAACAAGGGACGTGTATTCTTTCTTCTCGCAGGCGAGAAGAAACTGTCCTGGGAGCACGCCAGTTTAGATAAGGTCGAAAGCGATACGATATCTCAGACCGCACTGAACGAGCAATTCACAGAGTTTAAAGTAAATCTTGCAAGGGATCTCCTCACATCGGAAGAGCTTAATCAGGCAGTAACATGCACTCCATGTGATTCGTTCAGATCGAAGTGTGAGTTGTGCAAATCCGCGTCAGACAGTGTTCGAGACTACAGCCTCACCCAAAAAGGGAAAATCTGTCTCTGTGATATGTGCAGAGACAAGATAATGATGGAGACCATGGACCGAGCAGGAATCAACCAAAGCATTACGGATATGGAGAAGAGGGGCAAGAAGGGGACTGCTGATAAGGAAAAGAAGAAAAGTAAGCTAAAAATAGTGAAAAAATGATATTAATATGGCTAGATTTAGCTGGAACTCCATAAGGATTGAGACGACCCTGCTTTTGGGTCGTTTCAATCCATTGTTGGCTTCGAGCCGTAAAGGTTTTGCGTGCTGTCAAATCAAGGCGGCTGCCTGACAGGAGTGGTCGAGCCCACACCTCTCCAGATGCTTTGTGGCATTGATGAGGCGCTCACTTGTCTGGGGCATCGAGTCGGTTCGACCTGGTCGGAAGAAAGCTCCTGTTGGGCGTATTGTTCGTGGAGTTTGTTTTGAATGACCAGATCCAGCAGATTGGGATCGATTGGCGGTTTTTCTTCATGTGCTGGAGGGTCTCGATGGTTTGCGACATCTTATGAGGTCTTTTGTAGGGTCGGTCTCGA